>NZ_JBUZNK010000004.1:51978-268488 GCF_055326445.1 Georgenia sp. Z2081
AGCAAAACCCCCTCGGCAAACCCCCACCTCCTCCTCCCCCCCCTCGGTCCGCGTCCGAGGTCGTGAGGGGGGTGGGTCTCAGGCGGTGCCGCGGCGGGCGCGCAGCGCGCTGAGGGCCTCGTCGAGGAGGGCCGCGCCGTCGACGTCGGACCGGCGCTCCTTCACGTAGGCGAGGTGCGTCTTGTAGGGCTCGTTGCGGGGGGCCTCGGGCGGGGCGTCCCGGTCCTGCCCGGCGGGCATGCCGCAGCGGGGGCAGTCCCAGTTATCGGGGGGCACGACCTCGCCGTCGACCGCGAAGCTGGGGTTCGACTCGTGGCCCTGGGCGCACCAGTACGAGACCTTGACCCGGGGGGCGAGCTCGCCGCGCTCCATCTCCCCCATCGGGCCCGCGCCCACGCGCGAGCCACGGATCGCGTTGCCCCCGGCCATGTCAGTCTCCGAACTTCATGATGAGGCCGAGCATGACCACGCACAGGCCCCAGGCGACCGAGGCCGCGACGGTCAGCCGGTTGAGGTTGCGTTCCGCCACGCCGGAGGAACCGACCGAGGAGGTGAGGCCGCCGCCGAACATGTCGGACAGGCCGCCGCCGCGCCCCTTGTGCATGAGCACGAAGAGGACGAGCACGATGCTGAGCAGCACGAGCAGCACGCTCAGGATCACCTTGAGCCAGATCACGGTGGGACAACTCCTCGGGAACGACGCGCGACGCCGGCGGGCGCCCCGACGATGATAAGCGATGACCCGCGGGCCGGGCGCACCTTGGACGAGCGACGGGGCACGGCCCGGGCTGCTCGCCCGCGCCGTGCCCCGTGCCCGGTGTCGGGTAGGTCAGCCGCCGACGTGCTGCTGGTAGCGCACGATCGCGGCGAACTCCTCCGCCTTGAGGCTGGCCCCGCCCACGAGCGCGCCGTCCACGTCGTCGCCCGCCATGATGGCGGCGATGTTGCCGGACTTGACCGAGCCGCCGTAGAGGACGCGGACGGAGTCCGCCAGCTCGGGCGAGTAGAGCTCCGCCAGGCGGGCGCGCACGGCGGCACACACCTCCTGCGCGTCCTCGGGCGTGGCGACCTCACCGGTGCCGATGGCCCACACGGGCTCGTAGGCGACGACGACGGATGCCGCCTGGTCGGCGTCCAGCGCCTCGAACGCGCCGGTGATCTGCGCGGTCACGTGCTCGACGTGCGTCCCGGCCCGGCGGACCTCGAGGCCCTCCCCGACGCAGATGATCGGGGTGATGCCCGCCCCGAGCGCGGCGGCGGCCTTGCGGCCCACGAGCGCGTCGTCCTCGGCGTGGTACTCGCGACGCTCGGAGTGCCCGACGACGACGTGGCTGACGCCGAGCTTGGCGAGCATCGCGGCGGAGATCTCGCCCGTGTAGGCACCCGAGGCGTGCTCCGAGACGTCCTGCGCGCCGTAGGCGATGTCGAGCTTGTCGCCGTCGACGAGGGTCTGCACCGAGCGAAGGTCGGTGAACGGCGGGACGACGACGACCTCGACCTGCTCGTGGTCGTGCTTGGCGTCGGTGAGGGTCCACGCGAGCTTCTGCACGAGGTGAGTGGCCTCGTGGTGGTCGAGGTTCATCTTCCAGTTGCCCGCCATGAGCGGGGTGCGAGCGTTCATGCGTTGTCCTCCAGGACGCTGAGACCGGGCAGCTCCTTGCCCTCGAGGAGCTCGAGGGAGGCGCCGCCACCGGTGGAGATGTGGGAGAAGGTGGACTCGTCGAACCCGAGGAGCCGCACGGCGGCGGCGGAGTCGCCGCCGCCGACGATGGTGTAGCCGTCGGCGTCGGACAGCGCCTGCGCGACCGCCTTGGTGCCGGCGGCGAACGGGGCCATCTCGAACACGCCCATCGGCCCGTTCCAGACGACGGTGCGGGCACCCGCGATGGCGGCGGCGTAGGCCGTGGAGGTCTCCGGGCCGATGTCGAGGCCCATCTGGTCGGCCGGGATCTGCTCGGCGGGAACCGTGGTGGCGGGCGCATCGGCGTCGAACGCCGGGGCGACGACGACGTCGGTGGGCAGGAGGATCTGGACCCCGCGCTCGGCCGCCCGGTCGAGGTAGCCGCGGACCGTGTCGAGCTGGTCCTCCTCGAGCAGCGACGTGCCGACCTCGTGGCCCTGGGCCGCCAGGAAGGTGAACGCCATGCCGCCGCCGACCAGCAGGGTGTCGGCCTTCTCGACGAGGTTGGCGATGACGCCGAGCTTGTCGGAGACCTTCGACCCGCCCAGGGCCACGGCGTAGGGCCGCTCGGGGTCGTTGGTCGCCCGGGACAGGGCCTCGACCTCGGCGAGGACGAGCTGACCCGCCGCCGCGGGCAGCACCTGCGCGATGTCGTAGACCGAGGCCTGCTTGCGGTGGACGACGCCGAATCCGTCGGAGACGAAGGCGTCGGCGAACCGGGCGAGGTCGGTCGCCATGGCCTGCCGCAGGGCGTCGTCCTTCGAGCTCTCGCGGGGATCGAAGCGGACGTTCTCCAGCAGCAGCACCTGGCCGTCGGTCAGCGCGTCGACGGCGGCCGCCGCGCCGTCGTCCACGACGTCGGGAGCCAGTGCCACGTCGTGGCCGAGCAGCTCGCCGAGCCGCGCGGCGACCGGGGCTAGGCTGAACTCCGGGTTCGGCTCACCCTTGGGTCGGCCGAGGTGCGCCATGACGACGACCCGCGCACCGGCGTCGACCAGGCGCGTGAGGGTGGGCAGTGCGGCGCGGATGCGCCCGTCGTCGGTGATGGTGGTGCCGTCCAGCGGGACGTTGAAGTCCGAACGGACCAGCACGCGGCGTCCGGCGAGGTCGCCGAGTGACTCGATCGTCTTCATGCGGTGCTCCTTGCTCGTCGAGGGGTGGTCGGGCCGGGCCCGCACAGGCCGCGACGCCCGCGCACGGCGCTGCTGCGCGGTGGGCGGACGTCGCGGTCAGGCGGTGACGGCGTCGGTCAGAGACGCGCGCCGATGTAGGCGGCCAGCGTGACGAGCGACGAGGAGTAGCCGAACTCGTTGTCGTACCAGGCGACGACCTTGACCTGGTCGTCGATCACCTTGGTCAGGCCCGCGTCGAAGATCGACGTGTGCGAGTTGCCCACGATGTCCTGCGAGACGATCGGGTCCTCGGTGTACTGGACGATGCCCTTGAGCTCCTCGGACTCCGCGGCGGCCTTCATGGCGGCGTTGACGGACTCGACCGTGACGGGCTTGCTGGCGGTGAACGTGAGGTCCGTCGCGGAGCCGGTCGGGGTCGGCACGCGGAGCGCGTAGCCGTCGAGCTTGCCCTTGAGCTGCGGGAGCACGAGCGAGACGGCCTTGGCGGCACCCGTCGAGGTCGGGATGATCGACAGGGCGGCGGCGCGGGCGCGACGCAGGTCCTTGTGCGGGCCGTCCTGGAGGTTCTGGTCGGCCGTGTAGGCGTGGATGGTGGTCATGAGGCCGCGCTCGATGCCGAACTCCGCGTCGAGGACCTTGGCCATCGGCGCGAGGCAGTTGGTCGTGCACGAGGCGTTGGAGACCACGTGGTGGTTCGCCGGGTCGTACTCGGTGTGGTTCACGCCGACGACGAACGTCGCGTCCTCGTTCTTGCCGGGGGCCGAGATGATGACCTTCTTCGCGCCGGCCTCGATGTGCGCCTTGGCCTTGGTCGCGTCGGTGAAGCGGCCCGTGGACTCGATGACGATGTCGGCGCCCAGCTCGCCCCAGGGCAGCTTGGTCGGGTCCGGCTCGGCCAGCGCGCGGAAGGTGACGTCGCCGACGCTGATGTTCTCGTCGTCGTGGGTCACCTCGTCGGCCAGCACGCCGAAGATCGAGTCGTACTTGAGCAGGTGCGCGAGGGTGCGGTTGTCCGTGAGGTCGTTGACGCCGACGATCTGCACGTCGGCGCCCGACGCCAGCAGCGCACGCGTGAAGTTGCGTCCGATACGGCCGAAGCCGTTGATGCCAACCTTGATGGTCACTGTGGTTCTCTCCTCCTCGGTGCACCGGTCGGGGCGCACGCATGTCGGTCGGGCCTGCGTGGGCGGCGCCCGCGACGGACCGTGGCCGTCGGCGTCATCCCCACGCCCCTGATCCTAGTCGGACGCGCGGACGGGCAGCAGCGGCGATCGTCCGTCGTCCGCCCACGGTGAACGGATGCGCACGGATGACCGCGTCGGCGACCCGTCGATGGGAGGAGGCCCACCCGCGGCCCGGCCGGTTCCGGCGGCACGGGCGGGCACGGACGGGCCGCTCAGGCGTCCTCGTCGTCGGGCGGGAGCACCGCCTGCGTGCTGGGCACGCCCAGCTCCTCGGCGCGACGGTCGGCCATGGCGAGCAGCCGCCGGATCCGGCCGGCGACGGCGTCCTTCGTCATCGGGGGGTCCGACATCACGCCGAGCTCCTCGAGGGAGGCCTGCCGGTTGGCCATGCGCAGCCGGCCCGCCTCGAGCAGGTGGTCCGGCACCTCGTCGCCGAGGATCTCGAAGGCCCGCTCCACGCGCGCGCCGGCGGCGACCGCGGCGCGTGCCGAGCGGCGCAGGTTGGCGTCGTCGAAGTTGGCCAGGCGGTTCGCGGTGCCGCGCACCTCGCGCCGGGTGCGGCGCTCCTCCCACGTGAGCACGGCGTCGTGGGCACCCATGCGGGTCAGGAGTGCCGAGATGCCGTCGCCGTCGCGCACGACGACCCGGTCCACGCCGCGCACCTCGCGGTTCTTTCCGGACACGCCGAGCCGCCGTGCGCAGCCCACGAGGGCGAGGGCGGCCTCGGGCCCCGGACAGGTGATCTCGAGCGAGGACGAGCGGCCGGGCTCGGTGAGCGACCCGTGGACGAGGAAGGCGCCCCGCCAGGCGGCGGTCGCCTCGGCGACCCCGGCCCCGACGACGGCGGTCGGCAGCCCGCGGACGGGCCGACCACGATTGTCCAGCAGGCCGGTCTGCCGGGCGAGCGCCTCGCCGTCCTTGACCACGCGCACGATGTAGCGGGTGGAGCGGCGCAGCCCGCCCGGGGAGACGACGAGGATGTCGCCGTGGAGCCCGAACAGCTCGTCGATCCCGGTGCGCAGGCGCCGGGCGACGATCGCGGTGTCGAGCTCGGCCTCGAGCACGATGCGACCGCTGACGATGTGCAGCCCTCCCGCGAACCGGAGGATGGTCGAGAGCTCTGCGCGCTTGGCCGAGGCCTTGGGGACGTCGACGCGGGCGAGCTCGTCCTTGACGGCCGCGGTGAGGGACATGACGCCCATCTTCACATCCCCCGCCCGTCGGTGCGTCCGGCGGTCTCGACGTCGCCCTCCGTGCGCTCCATCGCGTCGCGCAGGGCTGCGGCCAGGCGCAACGGGTCGTGGGTGGCGTCCGCGCCGGTCGCCCGCACCTGCCGGAGCAGGATCCGGGCGCCGAGCGCCGCGGCCGCCCGCTCGAGCTCGTCGAGGTCGTCGACGACCAGCGGGTCCGCGACGACGACGTCGAGCCGGAGGTCCGGCGCGTGGTCGTGCAGGGAGCGCAGGTGGTCGGAGACGGACATGCCCTCGGACTCAGAGTCGTCGTTGGAGAGGTTGAGGACGAGCGCGCGGTGCGCGTCGGTCGTGCACAGGGCGTCGACGAGCTCGGGCACGAGCAGGTGGGGCACGACGGACGTGTACCAGGAGCCCGGACCGAGGATCACCCAGTCGGCCTCCCGCACCGCCGAGACCCCCTCCGGTCGCGCGGGCGGGTCGCCCGGGAGCAGCCGCACCGATCGGACACGGCCCGAGACCTTCGCGACCCGGGACTGACCGCGCACGACCCGGACCTCGCCGGTGGCCGGGTCCACGACGTCGGCCTCGATGTCCAGCGGGACGGCGGACATCGGGACCACGCGACCGCGCACGCCGAGCAGGCTCGCCACCCACTCCAGGCCCTGGACCTCGTCGTCGAGGATCGACCACAGGGCGACGATGAGGATGTTGCCGACGCTGTGGTTGTCGAGCGGCCCGTCGGACCGAAGCCGGTGCTGCAGGACGTCCCGCCAGGTCTGGCCCCACTCGCCGTCGTCGCACAGGGCGGACAGCGCCATGCGCAGGTCGCCGGGCGGCAGCACGCCGAGCTCGCCGCGCAGCCGGCCAGACGACCCGCCGTCGTCGGCGACCGTGACGATCGCGGTGACGGCGGAGGTGAGGTGCCGGACCGCGGACAGGGTGGCCGCAAGGCCGTGGCCGCCGCCGAGGGCGACGACCTTCGCGCCCCGGGCGCCGGTCCCCCTGGGTTCCGGGAGGCCGGAGTACCCGGGCCGGCCGGGGGTGGGTACCGCCATCACTCGCGCCCCACGTCCCGGTGGAGGGTGCGCACCACCTGGCCCCGCGCGCGGAAGAGCTGCGCCATCCGCTCGGTGACCGCGACGGAGCGGTGCTTGCCGCCCGTGCAGCCCACGCCGATGGTGACGAACGGCTTGAGCTCGTCGAGGTAGCGGTCCAGCACGGGCGCGATCGTGTCGACGTAGCTCTCGACGAACTGCTCCGCGTCCGGCTGCGAGAGGACGTAGGAGGAGACCTTGTCGTCCTGCCCGGTGAGGTGGCGCAGCTCGGAGACCCAGTACGGGTTGGAGAGGAACCGGACGTCGACGACGTGGTCGGCGTCGAGCGGGAGGCCGTACTTGAAGCCGAACGACATGATGGACAGGCGGACCTGCCGGTCGACGGACTGCCCCACCTCCTCCCGGACGCGGCGCGCGAGGTCGTGCACGGACAGGCTCGTGGTCTCGATGATGACGTCGGCGCGGCTGCGCAGGTCGCGCAGCAGCGACCGCTCGGCGGTGATCCCGTCGAGGAGCCGGCCGTCGCCCTGGAGCGGGTGCGGCCGGCGCACGGACTCGTAGCGCCGGACGAGCTCGGCGTCGTCGGCGTCGAGGAACATGATGCGGTAGTCGACGCCGCGGTCGCGCATCTCGGCGAGCACGGCGACGAGCTCGGAGAAGAACGCCCCTGACCGCACGTCGACGACGGCGGCGAGCCGGCGCACGCCCGCGCCGGGGGTCAGCAGGCCGGCCAGGGCACCGAGCAGGCGCGGCGGCAGGTTGTCGACGACGTACCACGACAGGTCCTCCAGGGCCGCCGCGGCCCGGGAGCGGCCGGCACCCGACATCCCCGTGATGATGAGCAGCTCCGCCGGCTCCACGTCGGGGAGCGTCGCGGACTCGTCGAGCTCGGGGATGCCGTCGGGGACCGTCGGGGGGCGGGGATCGGCACCGTCAGTCATGGCCTCAGTGTGCCAGTGATCACGCCTGCTCGGTCCGCTCGCCCGTCCCCGTACCCGTCCCGGCGTCCTCCGTCCCCGTCCCGGCGTCCTCGGTCGCACCGGGCGGCGCCAGCGCCTCGAGGACGGCCCGGGCGGTGGCCGGTCCGATCCCCCTGACCTGCGCGATCTCCTCGACCTCCGCCACCCTCAGGCGCTTGACCGAGCCGAAGGTCTTGAGCAGGGCCTTCTGCCGGGCAGGGCCCAGGCCGGGGACGTCGTCGAGCACGGACCTCGTCTGCCGCTTGGAGCGGCGGGAGCGGTGGTGCGTGACGGCGAACCGGTGCGACTCGTCGCGCAGGTGCTGGAGGAGGTACAGCGCGGGCGAGGTGCGGGGCAGGATGACGGGGAACGGCTCGCCCGGCAGCCACACCTCCTCCAGGCGCTTGGCCAGGCCGACGACGGCGACGTCGTCCACCCCGAGGTCGACCATCGCGCGGTGGGCCGCGTTGACCTGCGGCTCGCCGCCGTCGACCACGACGAGCTGCGGCGGGTAGGCGAACCGGCGGGCGCGCCCGGTCGCGGGGTCGACGGGTCCGACGTCGAGCGGGATGCCGTCGTCGTCGATCTCGATCGGACCGGACGCACCGGGGTCCGCGCCCCCTGCGTCCGTGGGCCGGCCGTTCCCGTCGGCCGTCCGCTCGCGCTCGTCCCGCTGCTCCCGCTCGGCGAGGAGCCGGGCGAACCGCCGCCGCAGGACCTCGTCCATGGCCGCGGTGTCGTCCCGGGCGCCGGAGCCGTCCTCGCCCCGGACGACGAAGTGCCGGTAGTCGGACTTCTTGGGCATGCCGTCCTCGAAGACGACCATCGACCCGACCTGCTCGGTGCCCTGCGTGTGGGAGATGTCGTAGCACTCGATGCGCAGCGGGCTGGCGTCCAGGCCGAGGGCCTCCGTGAGCTCGGCCAGGGCGAGCGAACGCGTGGTGAGGTCGCCGGCGCGGCGGCTCTTGTGCAGCGTGAGGGCCTGCTCGGCGTTGGTGGTCACGGTGGCGAGGAGGGTCGCCTTGTCTCCGCGCTGCGGCACCCGGACCCGCACGCGGGCGCCGCGGCGCACGCCCAGCCAGGCCGTGATCTGCTCGGCGTCGGCGGGCTCGAGCGGGACGAGCACCTCCGCCGGCACGGCGGTCGTCGGCGTGTGCTCGACGTCGTCGGGGCTCGTCGCCCCGCCGTCCGAGGGCCGCCGGCGGGCCGTGCCGACGGACCGCGGGTCGCGCGGTGCGCGTCCGCCCGGGGCACCCGGGCCGTCGCCGTAGACCTGACCGAGCAGCTGCGTGAGCAGGCCCGCGTCGTCGATGTCCTCGACCCGGTCCACCACCCAGCCGCGCTGACCGCGGATGCGCCCGCCCCGCACGTGGAAGACCTGGACGGCGGCCTGGAGCTCGTCGGAGGCCAGGCCGAAGACGTCGGCGTCGGTGCCGTCGGGCAGGACGACGGCGTTCTGCTCGACGACCCGCCGCAGGGCGGCGGCGTCGTCGCGCAGCCGTGCCGCGCGCTCGAAGTCCTGGTCCGCGGCCGCGGCGCGCATGTCCCGCTCGACCTCGCGCAGGTAGGGCCCCGTGCGGCCCGCGAGGAACTCGCACATCTCCTCGGCGATCTCGCGGTGCTCGTCCGGGCTCACACGCCCCACGCAGGGGGCCGAGCACCGGTCGATGTAGCCGAGCAGGCACGGACGACCCGAGGAGGCGGCCTGCCGGTAGACGCCCGGCGAGCAGGTACGGACCGGGAAGACCCGCAGGAGCTGGTCGAGCGTGTCCCGGATCGCCCACGCGTGCGTGTACGGGCCGAAGTACCGCGTGCCCTTGCGCTTGGTGCCGCGGAGCACCTGCGCCCGCGGGATCTCCTCCCCCATCGTCACCGCGAGGTACGGGTAGGACTTGTCGTCGCGGTACTTGACGTTGAACCGGGGGTCGAACTCCTTGATCCACGCGTACTCGAGCGTGAGCGCCTCGACCTCGGTGCCCACGACCGTCCACTCGACCCGCGAGGCGGTCGTCACCATCTGGCGCGTGCGCGGGTGCAGGACGGCGAGGTCCTGGAAGTAGCTCGTCAGGCGCTGCCGCAGCGACTTGGCCTTGCCGACGTAGACGACCCGGTGGTCGTCGTCGAGGAACCGGTAGACGCCCGGGTCGGTGGGGATCTCGCCCGTGGCGGGGCGGTAGACGGACGGGTCGGCCATGGCTCGAGCCTACGTCCGCGTGCCGACGGTCGGGCCGGGCGGCGGTCCGACCGCCGGTGGCGCGACCGGGCGGAGATGGGCGGCGGTACGGCGGCCGGCGCTCGGCCCGTGCGCGGGGCTCAGTCCGTGGGCGCGGACGGGCGCACCTCGATGGGCTCGACCCGCACCGGGACACCGAGCGATCGGGCCAGGTGGTTGTGGTCCCGCGCCGAGGCGTGCAGCCGTGCCGCCGTCTCCTCCCCCACGTGCCCGGAGTAGGTGACCCGCGGCCGCAGGACGATCTCGGTGAACGGGCCCGAGCCCCCGCCCTCGATCCGCTGCGTGGCGGTCGCCTGGTCCAGGTACCCGGTGACGACGACGTCCTCCTTGGCGGCGGTGCGCAGGAACCACAGCATCTGCGCCTGCGACACGGCGCCGAGGAAGAGCTCCTCCGCCTTGTGGCGCGAGACGTCGGTGCGGACACGCAGGTCCGAGCTGGCGAGCAGCGTCGGCTTGCCGTCCACGCGTACCTCGTGGTCGCGCGAGTAGGAGGCGTAGCTCGCGGTGCCGCTCTCGTCGGCACCCGTCCAGTCCACGGTGACGTCGAAGGTCTGCAGTGCGCCCATGCGGAGAGTCTAGGCGGAGGTGGAGCCGGTCACGAGGAGGACGCTCCACCGTCTCCCGGCGGGGCCTCCGTTCGCTCCGGCAACGAGGTCGCCGGGACGGACCTGCACGCCCGCGACCGTCGGACCGTCCGGTGTGGAAGAGTTTCCGTGACGGGCCCGCGGTGGGGCCGGCCACGAAGGGGACCTGGGATGACGACGTTCGAGAGCTTCGACGCCGTGGCGCCGATCGCGCCCGGGACGATCGAGAGGTGGCGCGACCGGGCGCCGGGCGGCCTCGTCGAGGTGTGGGAGGCGCAGGGCAGCGGGCTCGTCGGCGACGGGTACGTGCGCGTCGTCGACCCCGACCGGGCGCACCAGATGCTCGACGGCGTACTGACGATGCCGCCCACCGCCGTCCCCGTGCTGACGACCGCGCTCGCCGACCTCGTCATGTACATCGCACCCGTGTTCCACGTCGCACGGTTCCGGCGCGGGACGATCGACCAGCTCGCGTTCGAGTCGGACCAGCTCTACGCGGACCTGACCGACGACCAGTTCCTCGACGGTGTCCTCGAGCGGCAGCCCTACCCGGCCGCCGCCGACCGCCTCGGCGTCCCCGGCATCGACGAGTGCTTCTTCTACGCCCCGCTGCTGACGATCGGCGGCCCCGAGGTCGAGGCCAACCTCCATCGGGGCGGTCTGTGGGAGAACCTCTCCCTCACCGTCCAGATGTCGGGTCTCCCTCAGCCTCGAGGCGCGCGCGGCTGACCGCCTGCCACCCGATCACCGGACCGCTGCATACTCCTCGAGCCGGCGGGTGGGCCGGCGTCTGTCGACCGTGCCCCGCGAGTGGTCGAGCAGCGTGTGGTCCCGCGCGGTGCAGGGCCCGTCCAGGACGAGACCGTCCGGGTCGAGGGTCCGGAAGCGCGGGCTCACGATCCGACCGAGCTGAAGCCCGTGTCGACGAACGGCCTGAGGAGCACCTCGCGGTGCTCGGGGGCGAGATCGTCCCCGCGGGCGACGGCGACCGCCGCCGACTCGACGCGGTCGCGCAGCTGGCGCCTCCGACGGCCGGAGAGATCGTCGTCCGAGAGTCCGACCTCGTCGATGGCCTCGAGCGCCGCGCTGCTCACCGCGCCACGCACGGCTGCGGGCAGCCCGCCGACGATCGCCTTGACGGCCGCAGGACGCTCCTGGACCGTCGAGTCGCCCGCCATGAGATCGACCCAGGTCGCGCGAGGTGTCGCGACCACCTCGTCGAGGAACGCCTGGACCTCGTCGTGGTGCTCGCCGAACTTCTGCGTCATCCCGCTCCCCTGCCGTCGTGCTCGAAGCCGTGGCCCGTGCCCGGCCGGACCGTCCGTGTCACGGTACGTCGACCGTGTGGTCGACGGTGAACCTCGGGTTCAACCGGACGTCGCCCAGGAGCTCGTCCGGGATCCCGCTCCGTTCGATGATGGCGTCCATCTGCGCGCGGAGGTCTGCCGCCCGACCGCTCTCGCCGCCCCACTGGGAGCCGAGCGAGGAGTTCACACCCGCGTCCCCCATCCCGGTGAAGTTGTTCGGGTTGCCGCCGGCCACCTGGTCGGGGCCGTGCAGCACCGCCTGGTCGGACATCTCCCGGTCGGCCTGGGCACGTGCCTGCTCAGGAGACAGCCCCTGTTCCTCGAGCACGTCGGCGCGCTGCTGGACCTGGTTCTCGCGATAGCTCGCCTGGTCCGCCTCGCCGGTACGTCCCCGATCGCTGTAGCCGGTCGTGTGGTCGTCCCAGTCCTGGCCGCTCTGCTGCGCAAGGCTCTGTTGTTGGAGCTCGACCTGACGATCGAACTCCGCGCCGCTGTGGTCGACGTTCGAGTGGGTGAACTCGATGTCGACCTGCTCACCGAAGCGCAGCACCCCGTCGTCGTTGATGATCGAGCCGTCGTCGACGAAGGGCTGGAGCTCGGGTGGAACGACGTCCGGGGCCTGCAGCCGACCGCTGTCGGTGAGTCCGGAGGGGGACTCGACGTCCGGGTCGACCGTGCCGACGTAGCCGTTGTCGTCCGGACGGGCGTCGTGGTGCGGGTGGCGCGGGTCCGCGACGTCATCGCCCCATCGGTCGCCCGAGGTCGGCAGCGGGTCGTCGACGTCCGGGGTGTCCGGTGCGTCGGGTGCGTCCGGTGCGTCGCTCTCCGGCGCGTCGGGCCGTGCGCCGCCCCCGGGGTTCTCGAGCACCCACTCGTCGTTATCCGGGTCCCACTTCATGTGGGTGTTCCGACCGTCCGGGCCGTCCGGCCGCAGCGGCTCGCCCGTGCGATGGTCGACCGGCTGGCCGTCCTGGTTGCGCGGCGCGTTGTCGAGCGCGTCGGCCACGTCCTGGTCCGAGTAGCTGCCGGGAGCGTCGTCGTGACTCTGCGGCACCGTGTCGCGCGGCGACTCGTCCGGGTCCCACTGGTTGCCCGGGCCCTCGGGCTCCGAGTCGGGCCGGGGCGTCGGCGTGTCCGCACCCTCGGACTCCGGGCGCGCAGCAGGCGTCTCGGGCTCCCCCGCGTCGTTCCGGCCCGACGGCGTGTCCGCACCCTCGGACTCCGGGCGCGCAGCAGGCGTCTCGGGCTCCCCCGCGTCGTTCCGGCCCGACGGCGTGTCCGCCCCCTCGGACTCCGGGCGTGCAGCACGCGTCTCGGAGTCGGGCCGCGCACCGGGGGTGTCCGGCGACTGGGAGTCCGGACGCACACCCGGCGTGCTGGACGAGCCAGGACCGTTCGACGAGCCGGGCGTGCTCGGTGAGCTGGGGCTGCTAGGCGACGCCGGCGCGTTCGGGGCCGCTGCCGCCGGCGTCCGGCCACCGGGCGATGTCCCCGGGGAGCTCGGGGCGTTGTTGGACGAGCCCGGACCGCCCGACGTTCCGGGGCTGCTCGGCGCCGTCGAGGATCCTGGTGCGGCAGAGCTCGCCGGTCGGGGTCCGGCCGACGAACCGGAGGCGGGCCCCGACCCGGACGGCTGCCCGGATCCACCGCCGGACGAGCTGGACGGGTTGTTGGCGACGACCGGGCCGTCCGGCTGCGGAGCCGCGCGCGGCGCCGGACTCGGCGCCGCAGAGCCGGATGCGTCGGGCGCAGCCGCTGCCGGGGCGGCGGGGCGCGCGTCGGGCAGTGTGGGAGCGGCGGAGTCCACGTTCACGGCACCTGGTCGTGCTGCAGGCGCGGCTGGGCCGGCTCCGCCCGACGAGGCCGGCGCAGCGTCCGACGGGCCCGACGGCGAGGAGGACTGGTTCGGAGCGGGCGAGCTCGAGCCAGGTGTGCTCGACCCCGGAGAGTCCACGCCAGGGCTGTTCGAGCCAGGGGTGTTCGACCCAGGGCTGTTCGAGCCAGGGGTGTTCGACCCAGGCGTGTTCGGACCGGGCGAGTTCGACCCGGGCGTATCCGCACCGGGGCTGTTCGAGCCGGGCGTGTTCGACCCGGGCGAGTTCGACCCAGGAGTGTTCGACCCAGGAGTGTTCGACCCGGGCGAGTTCGACCCAGGAGTATCCGCACCGGGGCTGTTCGAGCCGGGCGTGTTCGACCCGGGCGAGTTCGACCCGGGCGTGTTCGACCCAGGCGTGTTCGACCCAGGAGTGTTCGACCCAGGCGTGTTCGACCCAGGCGTGTTCGAGCCCGGCGTGTTCGACCCAGGAGTGTTCGCCCCAGGAGTGTTCGACCCAGGAGTGTTCGACCCAGGAGTGTTCGACCCAGGAGTGTTGTGGGACGCCGGCACCGGGTCGCCCGCCTCGCCCGGCGGGCGCGGGCGCGGCATGCCCGGCGTCAGCTCGTCCCAGCCCGGCCGGGCCGGGATGACGGAGCCGGGGTTGGTGAGGATGCGCGGGAGGCGCTTCATGATCCGGTCGAGCCGGTCGAGCAAGCCGCGCAGCGCGCTCACCGACTGGATGACGCCGTCGATCTTGCGCTGGAGACGCGCGGCCGCGCTCGAGACCTTCATGACGAGCCCGCGGATCGCCTCGGGGATCAGCGGCGGAACGAGAGCCTTGAGGCCGGCACTGACGATCGCGCCGACGATCTCCGCGATCGCGTCCCGCACGATGTCGTGCACGGCCTGGACGATCATGGCCGCGCCCTGAAGGGCCAGGGCGGCGGAACCCGCGCCCTCGGCGCAGGACCCGAGCGCGTCGATGTTGCGCTGCTGCACGCCGCGGTACGTGGTGATCGCACCGGCGGACATCCAGCCCATCTGGCCGTCGAGATGCCCCTGCAGGGCCGACTGCGACTCGATCAGCTGATCCTGGACGTTCGTCCAGGTGGTGGCGAAGGCGGTGACGGCATCGGCGTCGCCGGTGAGGTCGTCGAGCCATCCCTTGAGCGGCTGGAAGTGCTCCATGAGCCAGCCGACGCCCATCGAGATGATCGCGCCGAAAGGGTCGACGAACATCGTGAAGTCGAGGACCGCAGTCAGCCCGGAGACCGACGCGGCCACCCAGTCCTCGTTCTGCATGCCCGTGACCACGCCTTCGAGCCCCTCGAGCATGAAGGTGCCCTGGAGCGCGGTCGAGGAGTCCTCGACGGGCGCGACGAGCGGGTTCGGTGCGGACACGTCAGACCTCCACGGTCGTGTCGACGGCGTCGAACTCGACCGATCCGTCGTCGTCGGTCTCGTCGAACGCGTCCGCCATGTCTCTCAGCGGAAGGACCGTGCCGTCGATCTCGTCGGCCACCGACTGGATCGCCTCGGAGACCGCCGAGGTGAGCGGACTGATGATCGGCGGGAGGAACGGCGTGCACATGAGGCCGAACGCGCCGTCGAAGAGGTTGACGCTCCCCGCGGCGTCGGCCGCCATCTGGACGCCGGAGTGGTCGCCGTCGACGCTGGTGGCGTGGCTCCGGATGTCGTCGCTGTTGATGTCGATGGTGTCGTTCATCGGAGCACTCCCCCGTCGCTGCGGCGGCCCACGCCGTCGTCGTCCCCGTCGTCGTCCCCGTCGTCGTCCCCGTCGTCGAGCCGCGGACGGTACAGCGCGTCGAGGGACGCGGCCGTCTCCTCGTCCACCCCACCGACGTCCTCCGCCAGCTCGCGGACCAGTCGCGCGAGCTCGACCCGCGCCGCGTCGTTGGCCTCGAGGATGTCCTGCCGGATCTGCACGAGGGTCGCGTCGCTCAGCTCCTCGGTCAGCGCGAGGTCGACGACGGCGCCGTGCACGTCGAGCGTCACCTCGGCCCCGCGGTCGCGGCTGACGCCGACGGCACGCAGGTCCTCGACGCGCCGGCCGAACTCCTCGTACGCGGACGCCTTGCGCTGGGCCTGCTCGACCTGGTCGTTGATCCGCTGGATCTGCTCGTCGCGCTGGCGCGCGACGTCGGGCGAGACGAAGGCCGATCCGTACGGCAGCTGGCTCATCGGGTCTCCTGTGGCTGGGACGGGTAGGCGGCCGAGGGCCGCATCGTGCCGGGGTCGAGCACCTGACGCCCCTGCTGTCCGCGCCGCGCGAGCAGTCGGGTGCCGACCGGCAGCCCCCACGCTCCCACGACGTAGGGGTCGACGGCGGCAGCCTCGTCGACGGGGACGACGACCACCTGGCGCGTGTCGTCCCGGTAGCGGGGGACGTCCTCCTCCGACCAGAACCGCCAGCCGGAGTCACCCTCCCACGCGGGCTCCTCGCGAATCATCCACGCGACGGGCGCGGCCCCCTCGACGACGTGGTGCGTGGCCAGGCAGACCTGGCCCGTGCCCACGTGGCTCCGGAACGTCGGGACCTCGCCCGCCGCGGCCCGCAGCTCCTCCTGACGGTCGGCGTGGGCGGCCCGGTGCTCCTGCATGCGCCGCAGCAGGACCGGCCGCGAACCGAGCCGGCGGACGAGCACCACCGGGTCGGCGCCGTGCGCGTTCGGGGTGGTGAGATCGACGGGCTCACCGCCGAACCAGAGGTCGTAGAGCTCGGTGAGGCTCTCCTCGGGCAGGCGCAGGAGCGCGAGCAGGTGCGACGGCGCACGGAAGTCGTAGGTCCGCCCGTCCCGGTCCGCACCGACGTCGAGGAGGCGCCTGACGACCCGCGTGAGCGCCGAGGGGTCGGACCAGCCGCGGGCGAACGCCACGTGCAGGGGTCCGAAGCCCTTGGCGTTGGCCACCGGCTCGGCCCCCTGGTCCAGCAGGAAGTGGGTGATCCGGGTACGCGCGACCTCGTCGGCGTTGCCCAGGGCGGCGAGCAGCAGGGGCTGCCCGAGGCGGCGGACGTCCTGCTCGCCGTCGTCGTAGTGCGTGAGGAGCTCGTCGATGCCACCGCACTCCGCGGCCTCGAACAGCGCCAGGCGTCGGTCGGTCTGCTCGGGGGTCGTCGGCGGGGCCTCGGTCATGCGGCGTGCGTCCCCTCGATCGGCGTGCTGCGGTCCGGCTCGACGGTAACGATCAGGTGACGGCGCCCATCCGGCAGGGCGTGGGGAGTGCTCCCCATCCGCCGCGGTGGCGGGCGCGGGCGGGCAGCTCGGCCTCGGCGTCCCGCTCACCCCCCGAACCGGACCGGCTCGGGTGGGGGCCGGGTCAGGCCGGCACGCGGTCCCGGGCACCGCCGAGCACCTCGGCGAGGAACTGTCCGGTGTAGGAGCCCTCGACCCTGGCGACCTCCTCCGGGGTCCCCTCGGCCACGACGAGCCCGCCGCCGGAGCCGCCCTCGGGGCCGAGGTCGAGGATCCAGTCGGCCTGCTTGATGACGTCGAGGTTGTGCTCGATGACGAGGACGGAGTTCCCCTTGTCGACCAGACCCTGGAGCACGAGCATGAGCCGACGGATGTCCTCGAAGTGCAAGCCGGTGGTCGGCTCGTCGAGGACGTAGATCGTGCGGCCGGTCGAGCGCCGCTGCAGCTCGGCGGCGAGCTTGACGCGCTGCGCCTCGCCGCCCGAGAGCGTGGTCGCGGACTGCCCGAGACGGACGTAGCCGAGCCCGACGTCGACGAGGGTCTGGAGGTACCGCGTGATGCGGGCGGAGGCGGAGAAGAACTCGACCGCCTCCGAGATCGGCATGTCGAGCACCTCGGCCACGTTCTTGCCCTTGAAGCGCACCTCGAGCGTCTCGCGGTTGTAGCGCGCCCCCTGGCACACCTCGCAGGGCACGTAGACGTCGGGGAGGAAGTTCATCTCGATGCGCAGCGTGCCGTCGCCCTTGCACTCCTCGCAGCGCCCGCCCTTGACGTTGAAGGAGAAGCGGCCCGGACCGTAGCCACGGACCTTGGCCTCGGTGGTCTCGGCGAACAGCTTGCGGATGATGTCCCACAGTCCCGTGTACGTGGCGGGGTTCGAGCGGGGGGTCCGACCGATCGGCGACTGGTCGACGTGCACCACCTTGTCGAGGTGCTCGGTGCCCGTGACCCGCTTGTGCCGTCCGGGGATCTGCTTCGACCTGTTGAGCGCCCGCGCGAGCGCCGTGTAGAGGATCGAGTTGATGAGCGAGGACTTGCCCGAGCCGGAGACGCCGGTGACGGCGACGAGCACGCCGAGCGGGATCGAGACCGTGACGTCGCGCAGGTTGTTCTCGGTGGCACCGTGCACCGTGAGCATCCGCTTCCGGTCGACGTCGCGCCGCTCGGCCGGGAGCAGGATCTCCCGTCGACCGGCGATGTAGTCGCCCGTGATCGAGTCCTCGACGTCGGCCAGCCCCGCGTAGGGGCCCGAGTAGACGACCCGACCGCCCGTCTCACCGGCGCCCGGACCGATGTCGACGACCCAGTCGGCCGTGCGCATCGTGTCCTCGTCGTGCTCGACGACGATGAGCGTGTTGCCCAGGTCCCGCAGCCGCGAGAGCGTGCCGATGAGCTTGCGGTTGTCCCGCTGGTGCAGGCCGATGCTGGGCTCGTCGAGCACGTAGAGCACGCCGACGAGCCCGGAGCCGATCTGAGTGGCGAGCCGGATCCGCTGGGCCTCGCCGCCGGACAGCGTGCCGGCCGGCCGCGAGAGCGTGAGGTAGGTGAGTCCCACATCGACGAGGAACCCGAGCCGGGCGTGAATCTCCTTGAGCACCTGGGCCGCGATGGTCGCCTCCCGGTGGTCGAGCGGGAGGTCGGTGAGGAACTCCTTGGCGTCGGCGATCGACAGGTCGCACAGCTCGGCGATCGAGCGCCCGCCCACCGTGACGGCCAGGACCTCGGGCCGCAGCCGCGCACCGTGGCACGTGGGGCACGGCACCTGCCGCATGTAGCCCTCGTACTTCTCCTTCGACCACTCGGACTCGGTCTCCTCGTGACGACGCTTGACCTGCGCGATCACGCCCTCGAAGCCGGAGGTGTACGTGCGCAGGCGGCCGAAGCGGTTGCGGAACCGCACCGTGACCTCGTGGTCGTGGCCGTGCAGGAGGGCCTCGCGCGCGTGCTCCGGGAGCGCCCGCCAGGGGACGTCGAGGGAGAACGCGAGCTCCTCGGCGAGCGCCCCGACCTGCCGCGTGTAGTAGTCGCCCTGGCCCGACCACGGCAGGATCGCCCCCTCGTTGAGGGTGAGATCGTGGTCCGGGACGATGAGCTCGGGGTCGACCTCGAGCCGGGTGCCGATACCCGTGCAGTCCGGGCACGCGCCGTAGGGCGCGTTGAAGGAGAACGTGCGCGGCTCGACCTCCTCCAGCGTGAGCGGGTGGTCGTTCGGGCACGAGCGGCGCTCGGAGAACTTCCGCTCCCGCTCGGGGTCCTTCGGGTCGAGATCGACGTGGTCGACCACGAGGATGCCGTCGGCGAGCCGGAGCGCCGTCTCCACGGAGTCCGTCACCCGCTGCTGGACGCCCTCGCGGACGACGAGGCGGTCCACCACGACGTCGACGTCGTGCTTGCGCCGCTTGTCCAGGGCGGGGACGTCGGTGAGCGGGACGACCTCGCCGTCGACCCGGACGCGCGCGTAGCCCTGGCCGGCGAGCTCGCGGAACAGCTCGAGGTGCTCGCCCTTGCGGCCGCGCACCACGGGGGCGAGGACCTGGAACCGGGTGCCCTCGGGCATCGCCATCAGCTGGTCGACGATGTTCTGCGGCGTCTGGGACTGGATGACCTCCCCGCACACCGGGCAGTGCTGCGTGCCGGCGCGGGCGTAGAGCAGGCGCAGGTAGTCGTAGACCTCGGTGATCGTGCCGACCGTGGAGCGCGGGTTGCGGCTCGTCGACTTCTGGTCGATCGCGACCGCCGGGGACAGCCCCTCGATGAAGTCGACGTCCGGCTTGTCCATCTGGCCGAGGAAGAGCCGGGCGTACGACGAGAGGGACTCGACGTAGCGGCGCTGCCCCTCGGCGAAGATGGTGTCGAACGCCAGCGACGACTTGCCCGACCCCGACATCCCGGTGAAGACGATGAGGGAGTCGCGCGGGAGATCGAGGTCGACGTTGCGGAGGTTGTGCTCGCGGGCGCCCTGGACGATGAGCCGGTCAGTCACTCGGGCAACGATAGGACAACCCACCGACAATCGCACGCCTGTTCGAGCGACGTCCCGGTCACACGAGAACCGGGACGCGACCGTCGGCAGGTGGCGTCGCCGGCACGGCAGGCCGGCCTGCCCGGGCCGGGGACCGCCGCGCGGCACCGCCTGGCCCACCACGCGGACCCGTCCACCGCCCGGTCCGTGGGCGCGGTGGAGATTCCCGGCTCGACACCCGAGGATGGTCCGGTGGAGCCGGCCCCGCCGGACGACGCGATCGACGAGGAGCGCACCGCATGCCCCAGCTCACGGACGTGGCCGCCGAGGCCGTGGCCGACATCCCGGACGGCTCGACCGTGCTCATCGGGGGCTTCGGCACCGCCGGGCAGCCGGTCGAGCTCATCGACGCCCTCATCGACCAGGGCGCCGGCGACCTGACGATCGTCAACAACAACGCCGGCAACGGCGACGTCGGGCTCGCGCGGCTCATCCAGCTCGGTCGCGTCGCCAAGATCGTCTGCTCGTTCCCCCGGCAGACCGACTCCCACCACTTCGACGCGCGGTACCGCGCAGGCGAGATCGAGCTCGAGGTCGTCCCGCAGGGCAACCTCGCCGAGCGGATCCGCGCGGCCGGGGCCGGGATCGGCGCCTTCTTCACGCCGACCGGCTACGGCACGCTGCTCGCCGAGGGCAAGGAGACGCGCGAGATCGACGGCCGCATGTACGTCCTCGAGCACCCGATCCGGGGCGACTACGCGCTGGTCAAGGCGCTGCGCTCCGACGTCGTCGGCAACCTCGTCTACCGGAAGACCGCCCGCAACTTCGGACCCGTCATGGCCGCGGCGGCAACGACCACGGTCGTCCAGGTCCAGGAGGTCGTCCCCACCGGGGGCATCGACCCGGAGACCGTCGTCACCCCCGGGATCTACGTCGACCGCGTGGTCACCGTCCCGGCCGCCGCCCCCGACGCCACGAAGGAGCCCGAGGCATGAGCGCCACCGAACGCCTGAGCCGCGACGAGATCGCCGCCCGGGTCGCGAAGGACATCCCCACCGGGGCGTTCGTCAACCTCGGCATCGGCATGCCGACGAAGGTCTCCGACCACCTCACGCCCGCGCACGGCGTCACCCTGCACACCGAGAACGGGATGCTCGGCATGGGGCCGGCCGCCGAGGGCGACGAGGTCGACGACGAGCTCATCAACGCCGGCAAGATCCCGGTGACCGAGCTGCCCGGCGCGAGCTACTTCCACCACGCGGACTCGTTCGCCATGATGCGCGGCGGGCACCTCGACGCCTGCGTGCTCGGCGGGTTCCAGGTCTCCGTGGGCGGCGACCTCGCCAACTGGCACACGGGAGCGGCCGACGCGATCCCCGCCGTCGGCGGCGCGATGGACCTCGCCATCGGCGCCAAGCAGGTGTTCGTCATGATGAACCTCGAGACGAGGGACGGGACCTCGAAGCTCGTCCAGGAGCTCACCTACCCGGCCACGGGGCTGGCGTGCGTGTCCCGGCTCTACACCGACCAGGCCGTCTTCGAGCTGGGCGGCGACCGGGCTCAGGTGCTCGAGACCTTCGGCACGACGGTCGAGTCGCTGCGCACGCTCACCGGCCTCGACCTCGTCGACGCCACCGACACCACCGCCGACGACGGCGAGAACCGGGAGGAGCGGGCATGACCGCCTACGTCTACGACGCCGTCCGCACGCCGTTCGGGCGCTACGGCAAGGGGCTCGCCGCCGTGCGGCCGGACGACCTGCTCGCGAGCACGATGGTCGCCCTCCTCGAGCGGCATCCCGACCTCGACCCCGCCACGATCGACGACGTCGTCATGGGCAACGCCAACGGCGCCGGCGAGGAGAACCGCGACGTCGCCCGCATGTCCTCGCTGCTGGCGGGCATCCCCGTCACCGTGCCGGGCGTGACGGTCAACCGGCTGTGCGGTTCCGGCGTCGAGGCCGTCATCCAGGCCTCCCGGGCGATCGAGGCCGGCGACGCCGACCTCGTGCTCGCCGGCGGCGTGGAGTCGATGTCCCGCGCCCCGTGGGTCGTCCTCAAGCCCGAGCGGGCCTTCCCCGCCGGGCCCGCGACGATGGAGTCCACCTCGATCGGCTGGCGCCTGGTCAACCCGAGGATGCCGAAGGAGTGGACCGTCGCCCTCGGCGAGGGCGCGGAGATCCTCGCCGACCAGCATGCGATCTCCCGCGAGGAGCAGGACGAGTTCGCCCTCGCCAGCCACCGGCGGGCCGACGAGGCCTGGACCGCGGGCGTCTACGACCTCGAGATCGTCCCCGTGCCCGGCGCCGAGCTCACCCGGGACGAGTCCGTCCGCGCCGAGACCTCCCTGGAGGCACTGGCGGCGCTAAGGCCCGCCTTCCGCGCGGAGAACGGCACCGTGACCGCGGGCAACAGCTCACCGCTCAACGACGGCGCCTCGCTCGTGCTCGTCGGCGGCGAGAAGGCCGCAGGGGTGGGCGAGCCCATCGCCCGCATCGTCTCGCGCGGCGTCTCCGGGGTCTCCCCGGAGGTCTTCGGCATCGGACCGGTCGAGGCCGCGAACCAGGCGCTGGCCCGGGCGGGGAGGACGTGGGAGGACGTCGACCTGGTCGAGATGAACGAGGCCTTCGCCGCGCAGTCGATCGCCTGCCTGCGCCTGTGGCCGGACCTCGACCCGGCCAAGCTCAACGTGCACGGCGGCGCGATCGCCATCGGCCATCCGCTCGGCGCGTCCGGCGGCCGCATCGTCGGGCACCTCGCGCACCAGCTGCGGGCCCGCGGCGGGGGCATCGGGGTGGCCACGATCTGCATCGGCGTCGGGCAGGGCCTCGCCGTCGTCCTCGAGGCCTGACGACCGAGCGCGGTTCCACCCGGCGAGTGAGGGGATTTTTCACTCGGCCGGCAGCATCGCGCTCACCCGTCGTGAGGGTGCGGGCCATCGAGCAGGCCCTCGTCGCGCAGGACGCGCGTGGCGATCGCGAACGCCTGGTTGCTCACGGGCACCCCGGCGTACAGCCAGGTGTGCAGCAGGACCTCGCGGATCTCGTCGACTGTGAGGCCGTTGCGCAGGGCCGCCCGCACGTGCATGGCGAGCTCACCCTCGTGGCCGAGCGCGGCGAGCAGCGCCAGGGTCAGGGCGCTGCGCATACGCCGGTCGATGCCCGGCCGCGCCCACACGTCGCCCCAGGCGTAGCGGGTGATGAGGTCCTGGAAGTCGGTGTCCAGCGCCGTCTGACGCCCCCTGGCACGGTCGACGTGCGCGTCGCCCAGCACGGCGCGGCGCACCGCCTGACCGCGCGCGATCTCCGGTCGGCCGGCGTCGAGATGCTCGACGATCAGCCCGGTGACGACGCCGGCCTGCTCGACGGCCGCGACGTGCGCCGCACCGTCGACGACCTCGAGGCGGACGTCTCCCCCGCCCCCGCGGATCCCACGCACGGTCTCCTCGGCCTTGCCCACCGGGGTCGCCTCGTCGGCGGCACCCGCGACGACGAGCGTCGGCGCCGCGATGCGCGCCAGCCCGGGGCGCAGGTCCATCGTCGCGATGGCGTCGCACGCCTGGGCGTAACCCTCCGGGTCGCAGGCGAGGAACCTCTCGCGCAGGTCGGCGCGCACGCCGGCGTCGTCGAGATCGGGCGTGAACCACCTCGCCACCACGGGGTCGACGATCGCGCCCAGCCCCTGGGCCCGGACCGTCGCCGCGCGCTCGCGCCAGGGCTGCGCCGTGTCCGTCCAGGACGAGGAGCACGCGATCACCAGCCGGTCGACGCGCTCGGGGTGGTGCTGGGCCGTCCAGCTCGCGAGCATGCCGCCGAGCGAGAGGCCGACGTGGTGCGCCCGCGCGATCCCGAGGGAGTCCATGAGGGCGACGACGTCGGCGCCGAGGTCGTCGATCGTCACGGGGCCCTCGACCTCGGGAGTCGCGGTGGCGCCGTGGCCGCGGTGCTCGTAGCGCACCACCCGGTAGCGGCGCGCGAGGACGCCCGCGGCGTGCTCCCACATCCGCCGGTCGGTCCCCAGGGAGGACCCCATGAGCACGACGGGCGCGTCCTCGGGGCCGTCGACGACGTGGGCGAGCGACGTGGTCACGAGTTCTCCTTCAACGATCGCAGGGCGCGCTCGATCAGTCCCGGGACGGCCGAGAGGGCGCGTTCGGGCTCGAGCAGGGCAGGGTCGTCCAGCTCGGGGGCGTCCCCGACGGCGGACCGCAGGGCGGCACGCACCTCCTCGTCGGTCGGCGGGCGACCGTGCGTCGGTGACAGCGCCTCGGCCACGGCACGCTGGGCTGCGGAGCGGCCGAGCCGCGGCGCGAGGGCGGTCGACAGCGCCTCCGACATGACGTGCGGGCGTGCGGCGTCGAGGTTCTCGGACATCGAGACCTCGTCGACGTCGAGGCGGTCGAGCAGCTCCGTCACCCGTTCGGCCGAGCCGCGCCCCAGGCGCACGAGGTCGGCGAGCGGCTGCCACTCGGCGTGCCACGCCCCCGTGGCGCGCTCGTTCTCGGCCAGCGCGGCGGCGAAGACGGTGGACAGCAGCCCGGGCGCCCGCATGCCGGCGGCCCGCAGCAACGCGGACCGGACCGGGTTGCGCTTGTGCGGCATGGCCGACGAGCCGCCGGCACCGCCCTCGGTGAGCTCCCCGACCTCCGTGACCGCGAGGGCCGCGACGTCGGTGCCCACCTTCGCCGCCGCGGCACTCGCGCCCGCCAGCGCCGCGGCCGCCGCCCGCACCCGGGAGCGTTCGGTGTGCCAGGGGGCGTCGGGCACCGGGAGGTCGAGGCGGCGGCCCAGGGCCGTCGCGACCGCCTCCCACGAGGCGCCGTGCACGCCGGCCGTGCCGGCCGCCCCCGCCAGCGACAGCGCGAGGTCCTCGGCGGCGACCCGCGCCGCCCGCGCCGCGCGGTCCAGGCCCACCGCCCAGCCGGCGCAGGTCAGGCCGAAGGTCGTCGGGACGGCTGCCTGCCCGAGCGTCCGCCCGACGCGGGCGGTCGCGGCGTGCCGTACGGCCAGCTCGGCGGCGGCGGTGGCCCCTCCCGCGAGGTCGGCCGCGACCCGCCGCAGGGCCTCCTTGAGGAGAAGGGCCTGGGCCGTGTCGACGACGTCCTGGCTCGTGGCGCCGAGGTGGACCCAGGCCCGCAGGTCCTCCGGGGCGGCGTCGAGCAGGTCGGCCACGAGCGGGATGGCGAGGTTGCCGCCGGCCCGCATGCGGCCCGCCAGGTCACCCGGTGCGGGCCAGTCGCGCTCGAGCGCCGCACGCAGGCGGGCGTCCGGCGGTCCGTCCGCCCCGGCGTCGACGAGGCCCGCGTCGTGCAGCGCACCGAGGAGCTCCACCTCGACCCTGACGCACGCGCCGAGGAGCAGCTCGTCCGGCATCGGTTCGTCCGGCTCAGCGCTCGGCCCGAACAGACCGTCGTCGAACATCGCTCACAGCCTTCCGCCCGGTGGGTACCGCACGATGGTAGGCCCGCCCGCACGCCCGTGCCCGCGGTGCGCGGATCCCCGCGCCGGGGGGCGCCCGAGGAGGCGCCCCCGACCGGCCGGCCGAGGGGCGCCCCGGCGGGCGTCCGGCTCAGGACTCGTCGACGCCGGCGCGGTCGCCGGAGCTCGACCCGCTGCTGCGGATCGACCGGCTCTTGGCGATCGAGGCGACGACGGTGATGACGAGTACCCCGACGATGAAGCTCAACGAGACCGCGATGGTCGGCTCCGGGATGCCCATGAGCAGGTCGTAGCCGTGGAACGCGTGGATGAGGAGCTTGACGGCGATGAACCCGAGGATCGCGGCCAGTCCGTAGTGGAGGTAGACGAGGCGGTCGAGCAGCCCGTCGATGAGGAAGTACAGCTGGCGCAGGCCGAGCAGGGAGAAGGCGTTGGCGGCGAAGACCAGGTAGGCCTCCTGCGTGATGCCGAAGATCGCCGGGATGGAGTCGACGGCGAACATGACGTCGGCGGCGCCGAGGGCGAAGATGCACAGCATCAGCGGCGTGATGAAGGTCTTGCCGCCGTGCCGCGCGAGGAGCTTGCCGCCCTCGAAACCGTCGGTGACCGGAAGGAACCGGCGCATGAGACGGATGAACCAGTTCTCCTCGTACTCCTCGTCCTCGCCCGGCTTCTCGACGCCCTGGCGCGCCTGGGAGATGGCGGTGTAGAGCAGGAACGCGCCGAAGATGAAGAAGATCCAGACGAAGCGCTCGACGAGCGCGGCGCCGACGAGGATGAAGACGAGCCGCAGCACGAGGGCGATGACGATGCCGATGAGCAGGGCCTCCTGCTGGTACTTCCGCGGTACCCGGAACCCGGCGATGATGATGACGAACACGAACAGGTTGTCGATCGAGAGCGACTTCTCCGTGACGTAGCCGGCGAAGTACTCACCGGCGAAGCCGGCACCCCAGAAGTACCAGACGACGAACCCGAAGATCACGCCCATGGCGATGTAGCCGATCGACCACCAGGCGGCCTCCTTGAGGCTCGGCTCGTGCGGCGTGCGCACGTGCCCCACGATGTCGATGGTGATCATCGTGAGGATGACCGCGGCGAGCCCGATCCAGGCGATCGCGTGAACGTCCATGCATACCCCTCCGGTACGACCTGTCAGCTGGTACCGGAGGTCTCTTCCGTCCACCCGGGGTGGACCGCGCTGCCGAGCGGGCCGGGCCCACCGTGGTGACGACAGTCGCTGCGGGGGAATACTCCCCTCCGTCGGGCATGAGGCTACCCGAGAAGGAGCCTCCGGCCCCGCCCGCTCCGACGAGACGTATGTCGCGCTCAGGCGTTGGCGGCCTGCATCTGTCGGAGCTCCTTCTTCAGCTCGGCGATCTCGTCGCGCAGCCGGCCCGCGAGCTCGAACTTCAGCTCGCCGGCCGCCGCCTCCATCTGCCCGGTGAGCTCGGTGATGAGCTCGACGAGCTCGGACACCGCCCTGCCGGCGAGCCGGTCGCGCGCCGCGTCGGCCCCCGTGCGCGTCACCGGCCGGGGAGCCCGACCGCTCTCCTTGCGGTAGCCGCCCTCGAGGAGCTCGGCGGTGTCGATCTGCTCGCGCGCGAGCATGTCGGTGACGTCGGCGATCCGCTTGCGCAGCGGGGTCGGGTCGATCCCGTGCTCCTCGTTGTACGCGAGCTGCTTGGCCCGCCGCCGCTCCGTCTCCTCGATGGCGAACGCCATGGACTCGGTGACCTCGTCGGCGTACATGTGGACCTGGCCGGACACGTTGCGGGCGGCGCGGCCGATCGTCTGGATGAGCGACTTCGAGGAGCGCAGGAAGCCCTGCTTGTCGGCGTCGAGGATCGCCACGAGGGACACCTCGGGCAGATCGAGCCCCTCGCGCAGGAGGTTGATCCCGACGAGGACGTCGGCCGAGCCGGTGCGCAGCTCCCTGAGGAGCTCGACGCGGCGCAGCGTGTCGACGTCGGAGTGCAGGTACTGGACCTTGACGCCGCGCTCGAGGAGGTAGTCCGTGAGGTCCTCCGCCATCTTCTTGGTCAGGGTGGTGACGAGCACGCGCTCGTCCTTGTCGACCCGGTCCCGGATCTCGCCGAGCAGGTCGTCGATCTGGCCCTCGGTGGGCTTGACGACCACCTGGGGGTCGATGAGGCCGGTGGGCCGGATGATCTGCTCCACCACGCCGTCGGACTGGCCGAGCTCGTAGTCCCCGGGGGTGGCGGAGAGGTAGACGGTCTGCCCGATGCGCTCGAGGAACTCCGCCCACCTGAGCGGACGGTTGTCCATGGCCGAGGGCAGCCGGAACCCGTGCTCGACGAGCGTGCGCTTGCGGGACATGTCGCCCTCGAACATCGCCCCGATCTGAGGCACGGTGACGTGCGACTCGTCGATGACGAGCAGGAAGTCCTCGGGAAAGTAGTCGAGCAGCGTGTGCGGGGCGGTACCGGGGCCGCGGCCGTCGATGTGCCGGGAGTAGTTCTCGATCCCCGAGCACGTGCCGATCTGCTGCATCATCTCCAGGTCGTACGTGGTGCGCATGCGCAGGCGCTGCGCCTCGAGGAGCTTCCCGGCCGACTCCATCTCCGCCAGGCGCTCGGCCAGCTCGTCCTCGATCGACCGGACCGCCCGCTCCATGCGCTCCGCGCCCGCGACGTAGTGCGAGGCCGGGAAGACGTGGACCGATCCGGGCGTGCTGACGACGTCGCCCGTCAACGGGTGCAGGTAGGACAGCGCGTCGATCTCGTCACCGAACATCTCGATGCGGATGGCGAGCTCCTCGTACACCGGGATGATCTCGATCGTGTCGCCCCGCACCCGGAAGGTCCCGCGCGTGAACGCGAGGTCGTTGCGGGTGTACTGCATCTCGACGAACCGCCGCAGCAGCGCGTCCCGGTCGATCTGCTCGCCCCGGCTCAGGTGCATCATCCGGGCCACGTACTCGGTCGGCGTGCCCAGGCCGTAGATGCAGGACACCGAGGAGACGACGACCGTGTCGCGGCGCGTGAGCAGGGAGTTCGTCGCGGAGTGCCGCAGCCGCTCGACCTCGTCGTTGATCGAGCTGTCCTTCTCGATGTAGGTGTCCGTCTGCGGGACGTAGGCCTCTGGCTGGTAGTAGTCGTAGTACGAGACGAAGTACTCGACGGCGTTGTTCGGCAGCAGCTCGCGGAACTCCGTGGCGAGCTGCGCCGCCAGCGTCTTGTTCGGTGCCATCACCAGGGTGGGGCGCTGCACCTGCTCGACGAGCCAGGCAGTGGTGGCCGACTTGCCGGTGCCGGTCGCGCCGAGCAGGACGACGTCCTTCTCCCCCGCGTTCAGGCGCTCGACGAGCTCGGCGATCGCCCTGGGCTGGTCGCCCGCGGGCGTGTAGTCGGAGATGACCTCGAACGGAGCGTCGTCCCGCTGGATGTCGATGACCTCGCGCATGCGTCCAACCTACGTCGCGCCGCCGACATCGACGACGCGGCCGGGACGGACCGCGGGTGCTCCGCGGGTCGTCCCGGCCGCGCGCGGCGTGCCGGAGGGGCGCCGGGTCAGGTGACGACCAGCGAGATGAAGCCCGCGTCGCCGGCCCAGGACTCGACGATCGCGACCGCGGGGCCGACGAGGTGGTCGGCCTCGACCGCGGCGGCCCGCCAGTTGGACAGGCCGATCGAGTTGTCGTCGTTCGACCAGCTGTAGCCGTCCGAGTCGACGACGTGGAGGATCGGGTCGACGTCCGGGCTGTCGGCCGAGATGAGCGCGGGGCCGGTGTCGACGTCGACGATGGCCAGGCCGTGGCCGCCCTCGGCGATGTCGACGCCGGTGGAGCCGAACCGGTCCATCGACGCGGTGCCGCTGAGGAGCTCGAAGGCCATGGCTGTCGCGTCGCCGGAGTACTCGGAGATCGTGAGCTCGTAGACGCCGGCGTCGAGGACGGTCACCGCCGCGGCGTCGAGCGTGCTCGTGCTGGTGGAGAACAGCTCGACGTGGTCGGCGCGGTCGTCGTAGCGCTCGTCCACGCCGTTGCCCGTGATCTCGATGACCATGTCCTCGTCGGCCGAGGTCGCGGCGAGCGCGACCGCCGCGCGCTCACCCACCACGAGGCGGCCGTTCCAGTCGTCGCCCTCGAGCATGGTGCCGGTGCCGGAGACGCCGACGACGGTGCCGTCGTAGGCCTCGATGTGGACGGTGTCGGCGACGCCGTCGCCGTACAGGGTGCTCTCGGGGGCGGTGGACGGGCCGGGGTCGACCGGGCCGGCGCCCGTGCCGCCCGTTCCGCCGGGCCCGCCGCCGGGGATGGGGTCGCCGGCGCAGGCGGACATGCCCGCCCCGAGGACGAGGACAGCTGCTGCCGCTCCGATGCGGCGAAGGTCGGTGGTGGTCATGATCGCTCCAAGGGGGTGTGGCTCTCGACCCGCGGACGATGCTGTCCGTCGGGCCGTCACCGGTGATCCGGGGACTGATCACGAACGTAGGGATCGCGACGCCGCCGTACCACCGTTCGTGTGGGGCAGGGCACACCTCCCCGCTCGCGCGCCGCTCCTGCGCACGCCGGGACGCGGGTCGTTCCCTGGCAGCCGGCGCACGGTGTCCCGCGCCGCTCCGCGAATGCACACGCGCGACGGCGGCGGCCCCTGGCCTCAGCTCACGCGGATGTCCTCCGGGACGTGGGCGATGAGGATGTCGTAGACCGCCCGGTCGAGCTCGAGGTCACCGGTGCTGCCGGCCACCAGGGAGCCGGACATCACGTCGCCGGCCTCCCAGTAGTAGATCTCCTCGGTGGTGTCGTCCGGCGGGCCCTGGCCCTCCTCGACGGCCGTGAGCCCGAGCGCGGACAGCTCGGTGCGGATCTCGTCGCCCGTGCCCGGGTCGAGCTCGACCGTCTCCTCCACCTCGGGCTCCTGCTGGGCGACGTCGCCGCTGAGGTAGGAGAGCGTGTCGCCGTCGAGCATGACGACCTCGGCGGTCGTCACCCCGCCCTCGGGCACCATGTGGGCCATCGAGACCGCGTGCTCGGGGGCGAGGGTCACGCTCTCCCCGGCGGCCGGCCCGTCGCCCGCGTCGTCCCCTCCACCGGTGCCGTCCTCGCCGTCCGTCCCGGGAGCGAAGCCGGTCGACCCGCCGTCGTCCCCCGTGGCGGCCTCGTCGTCACCGGCCGCGTCCGACCCCGTCTCGGCGGGCGGCGCCTCGGACTCGGACTCGGAGGGAGCCGCGTCCTGCGAGCCGCTCTCCGCGTCCTCGGGGTCGGTCTGCGAGGTGGCAGGGGGCTCCGTGGTCTCCTCGGGCTCGTCGTCTCCGCCACATGCGGACAGGACCAGTCCGAGCGCGGCGACGGCCGCGGTGGTGGTCAGTGCTCGTCGTGCTCGGGTGGTTCGCATCGTGCTCTCCTCCGTCTGGTGAGGGTGGTGCCGCGGCGCGCACGGAGCACGCCGGACGTCCGACGGCGGCCGGCACCGAGGTGCCGGCCGCCGGGTGGGGCGATGGGTCAGCTGATGCCGACAGAGGTGGTGCCGGCGTCGCCACCATAGGTGTTGACGGCGATGACGACCGGTTCGACGGTCTCGCCCGGCAGGACGATGAGCGAGTTGAGACCGTCGCCGCCGTCGTCGTCCTCGTACGCGGTGTGCGAGGACGGCATGAAGGTCCACAGGACCGAGTCGACCTCGCCGTTCGTCGCGATCGACTCGTTGCCGGTCGCGAGCTCGCCGATGGCAAGGGTCGCGGCCTGGCCCGTGATTTCGAGGTTCGCCGTCCCCCCGGCCGGGATGACGGTGGTGCCGGAGAGCACCTCGAGATGGTACTGGGCCGCGTCCCCGCCGTACTCCGTGAGCTCGAGCGTGTAGCTGCCCGGCTCGAGGACCTGGGTGATCGCCGGGTCGAGGTTGCCCTGGTCGAAGCTGAAGATGTCGGCGTACCCGTAGGTGTCGTCGATGCCCGCGTCGACGTCGCCGCCGGAGATCGCGAGCTGGAGGTCACCGCCGTCGGGCGAGGTCGCACCGACCGCGACGGCCGCGCGCTCGGTGACCTCGAGGGTCACGGTGGCCGCGCCCCCGGAGGGCACCTCGCCGGTCAGCTCGCCGGAGACCTCGACGCCCTGGCCGCCGCCGGAGACGGGCGGCTCCTCGGGGGGCGGCTCCTCGGAGGTGGGCTCCTCCGTGGTCGGCTCCTCGGAGGTGGGGTCCTCCGTGGCCGGGGGCTCCTCGGAGGTCGGCTCCTCGACCGGGGGCTCCTCGGTGGGCGGTGCCTCGGTGGAGGGAGGCGCCGGGGGCTGACCCGTCGGCGCGATCGGGCCGGAGTCGCTGCAGGCGGCGATCCCCGAGGCGGCAAGAAGGACGATCCCGGCGGCCGCCACTCGGCGGCGGTTCGTGGCGATGCTCATGGTGCTTCTCTCTGTGTGGTCGAGGCGGTGGTCACCTCGGTGGATGGTCAGGGGCGTCCGGGTCACGAGCGGATCACCGTCCGCGCCCCGTGTGGCGGCACATCCGGCTCGCAGCCCTCGCGAGCCGTGTGACCGACTGCCACTGGTGGAACCGTATGTCCGGCCGGGGCGCACGGATGACCGGGTCGTTGGGGAGGGCACCCCACCCCATGCCCGGCAGACCTCTGACCAGGGGCGACGCCGGGAGGGCACGCATCATGCGGCGGACGCGTCGCGCAGGTCGAGGTCCGGGACGACCCCGTGGCCCGCCAGCCGGCCCGCGACGAGGGCGGTCCCGCGCAGGCCGAACCACGGCTCCTTCCCCTCCGCGTAGCCGCCGGTGCGCGCGTCCGTCGCGTGCCGGGCCGCCAGCGCCTCCTTCATCGCGGCGTAGTCCCTCCGCGCGTCGGTGTCGTCGCGCAGCGCGTCGCGCATGGCGAGGGCATACCGCCAGCCGGGCGAGCCGCTCTCGCGCACGTGAAGATTGACGTCGCGACCCGGGTCGGCGTTGAGGTGGAACCGCTTGCGCCAGACCGGGCCGTCCGCCGGGTGCGGCCGGTCCCGGGCCTCGGCGTCACGGACGGGGAAGCCCGCCGCAGCGAGGACGCCGGTCACGCGGTCGTCGTCGAGGTCGTCGACGCCGACCTGCAGGTCGATCACGTCCTTGGCCACGAGGCCGGGCACCGCGGTCGAGCCGACGTGCGAGACGTCCGCGGGGATCCCCGCGGCCCGGAGGACGGCGCCGACGCGCGAGACGAGGCGCGCGCCCTGCGCGGCCCACAGCGCGCCGACGTCCCGGCCGTCCTCGGTGCGCGAGGCCGGGTCGAGCAGCACGGGACCGCCCGAGCGGTCGGCCACCACACCCGCCCGCACGTTCGCCTCGTAGGGGCGGATGCGCTGCGACCAGACGCGGTCCACCGACGTACGCAGCTCGTCGGGGGTGCCCGTGTTGTCGAGCCAGATGTCGGCGACGGCCCGCCGCTGATCGTCGGTGGCCTGGGCGGCCACCCGAGCCCGGGCCTCGTCGACCGTCATGCCCCGCCGTTCGACCATCCGCCCGATCCGCACGTCCTCGGGCGCGTGGACCACGAGCAGGAGGTGGTACCGGTGGGCGAGGTCCGCCTCGACGACGAGCGCCACGTCGTGGACGACGACGGCGGCCGGGTCGGCCGCGACGGCCTCGGCCTCGAGTCGGACGTGCTCCGCGTGCACGAGCGGGTGCGTGATCTCCCCCAAGCGGCGGCGGGCCTCGGGATCGGCGAAGACGATCGCCCCGAGGGCGGCCCGGTCGAGCGTCCCGTCGTCGGCGAGCACGCCGGGCCCCCACTCCTCGACGACGGCGCGCAGCCCCGGCGTCCCGGGCTCGACGACCTTCCGGGCGAGCACGTCCGCGTCGACGACCACGGCGCCGAGCCGCGCGAGCTCCGCCGAGACGGTCGACTTGCCCGACGCGATCCCGCCGGTGAGGCCGACGGTCAGCACGGACGGCCCCCGCGGTCAGGACGTCGGCGAAGGTCCGGCTGCCGGACGAGGTCGCCGCTCACAACTTGGCCGTCGCGAGTGCGGCGACCATCGCGCCCAGGGCCCGGGTCGCGTCGCCGACGGACAGGTGCTCGGTCGGCGGGAGGTGGACGAAGCCGGCGCGCGTTCCCGGTGCGTGCGCGCGTGCGGTGTCCAGGGCGGTGTACAGGACCGCGTTGCACACGTAGAGGCCCGCGCTCGCGGACGTCGTCGCCTCCACGCCCGTGCCACGGGCCGCCGCCAGTGCCGCGCGGACGTCGATCGTCGCCAGGTGTGCGTCGGGGCCACCGTCGCGGACGGGCTCGTCGACGGGCTGCTCGCCGTCGACGTCCGGTATCCGTGCGTCGACGAGGTTGACGCCGACGCGTTCCACGCTGATCACCGTGCGGTCCGCAGCGAGCCCGAGCGCCAGCAGGAGTCGGGGCGCGTGGGTGGACACGAGCTCGCGCATCCTTGCGGTCGCCCGCGCGAAGGACGTGGGCAGGACCTCGGTGACGAGCTGCGTGCCGTCCACGGGCGGTCCGGCGGCGGCGAGCTCGCGGACGACGTCGGCGGTGGGGTTCTCGGTGTGCGGGCCGAAGGGCCCGAAGCCGGTGACCACGATCGTCCCGGCGGTCATCGGCGGATCCGGGCACGGACGGAGGTCTGCTCGGCGAACACCCGTCAAGCGTAGCCGCGCGGCGGGGACGGGCTCAGTCGTCCTCGCTCGCGTTGTACTCCTCGATGGCGGCCTCCCCCTCGTCGCGCACCTCCTGCGGCACGACGTCGAGCGCCGCGTCGACGAGGTCCCACATGGGCTGGTGGTCCCCGGTCGCTGACGAGTCGTACCCCGTTCCGGTGACCTGGGTGATGACGTAGTCGCCACCGGCCCCACCGCTGGAGTGCGAGTCGTCGTACCCGTCCCCCGTGTCGGCGGGGACGCCGAGGGCCTCCCAGGCGGCCATGACCTCCTCGAGGTCGCCGTCCTGCGCGTCGAACGTCTCCGAGAAGAGCGGCTCGTCCTCGTAGCGCGACCCGGCGGTGTAGGTGATGCCGTCGGGGCCCACCGTGACGGTCTCCATCGAGTCGTGCGGCGGCGGGACCGAGCCGGACAGCGAGCGGACCTCGATCGTGAGGTCGTCCGGGTAGTCGGCGGAGGGCCCGTCCGCGGTGGTCGTCTCCTCCCCGTCCGCGGTCGGCTCCTCGGTCGGGGCGACGCTCGGGTCGTCGCACGCGGACACCCCGAGGGTCAGCAGCGCGGCGGCCACGACGGCGGTCAGGCGACGGTGGGCGGTGGGCAGCATCGGGGTGGGTCCTCTCGGCGTGGGCTGGATGCTCGGACGCTACGCCGCCCGGCGATCGGTCCGCGTCGCCGACGTGGGCCCGGGGTACCCCTCACCACCTGGGTACTCGTCCGGCACGGGATGACCGTCCGGCGGGGCGCTGCCGAACACCCGGGCGCAGCGTTATGCCCGGGCGCAGCGGCACGCAGCGACCGGCACGCCGATCCGCCCGCACCCACGAACGCCGACGCCCGGCCCCCGTCAGGGGGCCGGGCGTCGGATGCGATCCGAGGATCGGGAGGCTGCGCTCCGGGTCAGTTGCCCGTGAGCTTCTCCCGCAGAGCGGCCAGGGCCTCGTCGGACGCGAGCGTGCCCCCGGCGTCCTCCTCCGGAGCGTCGGACGAGTAGGAGGCGGCGAGGTCGTCCCCGGCCTCCGAGGCGTCCTCGACGACGTTCTCGCCGGCGGCCTCCGCCGCACGCGAGGCGGCGATCTGCGCCTTGTGGGACTCCCAGCGCGCGTGCGCGGCCGCGTACTCGGCCTCCCACGCCTCGCGCTGGGCCTCGAAGCCCTCGAGCCACTCGTTCGTCTCGGGGTCGAAGCCCTCGGGGTACTTGTAGTTGCCCTGCTCGTCGTAGTCGGTCGCCATGCCGTACAGCGAGGGGTCGAAGTCCTCGGAGTCCGGCTCGACGCCCTCGTTGGCCTGCTTGAGCGAGAGCGAGATGCGGCGACGCTCGAGGTCGATGTCGATGACCTTGACGAAGAGCTCGTCGCCGACCTTCGCGACCTGCTCGGGCACCTCGACGTGGCGCTGCGCCAGCTCGGAGATGTGCACGAGGCCCTCGATGCCGTCCTCGACGCGCACGAACGCACCGAACGGGACGAGCTTGGTGACCTTGCCGGGCACGACCTGGCCGATGGCGTGGGTGCGCGCGAAGGTCTGCCACGGGTCCTCCTGGGTCGCCTTCAGCGACAGGGAGACGCGCTCGCGGTCCATGTCCACGTCGAGCACCTCGACGGTGACCTCCTGGCCCACCTCGACGACCTCGGAGGGGTGGTCGATGTGCTTCCAGGACAGCTCGGAGACGTGCACGAGGCCGTCCACGCCGCCGAGGTCGACGAACGCACCGAAGTTGACGATCGAGGACACGACACCGGGGCGGACCTGCCCCTTCTGCAGCGTGTTGAGGAAGTGCGAACGGACCTCGGACTGGGTCTGCTCGAGCCAGGCGCGGCGGGACAGGACCACGTTGTTGCGGTTCTTGTCCAGCTCGATGATCTTGGCCTCGATCTCCTTGTCCACGTAGGGCTGAAGGTCGCGCACACGACGCATCTCGACCAGGGAGGCCGGCAGGAAGCCGCGCAGGCCGATGTCGACGATCAGGCCGCCCTTGACCACCTCGATGACCTTGCCCGTGACGACGCCGTCCTCGTCCTTGATCTTCTCGATCGAGGACCAGGCGCGCTCGTACTGCGCCCGCTTCTTCGACAGCAGGAGGCGGCCTTCCTTGTCCTCCTTCTGGAGGACCAGCGCCTCGATCTGGTCGCCCACGGCCACGACCTCGTCGGGGTCCACGTCGTGCTTGATCGACAGCTCGCGGGACAGGATGACGCCCTCGGTCTTGTAACCGATGTCGAGGAGGACCTCGTCACGGTCCACCTTGACGATGGTGCCCTCGACGATGTCCCCGTCGTTGAAGTACTTGATGGTCTTGTCGATCTCGGCGAGGAGCTCGTCCTCGGAGCCGATGTCGTTGATCGCGACCTGCGGGGTGGTCGGGGCGGGGGTAGTGGTGGTCATGTAGCGGGAAACTCCGATGCGGACAGGGATACTCGAGCGGACAGGGATTCAATCGGCGACCGGGCGGCTGCGCGCGTGCGCGCGGACAGACGGCGCCGACGAGCAATGGTACCCGCGCCCGCAAGACGGGACAACCACGACGGCGCGGCGGCGCACGCTCGTGGGCCGCGTCACCAGTCGAGCCGGCTCAGGCCCTCCGGGCCGTGCACGACCACCGCGTCGCCCACCGGCTCGAGCGTGCCGTGCACCGGGGTGCGCCACTGCTGCTCGACCCCTCCCGTGGTCGGGTCGACCTCGACGAGGTCCGTCCCGGCGACGACGAGGCTCTCGTCCCGGGCGAGCACGCCGTCGGGACGGACGTCCGTCGCCACCTGGTCGACGACGTGGGAGCGGTCCGGCGCGAGGAGGTGCAGGTCGGGCTCGCCCCGCACGAGGACGTGCTCGCCGTCGACCAGCCCGCCCGGGTCGAGGGTGCCGGCGAACGTCTCGGCGACCCCCGGGTCGAGGAGGACGGAGTCGGTGGCTCCGGCCTCGAGGTCGTACCGCAGGAGTCGCCGGGAGCCGTCGAGGACGAGGGGCATGACACGGGCGTCCGGGTCGAGCGCGGAGGTGGCGGCCAGCCGGTTGTGGGGGTCCGCCCACAGCTCGGTCCCGTCCGTGGCGTACGCGCGGATCCCGGCGCCCGGCTCGTTGCACCACAGGGTGGCGCCGTCGGTGGACAGGCGGGTGCAGGGTGGGGCGATGATCAGCTCGCCCGCCCGGACGTTCAGGACGGCGGTGCGGTCGCCCGCGCCGAACGAGAGCACGTCGTCGGTGACGGGACGCCAACGGGGCCGGTCGAGCATCGCCTCGCCGCGCTCGCCGATCCCTCGGGAGACGATCCGTCGGTCCCCGGCGAGCATCTCCGCGGAGACCTCCGGGCCGAGCTCGACCGACCATCGTGGGCTCAGGTCGGCCGCGTCGTAGCCCTGCAGGACGACGTCGGTCCCGCCGCCCGGCTGGTCGAGCAGGACGAGCGCGTCGCCGTGGACGTAGAGGGACGTGAGGTAGCCGTCGATCTCGGTGGAGGCGGTCGTGTCGCCGGTGGCGGGGTCGAGCAGGTGGGCGGTCCAGCTCGTGCCCAGACCTCCCGGGTCCGTGTCCGTGGCCTCCAGGCAGACGAGGCTTCCGTCCGGCGTCGCGTGGCGGGCGCAGAGGACGTGGCTGAGCTCACGGGACCAGATCGTCTCGCCCGACGCGGGGTCCAGACCGACGAGCTCTGCCTCGAGGGACTCCTCGTCCTGCGCGACGACGGCCCAGCCGCCAGGCGCGCCGAGCACGCCCGCGTCGTCGAAGGAGCCGTCGACGTTGCCCCTGAGCTCGGCGCCGGCGATCCCGGTGAGGTCCGCGACCGCGACCTCCCACAGATCGGGGAAGGTCTCGACGTCCGGCTCGGCATCGGGCGCGGGGTCCACGCTCGGCGTGGTGGCGTCGGGATCGTCGTCGACGAGCTGGACCACGGTGGCGATCGGGACGAGCACGGCGAGGACGGGCACGACGACGAAGAGCGGGCGGAGGCGACGCCGGAGCCACGTGCTGACATGCAGCGAGGGCGGGAGGGATACGGGGTAGCGCGAGGCGTGGGGCGCTCCGGCGCGGAAGCCGGACGGCGCGGTGGGACGCGGCTCCGCTGCGCGGGAGCGCCCGGCGGTGCGGACCGGGTCCGCGGGCCGGTCGGCGCCGCGGTCGTCCGGCTCACGGCTCTCGCGGCCGCGCGGTGCGTCGTCGTCGGGGCGACGCCGTGTGTCCTCGGGGACGATGCCGTAGCCGCCGAGGTAGCCCTCGAGCGGATCGCGGTCCCGACCTCTGGACCGCGGCCGGAATCGACGGTCGGCCATCGGGCGCTACAGCGCGACGATCATGGTGACGAGGCCGATGAGCAGGGGCAGGCCGAGGAAGAGGCCCACATAGACGAGGATCGCGGCGACGGAGGCCTTGTGCGCCCCGCCCCGACCGGCGTCGGTGTCCGCGGGCGCGCGCCCGTAGTCGTTGCGGACGTCCCCGCCGTACGGTCCGGCCGCGTTCTGCCCCGCGCCGCCGTAGGCCTGGCCGGGCCCGTACGCCTGACCCGGACGGTGGGCCGGACCTGACCCGTAGGGCTGGTCGGATCCGTATGCCGGGCCGGATCCGTAGGGCTGGTCGGGGCCGGCGGAGGAACCGTGCCCGTAGGGCTGGTGGCCGCCGGAGAACCGACCGCTGCGGCCGCGCTCGGGGTACACCCCGCGCGCGTCCGGCTCACCGTGCTGGTACGGGTCCTGCTGGTTCCATCCGTATCCGCTGCTCATGACACTCCCTGGGTCGCGGGCGGCCGCCCTGGCAGGACCGTAGTCCCTGCGGCCGAGCCCGTGGGGCCGAACCCCGTGGAGACCTCCCCGCCGTGGGAGCATCGGCCGATGGACGGACGGCCGCAGGCGTGGGCGGGCTACCGGCGGGTCGACGGCGAGGCCGCCGCGCGCGCGAACGCGACCGCGTGGTCGGCGGATGCTCAGGGCTACCTCGCGGAGCACGGCGCCACCCTCGGCGCGGCCGATCACGTGTGGGGCCCCGAGGGGCTGCGGGAGGCCGACGCTTGCCTGCTCGGCGACACCGCGACGCTGCGCGACCGGATCGTCGTCGAGGTGGGTGCCGGGGCGGCCCAGTGCTCGCGCTGGTTGGTCACGCAGGGCGTGCGGGCGCTGGCGACGGACGTCGCGCAGGGGATGCTGGACGCCGCCGCAGCGCTCGACCGGGCCACCGGGATCCGCACGCCGATGCTAGTGGCCGACGCCCGCGCCCTCCCCCTGCCGGACGCCTGCGCCGACGCCGTGTTCACCTCGTTCGGAGCCATCCCGTTCGTCCCCGACGCCCACCGCGTGCACGCCGAGGCCGCGAGGGTCCTGCGACCGGGCGGTCGATGGGTCGCCTCGGTCACGCACCCGGCGCGGTGGATGTTCCCCGACGACCCCACACTGGCCGGCACGACCGTCACGCGCCCCTACTTCGACCGGCGGCCCTACGTCGAGGCCGACGGCGACGCCGTCACGTACGCGGAGTTCCACCGCACCGTCGGGGACCACGTGCGCGACGTCGTGGCGGCCGGGCTCGATCTCGTCGACCTCGTCGAGCCCGAGTGGCCGCCGGGCCGCGAGGTGGTCTGGGGCGGCTGGGGGCCGGAGCGCGGGGCGCTCGTGCCGGGCACGCTCATCCTCGTGGCCGACAAGCCCGGGTAGCGGCCGACGTCGAGAGGCGCCGAGCGTTACCCGGCCCGCGCGCACGGATTCGCGCTCACTCGTCGGGCAGAGAGCCGCTCACTCGTCGATGGAGGGTCAGTGGGCGGCGTCGCGCCAGCTGCGGCCGAGGCCGACGGAGACGTCGAGCGGGACGGAGAGCTCCACCGCCCGGCCCATGGTCTCCCGCACGACCTGCTCCACCTCCTCGCGCTCCCCCGGCGCGATCTCGAGCACGAGCTCGTCGTGGACCTGGAGGAGGACGTCGGAGGCGAGGCCCCGCTCGGCGATCTCCGCGTCGAGCCGGATCATCGCGAGCTTGATGATGTCCGCGGCCGACCCCTGGATCGGGGCGTTGAGGGCGATGCGCTCCGCGAGCTCCCTGCGCTGCCGGTTGTCGGAGGTGAGGTCCGGCAGGTACCGGCGGCGGCCGAGGATCGTCGCCGTGTAGCCGCGCGTGCGCGCCTCGTCCTGGACGCCCCGGAGGTAGTCGCGCACGCCGCCGAACCGTTCGAAGTACCCCTCCATGAGCGACCGGGCCTCGTCGACCTCGACGCCGAGCTGCTGGGACAGGCCGAACGCGCTGAGCCCGTAGGCCAGGCCGTAGCTCATCGCCTTGATGCGTCGGCGCTGCTCCGGGGTCACCGAGCCGACGTCGACGCCGAAGACCCGGGCGGCGACGAACGCGTGCAGGTCCTCCCCGGAGCGGAAGGCCTCGATGAGCGCCTCGTCGCCGGACAGGTGCGCCATGATCCGCATCTCGATCTGGGAGTAGTCCGCCGTCATCAGCGACTCCCCCGCCTCGCTGACCACGAAGGACTGCCGGATGCGCATGCCGTCCTCGCTGCGCACGGGCACGTTCTGCAGGTTGGGGTCCTTCGAGCTGAGCCGACCGGTGGCGGCCACGGTCTGCTGGAAGGTGGTGCGGATCCGGCCGTCGGACTGGACCTCGGCCCGCAGGCCGTCGACCGTCTGGCGGAGCTTGATCTGCTCGCGGTGCCGCAGCAGCGCCACGAGGAACGGGTGCTCGGTCTGCACGAGCAGCCACGCGAGCGCGTCGGCGTTGGTCGTGTACCCGGTCTTCGTCTTCTTCGTCCGCGGCATGTCGAGCTGGTCGAACAGGACCTCCTGCAGCTGCTTGGGGCTGCCGAGGTTGACCTCGCGGCCGATCGCCTCGTAGGCGGCCGCGGCGGCCGCCTCCACCTGCCCGTCGAACTCGCCGGACAGGCCGTCGAGGTACTCGGTGTCGACGGCGATGCCCCGGTCCTCCATCCCCTGCAGGACACGCTGGACGGGGAGCTCGAGGTCGGTGAGCAGGCCGCTCCCGCCGGCCTCCTCGAGCTCGGCGGTCAGCGGCGTGACGAGGGCGAGGGTCGCGTGCGCGCGACGGGCGAGGGACTCCTCCGCCGCTCCCTCCTCCAGCGAGAGGTCCAGCTCGCCCTGGGCCGGGCCCGAACCGGGGTCGAGCTCGAGCCCCAGCCGCTCGGTCGAGAGGTCGGCGAGCTCGAGGTGCCGGGCGTCGGGCCGTGAGATGTACCCGGCGAGGGCCGGGTCGAACGTCACGCCGTCCAGGGTGAGTCCGCTGCCGCGCAGGGCGTGCCAGGCCGCCTTGGCGTCGTGCACCGACTTCGGCTCCGCGGCGTCGGCCAGCCAGGCGCGCAGCGCGGCCTCGTCGGGGCCGGCGACCTCGGTGAGGTCGACGGTGACGGCGTGCGCCTCGTCGTCGGCGATCGCGACCTGCGTCGCCTCCCCCGCGCCCGGTCGGCCCGTGCCCTCGACGAACAGGCCCAGCCGGGCGCCCGCGCGGGCCTCGAGCCAGGCTCCCAGCTCGCCGTCGGCCGGCCGGTCCACGACCAGGACCGGGCCGTCCGCCTCGGGCGCGGTCCCTCCGTCGTCGGGCAGGACGGCGAACAGCCGCGTGCGCAGCTCGGTGAACTCCAGGACGTCGAACAGGCGCGTGAGCTCGCCGCGGTCGGGGTCGGCGGGGGTGAGGTCACCAAGGGCGGCCCCGACGTCGGCGTCGGTGAGCAGGTGGTTGAGCTGCCGGTTGCGCAGCACGTCTGCCAGGTGCGCGCGCAGCGAGTCGCCGGCCTTGCCGGGCACCTCGTCGACCCGGGCGACGATGTTGTCCAGGCCGTCGAACTGGTTGATCCACTTCGCGGCGGTCTTCGGCCCCACCCCGGGCACGCCGGGCAGGTTGTCCGCAGTCTCGCCGGTGAGGGCGGCGATCTCCGGGTACCGGTGCGGCGGGACCCCGTACTTCTCCTCGACGGCCTCCGGCGTCATGCGGGACACCGTCTTCACGCCCTTGATCGGGTACAGCACGCTCACGCGCTCGTCGACGAGCTGGAACGTGTCCCGGTCGCCCGAGACCACGGAGACGGTCATCCCCGCGGCCGAGCCCTCGTGGGCGAGCGTGGCGAGGATGTCGTCGGCCTCGAGGCCGTCCTTCTCCAGCGTGGGGACGCCGGCCGCGCGCAGCACCTCGGCGATGAGGGGGACCTGGCCCTTGAAGGCCTCGGGGGTGACGTCGCGGCCGCCCTTGTAGTCGGCGTAGACCTCGTCCCGGAACGTCGGGGCGTGGGTGTCGAACGCGACGGCGACGTGCGTGGGCCGCTCCTCGGCGATGAGGTTGATGAGCATCGCGACGAACCCGTAGATCGCGTTCGTGCTCTGGCCCGCGGAGTTGACGAACTTCTCGGCCGGCAGCGCGAAGAACGCGCGGAAGGCCATCGAGTGCCCGTCGACGAGCAGGAGGCGCTGGTCGGTGGCCTGGTCGGTGTTCTCGCTCACCCGACCCACCCTAGGACGCGGCGCCGACACCGACGTCACCGCGGCCCTGGCAGGGTGGGTCCGTGCCCGAGCCCCGCGTCCCCGGTTCCCGCCGGCTCGCGTACGCGGCCGGCATGTTCGGGTCGTCGCTCCCGATCAACCTCGTGCGCGGCTCGATCCTCCTGTACTACGTCGACACCCTCGGCATGGACGCGACCGCGTACGGGATCGTCATGGTGGTCTACGCGATCGTCGACGCGATCGACAACCCGCTGTTCGGCCACCTCTCGGACGGCACGCGCACGCGGCTCGGCCGCAGGCGGCCCTGGCTCCTCGTCGCCGTACCGAGCCTCGTGGCCGTGTTCGTAGCCCTGTTCTCCGCCCCGACGTCCCTCGACGGCGCGGCGCTCGTCGCCTGGTTCGCGGTCTTCGTCATCCTCACCGAGGCGGCCGACTCGCTGTACAACGCGAACTACACGGCGCTGCTGCCCGAGCTGTTCCGCACCGAGGCCGAGCGGTCGGTCGTCAACGCCGTGCGGCAGGCCTTCCAGCTCGCGGCGATGGTCGTCTCCGTGGCGCTGACCCCCGCGCTGACGACCCGGTGGCTCGGCAGCGAGCACGGCCCCGAGGGCTTCACGCGGACCGCGGTGCTGCTGGGCGTCGTGGCACTGCTCGTCATGGGCGCGATGGTGCTCTCCGTCCGTGAGGACGCCGCCGTGCAGCACGAGCCGCCCACGAGGTTCCTCCCCGCGATCGGCGGCGTGCTGCGCACCCGCGAGCTGTGGCTGATCGGGGCGACGACCGCGGGGTACGGCGCAGCGCTCGGCCTGCTCATCTCCGGCATCCAGCTGTGGATGCGCTACACGCTGGAGAGGCCCGTCGCGATGACGACCCCGGTGCTCGGCGCCGCGATCCTCACCGCCGCCGCCGTCCTGCCCGCGTGGGCGTGGCTCGTGCGCAGGGTCGGCGCCCCGCGGGCCTGGCGCTGGGCCCTGACCTGGCTGGCCGTCTCGTTCCTCCCGCTGTGGTTCGTCACGTCCGTCCCGCTCGCCGTGGTCGCGGCCGCCGTGGTCGGGGTCGGGTACGGCGGGGTCCTCGCGACGACCGACCTCGTCACGGCCCGGGTCCTCGACCGCGACGCCCGACTGACCGGCCTGCACCGCGAGGGCGTGTTCCTCGGGACGTTCGGCGTGTTCGCCCGCCTCACCGGCGCGCTCGGCGGACTCGCGCTCGCCACGCTCGAGCCGCTGTTCGGCTACGTCTCCGGGGACGACCCCGGCGAGCGGCCCGGGCTGGCGTTCCGCGTCTACACCTGCCTGTACCCCGCGGCCCTCGTCGGTATCGCCGCTGTGGCGGCGCGCTTCGTCCGCGTCGACGACGAGGTGGGCGGTCGGCCCGGCGCCCTCCCCGACGCACCCGGGGTCGTCGACCGCCCCGGCACACGGACCACGCCGGGCGGGCCAGGTCCTCGTGGGACGCTGGACCAGTGACGACTGCGCGACCACGACGACGCACCGGTGTCGGCGTGCTCCGCGTCGTCGGGCCCCCGTACGCCCGCACGGCCGCGAACGTCGTCGCCGTCCTGGCGCTGCTCTCGCTCGGGCTCGCCGCCCTCGTCGACGCGGTCGCCGTCGCGGTGGCGGCTCTCGTCCTCGGGGCCCTCACGCTCGCGCGCGTGCTCGCCGTGCCCGCAGGTCTCCAGGCCCTGCTCGGCGCCACGGCGCTCGTGGCCGCGTGGTCGTCGGCCCTGCTCCTGTACGAGCGGCTGTGGTGGTTGGACATCGCCGTACACCTGACCCTCAACGGCGTGCTCGCCGCAGTCGCCGGGGAGCTCGTGCGCCGCGGCCGGCTCGTGCCGCCCGGCGACGACCCGCGCGGCAGGTGGGGTCTCGCGCTGACCACCACGGCGGTCGGGACGAGCCTCGCCGCGGCCTGGGAGGTCGCGGAGTGGATCGGCCACGCCTACGTCGACCCCACGGTCCACGTCACCCCCGCAGATACCGCGGGCGACCTCGTCGCCGGCGCCGTGGGATCCGCCGTCGCGGGGCTCGTGCTCGCCCGACGCGCCGGGAGCGGCCGGTGACGCCGCCGACCGTGAGCGTGGTGATCCCCGCCCGGAACGACGCCGCGGCGCTCGAGCACTGCCTGCGCGCCCTGGCGAACCAGCGGGAGGCGCCCCTGGAGGTCATCGTCGTCGACAACGCCTCCACCGACGGCACCGCGGCCGTCGCCCGGCGCCACGGCGCGGTGGTCGCGGCGGAGGACCGGATCGGGATCCCACCCGCCGCCGCCACCGGCTACGACGCCGCCCGGGGGGACGTCGTCGCGCGGCTGGACGCCGACTCGCGTCCCGGCCCCGGATGGGTCTCCCGGGTCGCGCACGTGATGGGGACGAGGCAGGTGGCCGCCGTCACCGGCGTCGGCAGCTTCTACGGGCTGGGCAGGGCCGGGGGGCTCGCCGCCGCGGTCTACCTGGCCGCGTACTACGGCCTGTGCCACGCCGCCCTGGGACACCACCCGCTGTGGGGATCGAGCATGGCCGTGCGCCGCTCGGCGTGGCTGGCGGTCCGCGACCGCGTCCACGACGACGACCCCGAGGTCCACGACGACCTCGACCTCGCCCTCGCGCTGGGCCCGGCGCGGCCCGTCGTGCTGGACCTCTCGCTCCGCGTCGGTGTCTCTGCCCGCAGCCTGGTGGGCGCGGCGCAGCTGAGCCGGCGCCTCCGGCGTGCCTTCCGCACGCTCCGGCTCGGGTGGGCGGACATGCCGCCATGGGAGCGCTGGTCGATGCGGTTCGGGCTGCCGGGGGCCGCGCCCGCCGCTGACGACGACCCGGGCCGGGCACCGGGGCGGGACGACGGCGGCCGCCGTGGCAGTCTGGCACCGTGACCGCCGACCACGCCGACACCCGGCGCCCCGAGGAACCCGCCCGGACCGACCACCGCAGCGGCGGCGACGACCTCGCCGAGACCTTCGCCCGACTGTCGGAGTCCGGCCTCGCCGAGCGCATGGGGCTCGAGATGCTGCGCATGGAACGGGGCGACGTCCGGGCCCGCATCCCCGTCGAGGGGAACACCCAGCCGATGGGGCTGCTCCACGGTGGCGCCAGCGCCGCGCTCGCCGAGACCGTCGCCAGCGTCGCGGCCGTGCTCGCGGCGCCGGAGGGACACGCGCCGGTCGGCGTCGACCTCAACGCCACCCACCACCGGGCGGCGCGCACCGGGCACGTCACGGCGCGCGCTTCGGCGGTGCACGAGGGACGCCGGAGCGCCACCTACGGCATCGAGGTGCGTGACGACGACGACCTGCTCGTCTGCACCGCGCGGCTCACCTGCATGTTCATCCCGTACCCGCGCTGAACTCGGCGCCGGCGGGCGGAACGACGAACGCCCGGCACATGCCGGGCGTTCGTCGTCGCGGGTCGGCCGTCAGCCGCGGCCGCCGACCTGCTCGATGACGGCGTCCGCGACCTCGCGCATGGTCAGGCGACGGTCCATGGACGTCTTCTGGATCCAGCGGAACGCCTCGGGCTCCGAGAGACCCATCTTCGTCTGGAGGAGTCCCTTGGCGCGGTCCACGCGCTTGCGCGTCTCGAACTGATCGACCAGCGAGGCGACCTCGGACTCGAGCGCGATGATCTCCTCGTGCCGGCTCACGGCGATCTCGACGGCGGGCACGAGGTCGGCGGGCGTGAACGGCTTGACGACGTACGCCATCGCGCCGGCCTCGCGGGCGCGCTCCACGAGCTCCTTCTGGGAGAACGCGGTGAGCATGACGACGGCGCACGTGCGGTCGGCCATGATCTTCTCGGCGGCGGTGATGCCGTCCATCACAGGCATCTTGACGTCCATGACGACGGCGTCGGGCTCGAGCTCGGAGGCCAGGCGGACGGCCTGCTCGCCGTCGGCCGCCTCCCCGACGACCTCGAAGCCCGCGTCGCGGAGCGTCTCGACGATGTCGAGCCTGATGAGCGTCTCGTCCTCGGCGACGACGACGCGGCGGCCGTCTCGCTCGGTCTCCTCGACCGCCTCGGGGGCGGAGGTGAGGAGGTCCGAGAGGTCAGGCTCGGTGGTCGTGGGGTCCGCCGAGGCGTCGTCGCCTGCGGAGCTGTCGGTCGTGGTCACCCGTACAGCCTAGGACACGGCGGGATCACGGGGCGATCCGCGTGCATGTGAGCCGTGCCGCGCGGCGCGCGTGCGCGATGGTGCTCCCGGCGGGACTCGAACCCGCACGCCTCGCGGCGCCGCATTTTGAGTGCGGTGTGTCTGCCGATTCCACCACGGGAGCGGGCGTCCCCGCGCCGTGAGGGCGCGGGGACGGAACACATCATGCCCTGAACCGGCGGGCCGCCGTCGTCGTGCCGGGCGGCCCGGCCGGTGCCGGACGTCACTCTCAGGAGGAGCGGTACCGCTCACCGATCCGGTGCACGCGGATGGAGTTCGTGCTGCCGACCTTCTGCGGCGGCATGCCGGCCACGACGACGACCGGGTCGCCGTTGCCGGCCAGCCCGTTGTCCCGCAGGAACGTGTCGACCTGGTCGACCATCTCGTCGGTGTGCTTGACCGCGTCGACCTGGTAGGGCTGCACGCCCCAGGAGAGCGCGAGCCGGTTGCGGGTCTCGGCCGACGGCGTGAACGCCAGCAGCGGGATCGGGGAGCGCAGCCGGGACATCCTGCGCGCGGTGTCGCCGGACTGGGTGAACGTCGCGAGGTAGGTGACGTCCAGCGTGGCGGCGATCTCCGCCGCCGCCCGGGTCAGGACGCCCGAGCGGGTGGCGGGCGTCGAGCCGAGCGGCGCGATCCGCTCGCCGCCGTGCTCCTCGGTGTGCTCGACGACCCGGGCCATGGTGCGGACGGCCTCGATGGCGTACTTCCCCACCGAGGTCTCCCCCGAGAGCATGACCGCGTCGGCCCCGTCGAGGACGGCGTTCGCGCAGTCGGAGGCCTCGGCCCGGGTGGGGCGCGGGTTGGTGATCATCGACTCGAGCACCTGGGTGGCGACGATGACCGGCTTCGCACGGCGCCGCGCGATCTCGATCGCCCGCTTCTGCACGAGCGGCACGTCCTCCAGCGGCAGCTCGACGCCGAGGTCGCCGCGCGCGACCATGATGCCGTCGAAGACGTCGACGATCTCCTCGAGGGCGTCGACGGCCTGCGGCTTCTCGATCTTGGCGACGACGGGCAGCCGACGGCCGACCTCGTCCATGATGTCGTGGACCATCTGGATGTCCTCGGCGCTGCGCACGAAGGACAGGGCGATGAAGTCGACCGGCAGTCCGAGCGCCCAGCGCAGGTCCTCGGTGTCCTTGTCCGACATGGCGGGCACGGACACCGCGACGCCGGGCAGGTTGAGGCCCTTGTGGTTGGAGACCGGGCCGCCGACCTCGACCCGCGTGACGACGCGTGGCCCGTCGACCTCCACCACGCGCACCGCGACCTTGCCGTCGTCGATGAGGATCCGGTCGCCGGGGTGGCAGTCGCCCGGGAGCCCCTTGTAGGTGGTCGAGGCGAGGTCCTTCGTGCCCTCGACCTCCTCGGTGGTGATGGTGAACGTGGCGCCGTCCGCGAGCTGGACCTCGCGGTCGGCGAACGTGCCGAGCCGGATCTTGGGGCCCTGGAGGTCGACGAGGACGGCGACCGGACGCCCGGCCGCGTCGGCGGCGGCGCGCACGCGGTGGATCACCTGCTCGTGCTCCTCGGCGAGACCGTGGCTGCGGTTGATGCGGGCGACGTCCATGCCCGCGTCGACCAGCTCCTGGATCTTCTCGGGACTGTCGGTGGCCGGTCCGAGGGTGCAGACGATCTTTGCTCTACGCATGGCTCACAGCCTAGTGACTCCGACCGGCCCGCCGCTCCATCGGCCCGGACCGCAGCGGCGGTTGGACGACGTCGCGCCCGCCGGCCGCCCGGGCGCACGGACGTGCGCCCGGGGCGTCGCTGATCAGACCGTGACCTGGACGGTGGTGGGCGCCACCGGCGCGGGCAGCTCCGTGGAGCCGCGCAGGTGCCGGTCGACGGCGGCGGCCACCGACCGGCCCTCGGCGATCGCCCACACGATGAGCGACTGGCCGCGCCCGGCGTCGCCGGCGGCGAAGACGCCCGGCACGGTGGTCGCGAAGTCGGCGTCGCGCTCGATGCGGCCGCGGCCGTCGACCTCGACGCCGAGCTGGGCGACGATCCCGTCGGTCGGCACCCCTGTGAAGCCCATCGCGAGCAGCACGAGCTGGGCCGGGATCGTCCGCTCGGTGCCCTTGACCGGGACCGGACGGCCGCCGTCGAACGCCACCTCCGTGACCAACAGGTGCGTGACGGTGCCCTCGCCCGCCGAGCCGTCCGAGCACAGCTCGGCGGTCGAGGTCGAGTAGACCCGCTCGCCGCCCTCCTCGTGCGCCGAGGAGACGCGGAAGAGCATCGGGTAGGTCGGCCAGGGCTGGCCCTCGGGCCGGTCCTCGCCGGGGCGCGGCATGATCTCCAGCTGGGTGACCGAGCGCGCGCCCTGGCGGGTGGCCGTGCCGAGGCAGTCCGCGCCGGTGTCGCCGCCGCCGATGATGACGACGTCCTTGCCCTCGGCGGTGATCTGGTCCGGAACCTCCTGGCCGTGGACCGCGCGAGTGGCCTGCGGCAGGTACTCCATCGCCTGGTGGATGCCGGCCAGCTCCCGGCCCGGGACCGGCAGGTCCCTCGCCACGGTCGAGCCCATGGCCAGGACGACGGCGTCGTAGCGCTCGAGCAGGTCCTCCCCCGAGAGCGCGCCCTCGCCCGAGCCGCCGACGTCCGTCGAGGTGCGGAAGATCGTGCCCTCCGCGCGCATCTGCTCGAGCCGGCGGTCCACGTGGGACTTCTCCATCTTGAACTCGGGGATGCCGTAGCGCAGCAGCCCGCCGACCGCGTCGGCGCGCTCGAGGACGGCCACGGTGTGGCCGGCCCGCGTGAGCTGCTGGGCGGCCGCGAGCCCGGCGGGACCGGAGCCGACGACGGCGACCGTGCGGCCGGTGAGGCGCTGCGGCACCTGCGGGGTGACGAGGCCCTCGTCGAAGGCGCGGTCGATGATCGACTGCTCGACGTTCTTGATCGTCACCGCGGGCTGGTTGATGCCGAGCACGCACGCCGTCTCGCACGGGGCCGGGCACAGCCGGCCGGTGAAGTCGGGGAAGTTGTTCGTCGCGTGCAGCCGCTCGATCGCCCGGGCGAAGTCGCCGCGGCGCACGAGGTCGTTCCACTCGGGGATGAGGTTGCCGAGCGGGCAGCCGTTGTGGCAGAAGGGGATGCCGCAGTCCATGCAGCGCCCGGCCTGCCGCCTGAGCGTGGGCTCGAACGCGTCGTCCGCGCCGCGCTCGGCGTAGACCTCGCGGTAGTCGCGGATGCGCACCGGGACCGGCCGGCGCGCCGGCAGCTCCCGCTCGCGGGTCGTCAGGAATCCTCTGGGGTCAGCCACGGGTCGCCTCCATGATGTCGGCCCACACGGTGGGTGCGGCAGGATCGAGCCCGTCCTCCGCCGCCCGCGCGAGCGCGGCGGAGACCGCGGCGAACTGGCGGGGCAGGACGCGGGTGAGGCGCTGCGTGAGGGCGGCGCGGTCCGCCAGCAGCGCGGTGGCCACGGCGGATCCGGTGAGGTCGCGGTGGCGCTGGAGCAGGTCGACGATCACGGCGAGGTCGTCGGTGTCGGGCTCTCCCAGCAGCAGGTCGCCGGCCGCGGCGGCGGCCGGGTTGATCAGGCTGGGGTCGAGGTCGAGGACGTAGGCGACGCCGCCGGACATGCCGGCGCCGACGTTTCGCCCGGTCGGGCCGAGGACGAGCATCGTGCCGCCGGTCATGTACTCGGCCGCGTGGTCGCCGACCCCCTCCACCACGAGGGTGGCGCCGGACAGGCGGACGCCGAAGCGCTCGCCCGCGCGTCCGCGCAGGAAGATCTCTCCGGCCGTGGCGCCGTAGCCGATGACGTTGCCGGCCACGACGTTGTCCTCGGCGACGAAGCCGGCCCGGTCGTCGGGGCGCACGACGATGCGCCCGCCCGACAGCGACTTGCCGACGTAGTCGTTCGCGTCGCCCACGAGCGTGAGGGTGACGCCTCGGGGCAGGAACGCGCCGAACGACTGTCCGGCCGAGCCGCGCAGGGTGAGGTCGATCGTGCCGTCCGGCAGTCCCGCGCCGCGGTAGCGCCTGGTCACCTCGTGGCCGAGCATCGTGCCGACCGTCCGGTTGACGTTGCGCACGGCCACCTCGGCGCGCACCGGCTCGCCGCGCTCGAGGGCGGGCCCGGCCAGTGCGATGAGCTCGTTGTCCAGGGCGGCGTCGAGGCCGTGGTCCTGGTCCTTGGTCCTGTGCAGCGCGGCGCCGGGCCGCGGCTCGACGCGCTCGAGCAGCGGCGCCAGGTTCATGCCGGAGGCCTTCCAGTGGGCCACGGCTCGGTCGGCGTCGAGCAGCTCGACCCGGCCGACGGCCTCGTCGATCGAGCGCAGCCCGAGCGAGGCGAGGATCTCGCGGACCTGCTCGGCGAGGAACTCGAAGAACGTGACGACGTACTCGGCCTTCCCGCTGAAGCGGGCGCGCAGCTCCGGGTTCTGGGTGGCGACGCCGACCGGGCACGTGTCGAGGTGGCAGACCCGCATCATCACGCACCCGGAGACCACCAGCGGCGCGGTGGCGAACCCGAACTCCTCCGCGCCCAGCAGCGCGGCCACCACGACGTCCCGGCCGGTCTTGAGCTGGCCGTCGGTCTGGACGACGATCCGGTCGCGCAGGTCGTTGAGGACGAGCGTCTGCTGGGTCTCGGCCAGGCCCAGCTCCCACGGGCCGCCGGCGTGCTTGAGGGAGGTCAGCGGGCTGGCGCCGGTCCCGCCGTCGTGCCCGGAGACGAGCACGACGTCGGCGTGGGCCTTGGACACGCCGGCCGCCACGGTGCCCACGCCGACCTCGGAGACGAGCTTGACGTGCACCCGGGCCGAGGGGTTGGCGTTCTTCAGGTCGTGGATGAGCTGGGCGAGGTCCTCGATGGAGTAGATGTCGTGGTGGGGCGGCGGAGAGATGAGGCCGACGCCGGGCGTGGAGTGCCGGGTCGAGGCCACCCACGGATAGACCTTCGGGCCGGGCAGCTGGCCGCCCTCGCCGGGCTTCGCGCCCTGCGCCATCTTGATCTGGATGTCGTCGGCCTGCGTGAGGTACTCCGAGGTGACCCCGAACCGACCGGACGCGACCTGCTTGATCGACGAGCGGCGCTCGGGGTCGTAGAGCCGGTCGACGTCCTCGCCGCCCTCCCCCGTGTTGGACTTGGCGCCGAGCCTGTTCATGGCGATCGCGAGCGTCTCGTGGGCCTCGGCGGAGATCGAGCCGTAGCTCATCGCGCCGGTGGAGAACCGCCGGACGATCTCGGAGACCGGCTCGACCTCCTCGATCGGCACGGGGTCGAGCTCGCCGGTGCGCAGCCGGAGCAGCCCGCGGATGGTCATGAGCCGCTCGGCCTGGTCGTCGACCCGGTCGGTGTACTGGCGGAAGATGTCGGCCCGCCGGTTCCGGGTCGAGTGCTGCAGCCGGAACACCGTCTCGGGGTCGAACAGGTGCGGCTCACCGTCGCGGCGCCACTGGTACTCGCCCCCGGTGTCGAGCTCGCGGTGGGCGGGCGAGATGCCCGAGCGCGGGTAGGCGACCGCGTGCCGGGCGGCGACCTCGGCCGCGACGACGTCGAGCCCGACGCCCCCGACAGGGCTCGGGGTGGCGGTGAAGTAGCGGTCGACGAGCTCGGCGGAGAGGCCGACCGCCTGGAACAGCTGCGCGCCGCGGTAGGACGGGACGGTCGAGACGCCCATCTTCGACATCACCTTGAGCACGCCCTTGCCGAGCGCGTGGATGACGTTGCGGACGGCCGTCTCGGCGGAGACGCCCGTGACCTCGCCGTCCGCCACGAGCCGCTCGGCCGTCTCCATGGCGAGGTAGGGGTTGACCGCCGCCGCGCCGTAGCCCACGAGCAGGGCCACGTGGTGGACCTCGCGGACGTCGCCCGCCTCGACGAGCAGGGAGATCTTCGTGCGGGTGCGCCGTCGCAGGGTGTGGTGGTGCACGGCGGACGTGAGCAGCAGCGAGGGGATGGGGGCGAGCGCGGCGGTCGCGTCCCGGTCGGAGAGCACGACGAAGCTGGCGCCCGCGTCCACCGCCTCGTCGACCTCGGTGAAGATCTCCTCGAGGCGGGCCCGCAGCGCCTCTCCCCCGCCGGCGACCGGGTAGAGGCCGGAGATCGTCACCGCGGTGAAGCCGCGACCCGTGCGCCGTGCACGGTCGATGTGCCGCACCTTGGCGAGCTGGTCGTTGTCGATCGTCGGGAAGGGGAGCACGATCTTGCGGGCGTGCTCGGGCGACTCCTCGAGCATGTTCGGCTCCGGACCGATCGCCCCGACCAGCGAGGTGACGAGCTCCTCGCGGATGGCGTCGAGCGGTGGGTTGGTCACCTGCGCGAACGTCTGGGAGAAGTAGTCGAACAGCAGGCGCGGCCGGGCGGAGAGCACCGCGATGGGCGTGTCGGTCCCCATCGAGCCGATGGCCTCGGCGCCCGTGGCGGCCATGGGTCGCACGAGGAGCCGCACCTCCTCCTCGGAGTAGCCGAACATCTGCTGACGCCGCACGACCGAGTCGGCCGAGTGGCCCGTGTGCTCCCGCTGGGGCAGCGCCTCGAGCTGCACGAGCCCGTCGTCGAGCCACTCCTGGTACGGGTGAGCGGACGCCAGGGAGGACTTGATCTCCTCGTCGGGGACGATCCGCCCCTCGACCGTGTCGACGAGGAACATCGTGCCGGGCTCGAGGCGGCCCTTGCGCACGACCGTGGCCGGGTCGAGGTCGAGGACGCCGGACTCCGAGGCGAGCACGACGAGGCCGTCGGCGGTCTCCCACCAGCGTCCCGGTCGCAGTCCGTTGCGGTCCATGACGGCGCCGGCGACCGCGCCGTCCGTGAAGCAGATCGCGGCCGGCCCGTCCCAGGGCTCCATGATCGTGCCGGTGTACTCGTAGAAGGCGCGCACGTCGGCGGGCATGGTCTCGTCGTTCTGCCACGCCTCCGGGACCATCGTCAGCACCGCGTGCGGGAGGGAGCGGCCCCCGAGGTGGAGCAGCTCGAGGACCTCGTCGAACGTCGCGGAGTCCGAGGCGCCGGGGGTGTTGATCGGGAGCAGCGGCGCGAGGTCGCCGAGCAGGTCGGAGGAGAGCGTGCCCTCGCGAGCGGCCATCCAGTTGCGGTTGCCGCGCACGGTGTTGATCTCGCCGTTGTGGGCGACGTACCGGAAGGGGTGCGCGAGCGGCCAGCTCGGGAACGTGTTCGTCGAGAAGCGCGAGTGCACCAGCGCGATCGAGGAGACCACGCGCTCGTCGGCGAGGTCCGGGAAGAAGTCCTTCAGCTGTCCCGTGGTGAGCATCCCCTTGTAGGTGATGGTGCGCGGGGAGAGCGAGGCGAAGTAGACCCCGGCGTTGTCCGCGCGCTTGCGCAGGCGGAACACGCGGCGCTCCAGGTCCAGGCCCGTGAGCCCGTCGGCGGCGACGAACAGCTGGCGCATCGTGGGCATGGTCGCGCGGGCCGTGGGGCCGACGCCCGACGGGTCGACCGGGACCGCTCGCCAGCCGAGGACCTCGACGCCCTCCTCGGCGGCGATCCGTTCGACGAGCTCGACCGCCTCCGCGCGCTCTCCGATGCCCGGCAGGAACGCGATGCCCACGGCGTAGGCGCCGGCCGGCGGGAGATCGAGGTCGACGACCTCACGGAGGAAGGCGTCGGGAACCTGCAGGAGGATGCCCGCGCCGTCGCCCGTCGCCTCCTCGGCGCCGACGGCGCCGCGGTGCTCGAGGTTCGCCAGAGCCGTCAGCGCGGCGTCGACGATGTCCCGTCCGGGGCGGCCGCGCGTGGTGGCGACCATGGCGACGCCGCAGGCGTCGTGCTCGTGGGCGGGGTCGTACAGGCCTCGTCGTGCAGGGATCCCGGTCTGGACCATCGTCCGTCCTCCCTCCGGGCGCGCAGGCGCCCGAGTCGTGCCCCGGCGCGGACGCCGGTGGGTCGGACAGCACGATACGCAGACTTGGCCGTTTCATGGCACTACCCGCCCATGGCTGTGGGACGGCGCGGATCCGCACGAGGACGCCGGATCGTCGGACGGGGGTTGCCGTCGTGTTTCGTCGATGTTTCGCCGAAACACTCGACGGTCGGGTGATGATCCGGTCAAGGACCGGCACGCTCCGGTTCGTCGTCGGACGCGGCCCTCTCCCCCGTGGCGGAGGCGTCGGCGACCGCGCCCTCCCCCTCCGGGGCGGTGTCGCCGACGGCGGGGGCGCCGGCGGCGGAGGGGCCCTCCGCGGTGGCGAGCGGGCCGCGACCGGGGAGCCAGATCTCGTCCCGGTCGGGCGTCGCCCGCGCCCGGCGGGTGAGCCAGACGATCATCGCCACGCCGATCACGCAGCCGGCGATGGCGATGATCTGGTGGATCCGCATGCCGGCGACGAGGTTGGAGGGGTCGGTGCGCAGGGACTCCGTCAGCGTGCGGCCGGTGAGCCAGATGATGACGTAGAGCCAGAAGACCCGTCCGCCGTCGAGCCGCAGGCGGCGCTGGGCGAGCACGAGGACCAGCGCCCCGGCGAGGTTCCACACCCCCTCGTAGAGGAAGGTCGGGTGGACGAGCTCCGGGAGCTCCCGGTCGATCCGCAGACCCCACGGCAGGTCGGTCGCGGTGCCGTAGAGCTCCTGGTTGAAGTAGTTGCCGAGCCGGCCCACGGCCTGGGCCACGAGCATGCCCGGGGCGAGGGCGTCGGCGAACGGGCCGATCCGCAGCCCGCGCCGCCTGAGCCCGAGGTAGGCGCCCAGCGCGCCGAACGTCACGGCCCCCATGATGCCGAGGCCGCCCTCCCAGACCTTGAACATCTCCCACGGGCTGATGCCCTCGCCGAAGTAGTTCTGCGGGTTGACCACGATCTCGTAGATCCGCGAGCCCACGATGCCGAACGGCACCATCCAGTACAGCGCGATGTCGATCGCGGTGTCGGCCGGCCCTCCCTTGGCGGTGTACCGCCGGTCGAGGATCCACCAGGCGAGCACCGCGCCCACGATGATCGCCAGGGCGTAGGCGCGCAGCGGGAACGGCCCGAGGTACCAGACGTTCTCCGGGGGGCTGGGGATGCCGCGCACTCCGGCCCAGGCCCCGGCGTTCACCAGGGCGGCCTGGGCGCCGGTGATCATGCGCGGCCCTCCCGCACACCCTGCGCCAGCTCGGCGGTCAGCGCCCCGAGCGCGTCGAGTCCGGCGGCGTCACCCTCGCCGAGCGCCTGGATGAGCGCGGAGCCGACGATGACGCCGTCGGCGTAGGCGGCCACCCGGGCGGCCTGCTGCCGGTTCGAGACGCCGATGCCGACGCACGCGCGGTCCGCCCCCGCGGCACGGGTCCGCGCCACGAGCTCGTCCCCGCCGCCGGCGAGCGAGTCCTGCACGCCGGTCACGCCCATGCGGCTGGCGACGTAGACGAACCCGCGCGAGGCCGCGGACACGGTGCGCAGCCGGGCGTCGGAGGACGCGGGTGCCACGAGGAACACCTTGTCCAGGCCGTGCTCGTCCGCCGCTGCCGACCAGCGGCCGGCCTCCTCGGGGATCAGGTCCGGGGTGATGAGACCGGCCCCGCCGGCGGACGCGAGGTCCGCGGCGAAGCGCTCCACGCCGTAGGCGTAGACGGGGTTGTAGTAGGTCATCACGAGCACGGCAGCACCGGTCTCGGCCACCTGCTCGACGGCGGAGAGCACCTCGCGCGTGCGCGTGCCGGCCGCGAGGGCCTGCTCGCCGGACCGCTGGATCACGGGCCCGTCCATGCCGGGGTCGGAGTAGGGCAGGCCGAGCTCGACGACGTCCGCGCCGTGCTCGACGGCGACCCTCGCCGCCCGCACCGAGGTGTCCAGGTCGGGGTAGCCGGCGGAGAGGTAGGCGACCAGGGCGGCCCGGTCCTCGCCCAGCGCCGCGTCGATCCGGTCCCCGGCGGTCACGTTGCTCACTTCTCGCCTCCGAGGTCGAAGTACTCGATCGCCGTCTCCATGTCCTTGTCCCCGCGGCCCGACAGGCTGACGAGGATGACCGGCGGCTCGCCCTGCCCACCGGCGTCCTGCCACTCGCGGCCGATGCGCAGGGCGCCGGCGAGCGCGTGGGCGGACTCGATCGCCGGGATGATGCCCTCGGTCCGCGACAGCAGGGCGAACGCGTCCATCGCCTCGGCGTCGGTGACCTGCTGGTACTCGGCGCGGCCGAGGTCGGCGAGCCACGCGTGCTCCGGCCCGACGCCCGGGTAGTCCAGCCCGGCGGAGATGGAGTGGGACTCGATGGTCTGTCCGTCGTCGTCGTGCAGGAGGTAGGACAGGGAGCCCTGGAAGACCCCCGGGCGCCCGCCGCCGATCGCGGCCGCGTGCCGGCCGGTCTCCACGCCGTCGCCGGCCGCCTCGAGCCCGACGAGACGCACGCCCTCGTCGTCGAGGAAGGCGTTGAAGATGCCGATCGCGTTCGACCCGCCGCCGACGCAGGCCGTGACGACGTCGGGCAGCCGGCCGGTCAGCGCGAGCACCTGCTCGCGCGCCTCCTCGCCGATGACCTTCTGGAGGTCGCGGACGAGCTCGGGGAAGGGGTGCGGTCCCGCGGCGGTCCCGAACACGTAGTTGGTCGTGGCCACGTTCGTCACCCAGTCGCGGAAGGCCTCGGAGATGGCGTCCTTGAGGGTCTGCGAGCCGTTGGTCACCGAGACGACCTCGGCGCCGAGGAGCTGCATCCGGGCGACGTTGAGCGCCTGGCGACGCACGTCCTCGGCGCCCATGTAGATCGTGCAGTCGAGTCCCATGAGGGCGGCCGCGGTGGCGGTGGCGACGCCGTGCTGACCGGCCCCGGTCTCGGCGATGACGCGGGTCTTGCCGACCTTCTTGGTCAGCAGACCCTGGCCGAGGACGTTGTTGATCTTGTGGGAACCGGTGTGGTTGAGGTCCTCGCGCTTGAGCAGGACCCGTGCGCCGCCCGCGTGCTCGGCGAACCGGGGCGCCTCGGTGAGCAGCGACGGGCGGCCGATGTAGGTGGCCGCCAGCTCGCCCATCTCGCGGGCGAACTCCGGGGAGTCCCGCATCTCCTCCCACGCGGCGGTGAGGTCGTCGAGCGCGACGATGAGCGCCTCGGAGACGAACCTGCCCCCGAACTGCCCGAAGTAGGGTCCGTGCGCCTCGGACAGCTTGCCCGGGTCGTCGGTGTACTGCACGTGCAGCTCCTTCCGGGCGCGCGCCCGAGTCAGCGCGGCCGGCGCCGTCGGGCGCGGCCGGTGGTGCGTGGGGCCGCCGGCGGGCGGTCCCGGTGGACGCCGGTCAGTCCCGGCCGGCGCTGAGCGACGGGTGGGCGCCCGCCGCCACGTAGTCGGCCACGGCCCGGCGCGGGTCGGCCTGCGTGACCAGGGCCTCGCCGACGAGCACGGCGTCGGCCCCCTGACGCGCGTAGTCCAGGACGTCGTGGACGGAGGCGACGCCGGACTCGGCGACCTTGACGATCCCGTCCGGGACCACGTCGACGACCTGGTCGAACACCGACCGGTCGACCTCGAGCGTCTTGAGGTTGCGGGCGTTGATCCCGATGACGCGGGCGCCGGCGTCGCGGGCCCGGAGTGCCTCCTCGCGGTCATGGGCCTCGACGAGCGCGGTCATGCCCAGGGAGTGCACGCGCTCGACGAGCGAGGTGAGCACGGTCTGCTCCAGCGAGGCGACCATGAGCAGCACGAGGTCGGCGCCGTGCGCCCGGGCCTCCCACACCTGGTAGGGGGTGACGATGAAGTCCTTGCGCAGCACGGGGACGTCGACCACGGCGCGCACGGCGTCCAGGTCGGCGAGCGAGCCGCCGAAGCGGCGCTCCTCGGTGAGGACCGAGATGGCGGCGGCGCCGCCGTCGGCGTAGGCGGCAGCGAGCACGGCGGGGTCCGGGACGTCGGCGAGCACTCCCTTGGACGGGCTGCGCCGCTTGCACTCGGCGATGATCGTCACCGAGCCGTCGCCGCGCAGCGCCGAGACCGCGTCGCGCGCGGCGGGCCGGCGTCCGGCGATCTCCTTGACCTTCTCCAGCGGGAGCTCGGCCTCGCGGCGGGCGAGATCCTCGCGGACGCCCGCGACGATGTCATCGAGCACGTTCATCGGGTTCGGGCCTCCTCCTCGGTGGTGCGCGTGTCGGCCCCGGCGGCGCGCTCGCGGCCGGCCGCCGCGCGCTCCTCCTCCGGCGTCTCGTACCAGTCGCGGGCGGGAGCGGTGCGGCGCTCCTGGCCCCGGCCCGTCAGGCGCAGCACGAGTCCGACGACGAGACCGACGACGGCGACGACAGGGCCGGCGACCCACGTGATCACGGGCGCGTCGATGATGAGGCCGGCGCACGACACGAGGACGCCGAGGCTGACGATCATCATCACGGCCCAGCCGGCCACGGTCTTGCCCTCGTTGTGGGGCGGGGCTGCGACGGGCAGCCGGTAGCCGGTCTGGTGCTGCTCGAGGCTCGTGCCGGTCACGGCTGCTCCTTCGGGGTTCGGGTCGGTGACGTCCTCCCCGAGCCTACCGGTCGTCGGCGCTGGGGTCCGTGCCGCGTCCGAGGGCGTCCCAGTCGTCGACGTACCGGTCGCGGGCGGCGTCGGCGGCCGCGGAGGCGGAACCGGTCGGCACCGCCGAGGAGGCGCCCGCCGCGCCGGGTGCGCCGTCCCGGGTGCCGGCGGGGGCACGGCCCCCGGCGCGCTCGAACCGGCGGCCGGCGGCGGACCAGCGAGCTGACCCGGCCATGACGAGAACGCCCGCGCCCGCGAGGAGGAACCCGGTGACGAGGACGCCCCAGGGCCAGACCTCGGTGGCTGCGGCGTCGACGGTGGGCGCGTTCGTGCCGGTGAGCAGGCGTGCCTCGGCGTGCAGGAGGGCGGCCGGGTCGCGGACCGCCCCCAGGCCGCCGAGCGCGACGACGACTCCCGCGACGAACGTGGCCAGTCCGGCGACGATCGTGCCGACGCGGCCCGACAGCGCGGCCAGCAGCGCCGCCGCCCCCGCCACGAGCGCGCCGGCCCACACCGCCGGGGCGCCCGACATGCCGGTCGCGCTCAGGTCCGTCTCGCCCGTGGCCGTCTCCACGCTCCCGATGGCCCACGTGGGCAGGGCGAGCAGGAAGGTGGCGCCGACGACGAGCAGGATCATGAGGACGAGCTGCCCCCGGCCGGGCCCCGAGCCGGTGCGTCGCCGGGCCGTCGGGCTCGCCGGGTCGCTCCTCATGGCGTGCCCTCCGGCGCGGCCCCGTGGTCGTCACGGGCGGGAGACCCGGCCGCGGCCGGGCGCAGCCGCGAGGCGAGGCGGACGGCGCGCAGCGCGGCGGCGGCCTTGTTCGTCGCCTCCTGAAGCTCCGTGGCGGGCACGGAGTCCGCGACCACGCCCGCGCCGGCCTGCACGGAGGCGCGTCCGCCGTGCAGGACGGCGGTGCGGATGGCGATCGCGAGGTCGGCGTCGCCCGCGAGGTCGAGGTACCCGACCACGCCGCCGTACACGCCCCGCCGCGAGGGCTCGAGCGAGTCGATGATCTCGATCGCCCGGACCTTCGGCGCGCCGGAGAGCGTGCCGGCGGGGAACGTGGCGCGCAGGCAGTCCAGGGCGGTGGCGTCCGGGCGTCGCCGACCGGTCACCGTGGAGCTGATGTGCATGATGTGGCTGAAGCGCTTGATCTCCATCAGCTCGGTGACCTCGACGGTCTCGGGCCGGCACACCTTGGACAGGTCGTTGCGCGCGAGGTCGACGAGCATGACGTGCTCGGAGAGCTCCTTCGGGTCCGCGAGCAGCTCCTCGGCGAGCTCGCGGTCCTCGGCCGGCTTCGTGCCGCGGGGCCGGGAGCCGGCGATCGGGAACGTGATGACCTCCTCGCCGCTCACCTTGACGAGGGTCTCCGGGGAGGAGCCGACGACGTGGAGCATCCCGCCGATGCCGTCGTCGAGGGCGAACAGGTACATGTACGGGCTCGGGTTGACCGTGCGCAGCACCCGGTAGACGTCGAGGGGGTCGGCGTCGGTGGTGACGTCGAGGCGCTGGGACAGGACGACCTGGAAGATGTCGCCGTCGACGATCCGCTGCTTGCCCACCCGGACCGCCTCCTGGAAGTCCTCGTCGGCGAACCGCGCGGTGACCTCGGGCAGCTCGCCGGCGGGGTCGAGGACGGAGGCGAGCGCCGGGGCCGGGGCGAGCAGCCCCTCCTGCATGGCGTCCAGGCGTGCCACGGCGTCCGCGTGCGCCTCGTCCACGCGCTCGTGAGAGCCGTCGGTGTTGACCGCGTCGGCCACGAGCCACAGGGTCCCGTCCAGGTGGTCGAGGGCGACGACGTCGCTCGCGAGGCACAGCGCCACCTCGGGCAGGTCGTCGTCGGACGGCGCGACGCGCGGCAGCGTCGGCTCCCACTCGTGGACGACGTCCCAGCCGAGCGAGCCGACGAAGCCGCCGGTCAGCGGGGGCAGGCCCGGGATCGCCGGGGTCCCCAGGACGTCGAGGGCGGCGGCGAGGACCTCGAGGACCGGCCCGTCGGTGGGGATCCCGACGGGGACGTCGCCGCGCCAGGCCGCGCGTCCGCCCCGCGAGGTGAGCGTCGCGCGCGAGCCCACGCCGACGAAGCTCCAGCGGGACCAGCGCCCGGCCTCGGCCGACTCCATGAGGAACGTGCCGGGCCTGCCGGCGGCGAGCCGCCGGTAGACGCCGACCGGCGTGACGTCGTCCGCCAGGAGCCTGCGGACGACCGGGATCACCCGCCGGTCGCGCGCGAGCTCGCGGAACCGCGGCAGGCTCGGCCACGTCTCGCCCCAGGCCGGCTCGACCGGCTGCTCGGCCCCGGCCCCGGTCGGGTCCTCGGGCGGCTCCTGGCCAGGTGCTGCGGCGGCGCCGTCCGGGCGGGTCATCGGCCGGCCCCCGTCACGGGGAGCGGACCGCCGGCCTCGAAGCAGCTCGTCGTCCCGGTGTGGCAGGCGGGACCGACCTGGTCGACGACGACGAGCAGCGCGTCCCCGTCGCAGTCCAGGGCCACCGAGCGCACGTGCTGGACGTGCCCCGAGGTGTCCCCCTTGCGCCACAGCTCGGCGCGGGAGCGGGACCAGTACCAGGCCCGTCCCGAGGTCAGCGTGCGGTGCAGGGCCTCGTCGTTCATCCAGGCCACCATGAGGACGCCGAGCGTCGTCGCGTCCTGCACCACCGCGCACACGAGGCCGTGGGGGTCGCGGCGCAGCCGGTCGGCGATCGCGGGGTCCAGCAGGGGTGTCGGCGCGGCGCCGTCGGGCGTCGGTTCGCTCAGGTCGGGCACCGCCTCATGGTGCCACGACAGGGGTGCCGCCTTGTCGGGCGTGCGCGGCCGCCGCGCGTGTGGGAGCGTCCTCGTGTGAGCGACGAGCGACGACCGGTGGACGTGGAACGAGCCGCGATCGCACGGACGCTGGCCGCCGCCGATCCCGGAGCACCCACGCTCTGCGCCGGGTGGCGGGTCGTCGACCTCGCCGCTCATCTCGTGCTGCGGGAGCGCCGGCCCGACCTCGTCCTGCGGGACCTCCTCTCCGGCGCCGAGCCCGGCCGGGAGCCGCATCTCCAGCGCCTGGTCGCGGACGCGCTGGACCCGGTCGGCTACCGGGCGCTCGCGGCACGGGTAGCCACGGGCCCGCCGCGGTGGTCGCCCGTGCGGCTGGCGGAATCGACGACGAACCTCGTCGAGCTCGTCGTCCACCACGAGGACGTCCGGCGCGGGCCGCGCGGCGCGGACGGCGCATCGGAACCGGCGGAGCCGCGCGACGACCTCACCCCCGACCTGCTGCGCGAGCTGTGGCAGCGGGTGCGCTCCACCGCGGGCCTCATGTACCGCAGCAGCCGCACCGGCGTGGTGCTCGTGGTCCCCGGCGGGCCGCGAGCCACCGTGCGCCGGAGCGCGGACGCGGTCGCCGTCGTCGGTGACCCGGTCGAGCTCGCGCTGCACGCGAACGGGCGCCGGCGCGCGGCGCAGGTCACGCTCGAGGGCCGGCCGGAGACGATCGACCGGTTCCTCGCGGGCCTGTCCGGGGACGTGCCCGGCGACGCGGGCCCCGTCGCACCGTCGGGAGGGCTCGCCGGGTCGGCGGAGGGCTCCGCGTCGCGAGGGGCAGAGCCCGGGCGTCGCGAGGAGCAGAGCCCGGAACGCGGAGCACCACCTAACCTGGACGTGTGGTGACCGATGCGCGAGCGACCCCGGCCGGGGGGCGGCCCGGCCTCCTGCACAGCGTCGACGGAACGGTCGCACCGGTGCGCACGACGAGCTTCGACGTCGCCCGGTTCACGCGCACCGCGTTCGGCGACCACCGGCCACCCGTGCCCGCGCCGTTCGGGCCGACCGATCTCCACCCCCACCACCGCGGCGCCCTGACCTACCTGCGCGACCTCGAGCGGACCGCGACCGACACGCTGCGCCGCGTGCTCGCGACGTCGACCTCCCGGGAGGCGCGCTACACCGCGTTCCTCACGACCTGGGCGCACGACCGCTACTGGTTCGCCGACCGGTTGACGCGGGCGCTCGACGGCCCTGGGCCGGGCCGCGTCCCCGAGGACGAGCGGCCGACGAGGCTCGACCGGGTCGCGCACGCCCAGGACCTGCTCGCCCAGCACGTCGCCCCCGTGTGGACGACACTCCTCGGCGAGCCGACGACGGCGCTGCACGCTGCCCGGGGCCTCGCCGAGGAGAGCGCGGTGCTCGTCGCCCACGACCGGCTCGCCCGGCTCGCCGGCGGCGGGCTCGACGAGCTGCTCGCCCCCGTGCGCGAGCGCCGGGTGGAGCACGTGGCCTTCTTCCGGGCCGAGGCGGCGATGCGGCTCGACGACGACGCGTGCGCGACCCGGCTCGTGCGGGCGCTGCTGACGCGGGGCTTCCACCCGCTGCGACCCGGCCGTCTCCGCGCCCGCGCGAGCCACCGCCTGCTGCGCGTCCTGCTCGCGGGCCCCGGCGGGGACCGGGTCGTGCGCGACGCCGACGCCCCGATCGTGGCGCTCCCGGGCCTCGCAGGGCACGGGCCGCTGGCGGCCGCGCTGCGCCGCGAACGTCCCCTCGTCCCACCGACGGCACCCGTCCGACCACCACGTCCCGTCCGGCCGGCCGGACCGCTCGACGAGCGCGCCGACCTCGACCGGGCCGCCGGCTGAGGAGCACACGCATGACCTTCGACATCGACACCTTCGCCGCGGACAGCACGCCCGTGCGGTTCGAGGACCTCGACATGAGCTCCTTCCGGGACGACCCGCTGCCCGAGGACTCGCTGCGCTGCCTGCGGTACATGTGCGACGTCGAGTACCACACGGTCTGCTACCTGCGGGACCTGCTCGTCACCCCGTCGAGCCGGGAGGGCGACGTGGCGGGCTTCATGACGATGTGGAACCGCGAGGAGTTCTGGCACGGCGAGGCCCTGGCCGCGGTCCTCGCCGCCCACGACATCACCGTCGACTACGACGAGCTCAAGGCCAGGCGGACGAAGCTCGGCTGGCGCGAGGCGCTGTCCTCGCTCAAGCAGTCCGTGCTCGCCAATCTCGTGGGCGCCGACTTCGTCGCCACCCACATGCTCTGGGGGGCGGCCAACGAGTGGTCCGCCGTCGCGGCCTACCGACGGATGGCCGACCTCGAGCGGCACCCGGTCCTCGCCGTCCTGCTGCGCCGCATTGCCCAGCAGGAGACGCGGCACGTCGCCTTCTACGCGACCCGGGCCAGGGAGCGGCTCACCGCCAGCGAGCCGGCCCGCAGGGTGGCCCGGCTGACCCTGGAGCGGTTCTGGCGCCCGGTCGGCACGAGCATCATGGGCCGCACCGAGGTCCGCCACGTGATGGGCCACCTGTTTTCCGAGCCCGACGGACGGGCCGAGGTCCGGCGCATCGACCAGAACATCGCGCGGTTGCCGGGCATGGCGGGCGTCACCGTGTTCGACGACGCGCTCGAGGCCGAGGGCGTGCCCGCCTGAGCGGCCGCGCGCTCAGCGCACCTCGACGCCGGCGCCGCGCATCGTGTCCTTGACGCCGCCGATGCTCAGCGTGCCGAAGTGGAAGACGCTCGCGGCGAGCACGGCGTCGGCGCCCGCGTGGGCGGCCTGCGCGAAGTGCTCGGCCGACCCGGCGCCGCCCGAGGCGATGAGCGGGACCCGCACCTCGCTGCGGAAGGCCCGGAGCATCTCGAGGTCGAAGCCCGCCTCGGTGCCGTCGGCGTCGATCGAGTTGAGCAGGATCTCGCCGGCGCCGAGCTCGGCCGCTCGCACGCACCACTCGAGGGCGTCCGTCCCGGTCCCGCGCCGGCCGCCGTGCGTCGTCACCTCGAAGCCCGAGTCGGTGATGGTCTCGCCCGTGGTGCGTCGCACGTCGGCCGAGAGGACGAGGACCTGCGAGCCGAAGCGGTCGGCGACCTCGGAGATGAGCTCGGGCCGGGCGACGGCGGCCGTGTTGACGCTCACCTTGTCGGCCCCGTGGGTGAGGAGGCGGTGGACGTCGTCGACGGTGCGCACGCCCCCGCCGACAGTCAGCGGCACGAAGATCTCCTCGGCCGTACGGGCCACGACGTCGTAGGTGGTGGAGCGTTCCTCGACCGAGGCAGACACGTCGAGGAAGGTCAGCTCGTCGGCCCCGTCGGCGTCGTACCGGCGGGCGAGCTCGACCGGGTCGCCCGCGTCCCGCAGCCCCTCGAACCGCACGCCCTTGACGACGCGGCCCGCGGCGACGTCCAGGCAGGGGATCACGCGAACGGCCAGCGACATGGTGCTTCCTCCAGGTGGCGCCGGCGGCGCCTCCCTCCCACCGTACCGAGCACGAGCGCGCGCCCGCCGCGGCGCCCGGTAGGTTGGCACGCCATGCCCACGCCCGCCTCCCTGGTCGCCGACCTCGTGCTCGAGCAGGTCGGGTCGCGCGACGACGGCGACGCCCCCGCGGGCACCCCGGCGCGCGATCGGCGCACCGTCGTCCTCGGCATCGACGGTCGGTCCGGCGCGGGCAAGTCGACGCTCGCGAGCGACGTCGTGACGCTCCTCGAGCGCCGCTCCCCGTACCGAGGCCGTGTCGCGCTCGTCCGCCTGGACGACCACTACCAGGGCTGGACCGGCCTGCGGGCCGGGGCCGAGGCCGTGCGCCCCGTGCTGGCCGCTCTCGGCCGGGGCGAGCCCGGCTCCGCGCCGACCTGGGACTGGCACCGCTCGGCCCCCGGGCCGGTCCGGGTCGTCCCGGCCCCGGGCCGACCGCACCCGCGTCTCGTCGTCGTCGAGGGATGCGGGGCCACGCTCCTGCACGACCACCTCGACGCGCTGGCGTGGCTCGACGAGCCCGAGGCCATGCGCCGGGCGCGCGCCGAGGCCCGCGAGGGCGACGTGAGCTCGTGGTGGAAGACCTGGGCGCGCCAGGAGGACGAGGCCCTCGCTCTCGCGGCCCCGTACCGGTATGCCGACCTGCGCCTCACCGCGTCGGAATAGGTCGTCCGACCGCCCGCCCCGGTGGCGGTTTCCGTATTGACGGGTATGCCCTCGCGCATTCTGAGCGCGCATTTCCGTCCAGGTTGAGAAAACAATGCGCCGATACGCCGTCGACGCGCGATCGGACCATTGCCAGAAAGACACGAGGTGAATGCCGGACGAGCGCCGCACCCCGTCAGGACCGCACGGACGCAGCGTCGAGACGGTGTCCAGATCCAGTGGAACCACCGCCCATAATCGTTGGAACAACAGGCCCTACGCCGTCTCGACGGTCCTCGACGTCACCCACGTCACCGCCCGGGAGCGGCAGGATCGCGCCGGATCACGACCGCGGCGCAGCTCGCCGGCACGGCATTTCGACAATTCGGCCAGCTCTTGCAGGGCCCGCATTCCCTGCTACGTTTCGTCGCGTCGGAGCAATGACTGCACCGACATATCCCCTTTCCCCTCGCACCCACCCATGAATGGAGCACAATCGTGCGCAAGAAGACTGTCGGCGCCCTCGCAGGTGCCGCCGCCGCAGCTGTTGCCCTCGGCTCGGGCGGCACGTTCGCCCTCTGGTCGGACTCCGACACCATCGACGCCGGGACGATCACCGCCGGTAACCTCGAGGTCGAGACCCAGGGTGCCTTCCAGTGGCACGACACCACCTTCAACATCGACAACTTCTCGGTGCCGCCGGTCTGCATCCCGTTCTTCGGGTGCACCCCCGGCTGGGACTTCGACCTGCCCACCCTGCGCCACGACTTCGCTCACCCGATCAACGACATGGACACCTACCGGGTGGTCCCGGGCGACTTCATCGTCGGCGAGCAGTCCATCGTCCTCGACCTCGAGGGCGACAACCTCCGTGCCGACCTGACAATCGGTCCCTCGGCGGACTACGCCGGTGAGTTCGAGGGCCTCACGGTCCGTTACGGCGTCTACAACAACACCACCAACCAGTGGATCGTCACCAGCGCCTCGTTCGACGACGTCATCGAGCTGGAATTCCAGGCCCCGCAGTCCGGTCAGGGCGCCGGCACGCCCGACCCGGGCTGGCCGGTCCTCGCCCACGACACGGAGTTGACGTTCGTCGTCCTCGCGGAGTTCGACGAGGCCACCTCCGGCACCACCAGCACCGAGGCCTCCACCGCGCTCGACAACCTCAACGTCGAGCTCGAGCAGACCCGCCGCTCCCTCCCCTGACCCGCACCGCGCGGGACAGACCGACGATCGGTCGGACGGTCGGCCTCCCCGTTCCGGGGGGGCCGGCCGCCCGGCCGTCGCACCGCATCAGGCCTTCACCCTTCGAGACCCCCGATCGAGGACCCCATGCCCGACGCCCGTCGCAGCACCACCGCTCGGCGCAGACCCACCGTCCGGCGCCCCGCCGCCGCGCTGGCACTTTCTGCCGCCGGCGTCGCCGTCCTGGGTGGCGCGAGCACGTACGCGCTGTGGAGCACCGACGTCGCGGCGGGCTCCGGCAGCTCCATCACCGCCGGAGACCTGGACGCAGCTTCCGTCGGAGACCTCGAGTGGACCACGGACGTGGACGCCGAGGAGCAGGGCGTGCTCGGCTCGGGCGAGCACGCCTGGGCCGTCCAGGGCTTCGACCTCGCGCTCGACGGCCACAACCTCGTCGCCGACGCGACCGTCGACGTCACCCTCTCGGCCGACCTGGACTACCCGTACCAGTGGTTCGTCTCGACCGACCCCGCGATCACCGACCCGCATGCCGCGATCGCCGACGGTATCCCCGGCCACGTGTTCGGTCCGTCGTCGGCGGCGCAAGCGACCCGCGAGGGCCTCACGGAGGCCGACCTGCCCGACTCCCTCGACGGTAGCGCCGACTGGTTCCTCTACGTACTGGTCGAGAACCCGTACCCCCTTGCGCCCGGCGACCCCGCGGAGCTCGACGTCGTCACGGTGCGTGGCGACCTCACGCTGGAGCAGGCGTCATGAGCGCCACGCGACGCGACCGAGCGCTGCTGGCCCTCGTCACTGCCGGTGTCCTCGGCGCCGCGGCGTCGGCCGGAACGCTCGCCTTGTGGACGGCGAGCGCGAGCGGCGAGGGATCGATCGGGGCCGAGCGCTTCTCTGACCCCGCCCGCGGTCTCGCGGAGTCCGCCACCGACGGGCCGGACGAGGCCCCGAGCCAGGGCCCCGCCGAGTCCCCCACCGACGGACCGTCAGAGTCCTCCACCGACGGCCCGGCCGAGTCCGCAAGCGCCGGCTCTACCGAGTCCCCCTCCGGGGGCTCCCCCGCGTCCGCCACCGCCGGCCACGGCCCGAACGCACCAGGTGGGCCGACCCAGGACGAGCCGGCACCGGGCGAGACCTCTCCAGAGGCGCCCGCGCCGGAGGAGCCCCCGGCCCCCGTCCGAATCGACCTGCCCGCCGAGCTCGTCCACCAGATCAACGCGCACGGCCGCGGTGCATCGCTGATCCAGCACGGCCTCACGGAGGACGAGCTCGCGACGTTCGACGTCTCGCTCATGACGGACGTGCCCGACCTCGCCTGGCGCATGCAGGTCTACACGGTCACGGCACCTCAGCAGTGCTCGGTCACCGACGTCGACCTTCCGGTCGACGACGGCACGCCGGTCGAGCTCGAGCTCGACACCTCCACGCTGCTGTGCCTCGAGCTCGAGGCCGCCACCACGGACCGATCCGGCAGCGTGAGCGCGAGCGGCACCTCCGAGGCCGGCGACGTCTCCGCCCAGGAGGACTGGGCGGTCACCGTCCACGACACCCTCACCGCCGACGACATCGAGGTCGTCCTCACCCCCGTCATCGAGGTCACACCATGAGCACCACCCGTTCCGGACGCCACGAGCTGTGGGGCGGCGTCGCACGCGGATTCATCGCCGTCGTCGCCGTGCTCGCCGTTCTCGTCGCGGCCGCGGCCTTCATCGTGCCCCGGTTCATGGGCTGGGTCCCGCTGACGATCCTGTCTGGCTCCATGGAGCCGACCTACTCCCCCGGCGACGTCGTCGTCGTCGACCCCGACTACGCGGACCCGGTGATCGGCGACGTCGTCACAGTCCAGCCGGTGTCTGGCGACCCGACACTCGTCACGCACCGGATCATCGGCGTCACCGTCGGGAACGACGGCGCCCTCGGCGTGACCACCCAGGGCGATGCCAATGACGCGGTCGACGACCCGGTGACGATGGAGCAGATCCAGGGACAGGTGATCTACGGGGTCCCGTGGGTCGGCCACCTCACCCAGCCCGAGGTGCGGCCCTGGCTCGGCGGCGCGGCGATCGCGATCCTCGCGTGGCTCGTGCTGTCCTCGATCCTCGGCGGTCGGGGGAAGGACGACGAGGCCGACGACGCCGAGGAGACGGACCGTGGGACGACGCCGCCGTCCCGCGATGACAAGGCCGCCGCCGGTCAACAGGCCGACTCGGAGACGGGAACCAGGCCGGTCGCCGCTGGAACCAATCCCACCGATGCCGGGCCCACCGATGTAGACACCCCCGCGCCTGCTCCCGCCGACGCCCCCACCAGCCGGAGCCGAACCGAGGTCGCGACGACATGAGCCACCACCCGCGGTCCGCACGCCGCCGCGGCGCGGCCATCGGCGCACTCACCCTTGGCTTCGGGGTCCTCGCCACGGGCAGCGCCGCCGCCGACGACCCATCGTCCGCCGCCGACGCGATCGTCATCGACGTCGGCGAGGGGTTTGCCCCCGTGGTCACGGTCCAGCTGTTCGACGCTGTGATCGTGCCCGGCGGCGATATCGAGCGCACATTTCGCGTGCGGAACGATGGTCCGACCGCCGCCACCATGACCGTCGACATCGTCGACGTCACGCAGATGGGCGAGCTCGACGAGTTCTTCGACGACGTCACGATCAACGACCACCCGGTCACGTCGCTCCTCGGCGTCGACACCGCCCTGGTCGAGGCCCCGATCGAGCGCGGCGAGATCGTCGAGGTACCTCTCACGCTGCACTTCCCGGTCGAGGCGACCTCCGGCAATCGTTCGGAGGTCGGCGCCCGAGGTGCGAGCTTCGGCGTCCGCGTGACGATGACGGGAGACACGCCCGAGGTCCCGACGACCGAGCCCCCCGGCGAGACGCCGACGTCGCCGCCCGAGCGCCCCGTGTCGACGCCTGCCACGAGCGGTGTGGCGGGCGGCGGGGTCTCCGGCGGCGGCACCGCCGCCGGGGGGCTGCCGGTCGCAGGTCCGCGGGCGGCCGGCCCCGTGGCCCTGCCGCAGACCGGTCCGGACATCCTCACCACGCTGCTGATCGCGGCCGCGCTCGCAGGCGGCGGGCTCGCCGCCCGGGCCGCACGGCAGCGGTTCGGCGCCGGCGGGACGGGAGCGTCCTCATGACCACCGCACGTCGTCCGGCCGCGGGTGCGCTGCTCGCCATCACCGTCCTCCTCCTCGGGGCCGTCGGGTCCGCTGCGACCGCCGAGACGGGCACGCCCGGGCCCGAGGCCGGCGAGGGCGCGCCGTCACCGGAGCCCGTACCGACACCTGGTCCCCCAACGGAGCCCGATCCAGTACACGCCCCCGCACCCGAGCCCGCCCCCGCTCCCACCCCGGACCCGGCTGCCCCACCCGCCGAAGAACTGCCCGACGACCCCGGCGAGGCGTCGATCACGCTGGTGGAGTACGACCCGCTGCCCGAGCTCGTCGCGGAGGACGCGATGGTCGCGTGGAGCTACCTCGTGACGAACACGGGCGACGTCGACGTCACCGACATCGTCCTCACCGACAGCGAGGGTGCCGCCGTCGAGTGCCCGCTGACCACGCTCGTGCCCACCGAGCAGATGATCTGCACCGTCACGGCGGTGCTCGGCGGGCCCTGAGCCCGCCACAGCGGGGCGTGGACCGGGATCCCCCCTCACCGGTCCACGCCCCCGCCTTCACCGGTCCATGCCCCCGCGCCGCTCAGCGGACCACGTCGTCCCCTCCGGAGGCCGCGAGCACGTCCACGACGACGACGAGCGTGTGCTCGCCGTCCCCGAGCCCCGGGGGCACGACGACGAGGACCCGGGACCCCACGCGCCGGTCGAGCAGCGCGAGGCGCACGCCCTCCGCGAGCTCGCCGACGCCGGCCGTCGTCGGGGCCCCGTCCGCCCAGGTCGACGAGAGGACCTCGCCGGTGGCCCAGTCGAGGGTGAGCGTCTGCAGCACGAGCTCCTGACCGGGCCGGACCGTCGCCCCGTCCCCCTCGACCACCACGCGGCTGTCCAGGTCCGTCGGCGGGTCGCCGGGCGGGATCCCGACCACGGGCGCGCCGTCGGCTCCCCTGCCCACCGTCGGGCCGGCAGTGCCGTCGCCGCCGTCGCCCTCGCTCGGGCTCTCCGGCCCCGCGGACGGCGAGCCGGCCGACCCCGTCTCCCCCGACCCGGCCTCCCCCGATGCGCTCTCGGCCGGGGCGCCGCCGGCGACGGTGGGCAGGACGTCGACGACCACCACCTGCATCGTCAGCGCCCCTTCGACGTCGACAGGCTCGGCCACGAGGATCCGGCTGCCCTCGGGCACCCCGGGCAGGATCTCCGCCAGCGTCGCGCCGACGTCCGCATCGGACACCGTGGCCAGGCGGGGCGGCACGTCCTCGCCGGGCGAGGAGCTGGCACCGGTCGTCCCGTCCCAGGCCGCCACGTCCAGCAGCGCCGGACCGCCCGCGGTGAGCGCCCGACCGTCGCCCTCGTCGACGACGGCGGCCACCGGGTCGGTCACGGGCAGCGGGGTGTCGATGACGACCACGGGGTGCCCGGGCGCTCCGGCCACCGAGACGCCCGGCACCTCTGAGGCCGGCCCGGCCCCGGACGGTGCCTCGCTACCGGACTCCCCGGTGCTCCCGTCCTCGCCGGGACCGCAGGCCCCGAGCCCGAGGGCGAGCGCGCAGGTGGCGGCCGCGACGCGCAGCGCCGGGCCACGCGCGGTCGGGCCACCCGCGGCCGAGACGCGCGCGGTCGAAGCACGCATCCGTCCGGTCACGCCATCTCCGCGAGAAGCGCGTCCACCCGGTCGTCGACGGCGCGGAACGGGTCCTTGAGCGCGACGGCCCGCTGCGCGGCGTCGACGAGCTTGAGGTGCACCCAGTCGACGGCGACGTCCCGCCGGGAGTCCTCGGCGGCGCCGACGAACCTCCCGCGCAGGGCCGCGCGGGTCGTGGCCGGTGGGACGGTGCGCGCGGTCTCGACCTGCTCGTCCGTGCCCACGGGCGCGAGCAGCCCGCCCTCGAGCAGGCGGCGCCCGAGGCCGTGGGCCGTGATGTCGTGGTAGGCCAGCGAGAGGCGGGCGACGCGCGGGTCGTCGAGCGCCACGCGGTTGCGCGCGCAGTAGCGGTCGACCAGCGCGCGCTTGGCCGCGATGTCGAGCTCGGTCGCCATGGGCGAGAGGTCGCCGTCGCGCAGTGCCGCGACACCGCGCGCCCACAGGTCCAGCGCGCGGCGGCGGCCGTCGGAGAGCATCGGGTCCCACCCGCGCCTGTCGATGTGGTCGCGGACGCGGTCGAGCAGCTCGGACTGGATGTCGACCGCGGTGCACCGGCGGCCGGTGGCGAGCTCGACGTCGACGCTCCCGGTGATGTCGTGGCTGATCTCGCGGATCGCACGCATGGGCTCGCCGAGCTCCAGGTCGTCGAGCCGCATGCCGTCCTCGACGCAGGCGATGAGCAGCTCCGCGGACCCGACCTTGAGCAGGGTGGTCGCCGGCGCCACGTTGGAGTCGCCGACGATGACGTGCATGCGCCGGTAGAGCTCGGCGTCGCCGTGCGGCTCGTCGCGGGTGTTGATGATCGGGCGTGACCGGGTCGTCGCCGCGGACACGGCGTCCCAGGTCTGGTCCGCGCGCTGGGAGAAGGCCCACGCGACCGTGCCGCCGGGCCGGCGCCGCAGGTGTCCCGCGCCGGTGAGGACCTGTCGGGTGACGAAGTACGTGACGAGGGACTCCGCAGTGGCGCGGTAGTCGCGCCGGCGTCGGACCAGGTAGTTCTCGTGGCAGCCGTAGGAGGCGCCGAGCGTGTCGAGGTTATTCTTCATCAGGTGCAGGGTGCCGGGCGTGCCGGCGGCGGCCAGCGAGGCCTCGGCGCGCTCGCCGAGCTCGATCAGGGTGGCCTCGCCCGCACGGTCGTTGACCACGAGGTCGACGACGTCGTCGCACTCCGCGGTCGCGTACTCCGGGTGCGAGCCGACGTCGAGGTAGAGGCGGGCGCCGTTGCGCAGGAACACGTTCGTCGACCGGCCCCGCTCGACGACGGGGCGGAAGAGGTGGCGCGCGACCTCGTCGGGGCTGAGGACGTGCTCCGGGTCGTCGGGGAAGAAGGTGAGTCCGTACTCGGTCTCGACCCCGAAGAGTCGCCGGAGCGGGTGGTCGTGGGGCGCGGCCTCGTCGGCCGTCACTGTCCGCCCTTCTGGACGAAGCCCTGGACGAAGGCCTCGGCGTTGGTCTCGAGCACGGTGTCGATCTCGTCGAGGATGTCGTCCACGCGGGAGACCTGCTCGGCGCGCTGGGCCGGGGCGGGCGCCGGTCCGTCGTCGCCGGCGGGTTCGGGACGGGGTGTGCGGGTCTGGTCCTGCTCCGACATGTCGGGATCCTTCCTGTGCGGACGCCGGTGGCGGCGTCCGCGGTGGTCGTGCTGGGTGGTGGTGCTGGGTGGTCGTGGGGCCCGCCGGTCAGCCGGCCGGGCCACCGGTGAGGGCGTCGAGGAGCGCGGCCGCGTCGGGACTCGCGTCGAGCAGCTCTCCGACGAGCTCACGGGTGCCGCGCGCCGGCTCGGGCAGCGTGACACGGGCGAGCCGCTCGCGCCCGGGCAGGTCGAGGACGACGCTCGCCCAGCCCGCGCCGGTGACCTGGCTCGGGTAGCGCCGCAGGACCTCTCCGCGCAGGTAGGCCCGGGTGCCGACCGGGGGCTCGTGCTCGGCGCGACGCACCGCGTCCTCGTCGGCCAGCCGGGTCACCCGTCCGGCCGCGTCCAGGCGGGCGACGATCGAGCGCTCCGGGCGCAGGTCGTGCCACTGGAGGTCGAGCGCGGCCAGTCGCGGGCTGTCCCAGCCGAGCGAGTCGCGCTCGCGCATGCGCTCGAGGAGCTGCAGCTTGCTCACCCACTCGACGTCCGGCGCCGCGGCGTCGATGTCCGTGGCCAGCGTGTCGAGCACGTGCGACCACAGGTTGAGGACGCGGGACGTCTCGGCGTCGGGGCCACCGGCCTCGTCGACCGCGTGCGCGAGGATGTCACGGTAGGTGCGCTGGATGTCGAGCGCCGTTCGGTCGGGCCCCTCCCGCATGGCGATCCGGTGGCGCAGCGTCGGGTCGTGGCTGATGCGCTGGACCTCGGGCACCGGTCCCGCGATGACGAGGGTGTCGAGCCCGATCGGCACCTGGCCGCGCTCGAGGAGCCACAGCAGGAGCGCGACCGTGCCGGTACGCAGGACGAACGGGACGTCGAACAGGTTGGCGTCCCCGCCGATGACGTGCAGCCGGCGGTACCGTCCGGCGTCGGCGTGCGGCTCGTCGCGCATGTTGACGATCGGCCGGTTGAAGGTCGTCTCCAGGCCGACGTCGTTCTCCACGTAGTCGGAGCGCTGCGCGATCTGGAAGCCGGGCCGCTCGCTGCGCTGGCCGAGACCGACCCGGCCCGCGCCGGCGACGACCTGGCGGGTGACGAGCAGCGGGGTGAGGTAGCGGACCAGGTCCCCGAGGTCGACGTCGCGGGAGAGGAGGTAGTTCTCGTGCGTGCCGTAGCTCGCGCCCTTGCCGTCGACGTTGTTCTTGTACAGCGTCAGGCCCTCGCCGCCGTCGGCGTGCATCGCCCGGACGGCCACCCGTTCGCCGGCCCGGTCGTGGACGAGCGCCTCGAACGGCCCGACGGTCTCGGGGCCGGAGTACTCGGGGTGGGCGTGGTCCACGTAGAGCCGCGCGCCGTTGCTCAGCAGGGCGTTGCCGGCCACGGGCAGGTCGAGCTCCTCGACGCTCGGGCGCTCGACCTGCTGGGCCGGGCCCGCGGGCGCGGGGCGCTCCGGGTCGTCGGTGAGCTGCGAGGGGTGCGCCGAGGCCCGCGGGACCCGGTGGCCGCGCAGGTCGTTGAGCGGGTCCTCGGTGACGTAGTCCCAGCGCGCGCTCGGGTGGGCGGCGGTGCCGTCGGCGCCCTGGTAGGCGTGCACCACCCGGGTCGAGAGCCGGACCGCGTTCGCGGCCAGGTCGGTGTGGTCGAGCACGCCGAACTCGGTCTCCGTGCCCATGATCCGGCGCACCGTCATGACGCGCTCACAGGTAGCCGCCGGTGGTCGGCACGTCGTCGATGACGCGGCGGGTGTCCGTCGGCCCGGCCGGGCGCTCGTCGTCGCGCTCCGCGGCGCTACCGTCCGCGTCCCGCGGTGCCGGGTCTCCGTGCGTTCCCGGGCCGTCCGCGGCGCGACCCGGGGCGTGGGCGCCGCGGGACGGCAGCTGGCGGATCGCGGTCACGGGCTCGCTGTCGGCGCCCTCGACCCGGGCCCAGTCCGCGGGCTTGATCGTCGTGCGCAGCGCCTCGTTCTCGCGGGTCTCGGTGCGCAGGCCGGCGAGCAGGTGGTCGGTGCGCAGACCGCGGCCGCGGCCGGCGACGAGGTCCTGGATGGCCCGCTTCTTGGCCCGGTCGACGATCGAGGCGAGCATCGCGCCCGACGCGAGGTCGCCGACGTGCAGGACCCGGCGGTCGCCCGAGGCGAACGTCAGCTCCAGGACGGCGGTCGAGTCGTCCGCGGCGTACATCGCGTCGACGACGGCGGCGCCCATCGCGGCCACCGCCGCGTCCGGCGTGCCGTGGGCGGCGAGCTCGTCGGCGTGGATCGGCAGGTCGGGGGTGAGGTGCTTGGAGATGATCTCCCGGGCGCCCTCGGCGTCGGGGCGCCCGATGCGGATCTTCACGTCCAGCCGGCCGGGCCGCAGGATCGCGGGGTCGATCATGTCCTCGCGGTTGGAGGCCCCGATGACGATGACGTTGCCCAGGGCCTCGACGCCGTCGATCTCGGCGAGGAGCTGCGGGACGATCGTCGTCTCGACGTCGGAGGACACGCCGGAGCCGCGCGTGCGGAACAGGGCCTCCATCTCGTCGAAGAAGACGATGACCGGCACGCCCGTGCGGGCCTTCTCGCGCGCACGGGAGAAGATCACCCGGATCTGCCGCTCGGTCTCGCCCACGTAGCGGGTGAGCAGCTCGGGACCCTTGACCGACAGGAAGTAGGAGTGGGCGCGGTCGGCGCCGGACTCCTCGGCGGCGGAGCGCGCGAGCGAGGTGGCCACAGCCCGGGCGACGAGGGTCTTGCCGTTGCCCGGGGGGCCGTAGAGCAGGACGCCGCGCGGCGCGCGCAGACCGTGCTCGGCGTACAGGCCGGGGTGCAGGAACGGCATCTCCACGGCCTCACGGATGCGTTCGATCTGCGGGCCGAGACCGCCGATGTCGGCGTACTCGGTGTCCGGGTCCTCCTCCAGGAGCAGGTCCTCGACCTCGGCACGCGGGACGAGCTCGAGCACGAACGAGGTCCGCAGGTCGGCGCGTACGAGGTCGCCGGGGCGCATCCGGGTCTCGCGCAGCGTGCCGCCGACGGTGAGGACGCGCTCGTCGTCGCCCCGCCCGATGACGAGGACCCGGTGGTCCGGGAGGACCTCCTTGACGGAGAGAACCTCGCCGTTGGGCTCGTAGCCGGCCGCGGCGACGATCGCGAGCTGGTCGTTGAGCACCACCCGCTGACCGGGCAGCAGGGCGCCGACGGGGACGACCGTGGACACGGTGAGCCGCATGAGGCGGCCGCCGACCAGGACGTCGGCGACCCGGTCGACGGGCTCGACGTCGACGACCGTGCCGTAGGTGCTGGGGGGCGCGGTGAGCGAGTCCACCTGCTCCTGCAGGTCGACCAGGCGCTGCCGCGCCTTGCCGAGCGACTCCGTGAGCCGCTCGTTCTTCGCGGCGAGCGATATCGCCTGCTGCTCGAGCTCGCGGGCCCGGGCCTCGCCGTACATCTCCTGCGTCATTACGCTCCCGTCACCTTGCAGATATCCAGCGTATGCCGAACGCGGCGATCCGCCAGGACGCGGATCACTCCTCGGGAAACGAATCGGGTCCGGACCCGGCTGCTGGCCCGGGTCCCGGCCCATGCTCGGGCTCCTGTCCGGGCGCGGCGGGCCGGGAGGCGTACCCGGACTCCTCGATCTCGGCCCGGCGACGCACGTCCCGCCCCACGCGGCGCAGCTTCTTCACGGAGATCGTCCGCTCGCCGGCGGACAGCGCGCCGGTCCAGTCGTCGCCGTCGGCCGGATCGGCCTCGTCACCGCGGCTCGCGGCGTGCTCTCCGGAGTCCACACCGACGGGCGGGGCGTGTCGCGACGTCCGCGCGGCGGGGGTCGTCGACGCACCGGCGCCGAGCGGTCCGGCGCCCTTGGCGGGCCGCCGTGTGCGCTGCGGGGGCGCCGATCCCGGAGCGAGGGCGCGCGCGGTGACGAGGAAGCCGGTGTGGGCGACCATCCGGTGGTCGGGCCGGACCGCGAGTCCCTCGACGTGCCAGCCGCGCACCATGGACTCCCACGGCCGTGGCTCGGTGAAGCGCTCGCTGGCCCGCAGGTCCTCGACCACCCGGCTCAGCTGCGTCGTCGTGGCCACGTAGGCGATGAGCAGGCCCCCGGGCGCGAGCGCGTGCGCGGCGGGAGCGATGTTCTCCCAGGGTGCGAGCATGTCGAGGACGAGCCGGTCGACGGTGCCCGCCTCGTGGGCGAGCAGGACGTCGGCGAGGTCGCCGACCGTGACGGTCCACCCGGGGTGGCGGCCCCCGAACCAGGAGTCGACGTTCGCCTCGGCGATCTCAGCGAACTCCGCGCGCCGCTCCACCGAGTGCAGGGTCCCGGACTCGCCGATCGCCGAGAGCAGCGACATGCTGAGCGCGCCCGAGCCGACCCCGGCCTCGACGACGCGCGCGCCGGGGAAGATGTCGCCCATCTGGACGATCTGCCCGGCGTCCTTGGGATAGACGACGGCCGCGCCGCGCGGCATCGACATCACGTAGTCGGCCAGCAGCGGGCGCAGGGCGAGCAGGTCGTGCCCGGTCGGGGTGCTGAGCACCGTGCCCTCGTGCCTGCCGATGAGGTCGCGGTGGTGGAACGAGCCGCGCTGGGACTGGAAGTAGCCGTCGTGGGTGAGCAGCACGGTGTGGTGGCGCCCCTTGACGTCGGTGAGCTGGACGCGCTCCCCCGCCCGCAGCGGCCCGCGCCGTGGGCCTGGGCCGCCCGGCCGGTCGGAGCGGTCGGGATCGGTCTGGGGCTCGGGGGTCACGGCCGGGAAGTCTACGTGCGCGGTCCCGGGTCGGCATCGGGGGCGGTGCCGTGGTCGCCTTCGTGGCCGGTGTGGCGGTCGGTGTCGGTGCCGGCCACGGGGCCCGGCCGCGGACCCGGCCCACCACCGGTGCCACGGCCGAGCTCGCGCCGCAGCCGACCCGCGTCGCGCACGGCCTGCGCGCCGCCGGACCAGAGGGTGGCCCCGGCGGAGGCGGCCGCGGCCACGACGATGAGGCCCGGCCATCCCCCGAACCGCACGAACAGCACGACGGCGGCGCCGACGACCACGAGCGCCAGGAGACACCCGAGCACGCCGAGGGGCCGCAGGCCGGCCAACGGCCGGCCCGTGAGGCCCTCCGCGACCTCGAGCCACAGCCGACCGCCGTCCAGCGGCAGCGCGGGCACGAGGTTGAACAGCGCGAGGACGACGTTCATCACCACGGCGACGTCGACGGCGGCCGCCCAGGGGCTGACACCCTCGACCAGCGGGGCGACCAGGAGGCCCGCGCCGGCCAGCAGGAGGTTGGCGGCCGGCCCGGCCGCGGTGACGGCCGCGGCCGCCCAGGGGCCCCGGCCGGTCCCGTCGAAGGCGGTGTGCCCACCCACGAAGGTGAGGACGAACTCCTTGGGCCGGAGCCCGACGGCGGCCCCGGTCAGGCCGTGGCCGAGCTCGTGGACGAGCACGGCGATCGAGACGGCGAGCGCCGCGAGCAGGCCCATGACGAGGCCCGACTGCTCGGGCCGGGCAAGGATCCGCCCGTAGACGAGCGCGACGACGACCACCAGCAGGAGCCAGCTCCACGTGAGCACGACCGGGGCGCCCGCGACCCGGGCGACGACGAGGCCGGGCGTCCGGCGGGGCTCGGTGTGCACCGCACCAGCCCACCACACCTTCTCCACAGGGGTGGTCCGCGGTCCGCGGCGGTGTCGGTCCCGCTGGTTAGCCTGCTCGCATGTCCTCCTCATCGGCCCCCCGCCGGGCCCCGTACCGGGCCGCGCTGTCCCCCTCGAGGGCGAAGGACTTCGAGCAGTGCCCGCTGATGTTCCGCCTGCGCGTCGTCGACCGGCTGCCGGAGCCGCCCTCGCCGGCCGCGACCCGCGGCACGGTGGTCCACTCGGTCCTCGAACGGCTCTACGACCAGCCGGCCCCCGAGCGCACCGAGCCCGTGGCGCTGGGTCTCGTGGACCAGGCGTGGCAGGACGTGCGCGAGGCGGACCCGCGCCTGACGGACCTGTTCACCTCGCCCGAGGACGCCGACGCGTGGATGCACCAGGTCCGCGCGCTCGTCTCCCAGTACTTCCGCATGGAGAACCCCCGGCGGCTCGAGCCGTCGGGACGTGAGCTGCACGTCGAGGCCGAGCTGGGCTCGGGGGTGCTGCTCCGGGGCATCGTCGACCGGCTCGACCGGGCTCCGACGGGGGCGACCCGGGTGGTCGACTACAAGACGGGGAAGTCTCCGTCGCCGCGGTTCGCGGGCGAGGCGACCTTCCAGCTGATGTTCTACGGGCTCGTGCTGTGGCGGTCGACGGGCGTGGCGCCCAGCCGGCTGCAGATCGTCTACCTCGCGGACGGCCGCACGCTGACGGTCGATCCCGAGGAGCGCGAGCTGCTGGCGGCCCAGGAGCGCATCGAGCAGATCTGGGGACGCATCGAGGAGGCGGCCCTGAGCGGCGTGTTCTCGCCCCGCCCGTCGAAGCTGTGCGGATGGTGCTCGTTCCAGGACATGTGCCCGCAGTTCGGCGGGACGCCCCCCGAGATGCCGGCGGCCGGGATCGAACGGCTGCTCACGGTGCGGCGCGCCTGAGGGCCCCTGGAGCCGGTAGGCCCGGGCGGCCGGCGGCCTCAGGCAGCCGTCGGGCTCGAACGGCCCGGCGGGCTCAGGCGGCCAGGAGGTCGACGTCCCGGCCCCGGCCGATCTCCCGGATCGTGCTCAGGTTGACGTCGGCGAGGCTGGCGGCACGCGACAGGCCGGGGGCGTGCGGGATCTCCGCCATGTGCGGGATCCCGAGGCAGCGCGCGCCCGACGCACGGGCGGCCCGCAGCCCGTTCGGCGAGTCCTCGATGGCCACGCAGCGCTCGATGTCGGCGCCCAGCAGCCGGGCGGCCAGGAGGTACCCCTCGGGATCGGGCTTGCCCCGCTCGACCCGGTCACCGGGCACGAGCACGTCGAAACCGCCGGCGAGCTCGGAGACGACCTCGGCGAACGGCGAGTAGGACGCCGTGACGAGGGCCTGCGGCACGCGCGCCTCGCGCAGCTGCTCGATGAGCTCGAACGCACCGGGACGACGCTCGACGCCCTCGTTGCGCACGTGGTCCACCACGCGGCCCACGAGCTCGTCGAGGAACGCGGCGGGCTCGAGATCGATGCCGCCCTTCTCGATCATCGTGGTGGCGGCGTCCTCGAGGTTCAGCCCCACGAGCTCGTGGGACATCTCGTCCTCCCAGCGCCCGCCGTGCTCCTCGATCAGCGTCCTCTGGTGGAGGAACCACAGCGGCTCGGAGTCGATGATGGTGCCGTCCATGTCCCACAGGACGGCCTCGGGCAGATCGGGGAGCGTCACGTCTCGACCCTACCCGGGCCGCGGGCGCCCCGACCTACGCTGGTGCGCATGCAGGACGACACGACACGGCCCGACACCGCGGCCACCGGTCCGGCCGACGACGCCGGGCACAGCCCCGACGACGGCGTCCCTCCCCCGCGCGACGGCCTCGTCGCGCTGGCCGCGTTCGACGGCTGGAACGACGCCGGCTCCGCGGCGACCTCGGCGCTGGCGTTCGTCGCCGAGGACTGGGACACCAAGACGCTCGCCGTCCTGGACCCGGAGGAGTACCACGACCTGCAGGTCAACCGGCCGCGGGTCGAGCGCGGGCCCGACGGCTCTCGGATCCTCACGTTCCCGCGCACCGAGGTGCTGCTCGCCACGTCCCCTTCCACCGGCGAGCGGCTCGTCATCGTGCGGGGGGTCGAGCCCTCCCTGCGATGGTCGCGCTACTGCGCGGAGATCCTCGACGCTCTCGAGGCGGCGGGCGTGCGGACGCTGGTCTCGGTCGGTGCACTGCTCGCCGACGTGCCGCACACGCGCCCCATCCCGGTGCAGTCCTCGTCCGACGACCCGGCGATCCAGGAGGCACTGGGCCTGTCCTCCCCGGACTACGAGGGGCCCACCGGCATCGTGGGCGTGCTCGGGGCGCTGAGCCAGGAGCGGGGCCTGAGCGCCATCGGGATGTGGGCGGCGGTGCCGCACTACGTCTCCCAGCCGCCGTCGCCGAAGGCGACGCTCGCGCTGCTGGTCGCGCTCGAGGACCTCGTCGGCATGTCGCTGCCCACACGGGACCTCGCCGAGGACGCCGCCGCGTGGCAGCGGGCCGTCGACGAGCTCGCGCAGGAGGACGACGACGTCGCGGAGTACGTCGAGATGCTCGAGGAGTCCAAGGACACCGCCGAGCTGCCGGAGGCCAGCGGCGAGGCGATCGCGCGGGAGTTCGAGCGCTATCTCCGTCGGCGCGACGGCGGGAGCCCGGACAAGGGCTCCGGCCCGCCGCCGCCGACCGGCAGGTGACGGCTCAGCCGACGAGCCGCAGGCGGTTGCCCCACGGGTCGTCGACCTCGAGGGCCGCGCCGTCGTCGTCGACCTGGTGGCCGGCCGCGCGCAGGCGCTCGGCGGCCTCGCCGACGGCCGTGGCGTCCCCGATCTCGAGGACGGACCGGCCGAGCCCGAGAGCCGGGGCGCGCAGACCCGCGCCGCGCGTCCCCCAGACGTTCATCGCCATGTGGTGGTGGTAGCCGCCGGCGGAGACGAACAGGGCCTGACCGGGGATCTCGAACGTGGCGTCGAACCCGAGGGTGTCGACGTAGAAGTCGCGCGCGGTCGCCGTGTCCCCGACCTGGAGGTGGACGTGGCCGACCGTGGCGCCCACCGGGACGCCGTGCTCGCGGTCGAGGTGCTTGTCCAGGTAGGCGTTCGGGTCGAGGAAGATCGTCGCCATCTGGACCTGGCCGTCCGTCCAGGTCCAGGCGTCGCGGGGACGGTCGATGTAAAGCTCGACCCCGTTGCCCTCCGGGTCGTCGAAGTAGAAGGCCTCGGAGACGAGGTGGTCCGAGGAGCCGGTGAAGCGGGCGCCGGCCCGCGCCAGGCGCAGGACCGCGGCCGAGAGGTCGGCCGGGGTGCTGTAGAGGATCGCCGTGTGGAACAGGCCGGCCGAGCCGCTCGGGCGCACCGGCAGGTCGGGCGCGTGGGTGATCTCGACGAGCACCCGGGCCGGCTCGTCGCCGGCGGCGGGCAGGCCGAGCCGGACGCTCGCGCGGTCCTCGCCGACGCGGACGAGGCCGGCCCCCTCCTCGTAGAAGCGGACGACGGTGTCGAGGTCCCGGACGCGCAGGCGGACGGTCCCCATGGACGTGGTGGCGGGCAGCAGCTGGGCGGAGGTCGTGGTCATACCGGCAAAACTAGTTGAAGTCTCAACTTATTCCTGCGTCCGACGCCACGACCGCGCGGAGCCTTGCGTCACACGGAGAGGTCGACCCCCAGCAGTGCGTCGACGGTGTCGCGCACGAGCGCGCCCGGCACCCGGCCCGGCTCACCACCGGTGGTCGTCGCCGCGGCGAGGACGGCCGCGGCCCACTCGTCGACGACCTCCAGCGCGCGGGGCGAGTCGAGGTCGTCGCGCAGGGCGGCGCGCACGCCGTCGAGCACGTCCCGCTCGGTCGGGGCACCGGCCGCCAGGCCCTCGGGCCCCGCCGGTACGCCCGACTCCCCGCCCTCCGCCGCGGGGGCCGTCGACGCCGCGGCCACAGCGGCCCGCCAGGTCGCAAGCCGTTCCTTGGCGGACGCCAGCACGCCGTCGGAGTACTCCCGGTCGGCCGCGTAGTGACCGGCCAGCAGCGCGAGCCGCACGGCCGCGGGCTCCTCCCCCGCGGCGACGAGCCGCGACACCAGGACGAGGTTGCCCAGCGACTTGCTCATCTTCGTGCCCTCGTAGCCCACCATCCCGCCGTGCGCGTGCAGCCGCACGGCGCCCGGACGGTCGGTGAGCACGCGCAGGTGCGACTCCGACATCTCGTGGTGCGGGAACAGCAGGTCGCTGCCGCCGCCCTGGACGTCGATCGGCAGCCCCAGGTGCGTCGCGGCGATGCACGCGCACTCGATGTGCCACCCCGGCCGCCCCTCGCCCAGGTCGGCGCCGTCCCAGGCGGGCTCGTCCGCCCGCGCCACGCGCCACAGCAGGGGGTCCAGCGCATCCTTCTTGCCGGGCCGCTCCGGGTCGCCCCCGCGCTCGCCGAACGCGGTGAGCATCTCCTCGCGGCTCATCCCGGACACGCTGCCGAATCCCGGGTCGGCGGACAGGTCCGCGTAGACGTCGCCCGGCGAGGCGGCGTCGAGGGCGTCGTCGGCCGGCACCCGGTAGGCGGCGCCGGAGGCGAGCATCCGCGACACGGCCTCGACGACGAGCGGCACGGACTCCACCGCACCCACGTAGTCGGTGGGCGGCACGACCCGTAGAGCCGTCATGTCCGAGCGGAACAGCTCGGTCTGCTCCGCGGCGAGCTCGACCCAGTCCACGCCGGTCTCCCGCGCCCGGTCGAGCAGCGGATCGTCGACGTCGGTGACGTTCTGCACGTAGCGGACGTCGACCCCGGTGTCGAGCCAGGCACGCACGAGCAGGTCGTAGCCGACGTAGGTGGCGGCGTGTCCGAGGTGGGTGGCGTCGTAGGGGGTGATGCCGCAGACGTAGAGCCGGCGCGCGCCCGGCTCCTGGGGCTCCGGCGGCGAGGTCGGCGGCAGGCCCACGGTGGGGGCGAGACGCACCTCCCCACCGCGGTCGGGAAGCTCGGGGACGACGGGGGCGGACCAGGACCTCACCGCTCGACCCTAGTTCGGATCGGGCGGGCACGGGCCGGGCCGTCCGCGCCCCGTCGAGGATCGGGCGGGAAGCGGGCCGGGCCGTCCGCGTCCCGCCCCGGGGCCGTGCCGGCAGCCGAGGTCAGGCGGTGGCCGAGATGACGCCGCCGAGGACGAGGGCGACGATCGCGACGGCGAGGACGATCCGGTAGACGACGAAGGGGAGGTACGTGCGGGTGGAGACGAGCTTGAGGAACCACACGATGACCCAGTAGCCGACGACGAACGCGACGACCGTCGCCAGGAAGGTGGCGAACAGGCTCGGCTCCCCGGGGGCCGGCGGCGCGTCGCTCAGGAGGACGTCCGAGAACAGCTTGTACATGCCGGACGCGATGACGGCCGGGATGGCGAGCAGGAACGACATCCGGGCCGCCGCCTCGCGCGTGAGGCCGAGGAACAGTCCCATCGTGATCGTCGCGCCCGATCGGGACACGCCGGGCACCAGGGCGAGGGACTGAGCGAGGCCGAGGAGGATCGCGTCCCACCACGAGAGGTGGTCCAGGCCCTTGGTCTGCTTCGCCGTGCGGTCCGCGACGAGCAGGAGCAGGCCGAACAGCGCGAGCATCGCGGCGGTGATGAACAGGTGCCGGAACGTGGTGTCGATCCACGACTCGAGCAGCAGGCCGAGGACCCCGATGGGGATCGAGCCCACGATGACGAACCAGCCCATGCGGGCGTCGGGGTCGCTCGCGGGCAGCTGCCTCTTCCACGGCCCCACCGGGAGCGCCCGGAACCAGTGCGAGACGATCCGCGCGATGTCCCTGCGGAAGTAGACGACGACCGCCGCCTCGGTGCCGAGCTGGGAGATCGCGGTGAACGCGGCGCCCGGGTCCGTCCTCGACGGCAGCAGCTCGCCGAAGATCCGGATGTGCGCGGACGACGAGATCGGCAGGAACTCCGTGAGTCCCTGCACGATCCCGAGGACGATCGTCTCCCACCATGTCACGGGGGGACACGGTATCCGCTCGCGAGGTCCGTCGGCCGGGGCGGCTACCGTGACGCCATGCGCACCTCCCGCCTCGGGGCCACGGGCCTCGCCGTGTCCGCCGTCGGCCTCGGCACCCTGACCTGGGGCCGGGACACCGACGAGCACGACGCCGCCGAGCACCTCGAGGCGTTCCTCGACGTCGGCGGGACCGTGATCGACACCGCGGCGTCGTACGCGGACGGGGCGGCCGAGGAGATCCTCGGCGCCCAGCTGGCCGAGCGCCGCGTGCGCGACGACGTCGTCGTGGTCTCCAAGGCGGGCACCCGGGTACGCGGCGGGACCGGCGTCGTGGACGCCTCCCGGGCGGCCCTGCTCACCGAGCTCGACGCGTCCCTCGTGCGGCTCGGCACGGACCGCGTGGACCTGTGGCTGGTCCAGCGCCCCGACCCCGAGACGACGCTCGAGGAGACGCTCGGGGCGCTCGACCACGCGATGCGCAGCGGCCGCGCCCGCTACGTGGGGCTCGCCAACCACCCAGCGTGGTCGACCGCGCACGCGGCGACCCTGTCCCGGACCCTCCTGCCGGCGCCGCACCTGGCCGCCGTCGAGGTGGAGCACTCGCTGCTCCAGCGCGGGACCGAGCGCGAGCTCCTGCCGGCCGCACGCGCGCTGGGCCTGGGGGTGATCGCCTGGTCCGCGCTCGGTCGCGGCGTGCTCGCCGGCCGCTACCGCTCGAGCGTGCCGCCCGCGTCGCGCGCGGCGTCGGCCCATCTGCGGGGTTTCGTCGAGCCGTACCTGGATGCGCGGTCGGCCTCGATCGCGGAGGCCGTCGCGACGGCGGCCGACGGGCTGGACGTCTCGCCGGCCGAGGTGGCGCTCGCGTGGTCGGTGCGCTCCGGCGTCGACGTCTCCCTCGTGGGGGCCTCCAGCGCCGCGCAGCTCCGGCAGACCCTCAAGGGGGCCGAGCTCGACCTCCCGGAGTCCATCGAGCGCGCGCTCGACGAGGTCAGTGCCATCCCGCTGGGCTACCCCGAGCGGCTCTGAGCCCTCCGGGCCCGCCGGTCCGGGCGCGGGGCGCTACCGGCGTTCGTCGACCTCGTCGTCGTCCTCGTCGTCGAGGTCCTCGAGGTCGTCGTCCTCGTCGTCCCCGTAGTCGTCGTAGTCGTCGTCCTCGTCGTCGTCGTAGAGATCGAACGGGAGGTCGACGCCGTACTCGGTGAACAGGGCGTCGTCGTAGGTGACGAACACCTCGGCGATCGTCGAGGCGGCCGCGACCACGCGCGGGGAGTCGGGGTCCTGGGCCGCGGCGGCGGCGAGGTGGTGCTCCTCGAGCGCCGCGACGAGGCGGTCCAGGGCTGCACGCGGGTCCGTAGCCATGAGACCGAGCCTAGCGGTGCACGCGCGAAGTGCCAGCCTGGGCCAGGATGGTGCGACCGGTCGACCCGACCGGGCACGACCGACGCACCGAGGAGGCGGCATGGCGCGAGCGGGCTCGAGGTACGCGAGCGACACCTACTACGAGTTCCGGACCATGACGATCCCGCCCGACGTGGGCCGGTCCGACGCGCGCCGCCTCATCACCGCCGAGGCCGAGTACGGCCGGTGGGAGCTCGCCCGGTCCGTCCTCTACGAGGGCGGTGCCCGCAAGATCGTGCTGCGGCGTCGGGCGATGCGGGTGGTCTCCACGCTCGCCGACCACTGACCCGGTTCGAGCTGCTCAGCTCGTCCGCACCACCCGCTCGAGCACCCGTGCGCCGAAGGTGAGCGCGTCGATGTTCACTCGCTCGTCGACGCCGTGGAACATGCCGGCGAAGTCCAGCTCGGGGTCGAGCCGCAGCGGGGCGAACCCGTAGCCCGTGATGCCGAGCCGCGACAGGGCCTTGTTGTCAGTTCCGCCCGAGAGCATGTACGGCAGCACCGACGCGTCCGGGTCCTCCTGACCGAGGGCGCCGACCATCGCGTCGACCAGGTCGCCCGAGTAGGGCACCTCGAGGCCGATGTCCGTGTGGATCTCCTCGATCCGCACCTTGTCGCCCGCGAGCTCGGCGAGCGTGGCCCGCACCTCGGCCTCGTGGCCCGGCAGCGGGCGCACGTCGAGCGAGGCGGTCGCGGAGCCCGGGACGACGTTGGCCTTGTACCCGGCGTCGAGCTGCGTGGGGTGGGCCGAGGTGCGGATCGTGGAGCCGACGAAGTTGCGCACCGACCCGAACTGCTCGACCAGCTTCTCGACGCTGTCCGGGTCCTCCGGGTCGTAGGTGGTCCCGGTGAGCTCGGCGACGCCGTCGAACAGGGCGCGCACGGTCTTGTTGAGGTGCAGGGGCCATTCGTGGCGGCCGATGCGCGCGACCGCCGCGGCGAGGTGGGCGACCGCATTGTCCTCGTTGACCTGGGAACCGTGGCCGGCGCGGCCCTGCGCCACCAGGCGCAGCCAGGCCAGCCCCTTCTCGGCGGTCTGCAGCAGGTAGACGCGCTGCCCGGCGATCTGCGCGGAGAAGCCCCCGACCTCGCTGATCGCCTCGGTCGCGCCCTCGAACACGTCGGGCCGGTGGTCGACGAGCCAGTGCGCGCCGAAGCGGCCGCCGGCCTCCTCGTCGGCGAGCAGCCCGACCACGAGGTCGCGCGGGGGCCGCCACCCGTCCCGGCCCATCGACCGGACGACCGACAGGATCATCGCGTCCATGTTCTTCATGTCGACCGCGCCGCGGCCCCACACCATGCCGTCGCGGACCTCGGCCCCGAACGGGTCGACGCTCCAGTCGTCCTTCGCCGCCGGCACGACGTCGGTGTGCCCGTGCAGGACCAGCGCCCCGCGCGTGGGGTCCTCCCCGGGGATGCGGAGCAGCACGCTGGACCGCCGCGGCGCCGACTCGATGAGCTCGGGCTCGAACCCGACCTCGGTGAGCAGGCCCATGACGAGCTCGGCGGCCTCGCGCTCGCCGGGGCCGGAGCCGTCGCCGTAGTTGGACGTGTCGATGCGGATGAGGTCGCGGCAGATCGACAGGACCTCGTCCTCGGGTGAGATGCGCTCGGTCATGCCCTCGAACCTACCCGCGACCGGCGGAACACCCCACCGTTACCGTTTCGCAACCGATCACGGTGTCCCGCTCGACCCGATCGTGGGTCTTCCCTGGTGGGGCAGGGCATGATGTGATGCGCACCGTGACGGTCGCCGACGATCGTCATCGTCTATGTACCGGAGGTTCAACGCGTGCCCACCCTGCCCTTGACCCGAGCACGACGGGGAGGTGGACGGATGTTGGGCGTGGCCGCGGCCTCCGCCGCGCTCCTGGTCGGGGCTCTCGCCGTCCCCGCCTCGGCCGACGTCGCCGAGATCGACCCGGCCGACCCGGACGCCCGCCGTTCGATGTCCGCCGACACCGCCGCCGCGCTCGCCGCGGGCTCCGAGTCGGGCGCCTGGTTCGTCGGCCTCGACCGCACCGCGACCGCCCTGGGCGGCAGCCGGGCCGGCGTCGACGCCCAGCAGGCGAACTTCCTCACCGACGCGGCCAACGAGGGCGTGTCGATCGACGTGCGCCACGAGTACTCCAGCGTCTGGAACGGCCTGTCGATCGAGGTGGCCGACTCCGACATCGACACGATCCTCGGCATGCAGGGCGTCTCGGGCGTCTGGCCCGTCGAGATCGTCGACGCGCCGGAGACGCTCCCGAACAACTCCCCCGAGATGGCCAACGCCGTCACCATGACCGGCGCGGACACCGTCTACAGCGAGCTCGGGTTCGATGGCGCGGGCGTGCACGTGGCCGTCATGGACACCGGCATCGACTACGACCACCAGGACTTCGGCGGCTCGGGCGTCCCGGACGGCGACACCTTCCCGACCGCGCGCGTGACGACCGGTCACGACTTCGTCGGCGACGACTACAACGCCGACCCGGCCTCGCCCAACTACCAGCCGATCCCCCGCCCGGACAACGACCCCGACGACTGCCAGGGCCACGGCACCCACGTCGCCGGCATCGTCGGCGCGGACGGCGACACCACCGCGGGCGGTGTCCGCGGCGTCGCCCCCGGGGTCACCCTCGGCTCCTACCGGGTGTTCGGCTGCGACGGCTCCACCGAGACCGACATCATGAACGCCGCCATGGAGCTCGCGTACGCGGACGGCGCGGACGTCCTCAACATGTCGATCGGCTCCGCCTTCGCGGGCTGGAACGACTACCCGACGTCGGTCATCGCCTCGCGCCTGCACGACCTCGGCATGGTCGTCACCGCCTCCATCGGCAACGAGGGCGAGCTCGGCCCCTGGGCCGCCGGCTCCCCCGGCAACGGTGAGAGCGTCATCGGCGTCGCGATGTACGACAACCTCGCGGTGACGGCCGACGCGCTCGAGATCGGCCCGGACGGCGAGCTCATCGGGCACATGCCCGCGACCGAGGCGCCCGAGCCGGTGCCCGGGACGACCTACACCGAGATCGCCTCGATCGGCACGCCCGGTGAGGCGTCCGCCCAGGGCTGCACCCCGCTCGAGGAGGACCACACGGGTCAGCTCGTGCTCATTCAGCGCGGCGACTGCACGTTCCACATCAAGGCGCTCAACGCTCAGGAGGCGGGCGCCGAGGCGCTCATCATCTACAACAACGCCCCGGGCCTCGCCGCCGCGACCGTCGCGGGCGACCCGGCGATCACCATCCCGGTGACGGTCGTCAGCCAGGACGACGGGATCGCCCTCGCCGAGTCCATCGGCACCGACGGCTTCTCCGTCACGGTCACGGACCAGGAGATCGAGGTCGTCAGCCCGACCGCCGGACTCATCAACGTCGGCTCCTCCTGGGGCGGCAGCGCCGAGCTCGACCTCAAGCCGAACCTCGGCGCGCCCGGCGGCTCGATCTACGCCCCGTACCCGCTCGAGTCGGGCGGCTACGCCACGCTGACCGGCACGTCGATGTCCGCCCCGCACGTCGCGGGCGCGGTCGCGCTGTACCTCGAGGCGCACCCGGGCACCGACTCGGGTCTGATCCGCGACGTCCTGCAGAACTACGCCGAGCCCGCGAACTGGAACGGCAACCCGGAGCTCGGGCTGCTCGACGCCGTGCACCGCCAGGGCGCCGGCCTCATCCAGATCGACGAGTCGATCCAGGCCGGCGTCATCGCGAGCCCGGGCCAGCTGGTCCTCGGCGAGTCCGAGCACGGTCCGTCGTCCGGCGAGGTCACCCTGACGTCGACGTCGGGCGCCGACGTCACCTACGAGATCTCCACGGTCGACGCGGTCGCGTCGACGGGCTCGTGGAACTACGGGATCTACGAGGGCGCGTCGACCTACGCCGGCCCGTCCGAGGTCACCGTCCCCGCGGGCGGCTCCGCCACGTTCTCGTACGCCATCACCCCGGACCCGGGTCTCGAGGAGCTCGGCGCGCAGTACGGCGGCTACGTCGTCCTCACCCCGACCGACGAGTCCGTGGAGCCGATCTCGCTGCCGTTCTACGGCTTCGCGGGCGACTACCAGGCGGTCAACCTCCTCGAGGACCTCGTCGAGGGCGAGGAGAACGGGACGCTCGGCCAGCTCGTCGAGTGCGAGCGGTTCGTCGGCGGCGAGTGCCAGGCCGGCGCGACGTTCGAGCCCGTCGAGGCGGGCGGCACGTTCAGCCTCGAGCTGCTCGACCAGCCCGCGGCCGTCTGGGCGCTCGAGCACAGCGCCCAGGAGCTCACCCTGCGCGTCTACCCGGCCGACCAGGCAGGCGCCCGCACGGGCGGCGGCATCGTCCGCACCGAGCAGACGGTCGGCCTCTCCCCCGGGATCGACCTGTGGACCTGGGACGGCACCGTCCTGACCGACGACCGGACGGGCCGCGTGGCCCTGCCGGACGGCGACTACGTCTTCGAGCTCACCGCGGTCGCCCCGCTGGGCTCGGAGGAGGCCGGTGAGTTCGAGCGGTGGACGTCCGGTGCGTTCACGATCGACCGCGGCGGCGACGACGTGCCGCCGCCCACCAGCGGCCCGGTGTCGACGTTCTTCACGGCGAACACCTGGGCGGACGGTCCCGCCGAGTACACCTACGAGTTCGGACGTCCGGACGACGAGGTGCTCGTGGGTGACTGGGACGGCGACGGCGTCGACACGATCTCCGTGCGCCGCGGGAACCGGTACCTCATCAACAACGACGCCCGAGGCAACGCCGCGGTGGACGAGATCCACTACGGCCGCGCGGACGACGTCGTGCTCGTGGGTGACTGGGACGGCGACGGCTTCGACACCTTCACGGTGCGTCGTGGCGCCCAGTACTTCGTCAGCAACACGATGCAGACGGGCTGGGCCGACGCCGAGGTGACCTACGGTCGCGCCGGTGACGACGTCATCGTGGGCGACTTCGACGGCGACCGGACCGACTCGCTGACCGTGCGCCGTGGCAACACGTACTTCGTGGCCAACACGGTGCGCGACGGCTGGGCGGACTCGGTGTTCACCTACGGTCGCGCGGGCGACGAGATCTACGTGGGTGACTGGGACGGCGACGAGATCGACACGCTCGCCGTGCGCCGCGGGAACGAGTACTTCCTGCGCAACTCGCTGACCGACGGCTGGGCGGAGCAGACCATCCGCTACGGGCGTGCGAACGACGTCGTCCACGTGGGCGACTGGGACGGCAACGGGACCGACACCCTGACGGTCCAGCGCTGATCCGCTGAACGAGCGAAGGGCCCCGCCGACAGGCGGGGCCCTTCGTCGTCGGTCGTCGAGCGTGCGGTTCGTCGACCTCGAGCGTGCGGTTCGTCGACCTCGAGCGTGCGGTTCGTCGACCTCGAGCGTGCGGGTGTCAGTCGTCCAGGCCGCGACGGGCAAGCAGCGGCTCGATGGACGGCGTGCGGCCCAGGAGCGTCTCGACGGATGCCAGCGGGTCGCGGGAGTTGCCGCGCGAGAGCAGCTCGTCGCGGAACGTCTCGCCGGCCGCGCGCGTGAGCCCGAGGTTGCCCGCGTCGTGGGCGCGGAACCAGTTGACGGTCTCGGCGTCGAGCACCTCGGACCAGATGTAGGCGTAGTAGCTCGCGTCGTACCCGCCGCCGAACGAATGGTTGAGGTACGTGGTGCGGTACCTCGGCGGGATCCGCGGGTCGGTGAGTCCGGCGTCGGCGAGGGCCGCGGCCTCGAAGGGCAGGACCCCCGCGTCGTCCGCGGGCACCTCGTCCGGGCCGATGCGGTGCCAGGCCTGGTCCACGAGCGCGGCGCCGAGGTACTCGGACGTCGCGAAGCCCTGGCCGTAGGCGCCCATCGACCGCAGCCGCCCGGCGGTCGCCTCCGGGAGCGGCTCGCCGGTGACGTGGTGGCGGGCGAAGGACGCCAGCACCTCCGGGTGCTCCATCCACTGCTCGTTGACCTGTGAGGGGTACTCGACGAAGTCCCGCGGCAGGGCCGTCCCGGCGAAGCCCGGGTAGCGCGCGGAGGTGAGCAGCGAGTGCAGCGTGTGCCCGAACTCGTGGAAGAGGGTCCGCACCTCGTCCCACACGAGCAGCGTCGGCTCCCCCGCCGGCGGCCGCGTGATGTTGGCGTTGTTGACGACGACCGGCGCCTTCCCGGTCAGCGTCGACGCGGTGACGAGGTCGTGCATCCACGCACCGCCCCGCTTGTGCTCGCGGGCGTAGAAGTCGCCGACGAACAGGCCCAGCGGCGTGCCGTCCTCCTCGCGGACCTCCCACACGCGCACGCCGTCGGCGTAGCCCTCGATGTCGGGGCGCTCGGTGAAGGTGAGGCCGTACAGGCGTCCGGCGGCGAGGAACACGCCGCGCTCCAGCACGGAGTCCAGCTCGAGGTAGGGGCGCAGGACCGCGTCGTCGACGTCGAACCGCTGGGTCCGCAGCCGCTCGGCGTAGTAGGACCAGTCGCCCGCCGCGAGCTCGCCGGCGTCGGCCGGCCGCTGAGGGTCGGCGGCCGCGAGCGCCGCGAGGTCCTCGGCCTCCCGGGCGGCGTTGCGCACCGCGGGGCGCGCGAGGCGGCCGAGCATGGCGGTGATCGCGTCGGAGTCCGGGGCGGTGGCCCCGCGGGCGACGATCTCCGCGTGGTGCTCAGCCCCGAGCAGGCGGGCGCGCTCGGCGCGGGCGCGCGCGATCGCCCGCACGAGGGCACGGGTGTCGGTCGCGGGGTCCGTGCCGGTCCCGCGCGTCACGGACCGGGCGAGCACCTCGGCGCGCGTGGCCGGGTCCGTGAGCTCGGTGAGCAGGGGCTGCTGGCTGGGCAGCACGTAGGTGACGAGGTGCTCGGCGCCGTCGGCCGCGGCGGGCCGGGCCGCGGCCGACTCCGCGAGGGTCCGGCGGCGCGACTCGTCGAGGCCGGCGAGCGCCGCCTCGTCGCGCACCGGCAGCGCGGCGGCGGCCATGCCCGCGGCGGCCCGGTTGCGGAAGTCGGTCGTCAGCTCGGCGATCTCGGCGTTGAGGGCACGCAGCCGGGCGGTCCCGGCCTCGTCCAGGCCGACGCCGCGACGCTCGAACCCGCGCACGTACTCGTCGACCGCCCAGGCGTCCTGCTCGTCGAGGCCCCCCGCGGACTGCAGCACCCGGAAGCGGTCGTAGAGGCGCGCGTCCAACCAGAAGGCGTCGCCGTGCGCGGAGGACTCCGGGGCGTTCTCGGCGGAGATCGCGTCGTACTCAGGGCCGCCGACGGAGCCGGCGAGCGTCGACAGGACGACGGCCGCGCGAGTGAGCAGCTCGCCCGAGCGCTCGAGCGCCACGAGCGTGTTCTCCACCGTGGGCTCCTGCGGGTCCGACGCGACGGACTCCCACTCGGCGCGCTGGGCCGCCCGGCCCGCGCGAAGCGCCGGAAGCAGGTGCTCGGGCCTGATCGCGCCGAACTCGGGCATCCCGAACGGGAGCGGCGAGGGTCGGGAGAACGGGTTGTCGTCGGGCAGAGTCACGGCGTCGGGGCTGGTCATCGGACCATGGTGGCACTGCTCCGCGGGTGCGTGTCGTCAGCCGGTCAGGCGTTCCCGGCGCAGCACGCCGTCGACGTCGGGCGGGAAGTATCCCGGGCCCTTGAGCACCTTGCCGTCCGCGCGGTAGATCGGGCGGCCGTCCCCGCCGAGCTTGGACAGGTTGGAGGCCTGGATCTCGCGGAGCACCGCGGGCAGCGGGATGCCGCACTCGAGCGCCATCCCGTAGGCGACGTAGACGAGGTCCCCGAGGGCGTCCGCCACCTCGACCGTGTCCCGGGTGCCGTCGTCGGCCCCGACCGCGCGGGCGAACGCCTCGGTCATGATCTGCTCGGCGCGCTCGCCGTAGACGGCCCCGACGAGCTCGGCCGCCTCCTCGACGACGAGGCCGGTGCGCATGTGGACGCGCTCGACGTCGGCCTCGGGACCGGTCGTGACGACCGGCAGGTCGTAGGTGGCGTGGAACTGGCGCACCAGCGCCTCCGGGTCGCGCGGGTCGGGCATCGCCGGGACCCGGGGCGGCGAGGTGTCCTCGCCCGCGCCTGCGTCCGCGTCCGACTGGGCTTCTCGCCCCCCGGCGCCTGCCGCATCGTCCGCGCCGGCATCGCCGAGGTCGGACGGGTCGTCGCCGCTCTCGCGGGCCGGGCCGTCCCAGGGCGCCGCCGGCTCGCGCGGGTCCGTGGCGAGGAGTGTGGCGCGAAGACCGTCGTGGAGCACGCCCTTGTTGGGGAAGGCGGCGCGAGACACACCCTCGGCGCGGAACCCGAGCCGCCACGCGACGCGCCACGAGTCCCAGTTGGGCTCGCCGTCGTGGATCTCCGCGGACCACCCGGCGGCCGCGACCCCCCGGGCGAAGAGCTCGTCGAGGACGAGGTCGAGCGCCCGCGCCAGCAGCCCGCGCCCGCGGCCGGCCGGCGCCATCCAGTAGCCGATCTCGGTGCGGGCACCCGCTCGGACGGGGCCGCAGGAGACGACACCCACGAGCGTCGGACCGTCCGGACCGAGCTCCCGGACCGCCCAGTGGGGCGTGTCGAGCTCCCAGCCGCGGACGGAGACGTCACGCACGAACGTCTCGGCGTCGCGCAGGCGGTACGGCGAGGGGACGGTGGTCCACTCCTGGATCGCCGGGTCCTGGCAGGCCCCGAGGACCGCGTCGACGTCCTTCTCGGTGGGCACGGAGAGCTCGACGACGCCGTCGGTCAGGGTGAAGGGCTCCATGCCGCGATGGTAGGTGGCCCGCGCGGGTCGTCCGCGCGGGCGACGAACGCTGAACGATGAACGACCAATGAGAAGAAGCGGAAGAAACACCCGACCGCCATGATCACTCACGTCGTTTATGTCCGGAATGCACACCGAACGATTACCGCATCAATGTCTTTCTTAATACGTGTCGTGGTTATGCTCCTCGAAAGCCGTTGAATGGCCGGGGAGGGTGGACGTGGACGCAGGTTCGGGCTCCGCAGTCACGGACACGGGCCGAGGGCCGCGCACGCGGGCGCTCGTGCTGGCGACCGTCGGCTTCATGCTGAACTTCTGGGCCTGGGCGCTGCTGAGCCCGTTGGGCTCGACCTTCGTCGAGAAGGGTCTGACGGCGGACTCGGCCCTGCTCGTCGCGGTCCCGGTGCTCGTCGGCTCGCTCGGCCGGATTCCCGTCGGCGCGCTCACGGACCGGTACGGCGGTCGCGTGATGATGCCGCTGATCTCGGTCGTCAGCATCGTCCCGGTACTGTTCCTCGGATTCTTCGGGCAGGACAGCTACACGGCCCTGCTCGTCGGCGGATTCTTCCTCGGAATCGCGGGGACGGTGTTCGCCGTCGGTGTGCCCTTCGTCAACGCCTGGTTCCCGCCCAGCGGGCGCGGCCTCGCGCTGGGGATCTACGGCGCCGGCATGGTCGGCACCGCCATCTCGGCGTTCACCACCGTCCCGCTCCACGTCGGCGCGGGCGAGACCGTCCCCTTCCTCGTGGCCGCGGCCGTCCTGGCGCTCTACGCCGCTCTCGCCTGGTTCCTCATGCGCGACGCCCCGGCCTGGACGCCCTCGAGGACGTCGATGGTCGCCAAGGTGCGGGGCGCAGCCGGCCTGGCCCTCACGTGGCAGGCGATGTACCTCTACGCCATCGCGTTCGGCGGGTACGTCGCCTTCTCGGTCTATCTGCCGACCTACCTGCAGAACGAGTACGGCCTCGAGGCCGGCGACGCCGCGGCCCGGATGGGCGGGTTCGTCGTCCTGGCCGTCGCCTGCCGCGTCGTCGGCGGCCTGCTCGCCGACCGCATCGGTGCCGTGACGACACTGCTCATCTCCTACGTCACCGTCACCGCCATGGCGCTCGTCCTCAGCGTCAACCCCTCGCTGTCCGGGATCGGCACGGTCGCGTTCCTCGTCATGGCGATCGGGCTCGGGCTGGGCACCGGCGCCGTCTTCGGTCTCGTCGGCCAGGCTTCCGACCCGGCGAAGGTCGGCGCGATCACCGGCCTCGTCGGTGCCGCCGGCGGTCTGGGCGGCTTCGTCCCGCCACTGATCCTCGGCCAGCTGTGGATCAACCAGTCCAACTACGGGCTCGGCCTCCTGGCCCTGGCCGTGGCGGCGGCCGGCGCCGTCGTCATCACCCTCATGGTCGGGCGCGCGGCCCGCCGACGCGCCGCCACCGACGACACCGACGTCGAACCTCACGACGCGCAGGACCAGGACCACGGGAGGACCTCATGACAGTCCGGGACACCGAGCGGGACTCCGAGCGGGGCACCGCGCCCGGCCTCGACAGCTCGCTGACGGACGCCCTCATCGGCGTGCGCAAGATGTTCTCCCGGGCCCCCGTCAGCCCGGACAACCGGGAGATCCACCTCGAGGGCGGGCGATCCGGCGACTCCTTCTACCGGGACCGCTGGAGCCACGACAAGGTCGTCCGCTCCACCCACGGCGTCAACTGCACCGGGTCCTGCTCGTGGAAGGTGTACGTCAAGGACGGGATCATCACCTGGGAGTCGCAGCAGACCGACTACCCGTCGGCGGGGCCGGACCGACCCGAGTACGAGCCCCGGGGCTGCCCGCGCGGTGCCTCCTTCTCCTGGTACACCTACTCGCCCACGCGGGTGCGCTACCCGTACGTGCGCGGCGAGCTCGTCCGGCTCTTCCGCGAGGCGCGGAACCAGGTCCCGGGCGGCGACCCGGTCCTCGCCTGGCAGTCGATCGTCGAGGACCCCGAGAAGGCCCGCCGCTACAAGTCGGCCCGCGGCAAGGGCGGTCTCGTGCGGGCCACCTGGAAGGAGGCCGTCGACATCGTCGCCGCGGCCTACGTCTACACGGTCAAGGAGCTCGGGCCGGACCGGGCGACCGGCTTCTCCCCGATCCCCGCGATGAGCCAGGTGTCGTTCTCCTCCGGCGCCCGCTTCCACCAGCTCATCGGCGGCTCGATGCTCAGCTTCTACGACTGGTACGCCGACCTGCCGCCCGCCTCGCCCCAGGTCTTCGGCGACCAGACCGACGTCCCGGAGTCCGGGGACTGGTGGGACGCCTCCTACCTCATCATGTGGGGCTCCAACGTCCCCCTCACCCGGACCCCGGACGCCCACTGGATGACCGAGGCCCGGTACCGCGGCCAGAAGGTCATCTCCGTCGCGCCCGACTACGCGGAGAGCGTGAAGTTCGCCGACGAGTGGCTCGCGCCGCACCCGGGGACCGACGCCGCCCTCGCGATGGCGATGGGGCACGTCATCCTGCGCGAGTTCTTCGTCGAGCAGCCGACGGAGCGGTTCACCGACTACGTCTCCCGCTACACCGACCTGCCGTTCCTCGTCGAGCTCACCTCAGGCGAGGGCGGCGCGTGGCAGGCCGGGAAGTTCGTCGTCGCGGACGACCTCGGCGCCGAGCTCGTGGGCGAGGAGGCCGACACCGAGCACGCCGAGTTCAAGCCCGTCATGCTCGACGCCGTCACCGGCCACCCGGCCGTGCCCGGCGGCACGCTCGGCCACCGGTTCGCCGCCGACGGCGAGGGCCGCTGGAACCTCGACCTCGGCGACCTCGTGCCGGCCCTGAGCCTCATCGAGCACGCCGAGCGATCCGTCGAGGTCGCGCTGCCCCGGTTCGACACCGCCGACCAGGGCGAGGCGCACGACGTGCTGCGCGGCGTCCCGGCCCGCCGCGTCGGCGGCCGGCTCGTCACCACCGTCTACGACCTGCTGCTCGCCCGCTACGGGGTCGCTCGCCCGGGCCTGCCCGGCTCGTGGCCCACGGGCTACGAGGACGCCACCCAGCCCGCCACCCCGGCCTGGCAGGAGGCCATCACCGGCGTCCCCGCTCAGGCCGCGGCCCGGATCGCCCGCGAGTTCGCCGCCAACGCCCGCGACTCCGGCGGCCGCTCGATGATCATCATGGGCGCCGGCACGAACCACTGGTTCCACTCCGACACCATCTACCGCACGTTCCTCACGCTGACGAACCTCACCGGCTGCCAGGGCGTCAACGGCGGCGGCTGGGCGCACTACGTCGGCCAGGAGAAGGTCCGACCTATCAGCGGCTGGCTGCACCTGGCCAACGCCCTGGACTGGTCGCGGCCCCCGCGGCAGATGACGCAGACGACCTACTGGTACATGCACACCGACCAGTGGCGCTACGACCAGTTCGGCGCCGACCGGCTCGCGGCACGGACCGGGGCGGGCACGTTCGCCGGCACGACGACCGCCGACGCCGTCGCCCTGTCCCAGCGGCTCGGCTGGCAGCCGTTCTTCCCCCAGTTCGACATCAGCTCCCTGGACGTGGCCGACCGCGCCAAGGAGGCCGGCCAGGAGACGATCCCCTACCTCGTCGACCAGCTGCGCGACGGCCACATCCGGTTCGCCGCCGAGGACCCCGACGCGCCGCAGAACTACCCGCGCATCTGGTCGATGTGGCGCGCCAACACCCTCGGCAGCTCGGCGAAGGGCGACCAGTACTTCCTCAAGCACCTGCTCGGGGTCGACAACGACGTGCGGGCCGAGGAGACGCCGCCGGAGTTCCGGCCCCGCGACGTCACCTGGCGCGACGAGGCCCCCGCGGGGAAGATCGACCTCCTGCTCACGCTCGACTTCCGTATGACATCGACGACGCTGCACTCCGACGTCATCCTGCCCGCGGCCACCTGGTACGAGAAGCACGACCTCTCGACGACGGACATGCACCCGTTCATCCACTCGTTCAACCCGGCGATCTCCTCGCCGTGGCAGTCGCGGACCGACTGGGAGGCGTGGAAGACGATCGCCGAGCGGTTCAGCCAGCTGGCGGTCGACCACCTCGGCACGCGCACCGACGTCGTCGCCGTCCCCCTCCAGCACGACTCCGCCGACGCCATGGCGGCCCCGCGCGGGAAGGTCCTGGACTGGAAGAAGGGCGAGTGCGAGCCGGTCCCGGGCCGGACGATGCCCCGCCTGGTCGAGGTCGAGCGCGACTACGCGACGATCCACGAGAAGTACGTCTCCGTCGGCCCCCTGCTGGAGAGGCTGGGCATGACGACCAAGGGGCTCACCTACGACGTGAAGGAGTTCGTCGCCGAGCTCGGCGCCCTCAACGGGCGGGTGGAGTCCGGCGTAGGGGCCGGGCAGCCGAGCATCGAGACGGACCTGCAGGCGGCGGAGTTCATCCTGCGGCTGTCCGGCACCACCAACGGCGAGATGGCGCTGCAGGGCTTCCGCACCCTCGAGCGGCGCACCGGCGTCCAGCTCGCCGACCTCGCCGAGGAGAACGCGGGCCGGCACGTGACGTTCAAGGACACCCAGGCCGCCCCCGTGCCCGTCGTCACCTCGCCGGAGTGGTCCGGGTCCGAGACCGGTGGGCGGCGCTACTCGCCGTTCACCATCAACGTCGAGAAGAAGAAGCCCTGGCACACCCTGACCGGGCGCCAGCACTTCTACCTCGACCACGACTGGCTGCTCGAGATGGGCGAGTCGCTGCCGGTGTTCCGTCCGCCGCTGGACATGACCGCCCTGTTCGGCGAGACGCGGGTCGGCGAGCGCAGCGGTGGGGGCATCGCGGTCCGCTACCTCACGCCCCACAACAAGTGGGCGATCCACTCCATGTACATGGAGAACTTCTTCATGATGAACCTTTCGCGCGGCGGGCAGACGATCTGGATGAGCGTCGAGGACGCCGAGGCGGTGGGGATCGCGGACAACGACTGGATCGAGGCCGTCAACCGCAACGGCGTGGTCTCGGCGCGCGCGATCGTCAGCCACCGCATGCCGCGCGGGACGGCGTACATGCACCACGCGCAGGACCGCACCGTCAACGTGCCCCTGTCGGAGACGTCCGGGCGACGCGGCGGCATCCACAACTCCCTCACGCGGATCATGCTCAAGCCGAGCCACCTCGTGGGCGGGTACGGGCAGCTGGCCTTCGCCTTCAACTACTACGGCCCCACCGGCAACCAGCGCGACGAGGTCACCGTGATCCGGCGTCGCACGACCCCGGTCGAGTACTGAGCACGCGGATCGGACAAGGAGCGAGACATGCGAGTGATGGCCCAGATGGCGATGGTCATGAACCTCGACAAGTGCATCGGGTGCCACACCTGCTCGGTCACGTGCAAGCAGGCGTGGACCAACCGGCAGGGCACGGAGTACATCTGGTTCAACAACGTCGAGACGCGGCCCGGCCAGGGCTACCCGCGCGGGTACGAGGACCAGGAGAAGTGGCGGGGCGGGTGGGAGGTCGGCCGGGGCGGCCGGCTCCGGCTCAAGGGCGGGGGCCGCGTGAGCAAGCTGCTGCGGATCTTCAACAACCCCAAGCTGCCCGGCATCGAGGACTACTACGAGCCGTGGACCTACGAGTACGACAACCTGCTCTCCTCGCCGCAGCAGCAGCACATCCCGACCGCTCCCCCGAAGTCGCTCATCACCGGCGAGCGCGTGCAGGTCCAGTGGTCGGGGAACTGGGACGACGACCTCGGCGGCACCTACGCGGCCGGCGACAAGGATCCGATGCTCAAGGGGCTTCAGGACAAGGTGAAGCTCGAGTTCGAGAACACCTTCATGTTCTACCTGCCGCGCATCTGCGAGCACTGCCTCAACCCCAGCTGCGCCGCCTCCTGCCCGTCGGGGGCCATCTACAAGCGCGAGGAGGACGGCATCGTCCTGGTGGACCAGGACCAGTGCCGCGGCTGGCGCATGTGCGTCTCCGGCTGCCCGTACAAGAAGATCTACTTCAACCACAAGACCGGCAAGGCCGAGAAGTGCACGTTCTGCTACCCCCGCATCGAGGCCGGTGAGCCGACGGTGTGCTCCGAGACCTGCGTGGGTCGTCTGCGCTACATCGGGCTCGTCCTGTACGACGCCGACAAGGTCACCGCCGCCGCCTCGGTCGAGGACGAGCACGCTCTCCTCGAGGCACAGAAGGACGTCCTCCTGGACCCGAACGACCCCGAGGTCCAGGATGCCGCCGAGCGCGCCGGAATCCCCTACGACTGGGTGCAGGCCGCCCGCAGGTCCCCGGTGTGGCGCCTCATCAAGGAGTTCGAGGTCGCGCTCCCGCTGCACCCGGAGTACCGGACCATGCCGATGGTCTGGTACGTCCCGCCCCTGTCCCCGGTGGTCGACGTCGTGCAGGAGACCGGTGCCGACGCCGAGGACGCGAGCACACTGTTCGCGGCGATCGACCAGATGCGCATCCCCGTGGAGTACCTGGCGAACCTGTTCACCGCAGGCGACGTCGTCCCGGTCCAGCGGGTGCTCGCCCGGATGGCCGCGATGCGCTCCTACATGCGGGACATCAACCTCGGCGGCGAGCCCGACGAGGAGATCGCCGAGGCCGTCGGCATGACCGGTGCGTCGATGGAGAAGATGTACCGGCTGCTGGCGATCGCGAAGTACGACGAGCGCTACGTCATCCCGGTGGGCCACTCCGAGCAGGCCCACCAGCTCGAGGGGGTCGGGACGGACTGCCCGCTCAACTCCGACGGCGGGCCGGGCATGATGCACCTGCCGGAGCAGGACATGGGCATGGCCGGTGTCGGGGTGCCCGCCGGTCCGGTCGACACCCGGCCGACGGAGTCCGGCCGCATCAACCTGCTCAACTGGGACGGGAGGGGGACGCCGTCCGGGCTGTTCCCCTCCCGCCGCCCGGCCGCGGGGACCGCCTGATGGGTGCCCTCGCCCGCCTCGTCGAGCGCGCCTTCCCCGGCGTCGCGGGGCGCGCGGACGGCGCTGCCGGCGCGCCCGGACGCGACGCGCCCGGGCACGCCGCGTCCGGGCGCGCCGGGTCGACACCGGTCCGCAGGGCGTCGCGGCCCGGCACGACCGCCGCCGGGGACCCCGTCGAGGAGACCCGGGCGGTGTGGGCCGCGGCGTCGTGGCTCATCGACTACCCGGGCGACGAGCTGCTCGCCCGCCTGCCCGACCTGCGCCGGCTCGTGACGCGCCTGCCGGGGCGGTACGCGGACATGCTCGAGCCCGTGCTCGACGAGCTGGCCGCCCCGGACGTCGACGACCTGCGCTCGAGCTACGTCGACACGTTCGACACGCGCCGCCGCGGGTGCCTGCACCTGACGTACTTCAGCCACGGCGACACGCGCCGCCGGGGCCTGGCCCTCGTCCGGGTGAAGGACGCCTACCGGCGCGCCGGGCTCATCGTCCGCGACGACGAGCTGCCCGACCACCTCACCCTCGTGCTCGAGCTCGGCGCCGGCCACGACGCGGCGGCCGCGGAGAAGATCCTGCTCGCCAACCGTGCCGGCCTCGAGCTGCTCCGCCTCCACCTGGCGGACATCGGCTCGCCCTGGCACGGCGTCGTCGAGGCCGTGTGCGCGACGCTGCCCGAGCTCGACGGCGAGGACCACGAGGCGGTGCGCCGCCTCGTCGAGGAGGGACCGGCCGAGGAGCTCGTCGGCCTCGACGGCTACGGGGCGGAGCACGACATGCCGCCCCTCATGCACGGCGACGACGGCTGCTCCGGTCACGACCACGGGAACGGCCACGTGGAACCGACGACCTCCCCCTCGGGCCATCCCCTGCTGCCGCTCGTGAAAGGAGCACGGTGATGAACGAGCCGTCGACGCTCGACACCGTCATGTGGGTCATCGTCCCGTACGTCGCGCTGGCGTTCTTCGTGCTCGGGCACATCTGGCGGTGGCGCTACGACCAGTTCGGATGGACGACCCGGTCGAGCCAGATCTACGAGTCGAGGCTGCTGAGCATCGGCTCGCCGATGTTCCACTTCGGGATCATCGGGATCTTCTTCGGCCACGCCGTCGGGCTCGGGATCCCGAAGTCCTGGACCGACGCCGTCGGACTCTCCAACCACATGTACCACATCATGGCGATCACGATCGGCCTCGCGGCGGCGGTGGCCTGCGTGGGCGGCCTCGCGCTGCTCATCTACCGGCGGCGCACGAACAAGCGCGTGTTCGGGGCGACGACCCCCATGGACAAGGCGATGTACCTGCTGCTGACGATCACGATCCTCGCCGGCGTCGGCGCCACGGTGGTGGACTCCGCCATCGCCAACTACGACTACCGCGAGACGATATCGGTCTGGTTCCGCCAGTTCTGGACGCTCCAGCCCGACCCCTCGATCATGGCGGGGACGACGCTCCTCTTCCAGGTCCACGTCTTCTCGGCCGTCCTGCTGTTCGCCCTGTGGCCGTTCACCCGGCTCGTGCACGTGTTCAGCGTGCCGCTGGGCTACCTCACCAGGCCGTACATCGTGTACCGGTCGAAGTCCGGTGTGCCGCCGCAGGGCCGCCGGGGCTGGGAGGAGGTGAACTTCTGATGACGGCCGCCATCGTCCTGGCCGGCGGGGAGGGCAGACGCCTCGGCGGCGTGTCCAAGCCGGACGTCACCGTCGGCGGCCGTCGGATGCTCGACCTGGTCCTCGAGGCGCTCGCGCACGCCGCGCCGCGCGTCGTCGTGGCCGGCGCGGGCGTCGAGGTGCCCGCCGACGTGCGGCGGACCCTGGAGGACCCGCCGCTCGGCGGGCCGGCCGCAGGCATCGCCGCCGGACTGCGGGCCCTGGGTGCGCCGGAGGTGGGGGCCCTCGACGACGAGGTCCTCGTCCTCGCGTGCGACCTGCCGGGCGCGTCGAGCGTGGTGACGGCGCTGGAACGGACGGGACCGCTGCCCGACGGCGTCGACGGGATCCTCCTGGAGCGCCCGGACGGTCGCCGGGAGTGGCTCGCGCTGCGGGCCAGGGTCGCGTCCCTGCGCCGTGCGCTCGACGAGCTGGGCGACCCGCGGGACCGGTCGGTGCGCGACCTTCTCGCCCCGCTCACCCTGGCGACCACGCCCGCACCCGGGACGCAGGCCGACGACGTCGACACCCCCGCCGACCGACGCACGTGGGAGCAGCGGGTCCGGCGGTCCGGGCGCCCGCCGGTCACCGAGCAGGAGGACTGGGCCGCGCGGCTGCACCCGTGGGTGGAGTCGGCCTGCCGAGAGCTCGGTCTGCCCCCGGGACTCGTCGATCCCGGTCCCGACGTCGACACCGTGCACGTGCTCACCGGGGAGGTGGCCGAGGGCGTCCAGCGGTCGATGGCGCCGGTCTCGGCGTATCTCGTGGGCGTGGCCGTCGGCCGGGGCACGTCGCTGCCCGAGGCGGTCGACGCGGTGCGCCGCACCCTGAGGCCGGCATGACCGCCCCGTCCCGGCACCGCGTGCCGGTCGCGGACCGCGGTACCGGCGTACCCGTGTCTGAACACCTCGCGCAGGTCCTCGGCCTCGGGCGCGCCTACCTGGACGCGCGCGGCGCCGTCGAGCCGGAGGAGACGCTGCTCGCGGACGCACCGGGGCGGATCCTCGCGGGCGCGGTGCCGGCCGCCGTCGCCGTCCCCCCGTTCACCGCCTCGGCGATGGACGGGTTCGCCGTACGGGCCTGCGACATCGACCTGCTGCCCCACGACGCTCTCGAGCTCCCCGTCGCCGGGGACCTGCCCGCCGGGGCTGCGCCGCGGGCGCTCCCGCCCGGGGCGGCCCTGCGGATCATGACGGGCGCCGCGCTGCCGGCCGGGGCGGACGCGGTGGTCCCCGTCGAGCTCACCGACCACCGCCCCGGCCCGGGCCCCGCCCCGGCGCGGGTGCGGCTGACCGAGCGGCCGAGCGTGGGCGCGCACGTGCGCGTCGCGGGCGAGGACGCACGGGTCGGCGACGTCGTCCTCACCGCGGGCGAGCGGGTGTCCCCCGCGCACGTCGCGGCCGCCGCAGCGGTGGGGCGCGCGACCGTGCCGGTGGTGCCCAGGCCGCGGGTCCTCGTCGTCGCCACGGGTGACGAGCTGAGCCCGCCGGGCACGGTGCCCGCGCCCGGCCGCGTCCCGGACTCGGGCGGCCCGATGCTCGCGGCCCTGGTCGCGCAGGCCGGGGCGGTCCCGGTGCTCGAGCGGTGCGCGGACGACGTCGGCGCCCTGCGCGCGACGCTCGCGCGCGCGGGCACGGACGCCGACCTCGTGCTCACCTCCGGCGGGATGTCGCAGGGCGCCTACGAGGTGGTCCGGGAGGCGCTCGGGCAGCGCCTCACGCTCCATGAGGTCGCCATGCAGCCCGGCCGCCCCCAGGGCGCGGGAGCGCTCGACGACGACCGCTGCGTGCCGGTCCTCGCGCTGCCCGGCAACCCGGTGAGCACCTTCGTCAGCTTCTACGTGATCGTGCGACCCCTGCTCGCTCTGCTGTCCGGGGCCGACCCGGCGGCGGCCGGCCGCAGGGTGCCGGTGGTCGCGGGACGCGCCTGGCGCACCCGCGCCGGCCGACGGCAGTACGCGCCCGTGGCGCTGCGGCGGGTCGGTGACGAGCTCGTGGCCGAGCCCCCGCACCCGCTCGGTGCCGGCTCGCACCTGGTGGCGAGCCTGGCCCGGGCCGAGGCCCTCGCCGTCGTGCCCGAGGAGGCCGACCGCGTGCAGCCCGGCGATCGCCTCGAGGCGCTGCTCGTCCGCGACCTCTCCCGCTGAGGCACCGCCGGGCGCTACCGGGCCGCGCTCGGTCACCTGGCCCGGTTCTCGGCCTCCTGCCCCGAGGCGCTAGCTGTCCGCGGCCTCGAACGCCGATTCGGATCGGCGGTCGAGCGCGTCGGCGGCCCGCACCAGGCCCAGGTGGCTGAACGCCTGCGGGAAGTTGCCGGCGAGCCGGCCCGCCCGCGGGTCGTACTCCTCCGCGAGGAGCCCGAGGTCGGACTCGGTCGCGACCAGGGCGTCCATCATGCGCCGCGCCTCGTCGACCCGCCCGGTGCGGGCGTACTGCTCGACGAGCCAGAACGAGCAGATGAGGAACGGGTACTCGTCGCCGGCCAGCCCGTCGAGCCCGGAGGCCGTCCGGTACCGGTGCAGGAAGCCGTGCGCGTCGAGCAGGTCGTCCTCGATGCGGGCCACGGTGGACAGCATGCGCGGGTCGTCGTAGGCCACGAATCCGATGTGGGCGAGCTGCAGCAGCGACGCATCGACCTCGGTCGAGCCGTAGGTCTGGGTGAACGCACCGATGTCGTCGTTCCACCCGCGGGTGAGGATCTCCTCGCGCAGCAGGTCCCGGCGCTCCCGCCACGCCTCGACGTCGCCGTCGAGCCCGTGCCGCTCGACCGCGCGGACGCCACGGTCGAACGCCGCCCACATCATCGCGCGGCCGTGGGTGAAGTACGCAGGCTCGCCGCGCATCTCCCAGATCCCGTGGTCCTTGTCGTCGAACCGGTCCCAGGCGTAGTCGAGGAGCGCCTTCTGCAGGCCCCAGGAGAACTCGGTCTCCTCCAGTCCCGCGTCACGGGCGAGGTCGAGCGCGACCATGACCTCACCGACGACGTCGGCCTGGTACTGGTCGGCCGCCCCGTTGCCGATGCGCACCGGCCGCGAGTCCTCGTAGCCGTCCAGGTGGGTGAGCTCGTGCTCCGGAAGGTGCCGCGAGCCGTCGAGCCCGTACATGATCCTCAGGTCACGGGGGTCACCGGCCATGGCACGCAGCAGCCAGGTACGCCATGCGTGGGCGCCGGTGACGAAACCGTGGCTGAGGAGGGCCTCGATCGTCAGGGCCGAGTCACGCAGCCAGACGTACCGGTAGTCCCAGTTTCGGCTACCGCCGAACTCCTCCGGGAGGGACGTCGTCGGCGCCGCCACGATGCCACCGGTCAGCCGCTCGGTCAGCGCCCGCAGCACGAGCAGCGAGCGGCGCACCCGGTCCGCGTACGGACCGCGCGCGTCGATCCGTGCCGCCCAGGCGCGCCAGTAGGCGATCGTCGCGACCGGTGTCAGCGTCTCGGGCCGCGGGGCGGCGTCCGGGAGGTAGGACGGCGACCAGCTGAGCACCCAGGTGTGCTCCTCGCCCTCCTCCATCGCGAAGTGCCCGCGGCAGGACCCGTTGACCTGCTCGAGGGCCGGGCCGCGCAGCGCGAGCGAGTCCGGGCCGGCGACCGCGTGGATCTCCGTGCGGCCGTCCACCTCGAGCGTCTGGAGCCACGGCGTCGCGGCGCCGTAGTCGAACCGCAGCCGCAGGTCGTGGGCCACCTCCACGCGCCCCCTCGTGCAGGTCACGGTACGCACGAGGTCCGCCGTCGGGGCCGCGGGGTCCTCGTCGATCGGCAGGAAGTCGGTGACGGTGAGCGTCCCGGTCGGCGTGGACCAGTGGGACTCCAGCACGAAGGTGTCGTCCACGTAGTCGCGGGAGACGAGCTCGCCCTCGGGCGGGGCGAGGAGCCAGCGCCCGTCCTCGCGCGTCCCGAGGATCGCGGTGAACACCGCCGACGAGTCGAACCGCGGGAAGCAGAGCCAGTCGATGCTGCCGTCGCGGGCCACGAGGGCGGCCGTGCGCTGGTCGGACAGCAGGGCGTAGTGCTCCAGGGGTGTGCTCACGGGCGGACCTTCTCGTTCGGGGGGTGTCGGGGTGGACGTCGGGGTTGTCGCCGTCGGACGGTGCGGGCCAGAAGCGGAACGTGCCGGGACCGGTGCGCCGGAACCTGCGGCACGGCGATCGTCCAGGCTAGCCGCGTCCCCGGGCGCGCGGTGCACGTACCCAGAGCCCCGCGCGTCGCGCGGTCAGGTCGGTCAGGTCGGTCAGGTCGGTCAGGTCGGTCAGGTCACGATCCGACGACCGTCGGTCACCGATGTGCCACGAGGGACCAGCCGCGCCGGGCCCGCGTCCACCATGGTTGTCACCGTCCCTCCCCGGGCGGTCCGCCACCTGGAGGACACCGTGCGACGACCGACCGTCTCGTTCGTCACCCTCGTCGGCGCGACGCTGCTCGCCGGATGTTGGTCCACTCCCGTTACGGACGTGACCGCACCGCCGGAGGAGAGGTCGTCGGACGAGGCTCGATCCGACGGCACGTCGTCGGGCGGAGCCGGGTCCGACGACGGCAGCTCACCCGACCCGGACACCTTTGCCGTCCCCACCTGGGCGCACTCGCCGGGCCAGCCGGTGATGGAGGCGCTCAGCATCGGGAACGTGTTCGCCTCCCCTGAACGGTGCCCGGTATTCGCGGGTGACAGCGGCTACGACGGCGACGGGACGGGGCTGATGCTGCCCAACGCGATCGGGCGGGTCACCGACGACGGCCTCGTGGTCGAGTACGAGATCGAGGGAGAGCGACGCGTCGTCGCCCTCGACGGCAGCGAGCAGAGCTTCGGCGGCGGGCACGGCACCCCGGAGAACGAGGCCGAGTGGGAGCGCGTGTGCCCGCACACCCCGGTCAGTGCGATCTGGCAGGGATCCTGAGCGGAGCGACGCGATCGCCGAGGTCGGACGTCATCCGCCAGACTGGCTCCCCGACCGATGACCGGCCCCGTGGACCCGGCGGCCGATCGAGGAACACGCAGGACACGACGACGAGGAGACCGGCATGGGGATCGGCGACTACCTGAACAAGGCCAAGGACGCTCTGAGTGGCGAGCGGGGCGAGCAGCTGCTCGACAAGGTGGAGGGCGCGGCACGCAAGGCCACCGGCGGCAAGCACGACGGCATGATCGACAAGGCCCGCGACGCCGCCGGCAACGCCCTCGGGCACGACGACGACCGTGCGCGGGAGGCAGGGGCGGACGGTACCCAGGCCGCGGGGAACGGACGTGCGCAGGACGCGGGCGCCGGGAGCGACGACGCGCCGGACGCCGGCCGGGAGGCCGAGGCGAGCGCCGACCGCGAGGGCGGGACCGCCGATCGCGGCACCGCGCCGGACGCCGACAACCGGGGCTGATCACGCCGACGCCCGAACCGACGCGAACGACCGGCCCCCGAGCTGGGGACCGGCCGTGTTGCGTGTCCGGAGGGGTGTGTGGTTCCAGGACGTCGTGAACGGGTGTCCCCGGACATCGTCAACGACAGCCCCCTGCCGGACTCGGATGTCCCACGACATCGTGAACGGCAGCGGCGCACGAGGTCCTCATCACAGCGGTCACCGTCCAGAAGCTCTCCGCTGCGCACGCCAGCGAGAGGGCAACACACGTCCACGGGATGCGTCGAACGGGCGCCCACGGTCCAGACAGATCGAATGGGCAGGAACACGCACGTGGGAGGCCCGCCTCGTGCAGGCTGCTGCCCACTCGACGCAGGTTCGTCCCGACAGCCACCAGACGCATCGGGTCGAGAGGGCGCTGACATCCACAGGGGAGCGCCGCCACATGCGATCTTGCGACCGTCGACGGCGCCCCAGCCCGCACCGTCCACGGCCACCAACGACAAAACGGCTGAACCCCCGCCACCGGGGGTTCAGCCGTTCGCGATGTCCTGGGACATCACATGCGTGTCCGGAGGGGGACTTGAACCCCCACGCCCTAATACGGGCACTAGCACCTCAAGCTAGCGCGTCTGCCATTCCGCCACCCGGACAGGGTGTCTGTTCGGCTCCCGGATCGCTCCGCGTCACCTGAACAACGACGGAAACTCTAACACGCGGCCTCCGCCGATCCACGGTCGTGCCGGGCCACCAGGACGTGAGTCGCGGCACGCTCGTGCGCGCCCCGACCGGGGCCGTCGACACCCGGTCCGCCCGCCGCCGACCGCACACTCGACGACCACCAACCGCACACTCGGCGAACCGGGGTTGGCGGGTCGGGCTTGACAGCGTCACCGCTCGACCGGACGATACCGACACCTGAATCGCTTGTCAGGTTCGCGGTCTGCCGGCCCCGCCGATCCGAGGAGGCTCGCATGAGCGCCCGCCCCACCACCGCCCGCGGCACCCGGACCAGGGCCACGATCCTCGCCGCCGCGACGGACGTGTTCGCCAAGCACGGGTACCACGACGCCTCGGTCGCACGGATCACCGAGCGCGCCGGCGTGGGCCAGGGGACGTTCTACCTGTACTTCGACACCAAGCTGTCGGTGTTCGAGGAGGTCGTCCGCGACCTCAACTCCCGGGTCCGCCGCGCGATGTTCACCGCGAGCTCGGAGGAGGACGACCGCCTCGCCGCCGAGCGCGCGGGCTTCGCCGCCTTCTTCCGGTTCACCGCCGAGAACCCCGCGCTGTACCGGATCATGCGGCAGGCCGAGTTCGTCGCCTCGGACGTCCTGCACATCCACTACGAGACCATCGCCCGCGGGTACACGTCCGGCCTGCGCGCCGCCCAGGCGAGCGGCGAGGTCGCCGCCGACCTCGACCCGGAGGCCGTCGCCTGGGCCCTCATGGGGGTCGGCGAGCTCGTCGGCATGCGCTGGGTGATGAGGGAGCGCGACGCCGACGAGCCCGGGCCACCGCGGTCGCCCGAGCACGGGCTCCCCGAGAAGATCTTCGACTCGGTCATGGCCGTGGTCGAACGCGGGCTCCGGCCGCCGGAGGACCCGGCCTCCACCAGCACTGACTCTCAAGGAGAGACGCCGTGACCAGCATCAACGGCAAGCGCGCAGTCCTCACCGGAGGGCGACGCGGCACCGGCCGCACCCCACCGTAGGATCTGCGCGTGCCGTCCCCCACACACGTGCCGTCCCCGCGCGCCGTCGCGGGCCGGGGGCACTGACCCGTGCGGCCGGACGAGATCGAGGCGCTCCGTGACGCGGGCGGCCGCCGGACGCGGCGCCAGTGGCTCGTCGTCGCCCTCGTCACGGTGCTGGTCGCTCTCGTCCCGGTCGGGATCTACGTCGTCACCGGCAATCTCGACCACCTGCTCGGGAACAGCGAGGAGGTCACCGCGCGCGTCGAGCGGGTCGAGACCGACGGTAGCTGCCGGGGGCGGCCGGTCGACCGGCTCGACGTGGAGGTCAGCTGGACGGTCGACGGCACCTCCGGGCACGGGTCCTACTCCCGGAGCGACGAGCGGCTCGCGGTGGGCGACTCCGTCCAGGTGTGGGCCGCACCGAACGGCACCATGTCGCCCGAGTCCCCTACCGAGCTCCGGTCCGGCCTCCTGGTCGGCAGTGTTCTCCTCGCGCTGGCCGGCGCAGGGAGCGGCGCGGCGATGATCCTCATGAACCGGGGCCGGCGACGACGCCTGCTCGCCGCACGGACCGCTCCGCTGGGCCCGCCCGTCCGCGTCCGGGTGAAGCAGCTCGGACGCGGGCGGGCCACCGTGCGCCTCGTCGACCCGGCCCCCGGGGTGGTCGATCCGAGGCCCAGCGCCGTGCCGGTCATCCACTTCCGGCCCGGGCGTCGGCCCGGGACGATGACCACGTTCGGGATCCTCGGCAAGTGGTGGCTGCACGTGGCGCCGATCGGCGACCCCCGCAGTCAGCACGGCGTCCTCGTCCGGGGCGACGAGCGCCTGTGGGTCGAGCTCCGCCTGCCCCCGCGGAAGCGGCAGTAGGCGCGGATCCCGCCTGCTCCCTCGCCCCGGCACCTCGTCCCGCGCCCCTCGTCCCGCGCGACCGATCCCGCCTGACAGGTGTCACACGGACCTCGTGACACCACCCCATCGCGAACTCGCCCGCGCCACGCCCATGCTCGGGGCATGACCGCACCTGCACCCGCCGCTCCGCCGTCGGTCCCGCCCGCCGTCGAGCTCGTCGGCCTGCGCAGGACGTTCGGCACCGGACAGGGCGTCGTCCGGGCCGTCGACGGGCTCGACCTGACGATCGCCCCGGGCGAGGTCGTCGCGTTCCTCGGCCCCAACGGTGCCGGCAAGACGACGACGCTCGACATCGTCCTCGGCCTGACCGAGGCGAGCGCCGGGACCGCCCGCGTGTTCGGCCGTCCCCCGCGCGAGGCGGTCGCCGCCGGGCGAGTCTCCGCGGTCCTCCAGTCCGGCGGCCTGCTGCGGGACCTCAGCGTGCGGGAGACGGTCACCCTCGTCGCGTCGACGTTCCCGTCCCACGAGCCGGTCGACGACGTCATGGCGCGCGCCGGCATCTCGGGCATCGCGGGCCGAAGGATCGCCAAGTGCTCCGGCGGCGAGCAGCAGCGCGTGCGGTTCGCGCTCGCCCTGCTGCCCGACCCGGACCTCATCGTCCTCGACGAGCCCACCGCCGGAATGGACGTCGCCGCCCGCCGCGACTTCTGGTCGACCATGCACGACGACGCCGACGCCGGGCGCACGATCGTCTTCGCCACCCACTACCTCGAGGAGGCCGACGCGTTCGCCGACCGGATCGTCATGGTCGCCGACGGCCGCATCGTCGCCGACGGCACGACGGCGCAGATCCGGTCGCGCGCGTCGGGTCGGACGGTGACGGCGGACGTCGATCCCGACCGGTTCGACGCGACCGTCGCCGGCCTGCGGGCGCTGAAGGGCGTGCACTCGGTCGGGGCCGACGGCACGCGGGTCGCCGTACGTGCGACCGACACCGACCTCGTCGCACGGACGCTGCTCACCGAGCTCGGCGGAAGCAGCCTCGAGATCACCTCGGGCTCGCTGGAGAGCGCGTTCGTCTCGATCACCGGTCGCGCCCCGCTCGACAGTCCGGACGGCGACGACGTCGCCGGGGCCCGCGCCTCGACGCTCGGAGCCACGCGATGAACGCCACCTACTTCCGCATCGAGATGACGCGGCTCGGCCGCGACGTCACGGCCCTGTTCTTCGTCGGGATCCTGCCCGCGGTCCTCTACGTGATCTTCGGCGCCGTGCAGTCCTACGGCGAGATCGAGCTCGCGCACGGCAACGTGGCGATGACCGTGATGATCGCGATGGCCGCCTACGGCGCGGTCACCGCCACGACGAGCCTGGGCGGGATGGCCGCGGTCGAGCGGATGCAAGGCTGGGGCCGGCAGCTGGGGCTGACCCCGATGACCGACACCGGGTTCGTCGCAGTCAAGGCCTCCGTCGCGCTCGTCGTCTCGCTCGTCCCGGTCACACTCATCTATGTCCTCGGCGCGGTCACGGGCGCCTCGGGCGACCCCGCGGCCTGGGTGCTGTCCGCCGCGGTCATCGTCGTCGGGGCCGTGACGTTCGCGCTGTTCGGCCTCGCCGTCGGCCAGATCTTCCGCAGCGAGGCGTCGGTGAGCGCAGCGTCGGGCCTGCTCGTCGTCCTCGCCTTCCTCGGCAACGTGTTCTTCCCGCTGTCCGGGATCATGCAGCAGATCGCCACGTTCACGCCGCTCTACGGCTACGTCGCGCTCGCCCGCCGGCCCGTCACCGACGGTGTCCCGCTCCAGACCGGGATGGGCGACCCCGGTCCCGCGGAACCCCTGTGGGTACCCGTGGTTAACCTCGTCGTGTGGACGATCGTGTTCGCCGCCCTGGCGGTGTGGAGCGTGCGGCGCGGACGGGCGCGCCAATGATCGACGAACGCGAGGAGCAGGACAGGAGGTCCGGGGCGCCGCACGTCGCGGACCCCCGGCCCGCCCCCGCGCAACCGGCCGACCGCTCGCCCACGCCCGCCGGGACCTCGGACGTGGACGAGGCCCGGTCGTCGACCGACCCGTGGGACCAGATCGGCTGGCTGATGGCCGCCATCTGGCTGGTCTTCCTCATCTTCCCGGTCCTGGCCGTGCTCGACCAGGTCGAGCCCGTGCTGCTCCAGGTGCTCGACCTCGTGCTCATCGCCGTCTTCGCGGTCGTCTACTGCTGGGCGTTCCGCACGCTCCCCGAGTGCGCCGGTCCCGACCGCGTCCGGCACGGCATCAGGTACCTCGCCGTGCTCGTCGTCCTGGCCGTGACGGTCGGCCTCTCGCTGGGATTCAACGCGTTCGCCATGTGCACCTACCTCGTGGCGCTCGCGATCTACACGTTCCCCCCGCTGCCCGGGATGATCTTCACGGCCGGCGTGCTCCTCGCGGCGACGCTCGGGCCCTGGCTGATCGCGCCCGCCGACGAACCCTGGTGGCTCTTCGGCCCGATCATCCTGCTCGTGGCGGTCGCCTGCTTCATCCCCGTGCGCCTCGACGAGCGCGCCGACCGGCAGCGCCGCCTCGAGGCCGAGCTGACGATCACCGCCGAGCGCGACCGCGTCGCCCGCGACGTGCACGATGTGCTCGGCCACTCCCTCACCGTCATCACCGTGAAGTCCGAACTGGCCGAACGGCTCGTCGACGTCGACCCCGGGCGCGCGAAGGACGAGATCGCCCAGGTGCGCTCGCTCTCCCGGCAGGCGCTGGCCGAGATCCGGGCCACCGTGGCCGGCCTGCGGGTCGCCCGCCTCGTCGACGAGCGCGAGGCCGCCCAGGTCGCCCTCGCGGGCGCCGGCATCGCGGTCGACCTGCCCGGCGACGCCGACGTCGTCGACCCCCGGCACCGCATCACCCTCGCGTGGGCCCTGAGGGAGGCCGTCACCAACGTCGTGCGGCACTCGGGGGCGAGCAGGTGCACCGTGCGCTGGTCGGGGTCGAGCCTCGTCGTCGACGACGACGGACGGGGCACGTCCGGGCGCGAGGGCAACGGCCTGCGGGGGCTGCGCGAGCGGGTCCGCCAGGCAGGCGGCACCGTGACGGTCGGCCCCGGGCCGGACGGGACCGGCACGAGGCTGGAGGTCCTGCTGTGATCCGGGTGCTGCTCGCCGACGACCAGGCACTCGTGCGCGGCGCGCTGGCCGCGCTGCTCGACCTCGAGGGCGACATCGAGGTCGTCGCCCAGGTGGGGAGCGGTGACGAGGTCGTCGCCGCCGCCCGCACGTCCGAGGCGCAGGTGTGCCTGCTGGACATCGAGATGCCCGGGCTCGACGGCATCGAGGCCGCCCGGGCGCTGGCCGCCGAGCTGCCCACCACGCGCTCGCTCGTGGTGACGACCTTCGGACGGCCCGGCTACCTGCGGCGGGCGCTCGAGGCGGGCGCGAGCGGGTTCGTCGTCAAGGACACCCCCGCGGGCGAGCTGGCCGAGGCCGTGCGCCGGGTCCACGCTGGGCTCCGGGTCGTCGACCCCTCGCTCGCGTCGGAGTCCCTCGCGGCGGGCGCGAACCCGCTGACGGACCGGGAGCGCGACGTGCTGCGCGCGACCCTCGACGGCTCGCCGGTCGCCCAGATCGCGGCCGCCGTCCACCTCTCGCCCGGGACGGTGCGGAACTACCTCTCGAGCGCGATCGGCAAGACCGGTTCGAGCACCCGGGCCCAGGCGGCACAGGTCGCCCGCGAGCGCGGCTGGCTCTGAGGCCGGCGGGTCCGGAGCAGGGCAGGCTCCGGGCGTGCGCTGGTCCGGACCGACCGCGGGCGCGACCGGACCGGCCGCGTCAGTACTCCCAGGCCCAGCCGCTCCCGGTGCCCGACGGGTCGTAGACGAGCGTGCCGCTCTCGGCGGCCACGTCGAGGACGACGTAGCCGGAGTCCGTCTCGCCGGGCAGCAGGGAGGGCGCCACGAGCTCGTCGAGCGTGTAGCAGGACCACGAGGCGTCGGTCAGCGTCCCGGGCTGCTCGGTGCCGTCCGGGCCGAGGACGGTGAAGAAGTCGGCCGCGAGCGGGAGAAACACGTCCTCCGGGTTCTCCGCCTCCGCGCCCGCCGCCTCGGCCATCGCCGCGGTCACCTCGACGACGAGGAAGTGCCCGTTGACCGGGTCGAACTGCTCGTCGACGCGGCTGGGGCAGCTCTGCGCGGTCTCGATCGACGTGACGACGAGCTCGACGAGCGGCTCGCCGTCGTCGTCGGCGAGGCCCGCGACCTGGCCGACGTCGCGCAGCAGGTGGTCGCCGACGAGCTCGGGCGCGGCGTCGCCGGACGCGCCGTCGTCGGGGCCGTCGGACGAGGAGTCCGTGGACGAGTCGGTTCCCGGCGCGGCGGGCCGGTCGCCCGTGGTGGTGGCGACGCCGTCCGGCAGGAGCGAGCCGGCGTCGTCCGGGACCTCCTCTGCCAGGGACAGCGGGACGGGGTCCCCGGTGTCGTCGACCGGGGACGTTCGGGCGGGCCCGGCACCGGCGGTCAGCGTCAGCGTGAGCGGGAGCCCGACGCCGAGGGCGGCGCCTCCCGCGAGCAGGGTCTTCGTGATCGGTCGCATGCCTGTCTCCCCCGTCAGTACCTGTTGACGTAGTCGCCGCTGCGGACGATCCACCCGATGTCGTGCGCGTACGCCACCCGCCAGGGGGTCGCGACGTACACCCACGCGAGCTGGCCCGAGACGTCGGTGCCCCGCAGCTCACGCGTGTAGTTCATGCGGCTCAGCGGGAGCGACGGGTCGTAGCCCTCCCACCGGTCGACCTTGGCGATCATCCGGCTGTACTCGCCCGGCGCGAACCAGAACGCCTCCGCCACGATGCCGCTGGTGTTCGCCCCGTTCGGGATCGCCCACGGCCAGTCGAACTCGGTGCGCGGCGTGAGCCACAGGTCGAAGCCCGGCAGGCGCAGGGTGCGCTCCCGCACGGCGTCGGAGTGGACGACGTGGTGCGCCGGCTGCCCCGTGCGCAGGGTGCCGTAGGAGGCGATCGGGTACTGGACGGGCTGCGGCGGGGGCGGTGACGGGCGGCGCACGCCGAGCGTGTCGGTGCCGTTGCCGTCCCAGTCGCCCACCATGGCCACGTCGTCCGGTCGGCCGTAGTCGATCGTCACGTCGGCGACGCCGGTGCTGATCGCGTTGCGCAGGAAGTAGGTGCGACCGCGGCGGACGCCGAGGGTGTCGAAGCCGTCACCGTTCCAGTCACCGACAAGCACCTCGTCGCCGACGCGACCGTAGGTGGCCACGCGGTCCGCGGGACCGTCGCCGGGCGAGGTGCGGAAGAAGTACTCGTTGCCACGGCGCACTGCCACGTCGTCACGTCCGTTGCGGTCCCAGTCGCCGATGAGGACGTCGTCGGAGGCCCGGCCGTAGGCCAGGGTCGCGTCGTGCGCGCCGGAGCCGGCGGCGTTGCGGATGTAGAAGACCGACCCGCGGCGCACGGCGAAGGAGTCGCGGCCGTCGCCGTCCCAGTCGCCCACGTAGGTGACGTCGTCCGCGGCGCCATACGCGATGACGGTGCCCGGGCCCGGGGTCAGCGAGTTGCGCAGGTGGTACTCGCGTCCGCGCCGCACGGCGAGCGTGTCGGTCCCGTCACCGTTCCAGTCGCCGACGTAGAGGCGGTCGCCGGGGCGCCCGTAGCTGAACTCGATCTCGCCGACCGTGCTGATGCTGTTGGACAGGAAGTAGTCGTCACCCTCGCCGCCGACCTCACCTCCCGTGGCACGGCCGGTGGCCGGGGCGACGGCGGCGGCACCCAGCAGGGTCGCGCCCGCCAGTCCCGCGGCCGCCCGTGCGGTCCAGCGTCGTCGTCGGCGTGCGGGCGCCGATCGCCGGCCGCGGCGTGGGTCCTCGTGCGTCGTGATCTCGGTCCTGGATCGTCCTGAACGCATCGGCGCGTCCACCTGCCTCGGTGTCGTGGGACGGCGCGCGAACGGCCCGGACACCGGTCGCGCGAGGGGCAACAGGCGTAGTGAACCAGCCGACCGGTGGAATCAGCAAGGCGTTATGGGCGTGGCGCTGTCTCCCGGCTCCGTCACGCGCCCGCACGACGACGGGCGGCCCGGCGCGTGCGCGCCGGGCCGCCCGTGGGTCGTGCGGTGGGAGCTGGTCAGCCCTGCGGGCCGTAGCCACCGGGCTGGTAGCCGCCACCGGGCTGACCGCCGCCGTAGCCACCCTGCTGGCCGTAGCCGCCGGGCTGACCGCCGCCGTAGCCGCCCTGCTGGCCGTAGCCACCGGGCTGGCCACCGCCGTAGCCGCCCTGCTGACCGTAACCGCCGGGCTGGCCACCGCCGTAGCCACCCTGCTGACCGTAGCCACCGGCCGGCTGACCGGTCGGCGTCTCCCCGCCCTTGATGACGCCGAGCGAGGTCAGCGCGATCCACGCGCCGACGCCGAGCGCCGCGATCGCGAGGATCAGCATGAGGATCACGCCGAAGCCGAGGCTCGCACCGCCCGAGCCACCGGCGAACGCGTCGCTCGCGGTGCCGACGTCGCCGTTCGCGTCGAAGAATCCGATGAGGCCGAAGAGGAAGATGACGGCCGCTCCGCCCAGCGCGGCCAGCGTGCCGATGCCGGTCATCATGCGGCGGGCGATGAAGAACCCGCCCACGCCGGCGGCGATCGCCGCGAAGAGAATGAGGATGGCGTAGGCCGTGTAGTCGCCGAAGCCGTTGCCGCTCTCGCTGGTCGTCGTCTCGAACATCGTGTACTCGACGGACCACCACGGCAGCAGCGTCGCGACGAACGACAGCACACCGATCCCGAGGATCACCCACCCGGCGATGGCCGGCGGGAAGAGCTTGAACGGGCCGATGCCGGCGCCGGCGCTCGAGGACGTCGCCGCCGCGCCGTAGGCGCCGGCCTGTCCGTACTGACCGGGCTGCTGGCCCGGGGCTCCGTAGCCGCCCTGCTGGCCGTAGCCGGCGGCCTGACCGGCGGAAGCCGCCGATTCGTGGGCCGACGCCGATGAGCCGTAGGCGTTCGGGGACCCGGCGGCCGAGCCGTAGCCGGCCTGCTGGCCGTAGGCGGGCGAGGCCTGGTCGGGCGACTGGCCGTACGGCGAGGCCTGCTCGGGCGACTGGCTGTAGGGCGAGGGCTGTCCGGGCTGCTGAGCCGGCGCCTGCTGGCCGTAACCGCCCTGCTGCGCGCCGGCCTGCGGCTGGCCGTAGGGCGAGGCCTGGTCGGGCGACTGGCCGTACGGGGAGGGCTGACCGGGCTGCTGCGCGGGAGGCTGCTGACCGTAGCCACCCTGCTGGGGCTGCCCGTACGGGGAGGGCTGACCCGGCTGCTGAGCCGGCGGCTGCTGGCCGTAGCCGCCCTGCTGGGCACCGGGCTGCGGCTGGCCGTACGGCGACGGCTGGCCGTAGCCACCCGGCTGCACCGGCGGCTGCTGACCGGGCTGCTGACCGTAGCCGCCGGGCTGCGGCTGAGCGGGCGGCTGCTGCCCGTAGGTCGGCATGGGACGGCGGGCGAGCATGGTCGCCTCGACGTCGTCGTCCGCCGCCTCCGGCTGGTTGTCATCGGGCTGAGGGGTTCCCGGGTACTCGGGCGAGCCGGGGTTCGGCGGGTTCGTCATACCCCCGATCTAATCACGCTGCTCCGACGGCACGCGTGATATTCCTGCCTTCGGGGAGAAGTACCCATGCTTCACGAGCGAGGTACCCCCGCTACGCGGGCGTCGGGGTCTGCGGCTCAGCCTTCCGACGGCGGGGGCGCGGGGTCGATCTGCGCGGCTCCGGCCGGCGCGGGTCCCGCCTGCGTGAGCCCGGCGTCCTCGGCCTGCTCGCCGATGAAGGCGTCGAGGACCTCGGCCGCGAGGGCGTCGAGCTGGGCGCGCAGCGTCTTGAGCTGGGTCTTGCGGACCTTGGGGCTCATGGCGTCCAGCAGCGGGATCGCGGCCTCGATCTTCTCCAGGCGCTTGCGCCAGCCGCCGACGCGGGCGAGCTCGGCGTCGTCGTCCGCCGAGGCCACGAGGTAGTTGATCTGCTTGCGCACGACCTCGGCCTGGGAGGTGAGGTTCCCCGGGCCGGGCCGCACCGAGCCGGCGAGCCCCTTGACCGAGCCGGCGACCTTGTCGAACGCCGCGGGATTCTTGTTCCGCATGTCGATGAGGACGGGGCCGTACCGGGAGACGATCTTCCAGATGGCCGGTCCGGCGACGACGGCGATGTTGAGCAGCTTGGCGAGCGGGATGCGGGCCATGGACTCCCTTTCTGTGCGCGGGTCCTAGCGTCTCACGCGGACGCGGGCGGCGCCGTGCCGGGCGGGGGTGCGCCGGGCGCCGCGCTGGGCGGTGTTCCAGGCGGAGCTCCGGCAGGAGCCGCCCCGCCGGGCGGCGCTCCGGCGGGCGGCGCTCCGGCGGGCGGACGCCTGGGCAGCCACAGCGCGAGCACCGTGGCGAGCACCAGCAGGACGACGGCGCCGGCGGCCGTCGCGCCCCACTGACCCAGGTCCCAGGCGAGGCCCAGGAGGACGCCGCCGACCGAGGACCCGAGGTAGTAGAAGAGCGTGTACCTCCCGGACCCGTCCGACGGCCTGGGGCTCAGCCGGGCCGCGTTGGCCGAGGCGAGCGAGTGGACCACGAAGAAGCCGCCCGCCAGGAGGAACAGTCCCGCCCAGATGAGCACCATCGAGGTGGCGAGCGTGATGAGCACTCCCCCGACGCAGACCGCGAGGCCGAGCAGGACACCGGCCCTGATTCCTGTGCGGTCGGCGAGGCGGCCGGCGAACGTCGAGGTGAACGTGCCGGCGATGTAGGACAGGTAGAACATCGAGCCCAGGCCGGCTCCGAGCGAGTACGGCGGCAGGGAGGTGCGGAAGCTGAGGACGTTGTAGATGCCGACGAAGGTCGCCATCCCGAGGAACGCCAGGCCGTAGAGGACGAGCCGGCTGCGCCGCGCCTCGGCGGAGTCGGGCCTGGCGGCGAGCGCCGCGCCGGAGCTGCGGGCCGGCGACGCCTGCGCGGTCGGCAGGAGGAGGTGCGCGGCGAGGCCGACCACGGCACCGAGGATGCACACGACGATGATCGCGCCGCGCCAGCCGACGAGCTCCGAGGCGAAGCCGGCGAGCACCCGCCCACCCATGCCGCCGAGCGTGTTGCCGGCGATGTACAGGCCGCCCACGCGCGTGATGGCGCTCGGGTGGATCTCCTCCGCGACCCACGCGAGCGCCGCGGCGGGGACGCCCGCGAGCGCGGCACCCTGAACGGCGCGCAGGACGAGGATGAGGGCGAAGCTCGGTGCGATCGCGCTCGCGATCCCGGTGACGACGGAGACGGCGAGCCCGCCGATGATGATCGGCTTGCGGCCGCACCACTCGGAGAGGCGGGCCAGCGGGAGGACCGCGACGGCGAGCGCGAAGGTGGTGACGGTCATGAGCATCGTCCCCGACGCGGCGGAGACGTCGAGGTCCGTCGCCGCCACGGCGAGCAGCGGCTGGACGGAGTAGATCATCGCGAACGTGCCGATGCCGATGGCGAACAGGGCGAGCAGCGCGCGGCGGAAGGCCGGCTCACCGCTGCGGTGGCCGACCGAGGGGCTGCTCACCCGGTCACCCTAGGACGGCCGGCCCGCGGTTCGGCCGAGCGGCCACTGGGTGGCGGGGGTAACGGTCACGCGCGGCCCGCTCCCGCGCGGCCCGCTCCCGCGCGGTGCGCGTGGGACGCCTGTCGCAGGCCCGCCGGGCGTCACCGGAAGTCGCGGGAGGTGGTGGCGACGCTGAGGCTGAGCGGATCGATGCGGTCGGCCACGAGGTTCGTCACGCCGTCGGCGCTCTCGACGATGCCGCGGATCACCAGGGCCGCGGAGGTGCGGGCGACCTGCCGGTGCCGTGCCCACACGCCCGCGGAGCACACGACGTTGGCGAGCCCGGTCTCGTCCTCCAGGGAGAGGAACGTGACGCCGCGCGCGGTCCCCGGGCGCTGCCGGTGGGTGACGACGCCGGCCGCACGGACCCGGCGGCCCGGCTCGGCGCGGGGCAGGTCGGCGAGGCGCAGGACGCCGGCGTCGTCGAGGTCGGCGCGGCGGTACTGGGTGGGGTAGGTGCCCGGGGAGACGCCGCTCGCCCACACGTCGGCGACGGCGGTCTCGACCTCGGTCATCGCCGGCAGCTCGGGAGCGGTGATGCCGGGCGTGGTGCCCGGCAGGGGCGGCTGGACCCAGCGCTCCCCCGACGACGAACGGCGGGTGGTGCCGTGCGCGCCCGCGAGCGCACCGGCCGTCCACAGCGCCTGGCGCCGGTCCCCGCCGAGGTCGAGCGCACCGGCGGTGGCGAGGGCCTCGAGCTGGGCGGCGGTGAGGTCGACCCGTCCGGCGAGGTCGGCGATGCTCACGTACGGGCCGCCGTGGGTGCGCTCGGCGACGATCCGCTCGGCGGCCTCCTCCCCCACGCCCCGCACGGGGGCCAGGCCGAGGCGGATCGCCAGCCCGGGGTCGGGCCGCACGAGGCGCGCCACGGCCTCGACGGGGGCGACGCCGCCGGGGGTCTCGTCGTCGGGGGTCTCGTCGTCGGGCCGTCCGCCGTCGGGGGTGGTGTCGACGACGCTCGCGTGCACGCCGGAGCCGTTGATGCTCGCCCGCTCGACGCGCACGCCGTGCCGCCGGGCGTCGGCGACGAGGGTCTGCGGACTGTAGAACCCCATGGGCTGCGCGCCGAGCAGGGCGGAGTAGAAGGCCTCGGGGTGGTGGACCTTGAGCCACGCGCTGGCGTAGACGAGGTAGGCGAACGAGAACGAGTGGGACTCGGGGAAGCCGAAGTCGGCGAAGGCCCTGAGCTTGTGGAAGATCTGCTCGCCGACGTCGCAGGCGATGCCGTTGCCGGCCATGCCGTCGAGCAGGCGGGCGTGCAGGGCCTCCATCCGCTCCTCGGACCGCTTGGAGCCCATCGCCTTGCGGAGCTGGTCGGCCTCCGCCGGGGTGAAGGAGGCGGCGTCCATGGCGATCTGCATGAGCTGCTCCTGGAACAGCGGGACGCCGAGGGTCTTCTCCAGGGCCGGGCGCAGCAGGTCGTGGAGATAGGTGACGGGCTCCCGGCCGAGCCGGCGGTTGATGTAGGGGTTGACGGAGTCGCCCTGGATGGGGCCGGGGCGGATGAGCGCGACCTCGACGACGAGGTCGTAGAAGGTGCGCGGCCGGAGCCTGGGGAGCGTGGCCATCTGGGCGCGGGACTCGACCTGGAAGACGCCGACGGTGTCCGCGGCGCACAGCAGGTCGTACACGGCGTCGTCGTCCTGCGGGAGGTTGTGCAGGCCGAGCGGGCGACCGTCGACGCCGAGGACGCCCCGGCCGGTGAGCTCGGTGAACGCCAGGCGCAGGGCGGTGAGCATGCCCAGGCCGAGGAGGTCGAACTTCACCAGGCCGGCGTCGGCGCAGTCGTCCTTGTCCCACTGCAGGACGGTGCGGCCGGGCATGGTGGCCCACTGGACGGGGCAGACCTCGACGACGGGGCGCGAGCACAGCACGACCCCGCCCGGGTGGATGCCCAGGTGGCGGGGCAGCCGTAGGAGCTCCTCGGCGATGTCGACGACGTCGTCCGGGATGGCGGAGACGTCGTCGGCGCCCGGGGCAGGTGCGGACGGCGGGGCGGTCTCGGGGGCGGGCGTGGAGGCGACCGTGGGCGCGACGCCGCTGCGGCCGACGGTCTCGACCGTCCACCAGGTGCGCTCCCCCGGACCGGGTGGCCCCGCGGAGGTGGCTGCGGCGTCGGGGCCCGGTGCTGCGCCGGTGACCTCACCGCCGGCGTCGGGGGTGCGGAGCGACCCCCACCGCTCGACGCTCTTGGCCCAGGCGTCCTGCTGGCCGGTGCCGTGGCCGAGCGCGCGGGCGGCGTCCCGGACGGCGGAGCGGGGCCGGTAGGCGATGACGTTGGCGACCTGGGCGGCATGCTCACGGCCGTAACGCTCGAAGACGAACTGGATGACCTCCTCGCGGCGGCCGGACTCGATGTCGAGGTCGATGTCCGGCGGACCGGATCGGCCGGGCGAGAGGAAGCGTTCGAACAGCAGGCGGTGGGTGACGGCGTCGACGGCGGTGATGCCGAGGGCGAAGCAGACGGCGGAGTTGGCGGCCGAGCCGCGGCCCTGGCACAGGATCCCGTTGTCCACGCAGAACTGGACGATCTCGTGGACGATGAGGAAGTAGCCGGGAAAACCGAGCTCGTCGATGATGCCGAGCTCGTGGTCGATCATCTGCCAGGCGCCGGGGATGCGTTCGGCGCCGCGTGGCCCGTAGCGCTGCTCGGCCCCCCGGTGGGCGAGCTCGCGCAGCCACGTGGCCTCGGTGTGGCCGTGCGGCACGGGGTGGGGCGGCAGGTCCGGGGCGACGAGCCGCAGGTCGAACGCGAGCTCGGCCGCGAGGTCCGCCGCGGCGGTCACCGCGTGCGGGTGGTGCCGGTGGATGCGGAGCATCTCCTCCGCGGAGCGCAGGTGGGCCGGCGCGGCGGGCAGCCAGCCGTCGATCTCCTCGAGCGAGGCGCGGGCCCGGGTGGCGGCCATGACGTGGGCGAGCGCCGCGTCCTGCGGGCGGGCGCAGTGCACGCCGCCGGTGGCCACGAGCCGCAGGCCCGCGTCCTCGGCGAGCTGGGCGAGGGCGGCGCAGCGGACCTGGTCGAGCGGGTCCCCGGTGTCGCTGATCTCCACGGCCACGTTGTCCCGCCCGAACATCTCGGTGAGGCGGGCCAGCTCGCGGGCGGCCGCGGCCGGGGCGAAGCGGCCGCGCTCGGGCTCGAGCGCGCGGCGGACGGCTCCCTTGCGGCAGCCGGTGAGGATCACCCACTGCCCGTCGGCGGTGTCGGCCAGCTCCGAGAGGTCGTAGCGCGCCCGCCCCTTGACGCCGGTGGCGAGGTGGGCGTGCGAGATGGCGGCGGACAGGCGCCCGTACCCCTCGCGGCCCCGGGTGAGGACGAGCAGGTGCGTGCCGTCGGGGTCGGCCGGTCCGCCGAGCCCGTGGGTGCCGCCGCCGGCCGCGGCGGAGGTCCGCCCGGTCGACCCGACGCCGAGCTCGGCGCCGACGACCGTGGGCAGGCCGAGGGTGCGGGCGGCCTCGGCGAGCCGGACGACGCCGGGCAGCCCGTCGTGGTCCGTCAGCGCGAGCGCCTCCAGGCCCAGGCGGGCGGCCTCGGCGGCGAGGTCCTCGGGCAGGTTGGCGCCGTCGAGGAAGGAGAAGGCCGAGTGCGCGTGCAGCTCGGCGTAGCGGGCACCCACGGCCACCTCCCCGATCGACGCGACGACGCTCGGATCTCGAACGTGCGTTCGAGACTAGCGGGGAGGTCAGACGTCGTCGAACGGGCGGGGGGCGCCCTGCCGGGGTCAGCGTCGGGAGGTGACGCCGACCGCCGTCGCCGCGCCGGCAGCGAGGCCGAGCAAGGTGTGCGGGGCGGGGATCCCACGGGCGCCGAGGAACTTTGCGCCCTGGTGCCCGAGCGAGTCGACGACGACGAGCGCCGCGAACGCCGCTCCCCCGTAGACCGCGGTGCGGGCGATGCGCGCGCCGCGGGACTGCGGGTCCGGGGCGTGGGGCCGCGGACGGTTCGACCCGAACGTCACGACACCCTTCGGGAGCTTCGCCTTGTGCGCGCGGGACTGGACGACGGTCCAGGCCGTCACCCCGCCGAGGATGCCGAGCTTGAGGACGGCGCGCGCGCCCCGCCCGTGCAGGACGTCCGGCAGCGCCATCCACGCGGCGACGGCGCCGCCCGCGATCGCGGCGCTGGGCAGGTCGGCGGCGGCCTCGCCGTGACGCGCGTCCTCCGCGCGCAGGGGCGTGGCCGCGGATGCGGGGGCCCAGGCCGAGCTCGCGTCGCCGACGCGACCCGGCAGCGTCGGCCGGCCCGCCGAGTCGGGGGACGAGGCGTGCGGCGGGCGGACGGCGTCGGGGTCCTGACGCCCGACGACGGAGCCCGAGGGAGCGGTCGCGTTCTGCTGGGTCATGGCTCTCCTCCTGGCGGATGACGGGTACCGCCGAGGCTATCCCCCCGCGCCGCACGCTGTCGCAACGGGCCAGGACGGGCGCGCGGCCCGCTTGCACCGCTCAGCGCTCGTGCCACGGCCTCCGGCGACGCGCCACACCCTCCACGACGGCGGCCGCGGCCAGGAACAGACTCCCCCACACCGCCGCGCCCACCAGACCGAGGACGGGGAATGCCACCACGCCGTACTGCACCTCGGTGACGAGGACGAGCGCGGGCAGCAGCGCGCAGACCACCACGCCGACGCCGGCGACGACCCGGAGGATCCCGGCGGCGCGTGGCACGGAGCGTTCCCGGAGCGAGGCGACCGCCCGCGCCGTGATCGAGATGCCGAGGGCGAGCAGCAGCAGCGGCACGCCGATGAGCACGAGCAGCGCGACCTCCATGTACACCACCACCTCACCGGCTCTGCACCGAGCCGCGTGCTCCGTCGTCTCCCTGGCGACCCGGCACGGACCTGCAGACGGCACCGCCCGGTCCGACCCTCGTCACGGCGGAGGATATCTCCGCCTCTCCCTGGCGCGCCGCGCGCCCGTGGGGCTCAGTCGTAGACGGCGTCGAGCAGCCAGCCGGCGGAGGTCCCCACGAGGAGCACGGCCTGGGGCTCGTCGCCGACGAGCCGGGCCTGCAGGTAGACGCGATCACGGTCGGTGACGTCCCCGGCGCCGGCCGCCCCGTGCCCGGGCCTGGCCCACCAGCGCTCGACGACGGGCCACGGCCCGGCCCAGCCGGCGACCCGCCGCGCCTCGGGCAGCAGGACGCTCGCCGGGTCGGCGGTGAGCAGGCCGCGTGCCCCCACCCGCACGTCGTGGCCGGCGTCGTCGAGCACCCGGACGGGGCGGGGCTCGGCGAGCACGGTGGCGGGCCACGGGTCGGGGGTGGCCCCGGGCCAGGGGGCGTCGGGACGGCGCAGCGGCGTCGCGTCGTCCCCCCAGGCGACCAGGCGGGTGGTCGAGCGGGGGTCGCGGCCGCCCTGGAGGACGGGGACGAGGACGGCCTCGGGGCCGAGCAGCCCCTGGACGCGCAGGGCGGCGCGCTCGGCCTGGAGGCGGCCGCGCCGCCCGGGCCCCCACAGCACGTCCTGGAGCGTGCCGGCGGGCGTGACCTCCTGGGCGACGAGCGAGAGCCGGTTGAGCGGCGCCGAGGGTGGGCGGCCCGAGCGGCCCGAGAGCCAGCCCTCGAGCTGCCAACGCACCCGGTCGGTGAGCTCGGCGGCGGTCGGCGGTCCGTCGAGCCCCCACGTGCGGATGAGCTCGGCGCCGTCCTCGGTACGGGCGCGGACCTCGAGGCGACGGCACACGACGCCGCGGCGCCGCATCCGTTCGGCGAGGTCCTCGGCGAGGGCGCGGGCGGCGAAGGCGGCGACGTCGCTGCGTTCGGCGGGCGGGTCGAGGACGGTCGACGCCGTGACGTCCTCCAGCGGCCGACGCGCGGCGGGCGGCCGGGCGTCGAGCCCGCGGGCGAGGCGGTGGGCGGTCAGGCCGACGGGGCCGAAGCGGGCGGAGACGTCGGCGGCGTCCAGGGCGGCGAGCGCCCCGAGGGTGCGCAGGCCGAGGCGGCGCAGGACGTCGACGAGCTCGGCGGTGGCCCGGGAGGCCGGCGCGCTCGTGGCGGCGTAGGCGAGGACGCCGACGTCCTGGGCGGCGAGGAACTCCAGCGTGACCCGCTCGCCGGGGCCGACGGCGACCCCGGCCCGGGCAGCGAGGGTGGCCGCGAGCGTGCCGTCGGCGAGCCCGACCTGGCACTCGGCACCGGTGTCCTGCGCGACGGCGGAGACCAGCCGCTCGGCGAGCACCTCCTCGCCGCCGGCGTGCCGCACCGGCCCGCGGGCGGGGAAGGTGAGCAGCCCAGGGCGCAGCACCTCGACGAAGGCGACGACGTCCTCGACGGACTGCGCGACCGGCTCGAAGGCCCGGGCGTCGCGGACGGGGTCGGCGGCGATCAGGGTGATCCCGGGGCAGATCTGCTGGGCGCTGCGCCGCCGCATCCCGCGGCGCACCCCGGCGCGCCGCGCGGCCACGGACGTGACGACGACGGCGCGCTGGTCGTGGATGCCCACGGCGTCGCCGACGCCGACGAGCCCCTCGGTCACGGCGGCGGCCACCGGCCAGTCCGGCACCCACAGCACGACCCGCCGCACGGCCGGCGGGCCGGAAGGCTCGGGGGTGAGGTCGAGCGCCGCCCGCGTCTCTTCGGCGGTCTCGGTCCTCACGCGCCCACCGCCCGCAGTGCGGACCGACCGGTGGCCGCACGCGCACCACCGCGTGCCTCCTGGCCCCCGGGCAGCGCGGAGACGCCGTCCGCCCCGAGCAGCACCCGCACGGAGCCGCCCGCGGCCGCACCGCGCCGGCCGTCGATCGACACGTCGACCTCCTGGGCGGTGAGCATCCCGCGCCCCGGGGCGAGCCCCTGCCAGGTCCGGCCGTGGACGGACAGCACGGCGTCAGCCCCCTCCCAGGCGTGCGCGGTCAGCAGCACGGAGCCGCGCAGCCTGAGCCGGGACAGCAGCGAGCGCCGGTCCCGGGGCGCCATCGCCGTGCAGCGGCCCACCAGGAGCACCTCGACGCCGTCGACGAGCGCGCCGAGCACCGCCGGCGCCCCGGGTCCCGGGTCTGGGACGACGACGACCCGGTCCAGCGGCAGCCCGGCGGCCGCGGCGGCGCGCCACCCGACGTCGGGCATCGCCGTGAGCGCGGCCCAGCCCTCCTGCCCGCACGCCGCCCCGGCGAGCGCCAGCAGGAGCGCGGCGGAGCCCGTCACGCGGGTGACCGTGCCGCGCGGCAGGCCCGCGGGCAGCAGGGGCGCGAGCGCCGCGGGCACGGGCAGGTGCTCGGCGTCGCCCGACGTCGTCGCCCGGGCCCGCTCCGGCAGCGACTCCTCCGCCCGGGCCCGCCCCGGCGCGGCCGGCCGGTCGGCGACGGGGTGCGCCCCGCCGTCGGGAACGTTCCCACCCGGGTGAGCACCGCCGTCGGGTGCCTCGGAGCCGCCGACCACCCGCAGGCGCGTGCGCAGGCCGGTCGCGGTCTCGGCGCGGACGAGAGCGGCCCGCGCCGCCGCGAGCCGGTCCACCTGCTCCGTCATCGCGCACCCCTTCCGCTCCCCACGATCGGCCCGCTCGCCGAACGTCTGTTCGAACACGATGCTAGGACGCGGCACCGACACCGCACCAGGGGGCCGCGTCTCGCATGCGCGTCGCTGGCCCCCTGCCCGCTCCGCTCCCCCTAGGTTGGAGGTGCGCCTCGACGCGCGGCCCCGGAGGGAAAGGACCGTCATGAACCTCGACCGCCCGCTCGCCCAGCACCCCTACGACAAGCTGCCCGCAGTGCCCGACTTCACGGTGACGTCCACCGACGTCACCGACGGGCAGCCGATGGACGCCCGGTTCGCCGGCGGGGGCGAGAACGTGTCGCCGCACCTGGCATGGTCCGGCTTCCCCGCCGAGACCCGCAGCTTCGTCGTCAGCTGCTTCGACCCGGACGCACCGACGCCGTCGGGGTTCTGGCACTGGACTGTGGTCGACCTCGACAGCTCGGTGACCGAGCTGCCCGCCGGGTCCGGCGAGTCCGACCTCATGCTGCCCGGCGCCGCGTTCCACGTCCGGCACGACGGCGGCGAGCAGTCCTACTTCGGCCCTCAGCCGCCCGAGGGTGACCGGCCGCACCGGTACGTCTTCGCGGTGCACGCCCTCGACGTCGACACCCTCGAGGTGGAGGAGGACACCACGCCGACGGCCGTGTCGTTCCAGGCGGTGTTCCACACGATCGCCCGAGGCCTGATCACGCCGACGTTCCAGCGCTGAGGCGCGCGGCAGGGCTGAGACCAGCGGGGCAGCGCCGAGGCCCGCGAGGCCCGGCCGCACACATTCTCCGACGACGATGCCTGGCGGGTCCGCCCTGCCGGGCGTCGTCGCGTGCTGCGAGGATGCACCGGTGCTGCACGTCGTCCTCGTCCACCCGCTCATCCCGCCGAACACGGGCAACGCCATCCGCATGACGGCCGGCGTCGGCGCCCGCCTCCACCTCGTGGAGCCGCTCGGCTTCGAGCTGACCGACGCGCACCTGCGCCGGGCCGGGCTCGACTACCACGACCTCGCCGACACCCGGGTGCATGCGGACGTCGAGGCGTGCTTCGTGGCGCTCGACGACGCCGGCGCCGGGTCGGTCTGGGCGATGACGGGCCGCGGCGAGCTCGGCCTGGGCGAGGTGCGGTTCGGCCCCGACGACGCGCTGATGTTCGGCACCGAGACCACCGGCCTGCCCGACGAGGTCCTCACCCACCCGGGGGTGACGGGACGCGTGCGCATCCCCATGCGGCCGGGCGTCAGGTCGATGAACCTGTCCAACTCGGCCGCCGTCGCCACGTACGAGGCGTGGCGGCAGCTCGGCTATCCCGGGGGCGCCTGACGCCGGTGCCGGCCGAGGCGAGAGCGATCCTCATCTCGATGTGGTCTCGTCCCAGGCGAGGGTCCAGCCGTGCAGCCCCGTCACGGGATCGGCGAACCGCCCTGTCGCAATCGGCGGGGGCTCGCCCACCCTCTCCCCGATGCCGGAAACACGTCCCCACACCTCTTGTGCTCGAACACCAGTTCGACTATGCTGAGGTTCACAGCGCTTCGAGGGGGTGAGAGCAATGATGCCGACGACCACTGACATCGAGCAGATCGACGTCCACAGGCTCTCCGACGCGCTCGACGACTGGTACGAAGTGCAGGCCCTGCGGGACTGGGCCGCGGAGGATCCGCTTGCCGGCGAGGACCTCGACCAGATGACCCTGAGCGAGGCCGACCTGCGCAGCTGGATGACAGAGTCCCTCGTCCCCGACACGGAGCACGAGCCGTTCGATACCACCGGGGTCGACACGGCCGTGACGATCGACCCGGCCGCGCGTCCTGGCACCGCGCCGACCGACAGCACGACTCCGGTCCTTGGCACGACCTCCCTCGCCGACAGCGCCGCCGCGGGCACCGAGCCGGACCCGGTGGGCGTGCTGGCGCAGGTGGTCGCAGCGTGTGAGGCGGTCACGGGCACGGACTGGCACACCCTGCCGGGAAGCCGTGTGCACGAGGCACATCAGCTGCTCGAACAGGTCGAGCGCAAGCTCGGGGCCGCCAGGGCCGGCGTGCTGACCGCGGCCGAGGCCAACGGCCTGTGGGCCATCGAGGGGTGGCGGACCTTCACGGCCTTCGTCCGGCACACCACCGGCACCACGAACCATGCGGCAGGCAAGGAGGTGGCCCGCTCCCGCGCGCTGCGTGACCACCTCCCTCGCACCCGCACCGCGCTGGGCGAGAGCCTCATCGGCATCGAGCACGTCAACGTGCTGCTCCGCCACGCCCTGCGCACGACGACGCTCACGGCTCAGCTCCTCGACGACGAGATCGGAGAGGAGTTCCTCCTCGCACAGGCACAGGTCATGACCGCCGACGAGTTCAACAAGGTCGTCACCGCCTGGGCCACGATGGCCGACCCCGACGCCGCTGATCGCGCCTGGCGCCAGGCCGACGCCAAGGAAGAGCTCACCATCGCCCCCACCATGGACGGCTACCACGTCCACGGCTGGCTCGACGAGCTCTCCGGCCGCATCGTCGACGAGGCACTCACCGCCCACATGGGCACCAAGGCCGCCGACGACACCCGCACCCCCGCCCAGCGACGCGCCTCCGCCCTGGTCTCCCTGGCCCACCAGTCCCTCGACACCGGCCTGCAGGGCGCCCACGCCCGCGTCCGACCCCACCTCACCGTCACGGTCGACATCACTACGCTCCGCGCCCTGGCCGCAGCCACCGGCTCCGTCGTCCCACCGGACGCCGTCGCGCCGGCCGACAGCAGCACGGGCAGGAGCCGGCTGCCGGGCGCAGAACAGGTCATCGACATCCCGACGGGCCCCAGCACCGACCCCAGCCCGGTCGCCGGACCGTCGGACTCCCGGTACCCGCCCGACTCCGACCGCGCGGCACTCCGAAGGCCCGGGGGACCCCGCGAACCCGGTACCAGCCCCACCCTCGTCGACCTCTCCGACGAGGCTCAGAACTGGCTCGACGGCTGGACCCCTGGCGACGACCACGTCATCTCCACCGCCATCGACCACCAGGTGATGACCGGCGCGACCCCGGCGACCCTGGACGACGGCACCCCCATCCCGCCCGCGATGCTCGCCCGTCTGGCCTGCGACAGCGCACTGTCCCGGGTGATCTTCGGACCCGACTCCACCGTCTTGGACGTCGGTCGAGAGCAACGCATCTTCCCCGCGAACATGACCCGAGCCATCCACGCCCGCGACCACCACTGCCAGTTCCCGGCATGCGGCGAGCCACCCGGCTTCGGCGAGATCCACCACTCCCTGCAGTGGGCCCGCGACAACGGTCCCACCAGCGTCGAGCACGGCATCCTCCTGTGCTGGCACCACCATGACCTCGTCCACGCGCGCTCGATCAGCATCACCCGGCGATCCGGCGAATGGCAGTTCCACGACCGCAACGGCCGCCGCATCCACGCACCAAGGACCGTGTCAGCCATCGCCGCCGGGCCAGACCCCATCGATCACGAAGGCTGAGGGAGCGGCGGGCTCGGCGAAGCCCACAGGACCGCGATCACGGGGACGCTCCCCAGGGATCGTCGGATCCATGGTCTACATGTAGAACAACGGCTACTCTGGAGCGATGAACGAGCGCACCGTCAGCATCCGGGAGCTCAATCAGCACGCGGGCAAGGTCGTGCGGTCCGTCGCGCGCACCGGCCCCGTCAAGGTGACCGACCACGGCACGGTCGTCGCCATGCTCGTACCGCCACCGGACGAGCGCTCCCCGCTGGAGCGCCTGCTCGCCGAGGGGCGGGTGGAGCCCCCTGCAGCCGACCTTCCCGACCTCCCGACCCCGAAGCGGCACGACACGTCGGCGGCGCAGCTGGTCGATGACTCGCGCGCTGAGCGATGACGGTGATCTACGTCGACACATCCTCCGCTCTGAAGCTCTTGCTCGAGGAGGAGGGCACCGACCGGGTCCAGCAGTTGTTCGGCGAGGCTAAGCACGGGCGCAGCGTTCTGGCCTCGTCACGCCTCCTGCGCACGGAGATGCACCGCATCGCCTTCCGTGAGTCGATTCCCCTGCCCTCGGTGACGCAGGTGCTCGCATACGTCCATCTCGTCGACGTCACGCGAGCGATCCTCGACTCGGCCGGCGAGCTGCCCTTCCACCTGCGGACCCTGGACGCCATCCACCTGGCGACGGCCGCCACGCTCAGCTCCGATGATGACGAGGTCCAGCTGCTGACCGACGACTCCAGGATGCGCGACGTGGGGCAGGCCATGGGCATCGGCACTGTGCCGTAGGTCGCCGGGCCACCGAGTCGCAGGTTCAGGGCGTCGTCGCGACAAAGACGTGCTCGCGCGCAGTCACCGAGTCGATGCGATCTCGGCAGCTCACCGCACCCGCGTCGACCAGAACAGCACCGCCGAGCTCGCGGCCACGTTGAGCGAGTCCACGCCGCCGCTCATCGGGATGACCACCTCGAGGTCGACGGCACGCAACGTGGCCGGCTTGAGGCCATGCCCCTCCGAGCCCAGGACGATGGCGAGCCGCTCCGGCGGGTCCGCGGCGACGTCGTCGAGTGGGACCGACCGTTCCGACAACGACGCGGCGGCCACGGTGAAGCCCGCCGCGCGCAACGCGTCCACGCCGCCGGGCCCGTGCGGCCACGACGTCAGCCGCGTCCACGGCACCTGGAAGATCGTCCCCATCGAGACCCGCACGGCCCGCCGGTAGAGCGGGTCGGCGCAGCTGGGGGTGACGAGCACGGCGTCGACGCCGAGGGCCGCCGCGCTGCGCACGATCGCCCCGACGTTGGTGTGGTCGACGATGTCCTCGAGCACCGCGACCCGCCGCGGCGCCGGACGGTCCGCGGGCGCGAGGAGCTCGTCCAGCGGCGGCGGCACCGGACGGTGCATGGCCGCGATCGCCCCGCGGTGCAGGCGGAAGCCGACGATCTCGCGCAGCACCGCCTCCTCGGCGACGAACACCGGGACCTCTCCCCCGTCGCCGGCGCCGGTGGCGCGCTCGAGGACGGGCGCGAGGTCGTCGAGCCACCGCGGCGCCGTCAGCAGGGACCGCGGGCGGTGCCCGGCCTCGAGCGCGCGGGTGATGACGTTCGTGGACTCCGCCATGTAGAGCCCCGCGGGCTCCTCGGTCCGCACGCGCAGCGCGACGTCGGTGAGGTCGCGGTAGTCGGTCAGGCGCGGGTCGGCGAGGTCGGTGACGGTGAGGAGCACTGACACATTCTCCGACGCCGGCGCCCGCTTACGTCGTTCGTGCCCCGCGGGCGCGGGGTCGGCCTGGTCACGCCCGGCTACGGTTGCTGCTCGCGCGCCCTGCCGAACGCGGCGGCACGCTCGGTGAGCCTGCCGACGAGAGGTTCGACGACGGCAGGGTCGCCCGAGCGCCCTGCCGCCAGGCCGAGCAGGAAGGCAGTGAGCGGCGCGGCGGGCCGTGCGACGTCGTGGGCGACGTCCCGCGTCAGGTCGAGCACCACGTCGATGTCGACGTCGTCCGGGTCGAGCCCGAGCTCGTCGGCGGCCTCGACGAGCCACTCGTCGAGGATCTCCGGAGGCAACCGCTTCGTTCCGGACACGCGTTCCTCCTTCGTACGCCCTGGCCCGACTGGCTGGTCCCGGAGCGTATCGCTGCGCGAGGCCCCACCGGCCCACACCCGAGCGGTCGCATTGTCCCGACCGAGCTTCGGTGCTATCCAGGGTCGATGTCCCGGATCGCCGCCCGCCGCCGCATCACCCGCCTGACCGCGGGCGGACCGGCACGCCGGCGGGAGGACCACCTCGCCGTCGAGGAACCGCTGGAGATCCGCGTGTCCGGCACCTCCCTGGCCGTCACGATGCGCACCCCGGGACACGACGTCGAGCTCGCCGCGGGCTTCCTCCTCTCCGAGGGCGTCATCCACCACGCCGAGCACTTCGCGGGCAGCATCCACTGTGCGTCGGACGGCGAGCCGAACACCTACAACATCCTCGACGTCACCCTCGCCCCGGACGTCCCCGCGCCCGACCCGAGCCTGGAACGCAACTTCTACACGACGTCGTCGTGCGGGCTGTGCGGGAAGGCGAGCATCGACGCGGTACGCACCCAGAGCCGGTTCACCGTCGACGACGACCCGCTCACCCTCGACGCATCCCGCCTCATCACGTTCCCGGACCTCCTGCGCGAGAAGCAGGCGGTGTTCGACCGCACCGGCGGGCTGCACGCCGCGGGGCTGTTCGACGGCGCGACCGGCGAGCTGCTCGTCCTGCGCGAGGACGTCGGCCGCCACAACGCGGTCGACAAGGTCATGGGCTGGGCCCTCCTGCAGGGCCTCATCCCCGGCAGAGGACTCGTCCTCATGGTCTCGGGCCGGGCGAGCTTCGAGCTCACGCAGAAGGCCCTGATGGCGGGCGTCCCCGTGCTCGCGGCCGTCTCGGCGCCCTCCTCGCTCGCGGCCGAGCTCGCCGAGGAGGCCGGCCTGACGTTGGTCGGCTTCCTGCGCGGCGACTCGATGGTCGTCTACGCCCGGCCGGACCGGATCACGAACGACCCCGTGGCCGAACCCCAGGCCGAACCCGTGGCCGAACCCCTGGCCGAGTCCGCCGACGACGAACCGGAGCCCCCTGCCCGGACGGCGGTATCGTCGGGAACCAGCGTTGTCGAGCCTCAGCGCTCGAGCATGAGACAAGGTGGTTGAGCAATGACGCCGAAGGCACCGATCGAGGACTTCTCCGACGCCGACCTGGAGATCTCCGAGCCGAAGGACTTCGCGGCGGGGTTCGACGGCGTCCGGCACTCGATGGAGCCGGCGATCCGCACCATGGGACCTGCCCGCACGGCCCGGCTCATGGCGGCGATCAACCACAAGGACGGCTTCGACTGCATGAGCTGCGCGTGGCCGGACCCCGCGCACCGCAAGGTCGCCGAGTTCTGCGAGAACGGCGCCAAGGCCGTGACGTGGGAGGCGACGCCGCTGACGGTGCCGAGGTCGTTCTTCGCGAACAACTCCCTGACGTCGCTCGAGGACAAGACCGAGTACTGGCTCGGCATGCAGGGCCGACTCACCGAGCCGTACTACAAGGCGGCGGACTCCGACCACTACGCGCCGATCACCTGGGAGCGGGCCTACGGGATCGTCGCGGACCACCTGCGTGCGCTGGACGACCCGAACGAGGCCGCCTTCTACACCTCCGGCCGCGCCTCGAACGAGGCCGCGTTCGCCTACCAGCTCTTCGCCCGCGCGTTCGGCACGAACAACATGCCGGACTGCTCGAACATGTGCCACGAGTCCACCGGCACGGCCATGACGTACTCGGTGGGGATCGGCAAGTCGACCGTGCACTACGACGACTTCGCCGAGTCCGACCTCATCATCATCATGGGGCAGAACCCGGGGACCAACCATCCCCGGATGCTCACGGCCCTGCAGGAGGCCAAGGAGAACGGGGCGCAGGTCGTCGCGATCAACCCGCTGCCCGAGGCCGGCCTCATCGGCTACAAGGACCCGCAGCGGGTGCGCGGCTACCTCGGCAAGGCGACGAAGATCGCCGACCAGTTCCTGCAGATCCGGTCGGGCGGCGACATGGCGCTCATGCAGGCCGTCGCCAAACGCGTCCTCGCGGCAGAGGCCGCAGCGCCCGGGACGGTCCTCGACCACCACTTCATCGACACGTACTGCGACGGCTTCACGTCCTTCGCCGAGCACATCGCGAGCGTGGACGACCTCGAGGTCGAGCGGGTCACGGGGCTCTCCGCCGAGGAGATCGACGAGCTCGCCGACCGCTACATCGCCGCGGACAAGGTCATCATCGCGTGGGCCATGGGCATCACCCAGCACCGCCAGGGCGTCGCCACGATCCAGGAGATGATCAACCTTCTGCTGCTGCGCGGCAACATCGGCAGGCCCGGCGCGGGCGCCTCCCCCATCCGAGGGCACTCCAACGTGCAGGGCGACCGCACGATGGGCGTCGCCGAGAAGATGCCGGAGTCGTTCCTCAAGGCCCTCGGCGACGAGTTCGGCTTCGAGGCGCCGCGCGAGCACGGGGTCGACGCCGTCAACGGCATCCGTGCGCTCGACCAGGGGAGGATCAAGGTCTGGATGGCGCTCGGCGGCAACCTGCTCGGCGCCATCTCGGACACGAATCTCGCCGAGTCGGCCATGCGCAGGACCCGCCTGAGCGTCCAGCTGTCCACGAAGCTCAACCGCAGCCACGTCATCACCGGCGACGAGGCACTCATCCTGCCGGTCCTCGGACGCACGGAGGTCGACCTGCAGGCCACCGGTCCGCAGTACGTCACGGTCGAGGACTCGGTCTGTGCCGTGCACGCCTCGCACGGCAAGATCCCACCCATCTCCGACGACGTGCGCTCCGAGGTGGCGATCGTCGTCGGCATCGCGCACGCCACCATCGGTGACCGTCACGACATCGACTGGCTCGCCATGATCGACGACTACGACGTCATCCGCGACCACATCGCCCGGGTCGTGCCCGGCTGCGCCGACTACAACGCCAGGACCCGCAGCCGCGACGGCTTCGTGCTCCCCCACGGGCCGCGCGACGAACGGCGGTTCGACACGGCCACCGGCAAGGCACGCATCACGGTCAACACGTTCGAGCCGATCGAGTGCCCGCCGGACCGGCTCATCCTGCAGACCGTCCGCTCGCACGACCAGTTCAACACGACGATCTACAGCCTGAACGACCGCTACCGCGGCATCAAGAAGGGGCGGTCGGTCATCTTCGTGCACCCGGACGACCTCGCCGAGCTCGGACTGGCCGACGGCCAGATCGTCGACATCTTCAGCGAGTGGCCCGGCCAGCCCGACCGCGTCCTGCGGGGCTTCCGGACCGTCGCCTACCCGACGGCGCGGGGCTGCGCCGCCGCCTACTTCCCCGAGGCCAACGCGCTCGTGCCGCTGGACTCCGTGGCGCTCGGCAGCAACACCCCCGTGTCGAAGGCGATCATCATCCGCATGGAGCCGTCCAGCACCCCGGTCGGGGTCGGCCGCCCCGTCACCGTCTGACCGCCGGCGACGTCGACCCACCACGATCGACGTCGACGCGCCGAGGTCGCACGGGATCCGTCGATCTCGGCGAGGGTGTCCCGCGGCCGGCGCTCAGGCCGCGGCTGCGGCGTCCAGCCCCCACGCCTCGGCGAGCATCCGCATCGAGCGCAGGCGTACCTCGGGGTCGTACGCGTAGGTGACGGTGATGATCTCGTCGGCTCCCGTGGCCTCCGCGATGCCGTCGAGCTTCTCGAGCACCTGGTCGGGGGTACCGATCGCGGAGACGGCCTGCATGTTCGACGTCGCGTCGAGGACGCGCTGCGGCACCACGCTCGTGATGTCGTCGACCGGCGGCTGGAGCAGCTCGCGGGCGCCGGTGACGATCCCGGCGGCCATCATCTGGTGCGTCGTGAAGATCCGCTGCGCCTCGGCCTCGGTGTCCGCGACGACGACGTTGACGCCCACCATGAGACGCGGGGCGTCGATCTGCGCGGTCGGGGCCCCGGTGGAGAACTGGGCGCGGTAGACGCCGACGGCCTCGGCGAGCGCCTGGGGCGCGAAGTGGGAGGCGAACGAGAACGGCAGACCGAGCTGGCCGGCGATCGAGGCGCCGTTGAGGGAGGAGCCGAGCACCCAGATCGGCACCTCGGTACCGCCGGCGGGGACGGCGCGGACCCGGGAGCTGGGAGCCGTGTTCGCCTCGGAGAAGTAGCCGCGCAGGGCGAGGATCTCGCGGGCGAATGACTGCGGGTCCGCCTCGCCGCGGCGCAGGAGCGAGGCCGTCAGCTGGTCGGTGCCCGGAGCACGGCCCAGGCCGAGGTCGACGCGGCCCGGCGCCACCTGGGCCACCGTGCCGATCTGCTCCGCGACCGACAGCGGCGGGTGGTTCGGGAGCATGACGCCGCCGGAGCCGATGCGGATGCGGCTCGTGCGCTGGGCGGCGAGCGCCATGAGGACCATGGTGGCCGAGGACAGGAACGTGGCCGTGTTGTGGTGCTCGGCGAACCAGTACCGCGAGTAACCGAGCCGGTCGGCCTCCTCGGCGGCGCGCATGGCGTTCTCGACCGCCTGCGCCGGCGAGGACCCCTCCGGACGGCCGACGAGCTCGAGGACGGACAGATCGGGACGCTGCGCGGCGGAATCGGTGCTCACTGTCGGGACAGCGCGATCACTCCGCGAGGTATTCCCCCGCGACTACCCCTCGCCCGTTACTCCCCCGCGTCCTGCCCCACCTCGTTGACGTCCCCGACCATGGCGCCGACGAACTGGGACCGGTAGAGCCGGAAGTACGGTCCCTCGGCGGCGAGCAGCTCCTCGTGGGTGCCCTGCTCGACGATCGCCCCCTTGTCCATGACGAGGATGACGTCGGCGTCGCGGATGGTGGAGAGCCGGTGGGCGATGACGAACGCGGTACGTCCCTCGCGCAGCCGGCTCATCGCCTCCTGGACGAGCACCTCGGTGCGGGTGTCGACCGAGCTCGTCGCCTCGTCGAGGACGAGGATCGCGGGGTCGGCGAGGAACGCGCGCGCGATGGTGATGAGCTGCCGCTCCCCCGCGGACACGCCTCCGCCGTCCTCCTCGATGAGGGTCTCGTAGCCGTCGGGCAGGGAGTGGACGAACCGCTCCACCCCCGCCGCCTCGCCGGCCGCCTCGATCTCCTCGCGCGTCGCGCCGTCGCGGCCGTAGGCGATGTTCTCGGCGACGGTCCCCTCGAACAGCCACGTGTCCTGCAGGACCATGCCGATGTGGCTGCGCAGGTGGTCGCGGGTCATCTCGCGGGTGTCGATGCCGTCGACGAGGATCCGTCCGCCGCGCACCTCGTAGAAGCGCATGAGCAGGTTGACGAGCGTCGTCTTGCCCGCACCCGTGTGCCCGACGATCGCGACCGTCTGCCCCGGCCTCGCCCGCAGCTCGAGGCCGGTGATGAGCGGCACGTCGTCAACGTAGCGGAAGTCGACGTCCTCGAAGTGCACGTCGCCGCGCACGTCGCTCACCCGCCTGGGGTCCCGGTGATCGGGCTCCATCTCAGCGGCGTCGAGCAGCTCGAAGACCCGCTCCGCCGATGCCCCGCCGGACTGGACGAGCGCGGCCATGCCGGCGAGCTGCCCGATGGGCTGCCCGAACTGGCGCGAGTAGGTGACGAAGGCCTGGACCTCACCGATGGTGACCCCGCCCTGCGAGACGCGCAGGACGCCGAACACCGCCACGAGGACGTAGGAGATGTTCGAGACGAACTGCATGAGCGGCATCATCGTGCCGGACAGGAACTGGGAGCGGTCGGCGGCGGCGACGAGCCGGTCGTTCTGCTCGACGAACCGCGTGCCGAACTCGTCCTCCGCGCCGAAGGCCTGGACGAGCTGGTGTCCGCTGAAGGCCTCCTCGACGGTGCCGCCGACCTCGCCCGTGGCCGTCCAGTTCGCCACGTGGTGGGGCTGCGCCCGCTTGGCGACGATCCCCATGATGACGGCCGAGACGGGCACGGTGACGACGGCGACGATCGCGAGGCGCCAGTCGATCCACACCATCATCGCGAGCACGCCGACGATCGTCAGCACGGACGTGATGAGCTGGGACAGCGTCTGGTTGAGGGCCTGCGTGATGTTGTCGATGTCGTTCGTCAGCCGGGAGAGCAGGTCGCCCCTCGAGCGGTGGTCGAGCTCGGCGAGCGGCATGGCGTCGACCTTGGCCTGCACCTTGGCGCGCAGCCGGACGCCGACCCGCTGGACGACGACGTTGAGGATGAGCATGTTCGCGGCCATCGCCATGGCACCGCCGGCGAACACGCCCAGCGCGATCCCGAGCGAGCGGGCCAGCTCGGTGCGGTCGAGGCCGGCTCCGGGCTCGAGGCCGGGCATGGCGGCGAGCATGTCGGCCATCTCGTCCTGCCCGAACGACCGCAGGCCGGCGATGGCCTGGTCGAGGGTCACTCCCTCGGGGACGAGCCGGCTCGCGAAGCCCTCGACGACGACGTCGGTCGCCTCACCCAGGTAGCGCGGGCCGAGCACGGAGAGGGTGACGGAGACGATGCCGAGCAGCACGACCGCGACCAGGGCGAGCCGCTCGGGTCGCATCTCGGCGAGGAGCCGCCGGATCGTGGCGCCGAAGTTCGCGGGCCTCTCCCCGGGCATCGGCCGGTCCTGCCGGCTCATGCCGCCTCCTCCGCCGAGATCTGGGACAGCACGATCTCGCGGTAGGTCTCGCTGGCCCCCATCAGCTCCTCGTGCGTGCCCCGGCCGACGACGCGACCGGCGTCGAGGACCACGATCTGGTCGGCGTCCCGGACGGTGGAGACGCGCTGGGCGACGACGAGCACCGTCGCTCCCGTCGTCATCTGCGGCAGCGCGGCGCGCAGGCGGGCGTCGGTCGCCATGTCGAGGGCGGAGAAGGCGTCGTCGAAGACGTAGATCTCACCGCCGTGGACCAGGGCTCGGGCGATCGCCAGGCGCTGGCGCTGGCCGCCGGAGAAGTTCTGCCCGCCCGGCTCGACGGCGGAGTCGAGGCCGTCGTCGAGGTCCGAGACGAACTCCGCCGCCTGCGCGACCTCGAGTGCCTGCCACAGCCTTTCCTCAGGCACCTCGCCCGAGCCGAGCGAGAGCGTCGACCGCACGGTCCCGCCGAACAGGTAGGCCTGCTGCGGGACCAGCGCGATGCGCGAGCGCACGTCCGGCAGGGCGGCGGCGCGGACGTCGACGCCGCCGATCCGCACCGAGCCCGAGGAGACGTCGAGCAGCCGGGGCAGCAGGTTGACGAGCGTCGTCTTGCCGGACCCGGTGGAGCCGACGACCGCCGTCGTCGTGCCCGGCTCGAGGGTGAGGGAGATCCGGTCGAGGACCGGCTCGTCCGCGCCGGGGTAGCCGAAGGTCACGTCGACGAGATCGACGCGGCGCCCCTCCGCGCGGTCGCCGATCGGCTCGGGCTGCGCCGGCGGGGCGATCGCGGGGGCGATGTCGAGGACCTCGACGATGCGCCGGGCGCAGACCGCGGCGCGCGGCACCATCATCAGCAGCATCACCGAGAACATCACGGACATGAAGATGAACATCAGGTAGCTGAGGAAGGCGACGATCGAGCCGATCTCCATCTGGTTCGCGTCGACGCGCAGGCCGCCGAACCAGACGACGAGCACCTGGCCGCCCATGATGAGCAGCTGCACCAGCGGGAAGGTGATCCCGAAGATCACGCCGATGCGCCGCTGCGTGCCGGCGAGCTCGTTCGAGGCGACGTCGAACGTGGCCCGCTGCGTGCCCTGCCGGGTGAAGGCCCGGATGACGCGGACGCCGGAGACCTGCTCGCGCATGAGGCGGTTGATGCGGTCGATGCGCTTCTGCACGACCTCGAACATCGGCCGGGCGAGCAGGATCGCGCCGAGCATGACGAGCAGCAGCGCCGGTACGGCGGCGACGATGAGCCACGACAGCGGCGGGTCCTCGCGGACCGCCATGACGATGCCGCCGACCATCATCATCGGCGACATGACGAGGAACATCGAGCCCATGAGGGTGAGCATCTGGACCTGGAGGACGTCGTTGGTCGACCTGGTCACCAGCGACGGCGCGCCCACGGTGGACACCTCGGCCACCGAGAGTCGCTGGACCTTGGCGAAGACCGACCGGCGGATCGCGCCGCCCGCGCGGGCCGCCATGCGGGCGGCGAGGAACGCGGTCGTGATCTGGGCGGCCATCTGGATCGCCGAGATGCCGAGCATGACGAGCCCGATGCGGATCACGGCGCCGGAGTCGGCCGCCAGCAGCCCGTCGTTGATGACGTCCGCCGTGAGGCTGGGCAGCATCATCGCGGCCAGCGTCGAGACGAGCTGGAGCAGGAGGATCGCGCCGAGCGTGCGGGCGTGCGGACGTAGGTAGTACCTCAGGAGGCGCAGGAGCACCCGGACATCCTGGCACTGCACCGACCGCTCGTCGTCATCGGTGCGCAGCGACCGGCCGTGCGCGCAGCGGGCAGCCGCCACGAACGACGCCGGCCCCGGCAGCGCGGGGGCTGCCGGGGCCGGCGGTCGGTCGGTACCGCGAGGGCTCCGTCGTCAGGGAGCCTGGCGGGCCGTGGGTCAGGCCCGCGACGGCGGCTGGCCGCCCGGGTTCCAGGCGCGCGTGGTGCCGGCCGGGCCCTGCCCGTGGGCGGGGCCACCCGTCGCGGGGCCGCCGGTCGCGGGCCCACCCGTGGGCGCACCACCCGCGGGCGCACCGGGCGCACCGGTCGTCGGACCACCCGGCGCCGCACCGCCCACCGGCGGAGCGCCGGCGTCGCCCGCGGCCCGGGACCGGGTCGCCCGGCGACCGCCGATGCCGGGCTCCTCGCTGACCTCGCTCTCGGCGCTCGCCACGTCGGCGCGCGCCTCGCGCAGCGCCTCCTGCGGGTCCTGCAGGCTCGGCGCGTCGAACGCGGTCGACGGCGGCGGGGTCGACGTCGAGGGCCCGCTCTCCGCGCTGTCGCCGTCGCCGCGCCGCGGGGGACGCGGCGGCGTCGGGGCGCGGAACGACCCGCCGCCGCTGCCGCCCTCGGGGCCGAAGGCGCTCGCGAGGGAGGCCATCGCACCGGTGACCTCGGCGGGGATGAACCACATCTTGTTCGACTGCGTCTTCGCGATCTCCGGCAGCGTCTGGAGGTACTGGTAGGACAGCACCTTGTCGTCGGCGTCGGCGGAGTGGATGGCCTGGAAGACCTCGTGGATCGCGCGGGACTCACCCTGGGCCCGCAGGACGGCGGACTGCGCCTCACCCTCGGCCCGCAGGATCTGGGACTGCTTCTCACCCTCGGCGGTGAGGATCGCGGACTGCTTGACACCCTCGGCGGTGAGGATCGCGGCGCGGCGGTCGCGCTCGGCGCGCATCTGCTGCTCCATCGCGCCCTGGACGGACTGGGGCGGGTCGATCGCCTTGAGCTCGACGCGGTTGACGCGGATGCCCCAGCGGCCGGTCGCCTCGTCGAGCACGCCGCGCAGCCGGCTGTTGATCTGGTCGCGCGAGGTCAGCGTCTGCTCGAGGTCCATCGAACCGATGACGTTGCGCAGCGTGGTGACGGTCAGCTGCTCGATACCGGTGATGTAGTTCGCGATCTCGTAGACGGCCGCGCCCGGCTCGGTCACCTGGAAGTAGATGACGGTGTCGATCGAGACCACGAGGTTGTCCGACGTGATCACGGGCTGCGGCGCGAACGAGACCACCTGCTCGCGCAGGTCCACCCGGGCGCGCACCTTGTCGAAGAACGGGATGAGGACGTGGAACCCGGCGAACATCGTCGAGTGGTACTTGCCCAGCCGCTCGACGATGAGGGCGCCGGCCTGCGGGACGATGACGACCGCCTTGCTGAGGATCACCACCACCGCGATGACGATGACGCCGAGGATGATCCACTCGGTGATGCTGTCCACGTATCTCTCCTGTGTCGTGGGAACGACGGCCGCGGCCGGCCGACGGGTCTAGTAGCCGGGGGCGGGCCCGGGCCGGTACGTGGGTGGCACCTGGTCACCCGGTCCGAAGCCGGCGTTCCAGGGTCGCGCCGGCGGCGCGGTGCCGTAGGGGTCGCCGACGACGTCGAGCGGCGCGACGACGGCGAACGCCCCGTCGATCTCCACGACCCGCACGTCCTCGTCGGCCGGGCGGGGCAGGACGTCGGGGGCGGTGCGGGCCGACCACACCTCGCCGTGGAGCTTGACGCGACCCTCCCGGTCGGTGACCTCGGTGAGCGTGTGCGCGATCTGTCCGACCAGGCCGCGGATGTTCATCGGCGTGTCGGGCGTGGAGCGCGCGAGCATCTCCTTGACCCAGGGGCGCACCACGAAGAGCAGCGTGAGCGCGACGAGACCGGCGACGACCGCCTGCACCCAGATCGGGGCGCCGGTGAGCGCGACGAGCGTGCCGGCGGCGGCGCCGCCGGCCAGCATGAGGAAGATGAGGTCGACGGTGAGCATCTCGACGATGCCGAGCGCGATCGCCGTGACCAGCCAGATCCACCACATGGTCCGACCTCCTCCCTGTAGGTACGGCCAGTCTACCGGTGCGACGTCCGCGCCACGGGGGCAGATCTGACCCGGACGGAACGGGTCCGGGGCAGCCGGCGGTGCGAGCCGCTGCCGGCGGGTCCGAGGCCGCGGGCTGGTCGGGCCGCCGCGGACGGTGCTAGACGCTGCGGCGGGAGTGGTAGCGCCCCTCGTCGACGGTGAGGGTGAGCGGCATGCGGTAGAGCGAGGAGATCGCCTCGGCCGTGAGGACCTCCTCGATGGGACCGGCCGAGACGGCCCGCCCCTCGTCCATGAGCATCGCGTGGGTGAAGCCGGGCGGGATCTCCTCGAGGTGGTGGGTCACGAGGATCATCACCGGGCCTCGCGGGTCGCGCGCGAGCCGCGCGAGCGAGGCGACGAGGTCCTCGCGACCACCGAGGTCCATGCCGGCGGCGGGCTCGTCGAGGACGAGCACCTCGGGGTCCGGCATGAGCGCACGGGCGATCTGGACGCGCTTGCGCTCGCCCGTGGACAGCGTCCCGAACGTGCGGTCGCGCAGGTCCTTCATGCCGACGTAGCTGAGCAGGGCGCGGGCCCGGCCGGTGTCGAGCTGCTCGTAGCTCTCGCGCCACCGCCCCTGGATGCCGTAGGCGCCGGTGAGCACGACGTCGAGCACGGTCTCCGACGCGTACACGCGCCGCTCGCCCGCCGAGGAGGCGAACCCGACGACCTGGCGGAGCTCGGCGACGTCGACGCGCCCGAGGCGCTCACCGATGACGTCGACCGTGCCGGTGGTCGGGAAGACCTGGCCGACCAGCAGCGAGACGAGCGTCGTCTTGCCGGCGCCGTTGGGTCCGACGATCACCCAGCGCTGACCGTCGTCGACCGACCAGTCGACCCCCTTGAGGAGCTCGGCCTGCCCGCGGCGCACACGGACGTCGGACAGCGTCAGGACATCACCCATGGCACCCAGCGTAGGTCGCCGCCGTCGGGCGGGCGGCCCGACCCGCCCGGCCGCTCGGCCTCGCGAGGCTGCCGGCGGGCGCCCACGGCGTCGCCGCCCGGCCGGACCCCCGCCGCGGCCCGGCTACCGCCCGGCGAGGACCTGCTCGTACACGGCGATCGTGCGCTCGGCGACGGCGCTCCAGGCGAAGTGCTCCTCGACCCGGCGCCGGGCGGCGACACCCTGGGCGCGCGCCCGCCCGGGGTCGGTCGCCAGATCGGTCAGCGCCGCGGCCAGGTCGGCGTGGAACCGCTCGGGGTCCGTCGGCGTGCCCGTGCCGTCCTGCAGCTGGTCGATGGGCACGAGCGTGCCGGTCTCGCCGTCGACGATGACGTCCGGGATGCCGCCGGTGGCGGACCCGACGACCGGCAGGCCGACCGCCATGGCCTCGAGGTTGACGATGCCGAGCGGCTCGTACACGGACGGGCAGACGAAGACGTCGCAGGCGGCCAGGACGGCGACGAGCTGCTCGCGCGGCAGCATCTCCTCGATCCACACGATGCCGGTGCGACGCTGCGCGAGCTCGGCGACGGCGCCGGAGACCTCGGCGGCGATCTCCTTGGTGTCCGGGGCGCCGGCGCACAGGACGACCTGCACCTCCTCCGGGAGCCGCTCGACGGCGGCCAGGAGGTGCGGCAGGCCCTTCTGCCGGGTGATCCGACCGACGAAGACGACGGCGGGCCGGTCCGGGTCGATGCCGTGGCGCTCGCGGGCAGCGGCGATCGCGGCCTCGCCGTCGGGGCCGGTGGGGCGGGCCCACTCGTCGAGGTCGATGCCGTTGTGCACCACGTGGACCTTGCCCGGGTCCACGCCCGGGTACGCGCGCAGGATGTCCTCCCGCATACCGTTCGAGACCGCGACGACGCCCGCCGCGCCCTCGTAGGCGGTGCGCTCGGCCCAGCTCGACAGCGCGTACCCGCCGCCGAGCTGCTCGGCCTTCCACGGGCGCATGGGCTCCAACGAGTGCGCGGACAGCACGTGCGGCACCCCGTTGAGCAGCCCGCCCAGGTGCCCGGCGAGGTTCGCGTACCAGGTGTGGGAGTGCACGAGGTCGGTACCGGCGAGCCGGTCGGCGATCTGCAGGTCCACGCCGAAGGTGCGCAGCGCGGCGTTCGCGCCCTCAAGCTCGGGCAGCTCGCCGTAGCCGGTGACGGGCACGCCGCCGGGTCCGTCCTCGCTGCGGGGGCCGTCGAACGCGTGGACCCGCACGTCGATGCGCGGGCGCAGGACGCGGGCCAGCTCCGAGACGTGCACGCCCGCGCCGCCGTAGATGTGCGGCGGGTACTCGCGGGTGATCAGGTCGACTCTCACGGTGGGCCTCCTCGTTGCGGCACGATCGGGGCGCGCGTCCGCGCACGGCCCCACTCTGCCGACAACGCCAAGCCACGGCAACGCACCACGTCGTGCGGGCCAGGGGCCGCGCCACCGGGCCGCCCGAGGTGCGCCCGAGGTGCGCCCGACCGGGGTGCGCGACCCCGACCGTCGAGGTCCGCGTGCCGGACGATCGCGCTCCGCCCGTCGGACCGCGTGCTCGGGATCACAGGTACCGCCTAGGCTGAGCCCATGGCATCCCCACGCGTGCTCGCGATCGTCCTGGCCGGCGGCGAGGGTAAGCGGCTCATGCCGCTCACCGCGGACCGGGCCAAGCCGGCCGTCCCCTTCGGGGGCACCTACCGGCTCATCGACTTCGCGCTGTCGAACATCGTCAACTCCGGGTACCTGAAGATCGTGGTGCTCACGCAGTACAAGTCGCACTCGCTCGACCGCCACATCACCCAGACCTGGCGCATGTCGAACCTGCTCGGGAACTACGTGGCGCCGGTACCCGCCCAGCAGCGCAAGGGCAAGAACTGGTTCCTCGGCTCCGCCGACGCGATCTACCAGTCGCTCAACCTCATCGACGACGAGCGGGCGGACATCGTGGTGGTGGTCGGTGCCGACAACATCTACCGCATGGACTTCTCCCAGATGGTCGACCAGCACATCGAGTCCGGGTTCCCGCTCACGGTGGCCGGGATCCGGCAGCCGCTGTCGCTGTCCGACCAGTTCGGCGTCATCCAGGCCTCGGCCGACGACCCGCACAAGATCGAGAGCTTCCTCGAGAAGCCGAAGGACGCCGAGGGCCTGCCCGACGCGCCCGACCAGATCCTCGCGTCGATGGGCAACTACGTGATGGACGCCGACGCCCTGCGCCAGGCCGTCATCGCCGACGCGGACGACTCCGGGTCGAACCACGACATGGGCGGCAACATCGTGCCGAGCTTCGTCGCCGAGGGCCGGGCGGGGCTGTACGACTTCACGTTCAACGAGGTCCCCGGGGCCAGCGACCGGGACAAGGCGTACTGGCGCGACGTCGGAACCGTGGACGCGTTCTACGAGGCCAACATGGACCTCATCTCCGTGGTCCCGGTGTTCAACCTCTACAACGATCAGTGGCCCCTGCACACCGGCTACCACGGGCTCGCCCCGGCGAAGTTCGTCTACGGGCACCAGGAGCGCCTGGGCCACGCGCTCGACTCGATCATCTCCCCCGGCGTCATCATCTCCGGCGGCGAGGTCGTCGGCTCGATCCTCTCCCCCGGCGTCCGGGTGAACTCGTGGTCCTCGGTGCGGGACTCCGTCCTCTTCGACGGCGTCCAGGTCGGCCGCAACGCCACGGTGAACAAGGCGATCCTCGACAAGAACGTCGTCGTCGAGCAGGGCGCAACCATCGGCGTCGACCACGAGCACGATCGTGCGCGCGGCTACACCATCACCCCGGGGGGCATCACCGTCGTCCCCAAGGGGATGACGGTCACGAGGTGACGGCGGGCCCCTCGTCGGCCGGCCTGCGGCCGGTTCCGACCGTCCCCGCCGGGGGCGGCACGGCGCTGCGCGTCACGCTCGTCTCCCCGCGGCCCGTGCCGGTCTCGCTCGTCACGCACGTCGGTGACCTGCTCGCCGGCCGGTCCGACGACGTCGCGGCCGCCCACGGCACGCTCGGCCCGCTGCGCACCGTCGGCTGGGCGCTGCGCCTGCCCGGCTCCTCCGGTACGGAGACGGACCCCGACGACGCACCCCGCGCCGACGCACCCACGCCCCTCACCCGCACGGCCAGGGAGCTGCGCGACGAGATCCGCGGCCCGGCGACCGCGCTCGGCGTCGACGTCGCGGTGACCACCGGCGAGCTGGCCGAGCTCGGCCCCGGGCTGATCCTCACCGACGTCGACTCCACGCTGTTCGCGGGCGAGGTCATCGAGCTCGTCGCGGCGCACGCCGGGGTCGAGGACGAGGTCGCGGCCGTCACGGAGCGCGCGATGCGCGGCGAGCTCGACTTCCGCGCCTCCCTCGAGGAGCGCGTGGCCCTCGTCGCCGGCCTCGACGCCGCGGCGGTGCTCGACGCGGTCCGGGCGGCGGTCGAGCTCTCCCCCGGCGCCGCCGACATGTTCCTGCGCGCCCGGGACGCCGGGGTGCCGACCGGCGTGGTCTCGGGCGGGTTCGTCGAGATCGTCGCGCCCACGGTCGAGCCGCTCGGCACGCGGTTCGTCGCGGCCAACACGTTCGAGGTCGCGGGCGACGGCCGGCTCACCGGCCGGACCGTCGGCGAGGTGGTCGACCGGGCCGCCAAGGCCGACCGCGCCAGGCGGTGGGCGGGCGAGGTGGGCGTCCCGATGGCGCGGGTCCTCGCCGTCGGGGACGGCGCGAACGATCTCGACCTGCTCGGTGCGGCCGGCCTGGGCGTCGGGTACGGGGGCCGCCCGGTGGTCCGGGAGAACGCCGACGCGTTCATCACGGGCGACCGCCTCGACACCGCCCTCGCGCTCACCGGCGTGGCGGACGAGGCAGCCGGCGAGGAGTAGCGACCCGCAAGGAGCGACGACCGGCTCCAGGGCCTCCGGCCTGGCGGCCCACCGGCAGGTGCGCCAGGCTGGGTGCGGGACACCGATCTGCGCGAAGGAGCGAGAGATGACCACAGTGGTCCTCGTCGGCACGCTGGACACCAAGCGGGACGAGCACACCTGGCTGCGCGAGCGGCTGCACGCGGCGGGCGTGGAGACCCGCCTGATCGACGTCGGCACGTTCTCCGACGGCGGCGGCATCGCCGACATCGGCTCGGACGAGGTCGCGGCCGCCGCCGGCACGGACGTCGAGACCCTGCGCCGCGCCGACGACCGGGGCGCCGCCATGGCCGCCATGAGCGAGGGCGCGGCCGCGGTCGTCTCCCGCCTGTACTCGGCGGGCGAGCTCCACGCCGTGCTCGCCATCGGTGGGTCCGGCGGGTCGTCCGTCGCCTCCCGCGCGATGCAGGCGCTCCCCGTCGGTGTGCCGAAGCTCCTGGTGACGACCATGGCGGCCGGCGACGTCAGCCCCTACGTGGGCGCCACGGACGTGACGATCATGCCGTCCGTCGTCGACGTCGCGGGCATCAACCGCATCTCGCGCGAGATCCTGTCCAACGCGGTGGCCGCCGCAGCGGCGATGGCGCGCGGCTTCGAGGAGCGGGCGGCGGCCGAGCGCAGCGACGAGGCGCACCTGATCGGCGCCACCATGTTCGGGCTCACCACGCCCGCGGTCGACGAGGCCCGGGCCCGGCTGTCCGAGCTCGGCTACGAGGTGCTCGTCTTCCACGCGACCGGGGCGGGCGGCCGGGCGATGGAGACCCTCGTGCGCGACGGCTTCCTCGACGGCGTCCTCGACCTCACGACCACCGAGCTCGTCGACGACCTCCTCGGCGGCGTGCTGTCCGCCGGGCCCGACCGGCTCCAGGCCGCCGGGGCGGCCGGCCTCCCGCAGGTGGTGAGCGTCGGCGCGCTCGACATGTGCAACTTCGGGCCCGAGGCGACCGTCCCCGAGCGGTACGCCGGCCGCAGCTTCGTCGTCCACAACCCCACCGTCACGCTCATGCGCACCACGGCCGAGGAGATGGCCGAGCTCGGGACGCGCATCGCCACCAGGCTGCGCGCAGCGAGCGGCCCGGTCGAGGTCCACCTCCCGCTGCGCGGCGTGTCCGGCATCGACGTCGAGGGCGGACCGTTCCACGACCCCGAGGCCGACGCGGCGTGCTTCGCCGCGATCCGGGCGGGCCTTGCCGGCTCCGACGTCGCGGTGCGCGAGGTCGACCTCGCCGTCAACGACCCGGGCTTCGGGAAGGGGGCGGCCGACGCCCTGCACGAGCTCATCCGCTCGGCCCGCTGAGGCGGAGCGCACCGACCCGGCCCGGGACGGCGCCACCACCCACGGCGGCCGCCACCTCCGCGACGACCACGACACCCGGCCCCCACCTACGAAGGAGCACCCGCACCATGAAGCGTCAGGACGCCCTCGCCCGCCTGCGAGCCACCGTCGAGTCCGGCCGACCGATCATCGGCGGCGGCGCCGGCACCGGACTGTCGGCGAAGTCCGCCGAGGCCGGCGGCATCGACCTCGTCATCATCTACAACTCGGGGCGCTACCGGATGGCCGGCCGGGGCTCGCTCGCCGGCCTCCTGGCCTACGGCGACGCGAACGCCGTGGTGATGGAGATGGCCCGCGAGGTGCTCCCCGTCGTGCGGGACACCCCCGTCCTCGCCGGGGTCAACGGCACCGACCCCTTCCGCCTCATGGGGCCGTTCCTCGACGAGATCGCCCGCGTCGGCTTCACGGGCGTGCAGAACTTCCCCACGGTCGGCCTCATCGACGGCGTCTTCCGGCAGAACCTCGAGGAGACCGGCATGGGGTACGGGCTCGAGGTCGACATGGTCGCCGCGGCCCACGAGCGCGACCTGCTGACGACCCCCTACGTGTTCGAGGCGGAGCAGGCGGCCGACATGGCGCGCGCCGGGGCCGACGTGCTCGTGCCTCACATGGGGCTGACGACGAAGGGCACGATCGGCGCGACCACCGCGCTGACCCTCGAGGAGTGCGCCACGCGCGTGCAGGAGCTGCACGACGCCGCGAAGGCGGTCAACCCCGACATCCTCGTGCTGTGCCACGGCGGCCCGATCGCGGAGCCGGAGGACGCGCAGTACATCCTCGACCACACCGAGGGGGTCGTCGGGTTCTTCGGCGCCTCGTCGATCGAGCGGCTCCCCACCGAGGTGGCGATCCGCAAGCAGACCGAGGACTTCACGAACATCCGCCTCTGACGGGTGCCGGTGGTCGGCCTGCGATCGGCCGGCGAGCGCTGGCGGGCCGGGCGGTGGTCGCCGGCGCGCGGCTCCCAGGACCTCAGGCCGAAGGTCGCACGAGGGCGCGCAGGTGCGCCGACCCGCCGTCGAGGTCGGCCCACGGGCCGGGGACGTCGAGCACGCACGCCGTGGCCGTCGGCACGCCGAGGGAGACCTGCAGGGCGAGGGAGTCGTTGCGTTCGTCGTGCAGGAACGCGGCGAGCGAGGAGATCGTCGGCTCGTGGCCGACCACGAGGAGCACGCCCGGGTCACCGTCCGTGTCCCGCACGAGGTCGAGCAGGCCGCGGGCGGCGTACTGGTAGATCTCCGGGACGTCGCGGCGCTCACGGACCTCGGCGCCCTGCGCCAGCAGCGTGGCGGTGCTCGCCGCGCGGGCGGCGGTGGAGACGAGTGCGACGTCGATCGCGCCCACCTGGTCCGCCAGCAGCGGGCCGAGCGCGCGCGCCTGGCGCTCGCCGCGCCCCGAGAGCTCGCGCGAGGCGTCACCGGCCCTGCCGATCTGGGCTGCCTTCGCGTGCCTGAGGAGGACGAGCGTCCTCGACATCACTGGCCCATGGCGTGCACGCCGCCGTCCGCGTGCACGATCTCGCCGGTGGTGGCGGGCAGCCAGTCCGAGCACAGCGCCAGCACGGTGCGGGCCGTCGGTCCGGCGTCGGTGTTGTCCCAGCCGAGCGGTGCGCGCGCGTCCCAGGTCGACTCCATCTGGTCGAAGCCGGGGATCGAGGTCGCGGCGGTGGTGCGGACGGGGCCGGCCGCGACGAGGTTGACGCGGATGCCGTCCGGGCCGAGGTCCCGCGCGAGGTAGCGGGCGGTGGACTCGAACGCCGCCTTGGCCACGCCCATCCAGTCGTAGACCGGCCACGCGTAGGAGGCGTCGAACGTGAGGCCGACGACGGCGGAGCCCGGGCCCATGAGGGGCTTCGCCGCGACCGCGAGCGACTTCAGCGAGAACGCCGAGACCTCCAGCGCGGTGGCGACGTCGGGCCACTGACCGCTGAGGAAGTTGCCGCCCATGACCGACTGGGGGGCGAAGCCGATGGAGTGGACCACGGCGTCGAGGTGGTCCACGTGCTCGCGCACGCGGCCCTCCAGCGCCTCGAGGTCTCCCGCGTCCGTGACGTCGAGCTGGACCACCGGCGCCTCGGTGGGCAGGCGCCGGGAGGTCACCTCGGTGAGCCGCATCTGCCGGCCGAAGGAGGTCAGCACCACCTGGGCACCCTGCTCCTGTGCGAGCCGAGCCACGTGGAAGGCGATGGAGTTGTTCTTCAGCACGCCGGTGACGAGCACCGTCCTGCCCTCCAGCAGTCCCATGAGTCCTCTTCTCTGTGTCTTTCGTTCGGGGGGATCCGCGCCGCCGGCGCGAGGGTGGGTCGGGGTCAGTGCCCCATGCCGAGACCGCCGTCGACGGGGATGACGGCGCCCGAGACATAGGCCGCGGACGGCGAGGCGAGGAACTCGACGACGCCCGCGACGTCGTCGATCTCGCCGAACCGTCCGGCGGGGATGGCGCCGAGGTAGGTCTCCTGCTGCGCCTCGGGCAGCACGCGGGTCATCTCGGTGTCGATGAAGCCCGGCGCCACGACGTTCGCGGTGATCGACCGCTTGCCGAGCTCGCGGGTGATGGAGCGCGCCATCCCGACGAGCCCGGCCTTGGCGGCGGAGTAGTTGACCTGCCCCGGTCCGCCGTACATGCCGATGACCGACGAGATGAGCACGATCCGGCCGCGGCGCAGGCGGATCATGCCCTTCGAGGCGCGGCGGGCCACCCGGAAGGCGCCGCCGAGGTTCGTCTGCAGGACGGTGTCGAAGTCGTCGTCGCTCATCCGCATGAGCAGCTGGTCGCGGGTGACACCCGCGTTGGCCACGACCACCTCGACCGGGCCGTGCGCCTCCTCCGCTGCGGCGAAGGCGGCGTCGACGTCGTCGGAGCTCGCCACGTCGCCCGCGAGGGCGAGCGTCCCCTCGGGCCCGCGGCCGGACCGGGAGAGCACCGCGACCTTGTCGCCGAGGTCGACGAAACGCCGCGCGATCGCCTCCCCGATGCCCTGGGAGGCCCCGGTGACGAGGATGCTGCGCGGCTCGTACCCGTTGGTCGCGGTCACGTCATCTCCCCGATGCTTGGCGTACGCACGCGGGCCACGCTAGCCGATCGACCCCGACGGTCCCGACAGCGGTCCGGCCGGCAGGCCTGTCCCGGCCGTCCACCCCCCGTCGGTCCGACGGCCTGACCCCTCCGGCCGACCGCCCGTCCCGTCCGGCCGACCGCCCCGTCCCGTCCGGCGGACCGCCCGTCCCGCCCACCCGTCGGCGCCGCGGCCACCCGCCGCCGGCCCGGCGTAGCCTGGTGGGATGACCAGGGTCCGGCGCACCGATGCCGCACCCGCGACGCACGTCTCGAAGCGCCTGCGGGGCGCTCGCCGCGCCGAGCCCGTCTCCATCACGGCCGCCGCACCGTCCCTGCACGACGACCTCGGCGGGCGGATGCGCCGCTACTGGCTGCTCATGGGGCTGCGGGTCGCGTTCCTCGCCTCGATGGCCGTCGTGCCGCGCCAGTGGTGGTGGCTGTGCATCGTCTGCGCGCTCACCGCACCGCTGCTCGCCGTCCTCGTCGCCAACGCCGGCCGGGAGGGTGGCGGCCCGACCCCCGCCGAGCACGCGGGTCAAGGCCTCGTGCGCCTGGACGCTCCGGACGACGGCCCGGAGCAGACCGGCGAGCCCCGACGTCGGCCGACCTACCACGTGCGTCCCGGGGAGTTCCTGCGATGAGCGGAGGCGGGAGGGCCGACGCCCCGGGCGCCGGCCGCTGGGCGTTCCTGCGCACGCCGCGCTGGCTGGGGCTCATGGCGATGAGCGTGCTCGCGGCCCTGGCGTGCGTGTGGCTCGGCACCTGGCAGCTCGACCGGCACGAGGAGAAGGTGGACCGGCGCGACGCCGTCGAGCAGGCCGAGGCCACGCCCGCCGTGGAGGCCGAGGACCTGCTCGGCGACCTCCTGGTCGACGGGTCCGACACGTGGCGGTACGTCACCGTGACCGGCGAGTGGGTCGACGGCACGACGCTCGGGCTGCGCAACCGGCCCGTGGACGGCACCCCCGCGGTCCACGTCGTCGACCTCCTCGCCACCGAGCTCGACGGGCGCGACGTCGTCGTGCCGGTCGACCGCGGGTGGGTGCCGTCGGAGATCTCGATGTCGCCGGCGGACCTCCCGCGCCCCGCCGACGGGGAGGTGACGGTGACGCTCCGCCTGCGTCCGGCGGAGGGGCCGAGCGACCGGGAGCCCGCAGCGGGGTGGCTCTACGCGATCGAGGAGGACGCGCTGCGGACCTCGCTGGATGCGCTGCCCGACCCCCCGCCGCCGGTCCGGGAGCTCGCGGAGGGGGGCGGCGTCGTCCTCGCCGGGTACGGCGAGCTGCTCGACGCCGACCCGGCGCCGCCCACGGAGCTCCGCGCGCTCCCCGCGCCGGACGTCTCGCTGCGCAACCACCTCAGCTACGCGTTCCAGTGGTGGATCTTCGCGATCGGCGCGCTCCTCATCGTGCCGCTGCTGGCGCGCCGCGAGGTGGACGAGGCCGACGAGGAGCTGCTCGCGGGGACGCCCTACGCGCGCGGTGGCGAGCTCTCGTCGCGGCCGGGGAGGAAGGTCTCCGACGCCGAGGAGGAGGACGCGCTCCTCGACGCCGCGCGATAGTTCCGGCGCGGGCCCGGCCGGACGGTCGGGCGCCGGGTGTGACCGCGCGCCTACGACTCGACGGCCTCGGCGTCAGGCACACGTGCCGCGACCTCGCGGTCGAACCGGTCGAGGACGATGTCGACGAGGCGAGGATCGGGCCCGAGGGGCGCGGTGACGACGTCACCCCCGGCCTCCGCGACGCGGTCGTAGAAGAACCCGGGCGCGAGCAGGTAGGCGAGCACGACCACCCGGCGGCCACCCGACCGGGCGTCCCGCACGGCGGCCGCCACGCTCGGCGTCGCGATCGCCCCGTAGCCCACGCTCACGGGGCCCGCGTGCCTCCTGCCGACCTCGCGGACGAGCGCGTCGACGTCGCGGGCCGCCTCGGGTCGGCTCGACCCCGCGGCGGCGACCACGATCGCGTCTCCGGGCCGGGCGCCGGCCTCCGCGATGCGGTCGAGTGCGATCTCGACGAGACGGGGATCCGGGCCGAGCGCGGGCGCGGCGGCAGCGCGACCGGCCCAGTTCGGCCGCGCACGCACCGCCTCCGACACGTCGACGTTCACGTGGTACCCGCCCGACAGGAGCAGGGGGACCACGACCGCGTCCATGGCCGGCACGCGGCCCCGCGCCGGAGACCCGACGGACATGGCGGGGGTGGAGGCCGCGACGGGCGCGACGACGTCGCGCACCACGTCCGAGACCTCGGGGCGCTGGACGTCGACGAACGCCTCGCGCACCGCGAGGCCGGGGCGCGCGGATCGCACGCCCGAGAGGATCGCGCGGATCGCCGCACGGCCGGCCGGGTCGCTCGTGCCGTGCGAACACCCGATGAGAACGGTGGACGTCATGCCATCTCCAGGGTGTAGCCACGTTTGACGACGGTCGAGATGAGCCCAGGGGCGGCGAGCGCCTCGCGGAGGCGCGCGATCGCGACCTCCGCCGCATGAGCGCTCGTCGCGGCCGGGAGGGCCTCGAGCAGTGCGGCCCGGTCGACGGTCCGGCCGCCGTGGGCGATGAGCAGCCGGAGCAGCTCCCGCCCGCCGGAGGTCAGGGGCACCAGCTCGCCGGAGAGGACGGCGCCGCCCGACCGCACCTCGAGCGGACCGGCGATCGTGGCCGCCGCACGGGGCGAGGGCGGGGAGAAGTGGGCGACGAGGCCGCGGATCAGTGCTCCGAGTCGGCCGCGGTCGGGGATCAAGGGCGTGATGCCGCGGGCCCTCAGCGGACCGGCGGTCACCTCCCCCACGGCGGCCGCCACGAGGTCGCCGCTCGCGTACCGGGCCTCGACCGCCTCCCAGGTCGGCAGCCGTTCGGCGGTGGAGAGCCAGGCCTCGGCCCCCGGCGCGGAGGTGAAGACCACGGCGTCGACGTCGCCGCTCGCCGCGGCGTGCGCGGAGTCCTCCAGGGCTCGCGGGTCGGGCGAGGGGCCCCACCGGTACACGGCCAGCAGGACCACCTCGGCTCCCGCGGCGGCGAGGGCCGCGTCCAGCCCGTCGGCCCCGGCGCCGTGCAGCTGGACGGCGATCCTCAGGCCCGCCACCCCCTCCCGCGTGAGGACCTCCGTGATCTCGGCCGAGGTCTCCGACTCGGTGACCCAGTCGGGCGTCAGTCCCGCCGCCTGGATCGCTCCTCGCGCCTTCGGCCCGCGCGCGATTAGCCTCGTGGACGAGAGCACTGCGGTGAGCCGGCCCGCCAGCCCGTGCGCGTCGGCAGCCTCCAGCCAGGCCCGGAATCCGATGCCGGTCGTGACGACCACGACGTCCGGCGGTCGCGCCACGAGCCTTTCCGTGGCGGCGCGGAGCTCGTCGTCGTCCCAGGTGGGGATCATCGACAGGGCGGCGGCGTGGCGCACGTCGGCGCCCCGGCGCCCGAGTGCCGCCGCGAGGTCGTTCGCCCGGCGGTCCGCGGTCACGACGATCGTGCAGCCGGCGAGCACGGGGCCGAGCTCGGGCCGGCTCATCCGGCGGCCTCCGACTCCGCGACGAGCTCGGGTCGCCCGGCTGCCCGCGACTCCTCGAGTGTCGCGACGGCATCGCCGAGGACGATGAGGGCGGGCGAGGTGACGCCCGCCGCCGCAGCCCGCGCGGCGATGTCCTGAAGGGGCGCCCTGGTGACGCGCTGGTCGACCATCGAGGCGCGTTCCACGACGGCGACCGGGAGCCCCGGGTCCGCCCCCGCGGTGAGGGCCTGTCCGGCGATCCGGCCGAGTGCCGCAACCCCCATGAGGACGACGACGGTCGCGGTCCTCTCCCTCAGGCACGTGAGCGTCGATGGCTCCAGGCCGTCGTGCCCTGCGACGACGTGGACGGCCCCGACCACGCCACGGTGCGTGAGGGGAATCCCCGCCAGCGCCGGTCCGCTCCATGCGCTCGACAGCCCCGGGACCACCTCGACGTCGATGCCCGCGGCCCGGCAGGCCCGAACCTCCTCGCCGCCGCGGCCGAACACGAACGGGTCCCCGCCCTTCAGCCGAACGACGCTGCGGCCCGCGCGCGCGTGCTCGACGAGCAGCGCGTTGATCTCCTCCTGGGGCACCGCGTGCCGGCCGGGCTCCTTCCCGACGTCGATGACCTCGACGTCCGGGGGCAGCTCGTCGATCACGGCGACCGGCCCCAGCCGATCGACGACGACGACGTCTGCCTCCGCGAGCGCCCGTCGGCCGCGGACGGTCAGGAGGTCGACCGCCCCCGGACCCCCACCGACGAGCGTCACCCTCCCGGGCCCGGACCGGCGTCGTCGTTGGTCGACTCCGGACCGGAGCCGGTCGGCGAGGACATCCCTGACGGCGGCCACCCTCCGCGGATCCGAGCTCCCGTCGCTGACGACGCCCACCACGAGGTCGCCGCTGCGCGCGAGGGCGGGAGTTCGCGCCGTCCCTGCGGAGGCGTCGTCGGCGACGATGCACCAGACGCGGCGGCGTTCGGCCGAGCGGGCGATCATCCGGTTGACCTCGCTGTCGTCGGTCGCGGCGAGCACGAGCCACGCCCCGTCGAGGTCCTCCTCGCGTGCGTCCCGGTCGGTCCAACGGCCGGAGACCTCGAGGAGCTCACGCATCTCCGGGACCGTCCACGGCGACACGACGTGGACCCGCGCGCCCGCATCCGACCACGCTCGTGCGCGGCGGGCGGCGACGCGACCGCCGCCGACGACGAGCACGTCGCGGCCCCTGAGGTCGATTCCCAGCAGTGACGTCACGTGACTCTCCGTTCGACGGGTTCCCCGACGTGGACGGCGCCGCCGTCGACCCGGATGCTCCACGCGATCAGGTGGGGCGAGGCGCCCGGGACCGGCAGGGAGCCGAGATCGTCGATGCACTCGCCGGTCTCCAGGTCGAAGACCTGCTTGTACATCGGGGAGGCGACCGTGATGCGGCCGCCGCGGTTGCCCACGACGCCTCGGGACATGACGTTCGCACCGGAGAAGGGGTCGCGCTGCTGGACCGCGAGCACGGTGTCCCCCGCCAGCCGGAACAGCGCGACCTGCTCCCCGTCGACCAGCGCGGCGGCCCCGCGCTCGGGCAGCAGGTCGTCCAGGGTGCACACGCGGATCACAGCGCCGCCCCCTGCCGGTCGTTCGCCGTCGCGGGCCGGATCTGCCCCCGCTCGGTGACATACGCGAGCGTGGGGTCCGCGACGTCCGGCGCGTTGACGAACGACCCGAACCGGCGCAGCTTCTCGGGGTCGTCGAGGACCTCCCGCCATTCGTCGGCGTAGTTCTCGACGTGCCGTGCCATGGCGGCGTCCAGGTCGGCCCCGATCCCGAGGGAGTCCTCGAGGACGACCGCCCGGATCGCCTCCAGCCCGCCCTCGTGCTCCTCGAGCCAGGCCGCCGTCCGCTGGAGCCGGTCGGCCGTGCGGATGTAGTACATGAGGAATCGGTCGATCGTGCGGATGAGGGCGGCGTCGTCGAGGTCCTCGGCGAGCAGCTGGGCGTGCCGCGGGGTGAATCCGCCGTTCCCACCGACGTAGACGTTCCAGCCCTTGTCGGTGGCGATGACTCCGACGTCCTTCCCGCGCGCCTCCGCGCACTCGCGGGCGCATCCCGAGACCCCGAGCTTGATCTTGTGCGGCGAGCGCAGCCCGCGGTAGCGCAGCTCGAGCTCGACCGCCATGCCCACGGAGTCCTGGACCCCGAAGCGGCACCATGTGGAGCCGACGCAGGACTTCACGGTACGCAGGGACTTGCCGTACGCGTGGCCGGACTCCATGCCGTGGTCGACGAGTCGCCGCCAGATGTGGGGCAGCTGCTCGATGCGCGCGCCGAACATGTCGATCCGCTGCCCGCCGGTGATCTTCGTGTACAGCCCGAAGTCCTTCGCCACCTCGCCGATCACGACGAGCTGCTCCGGGGTCACCTCCCCGCCGGGGATCCGGGGAACGACCGAGTAGGTGCCGTCCTTCTGCATGTTGGCCAGGACGTGGTCGTTCGTGTCCTGCAGGCGGGCCTGATCGCCGGACAGGATGTGGCCGTTGCCCTGCGAGGCGAGGATGGAGGCGGCGACGGGCTTGCAGATGTCGCAGCCTCGTGCCCCGGGGGCGCCGAAACGGGCGAGGATGTCGGAGAACGTGTGCAGGTCCGCCACGCGGACGGCGTCGTAGAGCTGGACGCGCGACATCTCGAAGTGCTCGCACAGGGCGCCGGAGACCTCGAGGCCCGCGCGGGCGAGCTCCGCCGACGTGATCTTCTTGACGAGCGGCAGGCACGAGCCGCAGCTCGTGCCGGCCCGGGTGCACTCCTTGACGCCGGCCAGGTCCGTGCACCCGTGCTCGGTGACGGCGGACCGGATCTCGCCGGCCGTGACGTTGTTGCAGGAGCACACCGCCGCCTCGGCGGGCAGGTCGAGACTCACCGCGCCGCCGCCCTCGGGGGCGAGGAGCTGCCCGGGGTCCGCCGGCAGCTCCGTGCCGAGCAGCGGCCGCAGCGTGGCGTAGGGGCCGGCGTCCCCGACGAACACGCCGCCGAGCAGGGTGCGGGCGTCGTCCGAGACGACGAGCTTGGCGTAGGTGCCGGCGACCGGGTTCGCGTGCACGACCTCCATCGCGCCCTCGGTGGTCGCGAACGCGTCCCCGAAGCTCGCCACGTCGACGCCCTGGAGCTTGAGCTTGGTGGCCGTGTCCGCGCCGGGGTAGGTCGCCCGACCACCCAGGAGCCGATCCACGACGACCTCGGCCATCGCGTATCCCGGCGCCACCAGACCCACGCAGCCGCCGTCGTCGACGTTCGCCACGTCGCCGACGGCCCAGACGTGCGGGTCCGTCGTCCGGCACGTCTCGTCGACGACGACGCCGCCCCGCGTGCCGACGTCGAGGCCCGCCGCGCGGGCGAGCCCGTCCCGGGGCCGGTTCCCGGTGGCGAATACGACGACATCGGCGTCGAGCCGGCCATCGGCGAGCTCGACGTGGCCGACCGCGCCCGTGCGGCGCGATTCGCGCAGGCGTGTCGTTCTCGCGTCGACCCGCACGGCTATTCCCATGCCCTGCAGGATCCGCTTCAGCGCCTCGCCGCCGCCGAGGTCGATCTGCGCGTTCATGAGATGAGTGCCGCTCTGCAGGACCGTCGCCTGGGCGCCGAGGGCGGTGAGCGCCCCGGCGGCCTCGAGCCCGAGCAGCCCGCCCCCGATGACGGCCCCTCGCACGGGGCGTTGCCAGCCCCGGATGACCGGGGCCCGGTCCCGCGCGGCCTCCGTCCACCCCCGAAGCGCCGCCACGTCGTCGAGCCCGCGGTACACGAACACGCCCGGCAGGTCGGCCCCGGGGATCGGGGGGACGGCCGCTGCGGCTCCGGTGGCGAGGACGAGCTCGTCGTAGGGGTGCACGCGGCCGAGCCGGTCCGTGACCGTTCGCCGTTCCCGGTCGATCTCGACGACCGCGCAGTCGCGCCTGAGGGTGACGCGCTCGTCCTCCCACAGGTGGTCGTCGCCGAGCTCCAGGTCCCTGGGGTCGCGGCCGGAGAAGTAGCTCGTCAGCTGGACGCGGTCGTACGGTCGTCTCGGCTCCTCGGCGAAGACGCTCACCGCCCACCGACCGGCCTCGTCGCGGGAGCGGAGGGCCTCGACGAAGCGGTGGGCGACCATTCCACCGCCGATGACGACGACGTGGCGGGGCATATCAGACCTCCTCGGTGACGAGCACCGGCGAGCGGGTCTGCTCGGGCGCCTCGGCGGTCGTGCTCATGGGTGCCCGGGAAGCGACGGGCGCGGGTGCGGGCAGGACGTCCGGCCCGTCCGGCGGCTCGGTGGCATGGTTCTTCGGCGCCCGCCCGTAGAGCAGGACCAGGGGGGCGACGGAGAACAGCAGTCCCCCGACGAGGTTCCCGAGCAGGGTGGGGATCTCGTTCCAGACGAGGTAGTCGGTGAGCGTGAAGTCGCCGCCGAGCAGGAGCCCCGAGGGGAAGAGGAACATGTTGACGATGGAATGTTCGAAGCCCATGAAGAAGAACAGCGCGATCGGCAGCCACATCGCGATGACCTTGCCGAGCAGGTCCTTCGCCATCATCGCGCCGATGACGCCGGTGGAGACCATCCAGTTGCACATCATCGCGCGGACGAAGAGCGTGAGCATGCCGGCGCCGCCGTGCTCGGAGTAGCCGACGGTCCGCCCGTGGCCGATGTCGCCGATCGCCTCACCGACCTCGTTCGGCGGCACGGCGAAGCCGTACGTGACGACGATGCCCATGAGGACCGCGACCATGAGCGCGCCGATGAGGTTGCCGACGAAGACCAGTCCCCAGTTGCGCAGCACGGCGCGGGCGGTGATGCCGCGTGTCCGGTCCAGCCAGGCGATCGGGCCGAGCACGAGCACCCCGGTCAGCAGGTCGTAGCCCAGCAGGTAGAGCAGGACGAATCCGATCGGGAACAGCAGGGCACCGAGCAACGAGCTGCCGGTCATCACCGTGACGGTGACGGCGAACGCGGCACCCAGGCTGAGGAACGCGCCGCCCATCACGGCTTTGACGACCGTGTCGGACGTCCTCATCCTGATCTTCGACTCGCCGGCGTCCGCCAGCGAGACGACCAGTTCAGCAGGTCGTACGTACGACATCCGAATGCCTCCACACTCTCCCGGACGGTCCGAGGTGGTCTGGAGGCTATGGAGGGCAGGTTTCGCCCGTGTCACGGACGATCGACGGCGCGTTACGGAGTGCGCTCAGACCCGACCGCCGTCCGGTGAGGCCGCCGCTCGGCGCGCGGGCGCCGCGCCCGTTGCGGCGCGCGCGGGCCGTGCCCGCCTACGCCAGCGTGACGAGCTCGAGGTAGTCGGCCGACCACAGGTCCTCGTCGCCGTCGGGCAGGAGCAGCACCCGCTCCGGGCCGAGGGACTCCACGGCGCCCTCGTCGTGGGTGACGAGGACGACGGCGCCCGTGAACGTCGACAGCGCGCCGAGGATCTCCTCCCGGGAGGCGGGGTCGAGGTTGTTCGTGGGCTCGTCGAGCAGGAGGACGTTCGCCGAGGAGACGACGAGGACCGCGAGCGCGAGCCGGGTCTTCTCCCCGCCGGACAGGACGCCGGCCGGCTTGTCGGCGTCGGACCCGGAGAACAGGAACGAGCCGAGCACCGAGCGGACCTGGGTGTCGGTGAGGTCGGGCGCGGAGCTGCGCAGGTTCTCCACCACGGTCCGGTCCGTGTCGAGGGTCTCGTGCTCCTGCGCGTAGTAGCCGATCTTCAGGCCGTGCCCGGGCACGACCTCGCCCGTGTCGGGCTGCTCGACGCCGCCGAGGATGCGCAGCAGCGTCGTCTTGCCCGCACCGTTGAGGCCGAGGATGACGACCTTGGAGCCGCGGTCGATCGCCAGGTCGACGCCCGCGAACACCTCGAGCGAGCCGTAGGACTTCGACAGGTCCTTCGCCGTCAGCGGGGTCCGCCCGCACGGCGCGGGGTCCGGGAACCGCAGGGCGGCGACCCGGTCCTTCGCCCGGGTGGCCTCGAGGCCGGAGGTGAGTCGCTCGGCGCGGCGGATCATGTTCTGCGCGGCGACGGCCTTGGTGGCCTTGGCGCGCATCTTGTCGGCCTGGGCCAGCAGGGTGGACGCCTTCTTCTCGGCGTTGGCACGCTCGCGGCGACGACGCTTCTCGTCGACCTCCCGCTGCCTGAGGTAGGCGTCCCAGCCGAGGTTGTAGATGTCGAGCTCGCCGCGGTTCGCGTCGAGGTGCCACACGGTGTTGACCGTGTCGCGCAGCAGCTCGACGTCGTGGGAGATGACGACGAACCCGCCCTGGTAGCTCTTGAGGTGCTCGCGCAGCCAGACGATCGAGTCGTGGTCGAGGTGGTTGGTCGGCTCGTCGAGCAGGAGCGTGTCCGCGCCGGAGAAGAGGATGCGGGCGAGCTCGACGCGGCGCCGCTGCCCGCCGGACAGGGTGTGCAGGGGCTGGTCGAGGATGCGGGTGGGCAGAGCGAGCGCCGACGTCATGGCGGCGGCCTCGGACTCCGCGGCCCAGCCCCCGAGGGCCTCGAACTCGGCGTCGAGCCGGACGTACCGCTCGGTGGCCTTCGCGGCCCGGTCGGGGTTGTCGAGGTCGCCCATCTCGCGCTCGGCCTTGCGGAGGCGGCCGAGCAATGCGTCGATGCCGCGGGCGGAGAGCACGCGGTCCCGCGCGAGGACGTCGAGGTCGCCGGTGCGGGGGTCCTGCGGCAGGTAGCCGACGGTGCCCGAGCGGGTGATGTCGCCGGTGTGGACGATGGTCTCGCTCGTGGCCCCGGCGTCGGCCAGGATCTTCGTCAGCGTGGTCTTGCCGGCGCCGTTGCGGCCGACGAGGCCGATCTTCATGCCGGTGTCGATGCGGAAGGTCGCCGAGTGCAGGAGCTCGCGGGCGCCGATGGACACCGAGACGTCTCGGGCGGTGATCATGGGGGCCTTTCGTGGTGCGGGCGTGCCGGCGGAGGTCCTGATCGAGCGCGAGGTGCCGGACGCATGGCCGCAGACCATCGTAACGGCGGGCTCCACCGGATATCGGTCGGTCCCTGTTCCGTGCGGCACCCCCGACCCGCCCCCTCGGTGACGTCAGGGGTCAGGCGTGCTGCATCCCGGAGCACGAGCGCTCGCGCGCAGCGGCCGTCTCGAGCTGGATCGTCGCGTGGTCGAAGGACACCGGGAAGTGCTCGCGCACGCACTCCCGGATGCTCTGCAGGATCTCGGGCGCGTGGCCGGAGACGAAGCAGTGGTCGTCGACGACGACGTGCGCCGAGATCACCGGCATGCCCGTGCCGATCTCGGAGGCGTGCAGGTCGTGGACCTCGCGCACGTGCTCCAGGGCGACCAGGTGGGTGCGCACGTCGTCGAGGTCGACGCCCCGCGGCGTGTACTCCAGCAGCACCCGGCCGGTGTCCCGCACGATCCGGAACGCCCGCGGCACGATGAGGGCGACGATGAACAGCCCGGCGATCGCGTCGGCCCGGTCGAACCCGGTGGTGCGCACGACGACCGCGGCCACGATGACGGCCACCGAGCCCAGCGCGTCGTTGAGCACCTCGAGGAACGCGGCCCGCATGTTGTGGTTGGCCTCGCGCCCGCCCGTGAGCACCGCGAGGGCGGCAAGGTTCGCCGCGAGCCCGACGACGCCGAACACCACGAGCTCGGTGGCTGCCACCTCGGTGGGCTCGAGCAGACGGCGCACGGCCTCGATGGCCGCGTAGACGCCCACGGCGAGCAGGAGCACCGCCTGCCCGAGGGCCGCGACGACCTCCACGCGAGCGAATCCCCAGGTCCGCATCTTCGTGGCAGGGCGCGCCATCATCGTCGCCGCGACGACGGCCACCGCGAGCCCGACGCTGTCCGCCACCGCGTGGGCGGTGTCCGTGAGCAGCGCGAGGCTGCCCGTGACCACGCTGCCGACGAGCTGGACGACCACGATGCCGGCCGTGAGCACGAGCGCGACGACGAGGCGGCGCCGCAGGGCCGGGTCGGCGGCCGCGGCGGCCGAGGCGATGCCGTGGTCGTGGCCCTGGTCGCGGTCGCGCTCGCCGGGCGCGCGCACGCCGTCCCCCCGGGCCCGGCTCACGACGCCACCCCCGACCCGACCTCCGCCCCGGACGCCTCGCGGTCGGGCGCGGTGTCACCCGGGCTCCTGTCGTCCGGGCTCCCGTCGGGGGGCCCGTCGGGGGTCCCGTCGTCGGTCGTCGCGTGGTTCGCGTCGTCGTCGTGGGTGTGGTCCGCCAGCGTGCGCGCCGCGCCCGAGGCGGAGAGCAGGCGCTCGGCGCTCGCGAGCAGATCCTCCAGCGAGCCCGGGTCGCTGATCGAGAACCACGACGCGCGCCCCTCGGCCCGCACCGTGACGAGGCCGCAGTCGCGCAGGCACGCGAGGTGCTTGCTCACGGTGGACTGCGCGAGGTGCATGTGCTCGACGAGGTCCCGCACGCGATGCTCCCCGCTGCGCAGGTGCGTGAGGAGGGCGAGCCGCGCGGGCTCGGCCAGGGCGTGGAAGAGGGCGGCGTGCGCGCCGACCCCCGCACCATTCATCGTCATATGGCGATGATACCACTGAGGGACGATGAAAGCCATGCCCGGGCTCGCTGCCGTCGGACCGACGTGCTGGTTGAGGTCGCCGGCCGTGCGATCCCACCGGCCGTGTCGGACACCGACGGCGCGCCGGCCGGGCCGCCCCCCGCTACTGTTCGGAGGTTCGCTCGGCCCGGACGGGGAGGTCCCGCCCGGTGGCACGCGCGGCGAGGACGGGAAGGAGCCCGCGATGACCTTCCGGGACTCGGCGAGCGGCAGCGGCGGTGGCGAGGGGGTCCGGCGGCGCGGGCGTGGCCGCGGCGGCACCGTGGCGGCCGGCGGCGGTGGGCTCGCGATCGTCGCGCTGGTCGTCTACCTCCTCACCGGGCAGGACCTCGGCGGCCTCATCGGAGGAGGCGGTGGCGGCGGCGCGCCTGCCGAGGAGGAGACGCTCGGCGAGTGCACGGGGGCGGATGCGAACACCGACGTCGACTGCCGGATGGTCCTCACCTGGGGCTCGCTGCACGACGTCTGGGAGGTCACCCTCCCGGAGCAGGCGGGCATCGAGCACCGCCGCCCCGAGTTCGTCCTGTTCGAGCAGAGCGTGGACACGGGCTGCGGGAACGCGACGTCCGCCGTCGGGCCGTTCTACTGCCCGCCCGACGAGAGCGCCTACATCGACACCGGGTTCTTCGACCAGCTGGAGACGCAGCTCGGCGCGGAGAACGCGCCGCTCGCGCAGATGTACATCCTCGCCCACGAGTACGGCCACCACGTGCAGAACGAGACCGGCGTGATGGCGACGGCGAACCGCACGGACACCGGCCCGCAGTCCGACGGCGTGCGCCTCGAGCTGCAGGCCGACTGCTACGCGGGCATGTGGGTCAACCACGCCTCCCGCGTCCCGCAGGAGGAGACCGGCGAGCCCATGCTCGTCGAGCCGACACGTGAGGAGATCCAGGACGCCCTCGACGCCGCCTCGGCCGTCGGTGACGACCGCATCCAGTCCGGCGCCGGCCAGGAGGTGAACCCGGAGACGTGGTCGCACGGCTCGTCGGAGCAGCGCATGCACTGGTTCACGGTCGGCTACGAGGACGGCACCATGCAGGCCTGCGACACGTTCGCCGTCGACCAGCTCTGAGCCGGCACGCAGGCCCGGTCCGGGCCCGCGGGATCGCGCGTGACGGAGCCTCGGCCCGTTCGCGCCGGGCCCGTCCGCACCCGCACGACGACGAGGGACACCCGGCTCGCGGGTGCCCCTCGTGCGTGCGCTGCGGCTGAGCGGTGCTACTGGATCGGCTCCAGCGCGCCGACGATGTCCGTGACGTCCATGCGCGTCGAGCCCGCCGGGTCGTCGCCGGTGCCCGGCCCGGTGGAGACGACGGTGCTCCCGGCAATATCGACGGTGCTGCCCGTCGTCGAGGAGAGGGTCTCGATGTCGCCGGCGAACGTGTCGTAGAGGTAGGTCGCCTGAGGCCCCTCCTCCGGCCGGCCGACACCGATCACGACGGCGCCCGACTCGACGTCCACGTCGGCGGCGTCCTCGGTGACGACCTCACGGAGCGTGTCGGACGCCTCGTCGTAGACGTACACGAGGTGCTCACCCGCGCTCGTGACGGAGAAGACGATCTGGACCGTGTCGGGCGCGACCGGGTGGTCGGACACGGCGATGTCCGTCACCGACCCGCCGGGCAGATCGACCTCGAGGAGCTCCTGCGGGTCCTCGGCGTCCGGCCGATCACCGACCGCCATGATGCTGATGTTGCCGTCATCGTTCCTCGTGGTCCACGCCGTGCGCGAGGGGCTCGAGTCCACCTCCATGGCCGGCCCCAGGTTGAGCGGCTCGACGAACACATCCGGGTCGGCGATCCACAGGTCCAGGTGGCCGACCTCGCTCATCGGGTAGGTGAGGAAGGCGACCTGACCGTCGTGGGCAGCCACGTTCTCGGTGTCGGGCAGATAGGTGTCGTCGACCGACAGTTCGGTCGAGTCCACGAGCGTGCGGGTCTCGCCGGTGCTCGGGTCGTGCTCGACGTAGCTCCAGCCCTCCTCGGCCCGCACCCCATCGATGTCGGAGCGCGGCCCCAGGGCGAACGTCAGCACACCGTCATCGCCGACGTGCATCGGCCCGGACGGGTACTGCTCGGTGCCGGAGCCCGCCGGCAGGTCCACCTGCGCGTACTCGCCACCGGAGCCGGTCGCGATCTCCGCCTCGCTCACCTCACCCGCCTCGGGGTCGAAGGTGCGCTGGACGAGCGCCGCGTCGCTGCTCTCGCCCTCGGGCGGGAGCTGCCACTCGTAGGTGCCGAACGGGTCGGCCGTGGGGGCGATCCCGGTGACCGGGGAGTCCGGGCCCCCGGTGACCGCCGCGAAGTGCTGCTCGGGCTGGAGGGCGGGAAGCGACTGGTCGGCCGTCTGGCTCCCAGTGACACCGACCTCGGCACCCGCACCGTTGGTGAAGGTGATGCCGACCGCAGGGCCGGCGCCGCTCACGCCGTCGTCCGGAGCGGCGGAGCCGTCGTCGGGCGAGGTGGAGTCGCTCTCGGCGGGCGGCGCGGTCTGTCCGGAGCCGTCACCCGGGTCGGTGTCACCGTCCGGCGCGGGCGCCTCGGAGCCACTTCCCGGAGTGTCCTGGGCGTCGGGCGCGGGTGCGGCGCCGTCGTCCTCCCCGGCGACGGGCGGCCCGTCCGCCGGGACGTCCTGGCCGGCGCAGGCGCCGAGCCCGAGGACGACCTCGGCGCCGAACGGCAGTGCGACGAGTCGGTGGAGGGTCGGGCGGCGGTCGGTCGATCGGATCGCGCGGCTCATGGTGTCCCCCTTGCGTCGATCGCGTCGCCGATCGGCGACGCCGGTGCTCGGCCACCTCGGTGATGGCCACGTCCACGACGCTAGGAACCGGCTGAGGGGGTGTGCAGGGTCACGTCGGGATAGTTCTGGGGGCGGGACAACTCCCCTGCCGCTGGTCCAGGACCAGCCCATACATCGATATGCCGCAGCGCCGTGCGGCTTTCGCCGGGTGCTGCCCCTGCTCGCGACGACCGCTCGTGCGGGCGGGGGGACCACACCCCGTGCCCGCGTCGACTCAGGACCCGGTCCAGGCCAGCCGGTCGTCACCGGGCTCGCCGGCGCCGACGTCGGCGAGCAGCGTCGGGCCCGAGGCGCGGATGCCCGTGTACGCGGTGCCGGACCCGACGCCCAGGACCTCGCCGGACGCGAGATCCACCGAGAACAGGCCCCCGCCGCTCGGCGGGCCCGGCTGCCCGTCCCCGGCGTCGTCGACGGTCGCCAGCGTCCCCCACAGGCGGCCGTCGGCGACGACCGCACTCACCGACGCCCCGGTCGGCCCGACCGACCCGGTCCACGCGGCCTCGGCGATCGAGAGCACGACGGTGCCCAGCGTCTCCGGCGACGCACCGTCCGAGACCGCGACGCTCACGTAGCCGTCGGCGGCGCGCAGCAGGCCCGTTGGGTCGGCGGCGTCGGTGCCCACGGTCGCGAGGACCTCGGGCGAGGGCGAGCCGAGGTCGACGGTGACGACCTCCAGGCCCGCGTCGACCGGCACGGCCGCGACGAGGGTGGAGCCGTCGACGTCCCACGAACCTGGGCGTCCGTCGACGGGCAGCTCGACGGGCTCGCCGCCCTCGGGCACGTGGTGCACGGCCCCCTCGCCGCCCATGACGACGACGCCGTCGGGCGTGGCACGCAGGTCCGTCGGCTCCGCGACCGTGCCGTCGGCGGAGGAGACGAGCTCGACGGCGGTGCCCGCCCCCTCGTCGAGGCGCATGACCCGCCAGCCGTCGTCGGCGAAGGCGAGCCAGGCGATCCCCCCGGTGTCGGCGTCGACGTCGGTGCTGCGCGCGCTCGCTGTGCCGATGTCCGTGTCGTCCTGAAGGACGTAGGCGATCTCCTCGGCCTCGCCGCCCTGCTGCTCGCGGACGAGCGTGTGGTCGAGGTCCTCCTCGGTGCCCGTGACGTGCCAGGCGACGACGCTGCCGTCGGGGGCGGGCGCCGCGTCCGTGCGGCGGGCCCCGGCCTCGGTCTCGGCCGGCAGCTCCCAGGCGGCCTCGGGCAGCTCGCCGCCCTCGGGCACGTCGGCCGTCCAGCCCGCGGTGAGCTCATGGCCGTCCGCGGCGGTGACGGTGAGAGCCGCCCCCGCCCCGGCGGGCGCGGCGTCCGTCGGCGTGTCGATGTTCGCGTCCGCGGTGCCGCTCTCGCCGGGCGCCGCGGTGTTCCCGCCCTCGGCATCGGCCTCGGGCGGGGCCACCGACTCGCGCTCGGGCTCGACGCCCGAGTCCGCCGCCGAGTCCTCGTCCCCCGGCCCGCAGGCGCCGAGCACGAGGGCGGGGACCAGGACGAGAGCGAGGGCCGCCGCGGCCCGCGCGCGTCGCGCGCGACGCCCGGCGGGACCCGTCACGGTGGTCGTACCCGTCGAGGATGTCGTGCCCCTGGAGGAGGTCGTGCCCCGCACGGTGGTCGTGGTCGTCCTGCGCACGTCACTCCTCATCGGTGAATGTCGGGCCGTGGTGTGCCCAGTGTCGCCCGTCCGGGCGCCGCGGTGCACACGGGAGCCGGGGACCAGGACCCGACGGCGGCGCCGCGTCGCCGGTGGACGCCTCCGGTCGTACGTGCACCGGCACGTCGTCGATCGGCCGACGTCGTTCAGTCGACCCAGACGAGCGCCGGTCGCGGGTGGACAGGGATGACCTCGTTCGCCACGACCGCTGTTCCGTTGGCCGCGAGACTATTCACGGGGAAGTCGGAACGGGCGAGCGTCGTCCCGTCCACCAGGTCCACGGAGTAGAGCCCGGACACGGCGGCCGCCTCGTCGTCGCCCGCGGCGACCCAGAGGTGCTCGCCGGCCACCACACCGCCTCCGAGCGGGGAGTCGGCGACGACCCCGCCCACGAACCGGCCGTCATCGAGCGAGAGGACCAGCAGCCCGGAGACCGACTCGTCGGCGGGCTCGGACCTGACGTCCTCGACCAGGACCATGACGTGGTCCTGGGTCACGGCGAGGGACTGGACGGCCACCGCGTCGGGGACGGCGAGTGTGGCGATCGTGCGCGGTTCGGCCTCGGAGTCGGTGACGTCGAGCGCCATCACGTCGAGACCCTCCGCGCCGCCGTCCTGGAGCGCGACGACGTGTCCCGAACCCGCATCCCATGCGCTGGCCGTAGAGAGCTGGAACGGCAGCTCGCTCGGCGGCTCGCCAGGACGGACGACGTGCCCGCCGGCCTCCGGGTCGTAGTCCGCGACGACGAGCACGCCCTCGGTCAGCCAGATGCGGGTGGCCTCGATCCCCGTGCCCTCGTAGGCGACGACCTCGGCGGCGACCTCCGCGCCCGGCTCCAACGACATGACGCGCCAGGACCCGGAGCCGTCGGTCGCGCGCGCGAGCCAGGCGATGCTCCCGGACGCATCGGCAGCGTCGTCGACCACGGTCTGCTCGGGGTCCGCCACCCCGATGTCGGTCTCCCCCTCGAGCTCGTAGACCAGGTGCTCGGTGGTGCCGTCCGAACGGTGACGGAACAGGTTCCAGGAACCCTGGCCGGTGGAGCCCACGTCCCAGCCCACCACGGCGCCGTCGGGCGCAAGGGCGCGCGCGTGGGGTGCCTCGCCGGACCGGCCGCCCGGGACGAGCTCCCAGGCGCCGGGCAGCGGCTCGTCCGAGGCGGCGGCGAGCGAAGCCACCCAGCCCGGCGTCTGCTCGATGCCGGCCGTGTCCAGCACCCGCACCTCGTGCACATCACCCCGCGCCCAGCCGCTCGAAGTTCCGTCCGTGGGCCCGTCGCCGGCGGATCCGCCGGTGTCTGACGGGGCCTCGGGCGCCTCGCTCGCCGACTCGGTCGGTCGTGCGCCGTCGGAGACTGTGGGCGACTCGAGCGGGCCGGATGGGGACGACGACGACCCGGACCGGGACCCGGCCGGATCGTCGTCGCCACCACCGCACGAGCCGAGCAGAAGGGCTGCGGCGAGGCCGGCGGCGGCCGCACGGAGTGCCGTGGCCACCCTGCTGGTGGTGGTCGTCCTACGCACGTCGCTCCTCGTCGAGGTCCGTCCGGTCGATACCTGCGCATTCTCGCCCGGACCGGGGATCCGCGCACGGGAGGACACGGGGAGTCGACCCATGGGCACGACGACGGGCCGGCACCCGGGTGGGTGCCGGCCCGTGCCGCACTCTCGACGAACCCCGAGCGCACGCTCGGCGACGGGGGCGGGTCGTGTCAGACGTTGAAGCCGAGCGCGCGCAGCTGGTCGCGGCCCTCGCCCGTGATCTTGTCCGGGCCCCACGGCGGCAGCCACACCCAGTTGATGCGGTGCTCCGTGACGAGCCCGTCGAGCGCCATCGCGGTCTGGTCCTCGATGACGTCGGTCAGCGGGCAGGCCGCCGAGGTGAGCGTCATGTCGATGCTCGCGTGGTTCGACTGGTCCACGGTGATCCCGTAGACGAGGCCGAGGTCGACCACGTTGATGCCGAGCTCGGGGTCGATGACGTCGCGCATCGCCTCCTCGACGTCGGCGGCGAGCGTCGCGGTCGGCCCGGCCGGGGCCGGCGCCGCCATCTCGCCCGTGTAGGTCTGCCCCTGTGTGGTGCCCGGGGCGTCGGTCGTCTCGCTCATGCGTCCTCCTGGGTCAGTGCCTGGGCGAGCGCGTCCCGCAGAGCCATCCAGCCGAGCAGGGCGCACTTGATACGTGCGTGGAACTTGGCCACCCCGACGAACGCCGTCGCGTCGCCGAGCCGGTCGGACCGTTCGTCGTCGAGGTCCTCGCCCCGGTTGTGCATGAGCTCCCGGAACGTCTCGTGGATCTCGTCGACCGTCCGGACCTCCTCGCCGGTCACGAGGTCGGTGAGCACCGAGATCGAGGCCTGCGAGATGGAGCAGCCGTGGCCGTCCCACCCGACCTGCTCAACGACGGGGGCGCCGTCGTTGTTCCCCAGGCGCACGCGCATCGTCACCTGGTCGCCGCAGGTCGGGTTGACCTGGAACGACTCGCCGTCGAACGGGTCGATGAGGCCGGCGCCGTGCCGCTCGCGCGAGTGGTCGAGGATGACCTGCTGGTAGAGCTGTTCCATCGCGGTCGCCATGTCAGCCTCCCAGTCCGAAGAACGGTCGAACGCCGGCGAGCGCGTCCGCGAACGCGGCCACGTCGTCGGCGCTGGTGTACGGGCCGGCCGACGCGCGCGTGGACGCGTGGACACCGAGGCGCCGGTGGAGCGGCTGCGCGCAGTGGTGGCCCACCCGCACGGCCACGCCGGCGGCGTCGAGCACCTGCCCGACGTCGTGGGGGTGCACCCCGTCGACGTCGAACGCCACGGTCGCGAGCCGGTCGACCTGCTCGTCGGGGCCGAGCAGGCGCACCCCGTCGACGCCGCGGACGGCGTCGAGCAGGAGGGCGGCCATCTCGGCCTCGTGGGCGGCGACCGCGTCCATGCCCAGGTCACCCAGGTACTGGGCGGCCGCGGCCATCCCGACGGCCTGGGCGATCATCTGGGAGCCGGCCTCGAAGCGGGCCGGTGGCGGCATGAAGGTCGTCGACTCCATCTGCACGACCTCGACCATGGACCCGCCCGTGAGGAACGGCGGCATGGCCTCGAGCACCTCGCGACGGCCGTAGAGGGCCCCCACGCCGGTCGGCCCGAGCATCTTGTGGCTCGAGAAGGCGGCGACGTCGACGCCCAGCGCGGCGAGGTCGACGGGCAGGTGCGGGACGGACTGGCAGGCGTCGAGCACCGTGAGGGCGCCGACCTCCTGGGCCCGGGCGATGATCGGCGCGACCGGATTGATCGCACCGGTGACGTTCTGCGCGTGCGCGAGGGCGACGACCTTCGTGCGGTCGGTGATGACGTCGAGGGTCGACAGGTCGATGCGACCGTCGTCGGTCAGGCCGAGCCAGCGCAGGGTGGCGCCCGTGTGGGCGGCGACCTCCTGCCACGGCACGAGGTTCGCGTGGTGCTCGGCCTCGGTGACGACGATCTCGTCGCCCTCGGACAGGACGAACCGGCTCGACGCCGTCCCGCCGCGGCCGGCGGTCGCGTTGATGAAGGCGTACGCGACGAGGTTGAGGCCCTCGGTGGCGTTCTTCGTCCACACGATCTCTTCCGTGCGGACGCCGACGAACCGAGCCACGGTGGCGCGGGCGTCCTCGTAGAGCTGCGTCGCCTCGTCGGCGAGCTGGTGCGCACCGCGGTGCACGGCCGCGTTCGACCGCTCGTAGAACAGCTCCTCGGCCGCGAGGACGACGCTCGGCTTCTGCGAGGTCGCGCCCGAGTCGAGGTAGACCAGCGGGCGGTCGTCCGCGAGCGTGCGGGCGAGGATCGGGAAGTCGGCGCGGACGGCGGCCAGGTCGTAGCCGTGGCCGACGCCGCGCGCACCCGCCCCGGCAGCGGTGCTGCCGGTGGCGGGTGCGGCGGTGGTGGAGCTCATCGTGGTCGTCAGGCCCCCACCGGGCTGAAGCGGTCGTAGCCCTCGGACTCGAGACGCTCGGCGAGCTCGGGGCCACCCTCCTCGGCGACGCGGCCGTCGACGAAGACGTGGACGAAGTCCGGGGTCACGTACTTGAGGATCCGCGTGTAGTGCGTGATGAGCAGGATCCCGGCGCCGATGTCGGCGTGCACGTCGTTGATGCCCTCGGACACCACGCGCAGCGCGTCGACGTCAAGACCGGAGTCCGTCTCGTCCAGGACGGCGAAGCGCGGCCGCAGCAGACCCATCTGGAGGATCTCGTGGCGCTTCTTCTCGCCGCCCGAGAAGCCGGTGTTGACGTCGCGCTGGGCGAAGGCGGGGTCCATGCGCAGGTTCTGCATGGCGCCGCTGACGTCCTTGACCCAGGTGCGCAGCGCGGGGGCCTCGCCGTCGATCGCGGTCTTCGCGGTGCGCAGGAAGTTCGACACCGTGACGCCCGGGACCTCGACCGGGTACTGCATGGCGAGGAACATACCGGCGCGGGCGCGCTCGTCGACGCTCATCTCGAGGATGTTCTCGCCGTCCAGGAGGACCTCGCCCTCGGTGACCGTGTACTTCGGGTGACCGGCGATGGAGTACGCGAGCGTCGACTTGCCGGAGCCGTTCGGGCCCATGACGGCGTGGATCTCGCCGGAGTTGATGGTGAGGTCGACGCCGCGCAGGATCGGCTTCGGGCCGTCCGCGGTCTCGACGGACACGTGGAGGTTCTTGATCTCCAGGGTGGACATGTGGTGCTCCTTGACGTTTCTGGGCGGCCGCTCAGGCGGCGTTGACGTGGGTGTCGGGGTCGATCAGCACGTCGTCACCCTCGATGGCGAGGGCGTAGACGGTGACCGGCACCGTGGCGGGCAGGGAGGTGGGACGGCCGGTGCGCAGGTCGAACGCGGACCCGTGCTTCCAGCACTCGAGCGCCCCGTCGAACACCTCGCCGTCGGACAGCGAGATCCGCTCGTGGCTGCAGGTGTCGTCCAGCGCGTGGAGACTGCCGTCCTCGTCGCGCGCGAGCGCGATGCGTCGCTCGCGGCCGTCCTCGCCCGACGCCGTCACGAGCGTGACGTCGCCGGGTTCGAGGTCGGCCGCGGAGGCGACACGGGTCATGCTCACGCGCTGCTCGCCATCGTGAGGTCCAGCTCGGCCTCGATGGCCTTCGTCAGTCCCTCCTCGACCTCGGGCACGCCGATCTGCTTGATGAGCTCGGCGAAGAAGCCGTGGACGACGAGCCGGCGGGCCTCCTCCTCGGGGATGCCGCGGGCCCGCAGGTAGAACAGCTGCTCGTCGTCGAAGCGTCCGGTCGCCGAGGCGTGGCCGGCCCCCTCGATCTCACCGGTCTCGATCTCGAGGTTCGGCACCGAGTCGGCGCGCGCCCCCTCGGTGAGGACGAGGTTGCGGTTGAGCTCGTAGGTGTCGGTGCCCTCGGCCTCCTTGCGGATGAGGACGTCCCCCACCCACACCGAGTGCGCGCTCTCGCCCTGCAGGGCGCCCTTGTACGTCGCGTTCGACTTGCACGACGGCACCGCGTGGTCGACGAACAGGCGGTGCTCCTGGTGCTGGCCGGAGTCCGTGAAGTACAGGCCGAGCAGCTCGAGGTCGCCGCCGGTGCCCTCGAAGCGGGCGTTCGTCGAGACGCGCACCACCTCGCCGCCGAGCGTGACGACGACGTGCTTGACCGTGGCGTCCTTCGCGATCTGGATCGCGTTCTCCGACAGGTGGATCGCGTCGTCGTCCCACTCCTGGAGCGTGACCAGGGTGACGTGCGAACCCTCGGCGGCGTCGAGCGTGAGCCGCTCGCCGTACGTGGCAGAGCCGGTGTGGCGCACGACGACGATCGCGCGGGAGTTCGCCCCCACCTCGACGACGACGTTGCCCCACACGAGGTCCGAGACCGAGGAGCCGGACAGGCCGAGCATGACCGGGCGGTCCAGCTCGGTGTCCGCCGGCACGCTGACGAGCACCGTCTTCCCGCCGTGCTCCGCGGCCGCCGCAGCGGGCCGGTCGCCGGGCAGGATGCGGGTGCGTCCGCGGGCGTCCTCGGCCGAGATCTCGGTGAGGGTGACGCCGTCGGGCAGCTCGGTGTCCCAGGCCAGCCGTGCGGAGCTCGGCTCCGCGGCGAGGATCTCCTGGAGGGAGTCGACGGGGGTGAACCGCCACTCCTCCTCCCTGCCGGTGGGCACGGGCAGGTCGGCAAGGTCGAACGACGCGGCGCGGGCGGCCCGCGAGGCCTCGGGGACGACCCCGTGGCTGTGCGCGTCGTCGGCGCGCGCCTGGGAGTGATCGACGATCGGGGTGGCGGTCATCAGCCGACGCTTCCTTCCATCTGCAGCTCGATGAGGCGGTTGAGCTCCAGGGCGTACTCCATGGGCAGCTCACGGGCGATGGGCTCGACGAAGCCGCGGACGATCATCGCCATGGCCTCCGTCTCCTCCATGCCTCGGGACATGAGGTAGAACAGCTGCTCCTCGCTGACCTTGGAGACGGTGGCCTCGTGGCCCATCTCCACGTCGTCGACGCGGACGTCGACGTACGGGTAGGTGTCGGAGCGCGAGACGGTGTCGACGAGCAGCGCGTCGCACAGCACGTTGGACTTGCTGTGCGCGGCACCCTCGAGCACCTGGACGAGCCCCCGGTAGGAGGCGCGACCGCCGCCGCGGGCCACGGACTTCGAGACGATCGAGCTCGAGGTGTGCGGCGCGAGGTGCACCATCTTCGAGCCGGTGTCCTGGTGCTGGTCGGCGCCGGCGAAGGCGATCGAGAGGGTCTCGCCCCGGGCGTGCTCGCCCATGAGGTAGACCGCCGGGTACTTCATCGTCACCTTGGAGCCGATGTTGCCGTCGATCCACTCCATGACGCCGCCCTGCTCGACCGTGGCGCGCTTGGTGACGAGGTTGTACACGTTGTTCGACCAGTTCTGGATCGTCGTGTAGCGGACGCGGGCGTCCTTCTTGACGATGATCTCGACGACCGCGGAGTGCAGCGAGTCCGACTTGTAGATCGGCGCGGTGCAGCCCTCGACGTAGTGCACGTAGGAGCCCTCGTCCGCGATGATCAGCGTCCGCTCGAACTGCCCCATGTTCTCCGTGTTGATGCGGAAGTAGGCCTGCAGCGGGATCTCGACATGGACGCCCTTGGGGACGTACACGAACGAGCCGCCCGACCACACGGCGGTGTTGAGCGAGGCGAACTTGTTGTCCCCCGGGGGGATCACGGTGCCGAAGTACTCCTCGAAGATCTCCGGGTGCTCCTTGAGCGCCGTGTCAGTGTCGAGGAAGAGGACGCCCTGCTGCTCCAGGTCCTCACGGATCTGGTGGTAGACGACCTCGGACTCGTACTGGGCGGCGACACCCGCGACGAGCCGCTGCTTCTCGGCCTCCGGGATGCCCAGCCGGTCGTACGTGTTCTTGATGTCCTCCGGGAGGTCCTCCCAGCTCGTCGCCTGCTTCTCCGTGGACCGCACGAAGTACTTGATCAGGTCGAAGTCGATGCCGGACAGGTCCGCGCCCCACTCGGGCATGGGCTTGCGGTCGAACAGGCGCAGCGCCTTGAGTCGGAGTTTGCGCATCCACTCGGACTCGTCCTTCTTGTCCGAGATGTCGCGCACGACGTCCTCGGACAGGCCGCGGCGCGCCGCCTGTCCGGCGTCGTCCGAGTCGCGCCAGCCGTAGCCGTACTGACCGATGGACGCGATCGTCTCTTCCTGGGTCAGCTGCTCCCGGGCGGGAGGTGTTGTGGTGGTCATCGAGGTCCTTCCGTGCCGACCGGTGTCGGGTGGGGGTTCTGACGTGTGGGAAGTGCCAGTGGCACGTGGGTGGTGCACATGTAGCCGCCGCTCGCGAGGGTCGCGAGCCGCTGCACGTGGACACCGAGGAGGCGGGAGAACGCACGCGTCTCCGCCTCGCAGAGCTGGGGGAACGCCTCGGCCACGTCCTGCACCGGGCAGTGCCCCTGGCAGAGCTGGACGGCGATCTCGTTGTCGCCGACCTTGCGCACGGTGGCGGCGTAGCCGTCGGCGGTCAGCGCCTCCGCGAGGGCCTGCACGCGCTCCGCGCCCGGGCTGGTGCCCTCGAGCTGGTCGGCGTAGCGGCGCTCGAGGTCGCCGACGCGCCGGTCGGCGAACTCGTCGGCCGCCTCGGCGCCGGCCTTCTCCACGAGGAAGTCGAGGACCTGCCCGGCGAGGTCGGAGTAGGCGTCGGTGAACTCGGCGCGGCCGGCGTCGGTCGCGACATAGTGCCGGGCGGGACGGCCGCGGCGCGGGGTCGTCGTCCCGGGGTTGCGCTGCACGGTGATGAGGCCCTGGGCCTCCAGTGCGCCGATGTGGCGGCGCACGGCGGCCGAGGTGAGCTCGAGCTCGTCGGCCACGTCCGCGGCGCAGACCGGGCCGTGCTCGAGCACGAGCCCGAGCACGCGGTCGCGCGTGGAGGTGTCCTCGCCCCCGGTGGTCGGGTGCAGCGGTGGGCTCGCCTGCGTCATGCGTGCCTCCCTCTGTCGATGTCACCGACGAGGGGCCCTGACGGGCTCGTCCTGGAGCGGCGGGCTGCCGCCCGAGGTCGCCGATGAATTACACACAGTATGCGTTGCCTAAAGGGGGTCGTCCAGCAAGGTTCGCCTAACCTGGCGGAGCGTTCGCGGGCGGCTCAATGGGCCTGTGACCAGGCACACCGCGCTGGTAGGCGGGGTCCGGGAGGGTGTCGTCGAGGAGTCTGTGACGTGGGTCGCGGGGGCCTGTGGGCGGGTGTGGGGACGGTCGTGGCGGCTGGTGTGGGGGCTGTAGTGGCGACTGGTGTGGGGGCTGGTGTGGGGGCGGAAGTGGCGGCGGGTGCGGCGGCTGGTGTGGGGGCGGTAGTGGCGGCTGGTGTGGGCACGTCGATCAGCCGGTGATCGGCGAGGCCGGTCCGGTTCGCCGACGTCCTCGACTCGCGCCGATCCCGCCGAGGCAATCAGGTAACCGTCGAGACAGGGCCCCGCGGGGGTTGACTCGGCACCTACCTCACTGACTCGGCGCACGGCAGGCCAGGGCAGCGGCCGGTGCAGGTAGGCGCGATCCGCCCGGTGGGGTGGCGGCGTGGCCTCCGCACCGAGGACGCGGTCGAGGTGCCGAGGACGCGGTGTCCCCGCCGAGGACGCGGTCGAGGTGCCGAGAGCACCGACGGCGGCCCTCCACTCGACACCCAGCTCGTCATCTCGGCGACACACCGCACCCTCGACGCCGGTGCAGGCTCGATCAGCCCGGAACCGGACAGCCAGCCGTTGCAGGCTCGCTCAGCCCGGAACCGGACAGCCAGCCGGGGCGCCGTCGCCGTGCGGCCGAGCTCCTCGCCGTCGACGGGCGACCGAGGTCCCCGCCGTCGACGACAGGCCGAGGTCCCCGCCGTCGACGGCAGGCCGAGGTCTCCGACGACGACGAACGACCCACGCCCGCGCACCTCTCTCTCTCCCCCCCCGGCCCTCGCCGATCCCTCCTCCCGGCACTCAGGCGTACCCGAGTGCGTGCTTCGCGGCCGCGTGCTGCTCCGCAACGACGGGTGTGAGCTCGGTCCGTCCGAGGCTCGTCCGGTCCGTCGCCCATCTCGGGAAGGAGCCCGTGAGGGTGGCCGCGGCCTGCGCGGCAGCGCCGAGGGCGACGTACTCACCGGGTGAGGGGACGTCGACGGGCACGTCGACCAGCTGCGGGAGGATCGCACGCACGGCCCGGTTGTCGGCCGCCCCTCCGATGAGCAGGAGCCGGTGGACGGGCACGCCGAGGCGGGCGAGGGCCTCGAGCATGACGACCTGGCTGGCGAGCATGCCCTCGAACGTGGCGCGGGCGAGGTTGGCCGGCGTGAGGTTCTCCAGCGTGAGGCCGTGCAGCGAGCCGCGGGCTCCCGGGAGGTTGGGGGTCCGCTCCCCCGTGAAGTACGGCAGGAGCGCGAGTCCGTCCGCGCCCGGGGCGGCCTCCAGCGCGAGGTCGGCCAGCGCGGCGTGGTCCAGTCCGAGGAGCCGCCCCACGACGTCGAGGTCCCGCGCCGCGTTGAGCGTGGCCGCGAGCGGGAGGTGGTCGCCGGTGCAGTCGGCGAAGCTCGCGTGCACCCGCTGCTCGTCCTGCACCGGGCGGTCGGTCCGGGCGTAGACGGTGCCCGAGGTCCCCAGGGACATGACGGCGTCCCCGACCTCGAGCTGCAGCGCGAGTGCCGCGGCGGCGTTGTCCCCCGCGCCCACCCCGATCGGCAGTCCCGCAGGGATGCCCGGGAGGCCCTCCGCGGTGGTGCCCGCGGAGTCGGTGGGGCCGAGCACGCGGGGCAGGACCGCGCGCCTGCCCAGGGCGAGCTCGAACAGGTCCAGGTCGTAGTCCTCGGTGGTGCCGGACCAGTAGCCGGTGCCGCTGGCGTCGGAGCGGTCCGTCGTCAGCTCCTGCAGGTCTGGGTCGTCCGGGCCGAACCCGCGCAGACGCCACGTGAGGTGGTCGTGCGGCAGGGCGACCGCGGCGGTGCGCGCGGCGTTGTCCGGCTCGTCGTCCCGCAGCCAGCGCACCTTCGTCACCGTGTACGAGGGCAGGAGCGCGAGCCCGGTGCGCCGGACCCACTCCTCCGGCGGGAGGTCCTCGTGCAGGGAGTCCACGGCGGTGTGGGAGCGGGTGTCGTTCCACAGCAGGGCGTCGCGAACCACCTCGCCGCGCTCGTCGAGGCAGACCATGCCGTGCTGCTGGGCGCCGACCGAGATCGCGGCGACGTCGTCCAGACCGCCGGCATCCTCGACCGCCGCCAGGAGGGCGTCCCACCAGGCGTTCGGATCGACGGCGGTGCCGTCCGGGTGCGGGGCCCGCCCCTCGCGCACGACCTCACCGGTGTCCGCATCGACGACGAGGACCTTGCAGCTCTGGGTCGAGGAGTCGACCCCCGCGACGAGCGTCATGGCACACCTTCCTCAGGGATCATGCTGGCCCGACCATGGTGGCACCGGGCAGGCCGCCGCGCAGCGGGCGGTCGGCGCAGCCCGGGCCGGCGGACGGGCACCAGGTACACCGGCACCCCGAACTACCCTGAGCCGGTGCCCGACTCCCCCGCCGCGCTCGAGGTGCGCGAGCTCCGCCGCGCGTACGGCGGCCGCCCCGCCGCCGACGGCATCGACCTGACGGCGGCCGCCGGTGAGGTCACGGCCCTGCTCGGCCCGAACGGGGCGGGCAAGACGACGACTGTGGAGTGCTGCGTCGGTCTGCGCCGACCGGACTCGGGGACGATCCGCGTGCTCGGGCTCGACCGGTCCGACCCGGCGTCGGCCGCGCCCCTGCGCGAGTCCGTCGGCGTCATGCTCCAGGACGGCGGCCTGCCGATGGCGCCGCGCGCCGGCGACGTCCTCACCCACGTCTCCCGGATGTACGACCGTCCCCTCGACCCGGGTGAGCTGCTCGAACGCCTCGACCTCACCTCGTCCGCCCGCACGCCCGTGCGGCGCCTGTCCGGCGGTCAGCGCCAGCGGCTCGCGCTCGCGTGCGCCGTCGTCGGCCGGCCCCGGCTCGTGTTCCTCGACGAGCCCAGCGCCGGCCTCGACCCCCGCTCGCGCCGGGAGACGTGGGCCCTTGTGCGCGAGCTGCGCTCCGACGGCGTGGCGATCGTGCTCACCACCCACCTCATGGACGACGCCGAGGAGCTCGCCGACCAGGTGGTCGTCGTCGACGCCGGGACCGTCGTGGCGACCGGGGCCCCTGGTGAGCTCGCCGGGCACTCGCTCGTCGACGCGTTCGCACCCGCCGGGCGCGCGGGGGCGGACTGGGCCCGCGACCTCTCCGCCGCGCTCGCGGCCGCCGGCCGGACGGACCTCGCGGAGGCCACCGCGCCGGCCCGGGACGGCGCCGCCGCCCGCGTCCTGCTCGCGCCCGGGACGCACGGGCCCGACGCCCACGACGTCGCCGCGGTCTCCGCCGCCGCAGAGACGGCCGCCGCCGAGGTGACCGGGAACGCCGCCGCAGAGACGGCCACCGCCGAGGTGACGAGGGCGGGCGGTCCGACCGGGGCGGGCGACGCCGCCGCAGAGACGGCCGCCTCGGCCGAGCCGGTCGAGACAGCCACCGCCCGCGCGGGCGTCGAGATCGTCGCGGGCCGGCGCACGCTGGAGGACGCGTTCCTCGCGCTCACCGGTCGCTCCCTCTCCCCCTCCCCCGACCCGGAACTGGACGACGGCGCCTCGTCGCGCCGTCGCCGGAGGTCCCGGTGAGCCCCGCGGTGCGCCGGGCCCTCGCGCAGGCCCGGTTCGACACGGTCGGCACGCTGCGCAACGGGGAGCAGCTGCTGCTCACCCTGCTCATGCCGATCGGCGCGCTCGTCGCGCTCGTGATGACCGACGTCGTGGCGCTCCCGGTCTCCGGCTCCGGCCAGGAGCACGGCGCGGCCCTAGGTTCGGCCCTTGCCCTCGCGATCAGCGCCGCCGGCCTGCCCTCGGTGGCGATCGCGCTCGCCTTCGACCGTCGGTGGGGCGTGCTGCGGCAGCTCGCCACGACCCCTCTCGGGCCCCGCGGCCTGCTCGCCGGGCGTGCGGGTGCGGTGCTCGCGCTCGTCGTGGTCCAGGTGGTGCTGCTGACGGCCACCGCGCTCGTCGTCGGGTGGCGCCCCGACCTCGGGAGCTGGTCGGTGGCCGTGCCCGTCGCCCTGCTCACGGTGCTCCTGGGCACGGCGGCGTTCACCGCGTTCGGCGTGATCGTCGGCGGCACGCTGCGGGCCGAGGCCGTGCTCGCGATCGCCAACACCCTGTGGGTGCTGCTCGCTGCCGGTGGCGGGGTCCTCGCCCCGACGTCGACCTACCCTGCCTGGTGGGGCGCGATCGTCTCGTTCACCCCGTCCGGCGCGCTCGGCGAGGCGCTGCGCTCGCTCGCGACACCGGGCGCTCCGGACTGGCTGTCGGTCGCGGTCCTCGCGGCGTGGGCCGTGGTCCTGCCCGTGGTTGCGGCGCGCGTGGTCCGCTGGGAGGAGTAGTCCCCGCGTCGGACGGCGCTCAGGCCGGGCTCAGCCGGTCGGTGGGCAGCGCGAGCTCGACGGTCCGGGTGAGGTCGAGAGCCTTCGCCACGTGCGCGGTCATGTCCTCCATCGCACGGGCGACGACGACCACGTCGCGCCGCAGCTCGACGACCCGGACGGCCACACGCTCGCCGTCGACGTCGAGCAGCCAGTCCTCGGCGAGCCAGGACAGCCCGGCCTCCTCCAGGACGGCCTCGGCCTCGTCGAGGTCCATGGCGTCCCCCCGCCGGCGGTGGAACCGGTCGAACGGTACGAACTGCCCGTCGTCGGTCATGCCGATGTATCCGACGTGCTCGCCGTCGGCGCCGCGGACGTGGTCGAACACCGTCAGGTCGGACATGCCGGCTCCGCCGGTCGCGTACTGGCTCACCGGCCCGACGCTAGCGACGTCACGCCGACGAGCAAGGTTTTTCGCCTGCGACCGGACGTAGTCTGGAGCGGTGAGCGCAGCACCCCCCACGGATCCCGTCCCCACCAGGCGTCTCGGCGGTGGCGGCCCGGTCCGACCCGGGCGCCGCGACCTCGTCTCCCCGCTGACCTGGTGGGTCGCGGTGGCCAACCTCGTGTGCCAGATCGGGATCATCGTCACCGGCGGTCTCGTCAGGGTCACGGGCTCCGGCCTCGGCTGCTCGACCTGGCCGATGTGCGAGCCGGGCGAGTTCACCCCCGTGTTCCACGAGGAGACGAGCTACCACGCGTTCATCGAGTTCGGGAACCGCACGCTCACCGGGGTGCTCGGCATCGTCGCGCTCGCGCTGGTGATCCTCGTGTGGCGGACCGAGCCGACGAGGAGCCGCCCGCGCCGCCTGCACGCGCTCGCGCTCGTGCCGCTGATCGGCGTCGCGCTCCAGGCCGTCATCGGCGGGATCACCGTGCTGCTCGACCTCCACCCCGCCGTCGTGGGCCTGCACATGTACGTCTCGCTCGGCCTCGTGGCGTTCTCGACCTACCTGCTCGTGCGGCTGGCCTCCCCGGACACCGAGCCGCGGCGCCTCCTCGATCCGCGTACCCGCGTGCTGCTCAAGGTGCTCGTCGCGCTCGCCGCCGTCATGACGGTCCTCGGCACCGTGGTCACCGGGGCCGGCCCGCACTCGGGCGACGACACCCACCCCTACCGCTGGGCGCTGGACCCGCTGGCCATCACCCGCGTGCACGCCTGGGCGGTGTACGCGTTCACGGCCCTCCTCGTCGTGGTCACGTTCCTCATCGCCCGACGACGACGCGCGGAGCCGGCCCTCGGGCGGGCCGTCACGGCGGCCTGGACGCTCGTGGCCCTGACCGTGGCCGGCGCGGTCACCGGCATCGTCCAGCACGCGACCGGCCTGCCGGGCGCCCTCGTCATCCTCCACATGCTCATCGCCGCGTTCGTCGTCGGTGCCACGACGTGGCTGTGGGCGTCGACCGTCGACCGTCCTGCTGCCGATGTACCCGTTGCAGCGCGAGCCGGCTCGTCGGGCTGAGCCGGGCCGCAGTCACCACGGCGGGGAGTCCGCCCCCGGGTCGCCGTCGGTGGCCCCCGCCGACGCCCGATAACCTTCCCAGCATGACGATCGAGCACGAGGCGTTCCGCGGCGCCGACGGCAGCGCGGGCGTGCTCCTGCGAGCCGACTCAGCCAGCGGCACCCGATTCCTCACCTGCTTCGTCGAGCCCGGCGACGCGCTGTACCGCGTCGCCATCCGGGTCGTCCACCCGGGCAGGCCGAGCGAGTGGACGTCGCTGGAGATGGCCGACCACGTCGGCGGCACGATCGCCACGCTCGGCGCGCGCGAGGTCGCTCCCGGCTCGATCCCCAGCTACGCCGACATCCTCGTGGTCGAGGAACTCGTGGCCTCCGGCGAGGACACCGTGCGGTGGGACCGGCTCGACGAGTCCACGCTGGGCACCGTGCCCGCCGCCGTCGAGCGGGGCCCGGAGGCCGAGGTCGACGACCTGGACGGCACACCGATCACGGCGACCCCCTACGCGCTCTCCATCGACGGGCAGCCGACGTACACGTTCTGGGTCGCGGACGGCCGGGTCGTCGTCTCCGACTGGTCCGGGGCGATGAGCTACCGGGTCGCCGACCTCGAGGCGGCGCTCGTCGGCTCGAGCAAGGACGTCGCCACGCACGCCGAGGCGTGGGTCCGGGGGCCGGGCAGCCGCTGAGGGATCGCGGGCCGGGGCGTCGACCCACGACCCGTGGGTGCCGACTCAGTACCCGCGGATGGTGGCCGGCGCCCCGACCGGCATGTCCCAGGCCGAGGCGAGCAGGGCCGGCAGCCGCGTGGGCAGGTCCCGCGGGCTGAACAGCGTGCCGCGACCCGAGGCCTCGGTCATCTCCCGCGGCGTCCACCAGCGGATCGCGGCGGTGCTCCCGGGCCAGGTGCCCGGGACGCCGTCGAAGGACGCCGAGCCGTCGCGAGGCGGCACACCGTCGCTCGCCGGGACGCCGTCGCTCGCCGCGGCGCCGTTGCTCGTCGCGGCGCCGTCGTCGACGAGGGCCGTCCCACCCGCGGGTGCGGGCTCGAAGTGCGGGACGCGCACGAGGTAGACCTCGTCGACGATCTCGCCCGCGCCGTGCGGGCCCGCGCCGGTGGCGGGCACGTGCTGGACCCACGCGAGGTCGCGCAGCGCGCCGTCGGCGAGGAGCAGACCGGTCGCGGCGTGCAGGGCGCGCCGGAGCACGGGCTCGGGCGCCTCGCCGAGGCCGGCGGGACCGCCGGGACCGGCCCAGACGGTTCCCGCGGAGCCCTCGTGCGCCACGAGGAGGACCCGGCCGGCGCCGTCGACCAGCAGCGCGCGGCACGACCGTTCGAAGGAGAGCTCGGCGTGCATCCGTCGATCATCACCGACGACGCCCTCCTCGCGCATCCCCCTCGAGGAGGTTCTCGTCATGCGTGATCCCTCACGCCCCATCGGGCGGTTCTCGGCCGGAGCTGGGCCGGACCCGGAACCGGGTGCTCGGCCGGGCGCGGAGCCGGGGCCGCGGGTGAACGACAGGCGTCCCGACGGTGGATGAAAGGCGTCTCATCGGGTCATCACCGGTGTCACAACTGCGTCGGGTGAACTACTTCGTACGCCGTCGCCCGACCGGGCAGCTCGCTACGTGACGAGCAGGGCGCAAGAAGGGGGTCCACCGTGCGCACCATGACGAGGCGCCGTACGCGCCGGGCCGAGGGCGTCTCCGCGCGCACCACGGCGGTCCGGCCCGACGAGTCCCCCGCCGGCGCCGTGCCGGGCGACGTGCCCTGCCCGGCCGGACGGCCCACCGACGAGCGGGTGCCGGCGTCGCCGTCCGACGTCGAACCCGCCGGTCGGCTGCGCGTCGCGCTCTACTCCCACGACGCGCTCGGTCTGGGGCACGTCCGCCGCAACCTGGCCATCGCCCGGGCGCTCGGCACGCTGGACCCCGCGCCCGACATCCTCCTGCTGACCGGGGCCCCGGAGGCGGTCACCGCCGACCGCCCCGCCCACTGCGACCTCGTCTCCCTGCCCGCGCTGAGCAAGGACGCCACGGGCGTCTACTCCGCCCGACACCTGTCCGTGGACCAGACGCACATACGGCACATGCGGCGCAGCATCCTCGCCGCGGCGCTGGACTCCTTCCGCCCCGACGTCCTCGTGGTGGACAAGCACCCGCGCGGGTTCCTCGGCGAGCTCGAGCCGGCGCTCGACCTGCTGCGTGCCGCCGGTACACGCATCGTCCTCGGGCTGCGGGACATCCTCGACGACGCCGCCACCGCGCGCCGCGAGTGGCGTGCCGACCGGTCGGACCGGGCGCTGCGGCAGTGGTACGACCAGGTGTGGGTCTACGGCGACCGCGCCGTGCACGACCTCGCCGCCGAGCTCTCGCTGCCCGCCGCCCGCACCGTGCACACCGGCTACCTCGCGGCCGGCCGCTGCCGCGTCGAGCAGGTCACCGAGGTGGAGACCCCCTACGTCCTGGCCACCGTGGGCGGGGGCGCCGACGGCGCCCACCTCGCCGAGACCTTCGTGCGCTCCACGATGCCGGCCGGGCACCACGGTGTCCTCGTCACCGGTCCGCAGATGCCCACGGACGACGTCCACCGCATCGTCGACCTCGCGGGCACCCGGTCCGACCTCACCGTCCGCACCTATGTCGAGGACGCCGAGGCGCTGCTGGCAGGTGCGTCCGCCGTCGTCTCGATGGGCGGGTACAACACGGTGTGCGAGGCGCTGGCGCTCGACCGGCGACTCCTCGTCGTCCCCCGGGTGCGCCCCCGCCGCGAGCAGCTCGTGCGTGCGGAGCTCCTCGCCGCGACGGGCCGCCTGGACCACCTCCACCCCGACGAGCTCACACCCGGTGCACTGTCGTCCTGGCTCGCCGGTGCGATCGACGCGCCTGCCGCCCCGGGCCCGGGCCCGTCGTCGCCCTCCGCCGCACCGGGAACCGGCACGGCGTGGCCCGTGGGGCGTCGCCGTCCGGACGGGGAGACGCACCGCTCGCCCGTCGACCTCGACGGGCTCGGCCGCCTGCCCCAGCTGCTCACCGCCCTCGCCCCCACCAGGGAGAACCACCATGTCGCGTGAACGCATCGGCTACGTCCTCAAGATGTACCCCAGGTTCTCCGAGACGTTCATCGTCTCCGAGATCCTCGGCCGCGAGGCCCGCGGCGCGGACATCGAGGTGCTCTCGCTCCGCCCGCCGGTGGACCCGCGCTTCCACAGCGCGCTCGCCGAGGTGCGGGCACCGGTCACCTACGTGCCGAGGGTGCGCAGGGCGGAGGACCTGTGGCAGACGCTGCGGGACGCCGCACCCGAGCTGCCCCGCCTGGCCGCCACGCTGCCCGAGCTGCTCGCCGCGGGCGCCGACGACGCCGCGCAGGCCGTCGAGGTCGCGCTCCTGGCCCGGCGCCGCGGCCTGACCCACCTGCACGCGCACTTCGCCTCGCTCGCCACCACCGTGGCGCGGCTGGCCTCGCTGCTCAGCGGCATCCCCTACTCGTTCACCGCCCACGCCAAGGACATCTTCCACTCCTCGGTCGACCCCGCCGACCTGGCCGCCAAGATCGCCGGCGCCCACCACGTGGTGACGATCAGCGACTTCAACGACCGGCACCTGCGCCGCGTCTTCCCCGAGGCGGTCGCCGCCACCCGGCTCCACCGCATCTACAACGGGCTGCACCTGGACGACTTCCCGTTCACCGCGCCGACCCCGGACCGTGGGACGGACGACGACGCGCCCGTGGTGGCCGTCGGTCGCCTCGTCGAGAAGAAGGGCTTCTCCGTGCTCGTCGACGCGATCGCCCACCTGCGCGACTCCGGGCGTCCGACCCGCTGCCGGATCGTCGGCGGCGGCGAGCTCGAGGGCGCCCTGCGCGCCCGGGTCGCGGCCCTCGGGCTGGCGGACCTGGTCCAGATCACCGGTCCGATGCCGCAGCACGAGGTGCGCGGCGAGGTCGCCGCGGCCGGGGTCTTCGCGGCGCCGTGCGTCGTGGGCTCCGACGGCAACGCCGACGGCCTGCCGACGGTGCTGCTCGAGGCCATGGCGCTGGGCACCCCGTGCGTGTCGACCGACGTCACCGGGATCACGGAGGCCGTGCGGCACGAGGTCACGGGCCTGCAGGTGCCCCAGCACGACCCGGTCGCGCTCGCCGCGGCGATCGAGCGGCTCCTCGACGACGACGCCCTGCGCACCCGCCTCGCGCGCGCCGCCCGGGACCTCGTCGAGGACCAGTTCGACACCCGGCACCAGGTCGCCGCCCTCGAGGACGCCGCGCTCGAGGACGCCGCACGCCCCACCTCCGAGGCGGCGAGCGCCGAGCGAGCCGTCGGTCGCCCCGTGGAGGTGGTCCGATGAGGATCGCCTACGTCTGCGCCGACCCCGGGATCCCGGTCTTCGGCACCAAGGGCGCCTCGGTCCACGTCCAGGAGGTCCTCGGCGTGCTGCTGGCGTCCGGTCACGACGTCGACCTGTTCTGCCGCCGCACCGGCGGCTCGCCCTGGCCCGCCGCGGAGGCGGCCCGCGCCCGGGGACGCCTGACGGTCCACGAGCTCGGCCGCATCAGCGGCGCCGACGTCGCCGACCGCGAGGCCCGCGCCATCGCCGCCGACGCCGGGATGCGGGACGCCGTCGAGGCCGCCGGCCCGTTCGACGCCGTCTACGAGCGCTACTCCCTGTGGTCCGCCGCGGGCACCGGGTACGCCCGCGCCCACGGGATCCCTGCGGTGCTCGAGGTCAACGCCCCCCTGCCCGAGGAGCAGGCGCGGCACCGCGGGCTCGTGCGCGCGGACATCGCCCAGGACGTGATCCGCCGGGCCGCGACCGACGCGAGCGCCGTCGTCTGCGTCTCGGAGCCGGTGGCCGAGTGGGTGCGCGCACAGCTCCCGGCCGACCGCACGTCGCACGTGGTGGTCGAGCCCAACGGCGTCGACGTCGACCGCATCCGCCCGCGCCCCGAGGCGGACGAGGACGGACGACCGTTCACGGTCGGGTTCGTCGGCACGCTCAAGCCGTGGCACGGCACCGAGACCCTGCTCGAGGCGCACGCGCTCCTGCGGCGCTCCGTGGTCGACGCGCGGCTGCTGCTCGTGGGCGACGGCCCGCAGGCCGGCCCGCTGCGCGCGCAGGCCGAGTCGCTCGGGATCGGGGACGCCGTCGAGATGACCGGGGCCGTGGCGCCCGTGGACATCCCAGCCCAGCTGCACCGCATGGACGTCGCCACCGCCCCCTACCCGCACGCCGGCGAGGGGTACTTCTCGCCGCTCAAGGTCTACGAGTACATGGCGGCCGGCCTGCCGGTGGTCGCCTCCGAGGTCGGCCAGCTGCCCGCGGTGGTCACGCACGCGCGCACCGGGTTCCTCGTGCCGGGCTCCGACCCGGTGGTGCTCGCCGGGATGCTGCACGTGCTGGCCGACGACCCCTGGCTGCGCCGCCGGACCGGCGCCGCCGCGCGCGAGCACGTGGCCTCCGCCCACACCTGGGGCCACGTCGTCGAGCGCTCGCTGGCCGCCGCCGGCCTCGACCTGGTGGCGCCGCCCGCGAGCTCCGCGACCGTCGCCACCCCGAGCTCCACGCCGGTCGCCGCCCCGGTCGGCGCGGCGCGAGGAGTGATCTGATGGCCTCCCGCGCGCCCGCGTCCGAGCTGCGCTCGGTCGTGCCCTCGCTCAAGCACATCTTCACCTTCCTGCGGCCGCACCTGCGGCCCCACCGCGGGATCGTCGTCGGCGGATTCGTCGCGCTCTTCGCGGAGGTCGCGTTCCGGCTGCTGCAGCCCTGGCCGCTGAAGTTCGTCATCGACGGCGTCATCGCCCCCGGTGCCGCCGAGGACCCCGGCCTGTTTCGCCTGCTGATCATGTGCGCGATCGCCGTCGTCGCCATCGCCGCGCTGCGCGCGCTGACCGCCTACCTGACGACCGTGCTCTTCGCGCTCGCGGGCACCCGCGCGATGACCTCGGTGCGCGCCAAGGTCTACGCGCACGTCCTGCGGCTCTCGCTGCGCTTCCACTCCTCCACCCGAGGCGGTGACCTCATCACCCGGCTGATCGCCGACGTCGGGAGGCTGCGGGACGTCGCGATCACCGCCGCCATGCCGCTGCTCGGCAACGTCGTCACCCTCGTGGCGATGCTCGTGGTGATGTTCCTCCTGGACTGGGTCCTCGCGTTCGTCGTCCTGGCGACCCTGCCACTGTTCGCCCTGTCCAGCTCGCGCTCCACCCGCAGGATCACCTCCGCCTCGCGCGTCCAGCGCCGCCGCGAGGGCGAGCTCGCCGGCGCGGCGGGCGAGTCGTTCGGCGCGATCAAGGTGGTCCAGGCCTACTCGCTGGCCGAGCGGCTCGAGTCCTCGTTCGCGGCGTCGAACAACCAGGAGCTCAAGGAGGGCGTGAAGGCCACCCGGCTCTCGGCCGGGCTCGAGCGCACCACGGACGTGCTGGTGGGCGTCGCCACGGGCGTCGTCATGCTGGTCGGCGGCTGGTCGGTGGTGCGGGGCTCGCTCTCCCCGGGCGAGCTGGTCGTGTTCCTCCAGTACCTCAAGACCGCGTTCCGGCCGATGCGTGACCTGGCCAAGTACACGGGGCGCATCGCCAAGGCCGCCGCCTCCGGCGAGCGGATCCTCGACCTCATGGACACGGAGCAGGAGGTCGCCGACCAGCACGGCGCCTACACGATCCGTCGGCTCGCGGGCGAGATCCGGTTCGAGGACGTCACCGCGTCCTACACCGGGTCGGACACGGCCCTCGACGGCGTCTCGCTGCGCATCCGCCCCGGTGCGAAGGTCGCGCTCGTCGGGCACTCCGGGTCGGGCAAGTCCACGATGGCCGGTCTGCTGCTCCGGCTGCAGGACCCGGTGGCCGGCGCGGTCAAGCTCGACGGTCACGACCTGCGCGACGTCACCGTGGAGTCCCTCCGCGCGCACGTGGCGATCGTCCTGCAGGAGTCGGTGCTGTTCCACGGCACCATCGGCGAGAACATCGAGATGGGCCGCGCAGGAGCCGGCCCCGAGGAGATCGAACGGGTCGCGCGAGCCGCGAACGCCCACGACTTCATCACGGCACTGCCGGACGGCTACGACACGATCGTCGGCGAGCGCGGCGACACGCTCTCGGGCGGCCAGCGCCAGCGCATCGCGATCGCGCGGGCGATGCTGCGCGACGCGCCGGTGATCATCCTCGACGAGGCGACCACCGGGCTGGACCCGAAGAACTCCGCGCAGGTCCTGGAGGCGATCGACCGCCTGGCCGAGGGCCGCACCACGGTGGTCATCACGCACGAGCTGGGCGCCGCCCTCGACTGCGACGAGGTGGTGGTGCTCGAGCGCGGCCGCATCGTCGAGCAGGGGGCGCCCCGAGACCTGCTCGACGACGCCGGCTCCCGGCTCGCCCAGCTGGACCCGGCCCCGGAGGAGGACCCTGCGCCGGAGGAGGACCCTGCGCCGGAGGCGGACCAGGCCCCCGAGGAGCGCCCGGCACCGGACGTAGACCCTGCACCGGACACGTACCCCGACCGCCGGCCGGGTGCGACGACCGGGAGACGTCCAGCCGGTGGGTCGGCCCGAGACCACCGCCCGGCCCTGGACCACCGCCCGGTCCGCGCACTCGTCCCGGACCACGACAGGAAGGAGCGTCATGGCCGTCGTCGCACCGGTTGACGCGCGGCTCGTGGCCGCGGACCCCGCGGTTCCCGGGCTCGCCGAGGTCCTCTGCCCCCTCGAGCTGGCGCGCAGCCTCGGCTGGGCCGTCGCCGACGCCCAGATCCGCTACGTGCGCTACAAGCCGGGCACGTCCATGGTCGCCGGGCTCAGGATGCGGGACCTCGAGGGCGGAACCTTCCTCGCGCAGGCCCTCGCCGTCACCGAGGAGGCCGCCCCCAAGCTCGACAAGATCGCCCGGGAGGGCGAGAACGACGACGTGGGGCGTGGCTCCGCCGTCGACGTGCGGCGCGGGGTCGCCGTGGCCGACGCGACGGCCGACCGTCATCTGCCGGGGATCCGGAACCTGGTCCGTGACGCGGAGCGGCTCGATCCGCTCGTGTACAAGCCCGGCCGGCGCTGGGTCGCCCGCCTCGACGGCCCCGCAGGGGTGCCGCAGCTGGCCAAGGTCCACCGTCCGACCGACCTGCCGGCGGTGCTGGCCGGCTACTCGGCCCTGGCCGGGCTGCCGGTGCCCGTGGTGGACCGGGTCGACCGACGCGCCGGGACGGTGGTCAACGACTGGGTGCCGGGCGTCGCGCTGGACACGGTGACGGGGCCGAGCGTGGACGGGCTGTGGGCGCTGGCGGGCGCCGCGCTCGCCGAGATCCATCGGCAGCCCGCGATCGACGGGCTGACGACCGGTGACCACGTCCTCGAGCTCGAGGATGCCGTGCACGGCGTGCTGGCGGTGCTGCCCGGCGTGGCCCCCACCGCGCGAGCGGTCGCCGAGCGGCTCCGCGCGGCGCTCGGCGACGCGCAGCCCCGGGTGGTCCACGGCGACTTCTCCGCCGATCAGGTGATCGTCCGCGGCGGACCGGATGGAGCGGCCCCCGACGACGACGCCCCCGGCCGCGCCGTCGCCGATACCGGCACCGAGGCCGCGGTGAGCGTCCTCGACCTCGATCGCGTCCGGCTGGACGACCCCATGAGCGACCTCGGCTCCTGGTACGGCGCGCACGTGGCTGCCGCGGGCTCGGGCGCCCCGGACCCCGAGGAGCTGCTCGCACCGCTGCTGGCCGGGTACACCGGTGCCGGCGGGCTGCTCGACGCCCGGTTGCTGCGGCTGCACTGCGCGGCGGGGGTGCTCCGGCGGGCGGCCGAGCCCTTCCGGCGCCACACGCCCGACTGGCCCGACGCCGTCGCCGCCCTGGTCGGGTCGGCCCGCGAGCTGGCGGCCCCGTGACCGGGGGCCTGCGGCCGGCGCGGCTGTTCGTGGGCGCCTCGGCCACGGGACCTGGCCCGGCGCCCGTCCCGGAGCCGGCGCGAGCGCGCCGCGCCGCCCGCCGGAGTGCCGCCCCCCGTCCGCCGAAGAGCCTCGTCGCCGACGGCCGGCGCTACGACGTCGTGCGGGCCTGGCCGCGCGGACGTAATCACGCGCTCCTGGAGCTCACCTCCGGCGGCGCCACCGTCGCCGGTCAGTGGTTCGCCGACGGCGACGCCCTGGCCGAGGCTGCACGCGGGGCCCCCGCGCCCGCGTCCGTCGTGGGCGACGTCCTCCTGCAGCCCGCAGGGGCCGACGCGCGGCTCCGTGCGCTGCCCGGCGTCCTCGCCGAGGCTGGCGCGCTGCTCGTGGCCCACCGGCCGGGACGCCGCGCCGTCGTGGCCCTTCCCGGCCCGGGAGCGGCCCCGCGGGCGTTCGCGAAGGTGGTACGTCCGAGCCGGTCGCACGACCTGGCGGGCCGCGGCCGGCTCGTCGCCGAGCTGATCGACGGCGTGACGGTGCCGCGGCTGCTCGAGGGCTCGGACCTCGAGGCGGGCGTGCTGCTGTGGAGCGTGGTGCCCGGCCGTACCCTGCACGACCTCGGCGCCGACGGGGACTGGACGCCGAGCCGGGCCCACCACGCCTGGCGCGCGGCGGGTGCCGCGGTGACGCGACTGCACGACGCGCCCCAGGACCGGGTCGCCGCACGGCACGGGGCCGAGGACGAGCTCTCCGCGATCGCGCACTGGCTCGACCCGGCGGTCGCCCACGGGCTCCTCGACCCCGAGCTCGTCGCGCGGGCAGGCGACCGCGTGACGGCCGCACTCCTGGCCGACCGCGGCGGAGACGACCTCGGTGTGCTGCACCGCGACCTGCACGACAAGCAGCTGCTGCTCGCGGACCCGGTCGAAGCCGGGGACGCGGGTGCCGGCGAGGGCGCCGACGACGGGGCCGGTGAGGGCGCCGACGGCGGTGTCGTAGGCGCGGATGCCGACGGCGATGCCGGCGGCGGCGGCGTAGGCGCGTATGCCGTCGACGGGGCCGCCATCGCAGGTGCCGGCCCGGTGGGGATGATCGACGTCGACACCCTCGCCGTCGGCGAGCGAGCGCTCGACATCGCCAACGCGGTCGTCCACCTCGAGCTGCGCCAGGCGCAGGGGCTGCTCAGACCGGACCTGGCCCACGCCGCCCGCGCGGGACTCCTGGCGGGCGCGGCCCCGACGGACACGGAGCGGGTCGCCGACTATGCCGACGCCACGCGCCTGCGACTGGCCGGCGTCTACGCGTACCGACCCCGGTGGCGCGCGGTCGCCACGGACCTCCTGCGCCGCGTCGCCCAACCGACCCCCTGAGTCATCGAGCGTGCGGTTCTCGCCCCTCGAGCGTGCGGTTGTTGCCCCTCGAGCGTGCGGCCGAACGTCATCGAATGGGCGGCCCCGACCCGACCATTCATCGAAAACACGGGGAACTCATCGAGGACACGAGGAACGCGTCGAGAGTACGGCCGCCGGAGGTCCACTCGGCACGTACCCCGCGCCCTCGACGGTAAACCGAGTCCTCGACGAGAGACCGTGACCTCGACGGTGCCTCAGGGGTCACCCACCACGCGTGTCGTCGACGAGAGACCGTGAACCCGGCGAGAGAGCGTGTCCTCGACGAGTCAGGCGGCGGCGTGAGCCAGGAGGTGCTCGGACACGACGTCGGCCGCCCCTATGACACCTCGGAACCCGGGGAAACCGTTGACGTCGACGACGACCGGTCCCGCAGGCGTGCCGATCAGGTCCACACCGAGCAGATGGGCGCCGAGCGCGTCGCGCACGCGTCCGGCCATGTCCACCAGCTCGTCGTCTGGTTGGAACGGCGTGCCGGCCGGCGTGTGCTCCCGCTCGAGCGTCGACGGCTTGAGCAGGCCCCGCACCGAGCCGCCGGCCAGGTACAGCTTGCGGTCGGTGCCGTCGGAGGCCAGACGGGACTCCACCAGGTAGGGCCCCGGGAACGGCGCGTCGCCCGGCAGCGTGCGGTCGGTGCCGGCCAGCACCTGCGCCCCACGTCCCGGCCCGGCGAAGGACTTGGCGACCACGTGCTCCTTCTCCGCGACCGCGAGCACGCCGGCCCACCGCTCGACGGTGGACGACGGCGGCTGCGGGATCCCGGCGCGCTCGAGAACGCCTCGCCAGGCGCGGCGGTCGCGCAGCAGCCGGTCGGCCGGCCACGGGTTGCACAGGGCGACGCCGCGGTCGTGGGCCTCCTGGAGCAGCGGGGCCACCGAGCTGTGCAGGCCGCGATGGACCACGATCGTCTGGTCGGTGAGGTCGTCGATCTCGACCGTCTCCTCGTGGGGCAGCCGGACGGTCACGGTGCATCGCCGCGACGCCAGGTGGGCGACGACCTCGTCCAGGAGGGTGCCGGACCGGGGCGGCTTGCCCAGGAGCAGTGTGACGGAGGGGGACATACCTCATCGTCCCAGGGCGGCCGTACCCGGGAGCGTGGTTGACGCCCCCGATCGCGCGGCCCGGCCCGACGGCGCTGCGCCCGGACGGTCAGTCGGCCGGGCGGTGCTCCGGCGGGAGGCCGGTGAGTGCGCCGTCGACGGAGCCGTCGGTGGACCGGTAGCGACGCAGCGACCACGGGGCGTCGGCCGGGCGCAGGCCCGCCCACCCGCGCGACCGGGAGACCTCGGCGGCCAGCAGCCCCGCCGTCGTGGCTCCGTTGTGGATCCTGCCGTCGAGGACGGCCTCGACGGCGTCGGCCAGCGGCACCCACCGGGCGACCATCTCCGACTCCTCGTCCTCGCGGACGTGCCGCTCGGCGTCGGGGACCTCACTGAGGTCGCGGGCGAGCAGGACACGCACGCACTCGTTCGTGGCGCCCGGCGAGAGCAGGACGTCGGCGAGGACGTGCCAGGTGCCTGCGCGCAGGTCGGCCTCCTCGGCGAGCTCGCGGCGGGCGGCCTCGACCGGGTCCTCGCCGGGCACGTCGAGCAGGCCGGCCGGGATCTCGTGCAGGCGTGCCCGCGACGCGTGCCGGTACTGGGTCACCAGGAGGACCTCGGGCTCGCCGCTTCCCGCGTCGCCGCCACCCGAGTCGCCGCTACCCGAGTCGCCGCTACCTGCGTCGACACCGCCCGCATCGGTAGCCGCGCCGTCGCCACGGAGCGCGACGATCGCGACGGCCCCCGGGTGGACGAGGTACTCGCGCCGCACGGTGGGCCCGCCGGCGCTCAGCTCGACGGTGTCGCCCACGATGTCGAAGATGCGGCCCTCGAGCAGGCGGTCGGCCCGGACCACGCGCCGGTGGTCCTCGGCGTCGGCGAACGTCCCGGCGCCGGGCACCTCCTCGGCGCCGTCGACCGACAGATCCGCGCTCACTCGTCCTCGCAGGGCACGTCGCCGGAGATCAGGTCGGCGCCGGCCGACAGATCCGCGCTCACTCGTCCTCGGCCCCGTCGTCGCCGACCTCGAGGAGCCGGGTGGCGCGCTGCCGCTCGACGGCCGCACCGATGAGCCCGGCGAACAGCGGGTGGGCCCGCGTCGGCCGCGACTTGAACTCCGGGTGCGCCTGGGTGGCCACGTAGTAGGGGTGCTGCTCGCGGTCGAGCTCGACGAACTCCACCAGGTTCCCCTCGGGCAGCGTCCCGGTCACCCGCAGGCCGACGCCCTCGAGACGCTCGCGGTAGGCGTTGTTGACCTCGTAGCGGTGCCGGTGCCGCTCGGAGACCTCGACCTCGCCGTACGTCTCGGCGACCACGGAGCCCGGCGTGAGTGCCGCCCGGTAGGAGCCCAGGCGCATCGTTCCGCCCATGTCCCCCTCGGCGCCCTCGACGAACCGCACCTGCTCGTCCATCGTCGCGATGACGGGCTCGTCGGTGCCCGGGTGGAACTCCGTCGAGCTGGCGCCCTCGAGCCCGAGCAGCGACCGGGCCGCCTCGATGACCATGCACTGCAGGCCGAGACAGATGCCGAGCGTGGGCACCTGGTTCTCGCGCGCCCAGGTCAGCGCACCGAGCTTGCCCTCGATCCCGCGCACGCCGAACCCGCCGGGCACGAGCACGGCGTCGACCCCGGACAGGGCCTCACGCGCGCCCTCGGGGGTGGCGCACCGGTCGGACTCGACCCACCGGATGTTCGCGTACGCGCGGTGCTCGAACGCGCCGGCGCGGATCGCCTCGGTGACGGACAGGTAGGCGTCGGGCAGGTCGATGTACTTGCCCACCAGGGCGACCTCGACGTCGTGCCGGGGGTGGTTGACCCGGTCGAGGAGCCGGTCCCACTCGGTCCAGTCGACGTCGCGGAAGAACAGACCGAGGCGACGCACCACGTAGGCGTCGAGCCCCTCGGAGTGCAGCACCCGGGGGATCTGGTAGATCGAGGGCGCGTCCGGGCACTCGACCACGGCCTCCCGCTCGACGTCGCACATCGAGGCGATCTTGTTCTTCACGCCCTCCGGCAGCACCCGGTCGGTGCGGCAGACGAGGGCGTCGGGCTGGATACCGATCGACCGCAGCTCGGCCACGGAGTGCTGCGTCGGTTTCGTCTTCAGCTCGCCGGAGGCCGCGATGTAGGGCACGAGCGAGACGTGCAGGAAGAACACGTGGTCGCGCCCGACGTCCTGGCGCACCTGCCGGGCGGCCTCGAGGAAGGGCTGGGACTCGATGTCGCCGACCGTGCCGCCGATCTCGGTGATGATGATGTCCGGAGGCCCATGGCCGTCAGCCGGCTCGGCCTGCGCGCGCATGCGCGCCTTGATCTCGTCGGTGATGTGCGGGATGACCTGCACGGTGTCCCCGAGGTACTCGCCGCGCCGCTCGCGGGCGATGACCTCGGAGTAGACCTGGCCTGTGGTGGCGTTGGCCCGACCGGACAGCTCGATGTCGAGGAACCGCTCGTAGTGGCCGATGTCGAGGTCGGTCTCGGTGCCGTCCTCGGTGACGAACACCTCGCCGTGCTGGAAGGGGTTCATCGTGCCCGGGTCCACGTTGATGTACGGGTCGAGCTTCTGCATCACGACCCGCAGGCCGCGCGAGCGCAGGAGCCTGCCGAGGGAGGAGGCCGTGAGGCCCTTGCCGAGAGAGGACACCACCCCGCCGGTCACGAAGATCTGCTTGGGGACCGAGGTGCCGGGCAGAGGCCGGTGCGAGGTGGGTGCCACGGGCTTCGACCCTAGCAGCGTGAGCCGGGTTCGTAGACGGACACGAGCTGGCGGTGAAGGTCACCCTCGTCCGGCAGCTCGGCCGAGCGCCGCCGCGCGCGGTCCCCCAGCCGGCCCGCGAGCTCCGTGTCGAGGAGGACCTGCACGACGGCGGCGCTCACCTCGGCCGCGTCGCGGCCGGTGAGCAGGGCGGCGTCCCCGACGACGAGGCCCGTCCCGCCGACCTCCGTCGCGACGACGGCCGCGCCGGCGTGCATCGCCTCGCCCAGCGAGATGGGCTGCCCCTCCCACACCGAGGTCGACACGACGACGTCGGCCGCCGCCAGGAGGTCCGGGACGTCCGCGCGGGGGCCGAGGACGCGCACGGGGGCGCCGGCGGCGGTCGCTGCGGCCGCCACCTCGGGGCCGAGCGGCCCGCCGCCGGCCACGCACCACACCGCGGCCGGAGCGCCGTCCGTCCGCGCGGGCAGGAGCTGTTCGGCGGCCGCGGCGGCGTCGACGAGGAGGTCGAGGCCCTTCTGCGGCGCGAGACGTGCCACGGACAGGACGAGTCTCTGACCGCCCAAGAGGCCGAGGTCGCGGCGCACCTCGGCCGCGGTGGCGCGGACGGCCCGCGGGGCGGGCGCGGGGATGACGGCGACCTCGACGTGACGCGCGCCCAGCCGGCGGGCCCGCTCGGCGAGGTCGGGGGCGACCGGCAGGACCACGTCGGCGCCGCGGGCGACCACGGCCTCCAGGGCCTGGGCGATCGCGCGGACCCTGGCGCTGCCCACGGCGAGGTTGTGCTCGGTGACCACGAGCCGTGGCCGGCGCGGCAGCGAGCGGACGGCGAGCGCGGCGGCGGCGCCGGCGCGCAGGCCGTGGGCGTGCACGACGTCGGCGCCGGCGGCGAGGTGGCGCAGGCGGCGCACGGTGGCGAGATCAGCGCCCGAGGGGCGGTCGCGCAGGTCGACGACGGCGGCGGGCACGGGGGCGCCGAGGACGACGTCGGCGACGACGCCCGCGGGCCCGGCCAGCCGGACGTCGTGGCCGTGGGAGCGCAGCACGTCGACGACCTGGCTCACGTGGCGGGCGACCCCGCCGGTGGTCGTGCCGGTCACCTGGAGGATCCTCATGACTCGTCCTTCCGATCGCTGTTCTCGGGGGCGGTCGGTCCGGTGCCCGCGCCGCGCCCGCGGCGGCGCAGCACGGCGAGCACCTGCCAGTCCCCCGCCGCCACCACGGCCACCCAGGCCAGGAGCGCCACGGCCCCGCCGGCCGCGAGCGCCAGGACCGCGCGCAGCGGGCCGTCGCCCGCGACGAGCTCGGTGACCCACCGGCCGGCGAGCCCGCCGATCACGGCACCGACCACCGCGGTCCCCGCCGTGCGCGCGAGGCCGGCGAGCGCGGCTCCGCCGAGTGCGCGCGCGAGGCACACGGCCGACAGCACGCCGGCGAGCGTCATCCCGACGCTCGAGGCGGCCGCGAGCAGACCGAGCAGGGTGCCGTGCCCGGCGCCCGCCGCGGCGATGCCCGCGACCACGGTGGCCGCGGCGGTGACGAGCCAGCCCACGAGTGCCGGGACGGTCGCCAGGCGCGCGCGGTGGACGGCGTACAAGGAGCGCTGGGCGTGCAGGAGCAGCGCGAAGCCGGGCAGGCCCAGGGCGAGGACGGTGAGCGTCGTCGTCATGCCCGGCATGTCGTGGCGGGCGGAGAAGATCGCGGTGACCGCGGGGGCGACGGCGACGAGGGCGGCGGCACCGAGCGCGCCGGCGGCGAGCACGGCGCGCGCCGAACGGGCCACCACGGGCGCGCTGTCGGCCACGGACCGCGAGGCCAGCTCGGCGACGCGGGGCGCCACGGCCGTGACGAGCGGGACGGCGAGCACGGCGTAGGGCAGCAGGTAGGCGGCCTGGGCGTACTGCCACACGTTGTAGGAGCCGGGCTGGGCCGCCGTGGCGCGCAGCACTGCGAGGACGGCGACCTGCTGAGCGAGCAGGGCGGCGAGGCCGGCGCCGGCCAGGGCGAGCGCGCGGCGACGCAGGTCGGCGCCGAGGTCGAGGGTGGGGCGCCAGCGCAGGCCCAGGCCGCGCAGGGCGAGCACCGGGGCCAGGCTCATCGCGAGCACGCCGGCGGTCGTGCCCCAGCCGAGGACGGCCACCATCGTGGGGGCGATCGTGGCGGGGTCGTCGGTCGCCGGGCCGCCGAACAGGCCGACGAGGCCGTAGGTGGCGATGACGACCAGGGAGGACAGCAGCGGGGCGAGCGCCGGCCAGGCGAACCGGTGGTGGGCCTGGGCGACGCCGGTGAGCACGGTGCCGATCCCGTACAGGGGGACCTGGACGGCGAAGATGCGCAGGAAGGTCGTCGTGAGGTCCAGGCTCGCCTCGGGCGCGTCGGAGCCGAGCAGGAGCCCGGCCAGCGGGCGGGCGAGGACGGCGACGAGCAGGCCGAGCGGGGCGAGGATCGCCACGGTCCAGGACAGCAGGGCCGACGCGCGCCGTCCGGTCTCGTCGCGCAGCCCCTGGGCCAGCGGCGCCGCGAGCAGCGGGACGACGAGGCCGACGAGCGCTCCGCCCGCGGCGATCTCGAACAGGACGTTGGGGATCGTGTTGGCCTTGGCGTAGGCGTCGGCGGTCGCCGAGCTGCCGAGGACCCAGGACTGGACGAGCCAGCGGGCGAACCCGGCGGCGCGCGAGGCGAGAGTGAGGACGGCGATGAGGCCGGCGGCGCCGAGCGCGCCGGCGAGGACGGGAGCGGGGCGCGCGCCCCGGTCGGTCTCGCGCTCGCGACCGCGCTCGGCCCCCGTGCCGGCCTCTCCCCCGGACGCGGGGCGCGCGCCCCGGTCGGCGGCCCGGGGCTCGTCGGCGGCCCGGGGCTCGTCGGCGGTGCCCACGGGTCAGGCCGCGCGGCCCGCGCGGTCGATCGCCCGCAGCACCGGGACGGAGTCGATGACGGACGTGAACGAGATCCGCTCGGAGGCCAGGGTGAGCGCGACGACGCCGCCGAGCGCCACCGTGCGCCGCACGGCCGAGCCGTCGGCGGCGAGGACCACGCCGACGAGGGCGCCGAGCGGGTTCGCCCCGGTGTCGCCGAGCATGTCGCGCGCGGCGAGGTCGGCGGGCAGCGCGGCACCGACGACGCCGAGCGAGCCGGCCGCGAGCGCCGCCCGTTGGTCCGGCCCGGCGAGCGCGGCGGGCGCGAGCGCGAGCCCGGCGACCTTGAGCGCGCGGCCGGGGCGCAGGTCGAAGAGGTTGGCGAGGTTCGCGCAGCCGGCGACCAGGGCGGCGTCGGCGAGCCTGCCGAGGACCGGCCGCGGCCCGGGCAGGAGCGCGGCGGCACCGGCGGCACCGGCGCCGACGACGGCGATCTTCACCGCCCCGGTGGTCACCTCGCCGCGGGCGAGCGCGCCCAGGTGGCCCTTGAGGCCCTTCGCGCGGCCCGTGGGGACGCCGGTGAGGTCCTCGCCGTGGTCGTCGAGCACGCCCGCGACGGTCGCGGCCCCGCCGGCCACCCCCGCGGCGAGCGCGACGCGCGGCCCGAGCGGGGTCGCGGCGGCCAGCAGCGGGCCGAGCGCGGTGGCGGCGGCGCCGACGGCCAGCCCGCCGAGCAGCGAGACGGGGTCGCCGGCGTGGTTGGTGCGCGTCCAGGCGCCGGGCCGACCGGGCGGGCGGCGGTCGAGCAGTCGGCGGGCGGCGACCGTCGCGCCGGCGCCCAGCGCGGCGGCGGTGGCACGGGCGAGCAGGCAGTTCACGGCGCGGGGTCCTCGTCGTCGCCGGTCGTACCGCCGCGCGCAGAGTCGCCACCGGTACCGGAACCGCCGGTGTCGCCGGAGCCGGTTCCGGCGTCGTCGGCCCCGGTGCCGCCGCCCGTCCCAGCCGTCGGCGACTCGCCCTGGGTGGGCGACTCGGGGTCCACGGCCGGCGGGGCGCCCTCGGCGCGCCGCTCGGCCGGCGTGGCCACGGCGGGCGGCAGGACGGCCTCCGCACCCTCGTCGAACCCGTAGTGCTCGACGATCCCGTCGAGCGTCGCGGCCACGGCCAGGGGCGTGACGACGGTGGCGGAGACCGAGCCGACGGAGTCGACGCTGGTGGCGGCCGGCGCCAGCGAGAGGTCGTCGCGCAGGACGCCGACGAGGTCACGGGTGGACTCCCCGGCGCCGACGAGGACGAACGGCGCCTCGTCGGCCATCGCCCCGAACGCCTGCAGGGCGGTGACGTGGGCGATCCGACGCTCGGCGGCCTCCGCCTCGACGTCGGGGGTGCCGTCCTCGTCGGAGTCCTCGTCCGGGTCCGTGTCGGGCTCGGGCTCCGGGCGGGCTCCGACGACGACGACGACGTCGGCCCGGCCCTCGGGGTCCGTCTGCAGCATGACGAGGTCCTCGCCGGCGCCGAGCAGCACGTCCAGGAGCTCCCCGTCGGCGGCGACGTCGTCGAGCGACTCGGTCTCGTCGTGGCCGATGGTCAGCGCGTCGGCGATCGTGGCGCCGAGGGTGGCGACGGGGTCGGCCTCCGGCTCGGCGTCGGGAGCCACGTCGTCGAGCAGGTCGATCCGCTCCTCGCCCATCGCCGGCGTCACCAGGGTCTCCGAGAGCACGCCCTCGACGACGATCTCGGCACCGGCATCGGCGAGCGAGTCCTGGACGGCGGTGAGGTCGTCGCCGTTGGTGCCGGGCATCGCGAGCAGGGCGACGCGTCCGCCGTCGAGCGTGCCGTCGACGAGGCGGGGGCCGCCCTCCTCGAGCAGGGCGTTGACGGAGTCGAGGTCGGCGCGGGTGTCGGTGAGCTCGGCGCGCATCTCCTCGCGGTCGGTGCGCAGGTCCTGGACCTGGCCGCGCAGCGTGTCGCCCAGGGCGCCGCCGAGCGGGCCCGCGCCGAGCAGGATGCCCACGGCCAGGGCCATGAACACCGCGATCAGCGAGACCACGTGGAACTTGAAGTCGATCATGCGTCTCCCCTGCTACCCGTCATGCTCACCCGGACCCGAACAGGGAGCGCACCCAGGCCACGACGTCCCCCCACCGCGTGGCGGCGAGCTCGAGGAAGGCCTGTCCCGCCGTCGTGGCGAGGACGGCGGCCGCCAGGGCGAGCAGGCCCGCGAGCACGAGGAGGACGAGGAGCCAGCCGGAGATGCGCGTCCGGTACAGCCGGGAGACGCCCTTGGCGTCGATGAGCTTGGAGCCCACCCGCAGGCGGGTGAGGAAGGTCGACGCCATGCCGGCGCGCCCCTTGTCGAGGAACTCGTTGAGCGTGTTGTGGGTGCCGACGGCGACGATGACGCTGGCGCCCTTCTCGTCGGCGAGCAGCATGGCCACGTCCTCCGACGTACCGGTGGCGGGCACGACGAGGTGGTCGACGCCGAGCGCCTCCACGCGGGCCTTCCCGGGGGCGCGGCCGTCCCGGTAGCCGTGGACGAGGATCTCCGCGCCCGAGCGCAGCGCCTCGTCGGACACGGAGTCCATGTCGCCGACGATCATGTCGAGCCGCAGACCGGCCTCGAGGACCGCGTCTCCCCCGCCGTCGACGCCGACGATGAGGGGCCGGAACTCCCGCACGTACGGCCGGAGCATCGCGAGGTCCTCCTTGTAGTGGTACCCGCGCACCACGATGAGGACGTGCCGCTCGTCGAAGACCGTGCGCACCTCGGGGATGCCGATGCCGTCGATGATGAGGTCCTGCTCGAGCTCGACGTACTCCATCGTGTTCGTCGCGAACTTCTTCAGCTGCTCGGAGATGCCCGCGCGGGCCCGGCGCTGGTCCTCGGCGATGGTGCTCGGGTCCTGGACCTGGCCGCGGCCGACGAGCTCGCCGCCGGTGCTGATCGTGCCGTCGGGGCTGATCTCGACGAGGTCGCCCTCGGAGATCTCCATGAGGTGCTCGCCGACGTCGTCGACGAGCACGATGCCGGCGTCGACGAGGATCGACGGCCCGGCGTTGGGGTAGCGCCCCGAGGTGGACTCTGCGGCGTTGAGCACGGCGACGGGGCGGGCGGCGACGAGGGACTCGGCGGCCACCCGGTCGATGTCCACGTGGTCGATGACGGCGACGTCCCCGTGGCGGAGCCGCGACGTGAGGCGCTTGGTCCGCGCGTCCACGCGGGCTGGCCCGGAGACGGCCGCGGGGTCGGCGGACGCACGGCGCGCCGGTCGTTGGAAGAGCCTCACCGCGTCATGGTGACACGCCGGCCAGCTCGAGCAGCTCCGCCGCGTGCGCGCGCGCCGCCTCGGAGTCGTCCTGACCTGCGAGCATGCGCGCGAGCTCGACGACGCGCTCCTCGCCGGCCGCCCGCACGACGTCGGTGACGCCGTCGCTCCCGCGTGTGACGACGAGGTGGTCGGTGGCGAAGGCGGCGACCTGCGCGAGGTGCGTGACGACGACGACCTGGTGGCGCTCGGCCAGCCCCGCGAGCCGTCGCCCGACCTCGACGGCGGCGCGTCCGCCGACCCCGGCGTCGACCTCGTCGAAGACGAACGTCCGTGCGCGGCCGCCGGCCTCGGTCGCGAGGCACACCTCGAGGGCGAGCATGACGCGGGACAGCTCACCGCCCGAGGCGGCCTGGCCGAGGGGGCGGGCCGGTGCGCTCGGGTGCGTGGCCAGGGTGAGGACGACCTCCTCGGCGCCGTGCGGGCCGGGCTCGGGCAGCGGCTCGAGGTCGATGCCGAGGCGGGCCCCGGGCATCGCCAGGCCGCGCAGCTCGGCGTCGACGGCCGCCGTGAGCCGCTCGGCGGTGGCCCGCCTCGAGGCGGTGAGGTCGGCGGCGGCCCGCTCGCGGACCTCCTCGGCCTCGGCGACGGCGGCCGCGAGGGCCTCCGGCTCGGCGGCGGGACCGTCGATCTGGGCGAGGCGGGCGGCGGCCCGCTCGGCCTCGGCGAGGGCCTCGTCGACGCCGCCGACCCCGAGGTCCTTGGCCAGGCGGCCGAGCTCGGCGCGGCGGGAGTGGACGGTGTCGAGCGCGGAAGGGTCGGCGTCGAGCCCGTCGAGGTAGCCGGCCAGCTCGACGGCGACGTCGTCGAGCAGCGGTGAGACGGCGGAGACCCGCTCGGCGAGCGCCGCCAGGGCCGGGTCGTGGCCGCTGGCGGCCGCCAGGGCGTGCGCGGCGCGGGCGACGAGCGCGGACGCGCCGGGGGTGGCGCTGTCCTCGTCCCCGCCGATCGAGCCGCGCGCCTCGACGGCCGCGGTGCGCAGGGCCTCGGCGTGCTCGAGGCGCAGGGAGGCGGCCCGCAGCTCCTCGTCCTCGCCGGGCGTGGGGTCGGCGGCGGCGACGAGCTCGGCGACGCGGGTGAGCGCGGCGATCTCCGCGAGGCGTCGACCCTCGTCGGCGGTGCGCTCCTCGAGCGCGGCACGGGCGGCGACCACGGCGGCGTGCGCCTCGGCGGCGGCCGTGACGAGGGCCAGGTGCTGCGCTCCGCCGAAGGTGTCGAGGGCGGCGCGCTGGCGGGCGGGCTCGCGCAGGCGGAGCTGGTCGGCCTGGCCGTGGACGGTGACGAGGCCGTCGCCGATGTCGGTGAGCAGGGCGGCGGGCACCGTGCGGCCGCCGGCGTGGGCGCGGGAGCGGCCCTGGGCGGAGACGGTGCGCGCCACCAGGAGGACGTCGTCGTCGAGGGTGGCCCCGGCGTCGTCGGCCAGCGAGCGTGCGGGGGCGTCGTCCGGGACGGACCACTCCCCCTCGACGACGGCGCGCTCCGCGCCGTGCCGGACGATCGCGGGGTCGGCCTTATGACCGAGCAGCAGCCGCAACGAGGTGAGGACCATCGTCTTGCCCGCGCCGGTCTCGCCGGTCAGGGCGGTGAGGCCGGGCCCGAGGTCGAGGTGGGCCCGGGCGATGACACCGAGGTCCTCGATGCTCACGCGCTCGATCACCGGGTGCCCCCCTGGGCCCCGTTGGTGCCGGGCGTGCCTCCGCCCCGCCAGCCGCTGACCGGGAGGTCGAACTTCGCCACGAGGCGGCCCGAGAAGGGGGCGTCGCTGAGCAGGGCCAGGAGCGCGGGTCGGCGGCCGCGGCGGACCTCGATGCGGGAGCCGGGGGGCGCCTCGATGGTGCGGCGGCCGTCGCAGCGCACGACCGCGGCCGCGCGCGCCTCGGCGAGGATCTCGACCTCGAGGACGGACTCCCGCCCGACGACCATGGGCCGGGTGAACAGGGCGTGGGCGGCGATGGGGACGACGAGGAGGGCCTCGAGGCCGGGCCAGACGACCGGTCCGCCGCCGGAGAACGCGTACGCGGTGGAGCCGGTGGGCGTGGCGAGCACGACGGCGTCGCAGCCGAAGGTCGACAACCCCCGTCCGTCGACGCCGAGGGCCGCCTCGACCAGCCGGCCCTCGGGGCCCTTCTCCACGGCGGCCTCGTTGAGGGCCCAGCTGTGGTGCGTGGCGCCGACCGGGGTGCGGACCGTGACGTCGATGGTCATGCGCTCCTCGACGAGGTAGTCGCGCGCGACGATCCGCCGCACCACCTCCGGGAGCGCCTCCGGCTCGGCCTCCGCGAGGAAGCCGACGTGGCCGAGGTTGACGCCGAGGACCGGCACGCCGTGCGGGCGCGCGAGCTCGGTGCCGGTGAGGATCGAGCCGTCGCCGCCGAGGACGACGACGAGCTCGGCGCCCTCGACCTGCGTGGGTCCGACCGGCTCGGAGTCGGTCGCTGAGTCCGTCGCGGGGCTGACGGAACGCACGGACAGGCCCGCGGCCGTGAGGCCCTCGTGGACGGTGGTGGCGGCCGCGAGCGCGTCGGCCCGCGTGGGGTGGTGGAGGAGGACGACCTCGCGGTCGCCGGGGCGCACGTCCTCGTCGGCCCGGTGCTTGGGGGGCTCGGTCATCGCACGGCCTCCTTCCCGGCGGGGCCCTCGGCCTTGTCCGCGGGGGCCTCAGCCTTCCCGGCAGTGCCCTCGGACCTTCCGGCAGGGCCTTCGGCGACGGCGGTGCGCGCGGCCTCGGCCAGGGCGTCGCCGGTGAGCGGGTGCTCGGCGCCGCGGCGCAGCGCGACGAAGTACTCGACGTTCCCGGCGGGGCCGGGCAGGGGGCTCGGGACCACGGCCCAGGCGTCGAGGCCGAGCTCCTGGGCGGCGTGGGCGACGTCGACGATGGTGGCGGCGCGCTGGTCGGGGTCGCGGACGACGCCGCCGCTGCCGAGCGCGTCCTTCCCCACCTCGAACTGCGGCTTGACCATGAGCAGCAGGTCGGCGTCGTCGGCGGCGGCTCCCGCCAGGGCGGGCAGGACGAGGCGCAGGGAGATGAAGGACAGGTCGCCGACGACGAGCGTCGGGGCCGGTGCGACGGCCGCGGGGTCGAGCGTGCGGACGTTGGTGCGCTCGAGGACGGTGACCCGGTCGTCGGTGCGCAGGTTCCAGGCGAGCTGGCCGTACCCGACGTCGACGGCGACGACCTCGGCGGCGCCGCGGCGCAGGAGGACGTCGGTGAAGCCGCCGGTGGAGGCGCCGGCGTCGAGGCACCGGCGGCCCGCGGGGTCGACGGGGGTGCCCCGCGCGGCGAGCGCGTCGAGGGCACCGATGAGCTTGTGTGCGCCGCGGGAGACGTAGTCGTCGACCGTGCCGGCCTCGCGGACGACGATCGCCTGCGCGGGGTCGACCTGCCGGGCGGGCTTGAGCACGGCCTCGCCGTCGAGGGTGACGCGGTGGGCGACGATGAGCTCGGCGGCGTGCTGGCGCGAGCGGGCGAGTCGGCGGCGGACGAGCTCGGCGTCGATGCGCGTCAGGCGCGCCACCTCAGCCGCCGTCCTGGGCCAGCCGGGCCTGGAGCGAGGAGTGGAGTGCCTCGAGGGCGTCCGCCTGCGCGTCGAGGTCCCGCTCGGCGAGGTCCGCGGGCAGGCGGTCGTCCCCGCGGACGGACGCGGGGGTGGGCCGGGGCTGCTCGCTCATCCCGGACAGGTTATCGCCGCTCGACCACGAGCTCTGGGACGACCTGCGGGTCCAGGTCAGATCCGGCGTCCGCGGCGGCCCACGCGGCGGCCGCGAGCGCGCGGTAGCCGTCGAGGCTGACCGTCACCGGCGCGGAACCGGCCGCGGTGGTGAGCGCGACGGCTGTGCCCGTGCCGTCGTCGAGGTGGAGGACGCCGTCGGCGACGTGGGCGCGGGCGCTGCCCACCGCCCAGGTGGGCGACACACCGGCGGGCGCGTCGGCGTCACTCGCCCGCGTGACCTCGGGGTGGGCGAGCAGGAGGTCGCGCAGGTCGGTGGCGAGGAACGCGGGGCGCTCGGCGGGGATCGCGAGGACGACCGCACGGGCGTCGTCGACGCCGGTGAGCACGTGCAGCGAGGCCATCCCCGCGGCCACGGCGCCGGCGATGTCGGTGTCGAGGCGGTCGCCGAGCACGATCGGCGCGGTTCCGCCCGCGCGGCGGGCGGCGGTCTGGAAGATCTCGGGCTCGGGCTTGCCCGTGGACAGGGGGCGGACGCCGGTGACCCCGGAAACGACGGCGACGAGCGCCCCGTTGCCGGGGGCGAGGCCGCCGGGCTTGGGGATGCTGGCGTCGAGGTTCGTGGCGATGTGCGCGGCGCCGCGCTCGATGGCGTAGCAGGCCTCGGCGAGGTGGTGCCAGGCGAGGTTCGGGTCCCAGCCCTGAATGACGGCGACCGGGGAGTCGTCGGCCGAGTCGACGATGCGCATGCCGCGCTCGGCGACCGCGGTGCGCAGACCCGCTCCGCCGACGACGAGGACCGCCGACCCCTTCGGGTAGCGCTCCGCCAGCAGGGCCGCTCCCGCCTGGGCCGCGGTGACCACCTCGTCGGGGGCCGTCGCGATGCCGAGCTCGGTGAGGTGGTCGGCCACTGTCCCCGGCTCGCGAGAGGCGTTGTTGGTGACGAAGCGGGTGGTCAGGCCGGCGCTGCGCGCCGCGTTCAGCGAGTCGGCCGCGTGCTCGACGGGGTCGTCGCCCCGGTAGCAGACGCCGTCGAGGTCGATGAGCGCGACGTCGTGCGCCAGGTGCAGGGGTTGATCAGTTCCGCGGAGAGTCACCGGCCCATTGTGTCGGACCCCGGCTCCTCGGTCGCGGGACGTCCGCCCCGCGGCTCCGCCTCGCCCAGGTCGAGGCCGAGGTCGAGCTGCCCCTGCTCGGCCTCCGGCTCGGCCCCCTGCTCAGCGGACGGCTCAGGGTCCGGCTCAACCTCCTGCTCAGAGGACGGCTCAGGGTCCGGCTCGACCTCCTGCGCGTCGGTGACGTCGGCGTGCTCGACGACGTCTGGCTCGACCGCAGCTTCGGACTCTTCGACGTCCGGATCCGAGGCGGCCACGGGCGCCTCGGTGGAAGCTTCCGAGACTGCCTGTCCGGCCTCGTCCTCCTCGGGTAGCAGGTCGATGACGTCGAACGTGTCGGTGGAGTCGTCCGTGGGGATCGAGATCCTGCTGCGGACCTCTGCGGCCTCGTCGGTCCTGCCGACCTCGTCGAGGCGGTCAGCAATGACGGAGTCGAGTCGGGCCCGGACGGCTCGGTCGGTGATGGCGTCGAGCGCCACCGTGCGAAGGAGGAGCAGTCCGGCCTCGTTCTCGCCGAGGTCGGCGCGCGCACCGGAGGCCACGATCGCGAGTTCGGCCCGCTCCGCCTCGGAGAGTGTGCTGGCGTCGGTCTCGGCCACCACCGTGAGGGCACGTTCGGGGCGACCGAGACCGCGCTCGCAGTCGGCCTCCATCACGCGGTGGTCGTCGCGGCCCGAGAGACGGCGCACGGCGCGTAGCTCCTTGAGCGCCTCGGCGAACCGGCCCGTCGCGTAGGCGGTGATGGCGACGGCCTCGCGGGCCGTGGCGACGCGGCCCGCACCGCGGCCGGCGGCCTGTGCGTGCTGATAAGCCCGTTCCGGGTCGTCCTCGAGCAGGATGCCGGCCATGACGAGGTGCCGGGCCACGGCCTCGCCGTTGGTCTTGGAGAGAGTAAGCAGCTCGCGCCGTGCCTCCCGGTCGAGCATCTGTGCGGTGATGTCCTCGGGGATGTCCGGTGCCTGAGGAGCGGCAGCTCGGCGTTCCTGTCCGGGTCGGCCATGACCGACCTGGCGGTCCGCGCCACCCTGGCGACGACCCCGGTCGTCGGCGCGCCGCCCGGCGGTGCGCCGCTCCCCGTCACGCCGGGACGAACGGTCTTCCCACCGGCGGCCGCCCTGACGCTCACCGTCACGACGCTGGGGCCGGTCGCCGTAGAAATCCTGAGCGTCACGGCGCGGCGGGCGATCCTCCCACCGACGAGCAGAACCCTGGCGCTCACCATGGCGGCGCTGGGGCCGGTCACCATAGGAACCCCGACCATCCTGGCGGGGCGGACGCTCCTCCCACCGACGACCGCCGCCCTGACGTTCACCGTCACGGCGCTGCGGCCGGTCGCCGGACGAACCCGGGCCGTCGCGGCGGGGCGGCCGGTCTTCCCACCGACGGCCACCACCCTGGGAACGATCGCGTGAGTGAGACTGCCGGCGGGGACGGCCATCACCGCCGCGGTTCGATCCCGAAGCGGTGCGACCTCGTCGGTCGTTGTCTTCTGGCGTCTCGCTCACTCTGTTCTCCTGTCGAAGCTGTCGCGGGACAAGACCGCCGAGGGCTCGTTCCCGCACGCGCGGGCCGGCTGAACAAGGCGCCGGACACACCCGCGAACCCAGAACACTACGTGAGCAAGGACCGGCGCAACAGCGGCCCCGGCAGTGACGCTCGCTCCATCACGGACCCACGGACGGACAGTCCAGGACGCCTGCACCTACACCCTGCATGCGCAGAGCGAACAAGACCCAAGTCACCGAGCACGGGGCACTCCGGGACCTGGGGCTGCGAAACGGTTCATACGACCTGGGCCCGCGGGACGTCCGGGCGGGCAGCGGTGCGTCGACGTTCAGGTAATGGTCTCTTGAAATGGCTGAAGGCCCCCACCGGTGTTGGTGGGGGCCTTCAGAATGGTGTGTACGGCGGTGTCCTACTCTCCCGCACGGTCGCCCGTGAAGTACCATCGGCGCTGAGGGGCTTAGCTTCCGGGTTCGGAATGGGACCGGGCGTTTCCCCCTCGCTATTGCCGCCGTAACCTGGCGGAACCATCATCCAGTTGTATCTACCCTCCAAACCCATGACCACCTGGTGGGGTGGCCGGTTTGGGGGTGGGTGGTTCCAGAACCGTACAGTGGACGCGCAAAGTTGTTGCGTGTTGTGCTCGTTTCTTCCTCATGTCCCACCCTCGTATGCACGCGGTGCGTGCGTGTGGGGGTGTTGTGTGTTGGAAGTTGTCGGCCAATTAGTACCGGTCAGCTTCACGACTTTCGTCGCTTCCACATCCGGCCTATCAACCCCATGGTCTATAGGGGGCCTTCCCACCAAACGGTGGTGGAAACCTCATCTTGAAGCAGGCTTCCCGCTTAGATGCTTTCAGCGGTTATCCCTCCCGAACGTAGCCAACCAGCCGTGCTCCTGGCGGAACAACTGGCACACCAGAGGTTCGTCCGTCCCGGTCCTCTCGTACTAGGGACAGCCCTTCTCAAGTTTCCTGCGCGCGCAGCGGATAGGGACCGAACTGTCTCACGACGTTCTAAACCCAGCTCGCGTACCGCTTTAATGGGCGAACAGCCCAACCCTTGGGACCTACTCCAGCCCCAGGATGCGACGAGCCGACATCGAGGTGCCAAACCATGCCGTCGATATGGACTCTTGGGCAAGATCAGCCTGTTATCCCCGGGGTACCTTTTATCCGTTGAGCGACGGCGCTTCCACAAGCCACCGCCGGGTCACTAGTTCCGACTTTCGTCCCTGCTCGACATGTCTGTCTCGCAGTCAAGCTCCCTTGTGCACTTGCACTCAACACCTGATTGCCAACCAGGCTGAGGGAACCTTTGAGCGCCTCCGTTACTCTTTAGGAGGCAACCGCCCCAGTTAAACTACCCACCAGGCAATGTCCCTGGTCCGGATCACGGACCGAGGTTAGACGTTAGTAACGACCAGAGTGGTATTTCAACGATGACTCCACACACACTGGCGTGCATGCTTCACGGTCTCCCACCTATCCTACACAAGCCGCAACCAACACCAATACCAAGCTATAGTAAAGGTCCCGGGGTCTTTCCGTCCTGCTGCGCGTAACGAGCATCTTTACTCGTAATGCAATTTCGCCGAGTTCATGGTCGAGACAGCGGAGAAGTCGTTACGCCATTCGTGCAGGTCGGAACTTACCCGACAAGGAATTTCGCTACCTTAGGATGGTTATAGTTACCACCGCCGTTTACTGGGGCTTAAATTCTGAGCTTCACCCCCACAAGGGGGTTGACCCGTCCTCTTAACCTTCCAGCACCGGGCAGGCGTCAGTCCGTATACATCGTCTTGCGACTTCGCACGGACCTGTGTTTTTAGTAAACAGTCGCTTCTCCCTGGTCTCTGCGGCCCGCCAGGCTCACACCCGCTAGTGGTGATCACCCATAGGGCCCCCCTTCTCCCGAAGTTACGGGGGCATTTTGCCGAGTTCCTTAACCATGATTATCTCGATCGCCTTAGTATTCTCTACCTGACCACCTGAGTCGGTTTAGGGTACGGGCGGCTAGTCCCTCGCGTCGAGGCTTTTCTTGGCAGCAGAGGATCACCACTTTCCACCATACGGTGTCATCATCCGGCCTGAGGCTATGTGAGACACGGATTTACCTGTGTCTCGCCCTGCACCCTTGAACGATCCAAGCCATAAGGATCGCGCGGCTACCTTCCTGCGTCACCCCTGTTAATACGCTTACCTACTACCGGTTCGGGTCCCACGCGCCCCACCCACTCGCCCCGAAGGGCGATGAAGGTGGTTTGGGTGGTTAGCATCACCGGGCTCGGTATGGGCGGTCCTTCGCCGGTCACGGGAGTATCAACCCGTTGTCCATCGACTACGCCTGTCGGCCTCGCCTTAGGTCCCGACTAACCCAGGGCGGATTAACCTGGCCCTGGAACCCTTGGTCATTCGGCGGACGGGGTTCTCACCCGTCTTTCGCTACTCATGCCTGCATTCTCACTCGCGTAGGATCCACCACTGGGTCACCCCGCAGCTTCACCTCCCACGCGACGCTCCCCTACCCACCACAACCCCTGAACCACCCCACAAGGGGGGGCTTGGGACATGCTGTGGTGCCACGGCTTCGGCGGTGTGCTTGAGCCCCGCTACATTGTCGGCGCGGAATCACTTGACCAGTGAGCTATTACGCACTCTTTCAAGGATGGCTGCTTCTAAGCCAACCTCCTGGTTGTCACTGCAACTCCACATCCTTTCCCACTTAGCACACGCTTAGGGGCCTTAGCCGATGATCTGGGCTGTTTCCCTCTCGACTACGAAGCTTATCCCCCGCAGTCTCACTGCCGCGCTCACACTTACCGGCATTCGGAGTTTGGCTGACGTCAGTAACCTTGTAGGGCCCATCGGCCATCCAGTAGCTCTACCTCCGGCAAGAAGCACGCGACGCTGCACCTAAATGCATTTCGGGGAGAACCAGCTATCACGAAGTTTGATTGGCCTTTCACCCCTACCCACAGGTCATCCCCTCAGTTTTCAACCTAAGTGGGTTCGGTCCTCCACACGCTCTTACACGTGCTTCAACCTGCCCATGGGTAGATCACTTCGCTTCGGGTCTAGAACGCGCGACTCAAACGCCCTGTTCGGACTCGCTTTCGCTACGGCTTCCCCACACGGGTTAACCTCGCCACACGCCACTAACTCGCAGGCTCATTCTTCAAAAGGCACGCCGTCACCCCAACTATGGAGGCTCCGACGGATTGTAAGCATCCGGTTTCAGGTACTATTTCACTCCCCTCCCGGGGTACTTTTCACCTTTCCCTCACGGTACTTGTCCGCTATCGGTCACCAGGTAGTATTTAGGCTTAGCAAGTGGTCTTGCCAGATTCACACCGGATTTCACGGGCCCGGTGCTACTCGGGAACACATCCACACCACACGCGTCGCGGTACGCCTACAGGGGTCTCACCCTCTACGCCAGGCCTTCCCAGACCTTTCAGCTCCCACAACGATCACTGCAGCGCCCCTTTCGGCAGAAAGGAACGGACATGCCCCACAACCCCGCACGCACAACGCCTGCCGGCTCATCACGCACGCACGGTTTAGCCTGATCCGCTTTCGCTCGCCACTACTCACGGAATATCTCTTCCTGCGGGTACTGAGATGTTTCACTTCCCCGCGTTCCCTCACACGCCCTATACATTCAGGCGCGCGTGACCACCCATGACGGTGGCCGGGTTCCCCCATTCGGACATCCACGGATCACAGCTCGTTTGCCAGCTCCCCGCGGCTTATCGCAGGCTACGACGTCCTTCATCGGCTCCTGGTGCCAAGGCATCCACCGAATGCTCTTAAAAACTTCCCTCACCACCACCCACACACGAAAACGCGTGCGGACGGTGGAACACAATTAAGGAACACAACACTCAACAAAACATACAAAGATGCTCGCGTCCACTGTACAGTTCTCAAACAACCCACCCACACCCACCAACCCCCACCACAACAGTGGCAGGCTCGGTGAGCAGGGCACCAAGACAACCAACCCCACACCAACTCGTGGGGGTGGGTGGTCTCAGGACCCAACAGCGCGTGACCATCTCAGATGTTCCACCCATGAGCACCACCCACACCCCCAAGCACCAACGGCTCGGGCGGAACCAGCAGGCCACTCGGCCCACCAACCAACCCCCACACCAGCCGACCGGCCAACCGGGCCAGCTCCCGAAAAGAGGGGGCCGGCCCGCAGTGCCAGGACAGCGGACAGAAGGGGGTTTGTGAGTGCCAGATGCTCCTTAGAAAGGAGGTGATCCAGCCGCACCTTCCGGTACGGCTACCTTGTTACGACTTCGTCCCAATCGCCAGTCCCACCTTCGACGGCTCCCTCCACAAGGGTTGGGCCACCGGCTTCGGGTGTTACCGACTTTCGTGACGTGACGGGCGGTGTGTACAAGGCCCGGGAACGTATTCACCGCAGCGTTGCTGATCTGCGATTACTAGCGACTCCGACTTCATGGGGTCGAGTTGCAGACCCCAATCCGAACTGAGACCGGCTTTCTGGGATTCGCTCCACCTCGCGGTATCGCAGCCCTTTGTACCGGCCATTGTAGCATGCTTGAAGCCCAAGACATAAGGGGCATGATGATTTGACGTCATCCCCACCTTCCTCCGAGTTGACCCCGGCAGTCTCCCATGAGTCCCCACCATTACGTGCTGGCAACACAGGACAAGGGTTGCGCTCGTTGCGGGACTTAACCCAACATCTCACGACACGAGCTGACGACAACCATGCACCACCTGTATACCAGCCTTACGGGGCACCTATCTCTAGATGTTTCCGGTATATGTCAAGCCTTGGTAAGGTTCTTCGCGTTGCATCGAATTAATCAGCATGCTCCGCCGCTTGTGCGGGCCCCCGTCAATTCCTTTGAGTTTTAGCCTTGCGACCGTACTCCCCAGGCGGGGCACTTAGTGCGTTAGCTACGGCGCGGACCCCGTGGAAACAGGCCCCACACCTAGTGCCCAACGTTTACGGCATGGACTACCAGGGTATCTAATCCTGTTCGCTACCCATGCTTTCGCTCCTCAGCGTCAGTGATGGCCCAGAGACCCGCCTTCGCCACCGGTGTTCCTCCTGATATCTGCGCATTTTACCGCTACACCAGGAATTCCAGTCTCCCCTACCACACTCTAGTCTGCCCGTACCCACTGCAGGCGCGAGGTTGAGCCCCGCGTTTTCACAGCAGACGCGACAAACCGCCTACGAGCTCTTTACGCCCAATAATTCCGGACAACGCTTGCGCCCTACGTATTACCGCGGCTGCTGGCACGTAGTTAGCCGGCGCTTCTTCTGCAGGTACCGTCACTTTCGCTTCTTCCCTGCTGAAAGAGGTTTACAACCCGAAGGCCGTCATCCCTCACGCGGCGTCGCTGCATCAGGCTTTCGCCCATTGTGCAATATTCCCCACTGCTGCCTCCCGTAGGAGTCTGGGCCGTGTCTCAGTCCCAGTGTGGCCGGTCACCCTCTCAGGCCGGCTACCCGTCGACGCCTTGGTAGGCCATTACCCCACCAACAAGCTGATAGGCCGCGAGCCCATCCTCCACCGATAAATCTTTCCACACCCACTCATGCGAGCAGATGTCATATCCGGTATTAGCCCCGATTTCCCGAGGTTATCCCGAAGTGAAGGGCAGGTTACTCACGTGTTACTCACCCGTTCGCCACTGATCCACCCAGCAAGCTGAGCTTCACCGTTCGACTTGCATGTGTTAAGCACGCCGCCAGCGTTCGTCCTGAGCCAGGATCAAACTCTCCGTAAAAGTTTCGCACCCCAACCAACCCACAGGCCAGCCAGAGCGACTATCCATACGAAGACCAACCCAACCCCCAACAAGGAGCCAGGCGATCCCAACCAACCCCACCAACCCAGGAAAAACAAGCTGGCAGAGCCAAAAAAACAAACAAAAACATGCGAGGACACCAACACGCACAACCAACCCACAACGAGCCGGCCACGACGCATCGACACCCCCACACACATGGCATCAAAAACAATCACGCACTGTTGAGTTCTCAAACAACCCACCCACAACACCCAGACCCAGAAACACCCAGGCCCACAGCATCAGGGCAACTTGACTATCTTA
>NZ_JBUZNK010000005.1:0-234951 GCF_055326445.1 Georgenia sp. Z2081
TAATGCTGGCCTGCTGGAGCCCAACAGCGAGAAGAAGGCGAGCAGGCTCTATATGACGCGTAACGACCGGGCGGAACTGATCCGTCTGCAGCAGGAGAACGCCCAGCTCAAAGCTGATCTCGAGCAGGCCGAGAACACGGTCGAGGTCCTGGGAAAAGCATCCGCGCTCTTGGAGTCCCTGGCCAAGAGCGCGGCACCGGGGAACGTGGACAGCGCCCAGCCACCGAGCCAGGAGCCCAAGCAGGAGGAGACGGATTCGCAGCAGCGGTACAACGCATAAGAACCGATCTGGTCGCCGAGCTGCGCAAGATCAAGGTGAAGATCAACCGGGCCTGCTATCTCGCGGGATACCCCAGGGCGTCGTACTACCGGCACCACATCAGCCCGCCGCGGCCGATGCGGGCACGCATCCCGCAGCGTGACCGGCCCCAGCCCGCAGCGCTCAGCGAGGACGAACGCGACCAGGTGCGAGAGGTCCTGGGCAGCCAGGAGTACGCGGACCTGTCGGTCTCCCAGGTGTTCTACCGCCACCTCGATACCGGCCGCTACATCGCCTCACGTTCGTCGTGGTACCGGATCGCGCGGGATCATGCTCTGGTCGGGGACCGGCGCCGGGTCGCCCGGGCCAACCCGAAGACGATCCCTGAGCTGAGCGCGAGCGCGGTCGGTCAGGTCTGGTCCTGGGACATCACCAAGCTCAAAGGACCCCGCCGGGGGCAGTGGTGGAACCTCTACGTCATCGTCGACATCTACTCCCGGTACGTCACCGGCTGGTCGATCCACCCCGTCGAGAGCGGGGACCTGGCACGAGACCTCATCCAGAAGGCCTGCCAGGACAACGGCGGCCCGCCGGACTTCCTTCACTCCGACAACGGTCACCCGATGGTCTCCACGCCGGTGTCCGGCCTGGCCCGTCTGCTCGGGGTCGATCTGTCGTTCTCCCGCCCGAAGGTCTCCAACGACAACCCCTACTCCGAGGCCTTGTTCAAGACCGTGAAGTACGACCTCGCCTTTCCCATCGAGTTCGACTCGATCGAGACCGCGACCCGGTACTGCGAGCAGTTCTTCACCGCTTACAACACCACCCACCGTCATTCCGGGATCGGATTCCACACCCCGTTCGATGTCCACCACGCGCGCACCACCCGCATCGATCAGATCAGGCAGCACGCCCTGGACACCGCCTACCGCACGCACCCCGAACGATTCACCCACCGACCCCGACCACCACGCCTACCCCCACACGCACACATCAACGGAGAACCCACCACCACCCTGTCTCACACAGGTTGACAACTACCGCCCACGCACGACCTCGCCGGGTGAGGCACGACCTCGACGCCGGGGCCGGGCACACGCGGGCGCCGGGCGCGCACGGCGACCCGGCGCACAACGTCACACCGGCCCTCGTTGGGCCGCGGCGCGACGTCCGGCTAACGTAGCGGGGCAACGCGCGCGCACATCGGCGTCCGCGCCCCGAACGGCAGCGAGGAGAGGTATGGCGAACGAGGGTCCCTACCCGCTGCCGCGCAAGGTGCTCGTGGCCAACCGCGGCGAGATCGCCGTCCGGGTGGTGCGCGCCTGCCGCGACGCGGGCATCGCCACCGTCGCCGTGTACGCCGACCAGGACCGGGAGGCCCAGCACGTCCTGCTCGCCGACGAGGCCTACGCACTGTCCGGCACCCGCGCCGCGGAGACCTACCTCGACGCCGCCAAGGTTCTCGACGCCGCGCGCCGCTCCGGCGCGGACGCCGTACACCCCGGCTACGGCTTCCTGTCCGAGGACGCCGCCTTCGCGCGCGCCGTCACCGACGCCGGGATCCTGTGGGTCGGCCCGCCGCCGGAGGCGATCGAGTCCCTCGGGGACAAGGTGACCGCCCGGCGCATCGCCCAGTCCGTAGGCGCCCCGCTGGTGCCCGGCACGAAAGACCCGGTCTCCGGCGCGGACGAGGTCGTCTCGTTCGGCACCGAGCACGGCTACCCCCTGGCCATCAAGGCCGCCTTCGGCGGCGGCGGCCGCGGCCTGCGGGTGGCCCGCAGCGCCGAGGAGGTCACCGCCCAGTACGACTCCGCCGTGCGGGAGGCCCTCGCGGCGTTCGGCCGCGGCGAGTGCTTCGTCGAGCGGTTCCTCGACCGGCCCCGGCACGTGGAGACCCAGTGCCTGGCGGACGCGCACGGCAACGTCGTCGTGGTCTCCACCCGCGACTGCTCGCTGCAGCGCCGCCACCAGAAGCTCGTCGAGGAGGCCCCCGCGCCGTTCCTCACCGAGGACCAGAACGCGCGCCTCGTCGAGGCGTCGAGGGCCATCCTCTCGGCGGCCGGGTACGTGGGCGCAGGGACCTGTGAGTTCCTCCTCGGCGTGGACGGCACGATCTCCTTCCTCGAGGTCAACACCCGCCTCCAGGTCGAGCACCCCGTGACCGAGGAGGTCAGCGGCCTGGACCTCGTGCGCGAGCAGCTGCGCCTCGCGGCCGGCGAGCCCCTCGGCTACGACGAGGTCCTCCTGCGCGGCCACTCCATCGAGCTGCGGATCAACGGCGAGGACCCCGCCTCGGGATTCATGCCGGCGCCCGGCACGATCACCGAGCTCGCCTGGCCCTCGGGCCCGGGGGTGCGCGTGGACTCCGGGGTCGTCGCCGGCGACGAGATCTCCGGTGCGTTCGACTCGATGCTCGCCAAGATCATCGTCACCGGCGCCACCCGCACCCAGGCGATCGAGCGCGCGCGCCGCGCCCTGCGCGAGACCCGGGTGGCCGGCGTCCCGACGGTGCTGCCCTTCCACGCCTCCGTCCTCGCCCACCCCGACTTCGTCGCCTCCGACGGCGCCGACGGCTTCCGCGTCCACACCACGTGGATCGAGAACGACTACGCCGACGAGCTCAGCGGCCTGCCGAGCACCCGCCCCGAGGCGCCGCCCGCCGACGACCCCGCGCCCGAGCCGGCGCCCACCGAGCGGGTCGTCGTCGAGGTAGGAGGCAAGCGGCTCGAGGTCGTCATCCCCGCGGGCCTGGGCATCTCCCAGAACCGCTTCGGCCGCGGCCCGGTCCGCCGGCCCCTGCGCCGCTCCGGCGCCGCCCGGGGCAACGGCTCCTCCGGTTCGGGCGGCGACACCCTCACCGCACCGATGCAGGGCACGATCGTCACGTTCGCCGTGGCCGAGGGCGACCTGGTCGAGGCCGGCCAGACGGTGGTGGTCCTCGAGGCCATGAAGATGGAGCAGCCGCTGGCCGCCCACCGCGCCGGCCGCGTGACAGGGCTGTCCGGCTCCGCCGGCGCCACCGTCTCCGCCGGGACCGTCATCTGCACGATCGTCGACCCCGGGCCCGACGACGCCGCGCCGACCGCCGGGGGCGACGCCGCCGCGGGCGGGGACACGCCCGGGACCACGCCGTCGCCGGTCCCGCTGCCGCCCACCCCGTGACCACCTCCGGCCCTCCCCCGTCCGTCGCCCGCCTGCGGCGCATGCCGGGGGACGGCTGGGTCGAGTGCGCGTGCGGCGCACGGCACTGGGGCCTCAACGGCGCCGCCGGTCTCCTCGCCTGGCGACCCGCGGGCGGCGACGTCGAGGTCGCGCTCCAGCACCGCGCCGAGTGGTCCCACCACGGCGGCACGTGGGGCATCCCCGGGGGCGCGGTCGCCGACGGCGAGAGCGCCCTGACCGGGGCGCTGCGGGAGGCGGCCGAGGAGTCGGGCATCGAGACGGACCACCTCACGGTGCACGCCACGCGCGCGCTCACCCACCCGGACTGGTCCTACACGACCGTGCTCGCCCGCGCCGCCGACGAGGCGACCGTCCGGGCCGCCGACATCGAGTCCCTCGAGGTCCGCTGGGTCCGACTGGCCGAGCTGCGCGGAGGGGACCGCCCGCTCCTGCCGGCGTTCGCCGACTCCCTGGACGAGCTGGGCCGGATGCTCGGACGGGTGGTCCTCGTCGTCGACTCCGCCAACGTCGTCGGCTCCGTCCCGGACGGCTGGTGGCGGGACCGCGCGGGCGCCACGGTCCGGCTGCGTGACTCGCTCGCGGACCTCGCCGCAGCAGGGCTGCCGGCGGCCGAGGTCGGGCTGCCCGGTGACCGCTGGTACCCCGAGGTCCATCTCGTCGCCGAGGGGGCGGCGCGCGGGGTCGGTTCGACCACGGCCGTCACCGTCCACGACGCGCCCGGCGAGGGGGACGACGAGATCGTCGGGCTCGCCGCCTCCCTCGCGGGCGACGCTCCCGGCGCACCGGCGCAGGGCTTCACGCGTGTCGTCGTCGCGACGGCCGACCGCGCGCTGGCCGGGCGGTGCCGCGCGGTGGGCGCCGTCGTCGTGGGCCCCTCGGTCGTCCGCCCCCGCTCCTTACGCGCATGAGCGACGGCGCGGCGGCGGGGGCCGGACCGCCGCGCCGCGTCGAGCCGCTCCGCCTGCCCGGGTTCCGCGGCCTGTGGCTGTCGACGTCCGTCGGTCAGGTCGGGGCGGCCGTCTCGGTGCTCGCCGTCGACGTCCTCGTCATCGACGTCCTGCACGCCTCGGAGACCCAGGTCGGGATCGTCCGGGCGGCCCAGTTCCTCCCGTACCTGCTCATCGGCCTCGTGGCGGGCGCCTACGTCGACCGGTGGCGGCGACGGCCCACGCTCGTCGGCGCCAACCTCGCCCAGGCCGTCCTCCTGCTGGTGATCCCCGCGCTCCACCTGGCCGGGGCACTGACCGTGCCGGCGACCGCCCTCACGCTCTTCGGCGTCGCGGCGTGCGGGGTGATCGTGGCAGCGGCCGAGCAGTCCTACCTCCCGGACCTCGTCCCCCGGGGTGCGCTCGTGGCGGCTAACGCGCGGATCGGCCAGGCGGCGACCGTCGCCCAGACCTCGGGACCGGCTTTCGGTGGCCTGGTCGTCGCCCTGCTCACCGCCCCGTTCGCGCTGGCCCTCACGGCCCTCGCGCGGCTCGGCTCCGCCCTGCTCGTGGCGGGCATCCGCGAGGTCGAGCCCCCGCCGGCCCCCGAGCGGCCCCGCCTGTGGCGCGGCATCGGTGAGGGCCTGCGCCTCGTCTACCGGCATCGCACGCTCGGACCGCTGGCGATCTCCACGCACGTGTGGTTCCTCGCCAACAGCGCGGTGACCACCGTCCTCGGGCTGTTCGTGCTGCGCGACCTCGACCTGTCCGTCGCCGCATACGGTCTGGTCCTCACCGCGGCGGGCGTCGGCGCGCTCGCCGGCACCCTGGTCTCCACCCGCGTCGCGGCGCGGCTCGGCGACGGCCGGACGGTCGTGCTCGGCCGGGCCCTCATGGTGCCCGCCTGGGTGGCGGGCGCCCTGACCCCCGCCGACGCCGCCACCTGGGTCCCGGTCCTCTGGCTCGTGGCGGTGCAGCTCGTCCACGGCTTCGGCATGGGCGTCGAGGACGCCCCGGAGATGGGGTGGTGGCAGCTGCGCACCCCGCGCGCGATGCTCGGGCGGGTCAACGCGAGCAGGCGGTCGGCGAACCGCACCGTCGCCGTGGTCGGCGCGCTCCTCGGCGGCGTGCTGGCGGGGGCGGTCGGGTACCGGTGGACGTTCGTCACGGTCGCGGCGGTTTTCGCCGTCGCGGCGTCGGTGGTGGCGCTCTCGCCGATGCGCGACGCGCGGATCGGCGCGGAGGACTGAGACGGACGACCACGCCTACCCCCGGCCCGCGGTGTCGGATCGAGCTGCTCTGAGCCGGCGGTGACGGGACCAGCCTCACGCGGACGGCTCGCCGACGCGGCAGTGGCCCGAACTACCCTGGTCGCATGACCTCCTCGCACGCCTGGGGCCACGGCCTGGCCACCCGCACAGAGTCCGGCGAGACGCTCGACGTCTGGTACCCCTCCCCCGCGCTCGGCGCGCCGCCCGCCGGCCACGACGCCGAGGCCCTGGAGAGGATCTCCGCCGGCGCACGCACGGACGAGGTGCGCGGCGTCGTCGTGGAGGTCGTCACGACCACGATCGACCTCGACGTCGCCCCCGTCGACGTCGCCGACGCCTACCTGCGCCTGCACCTGCTCTCCCACCGCCTGGTCCGGCCGCGCACGGTCAACCTCGAAGGGATCTTCGGACGCCTGCCGATCGTCGCGTGGACGACCCTCGGCGCCGTCCTGCCCGCGGACCTGCCCGCCGTGCGGGTGCGCGCGGCCGCGGCGGGTCAGCACGTCGTGGTCCAGCTCCTCGACAAGTTCCCGCGCATGGTCGACTTCGTCGTCCCCTCGGGCGTCCGCATCGGCGACGCCGACCGCGTCCGCCTGGGCGCGCACCTCGCCGAGGGCACGACCGTCATGCACGAGGGCTTCGTCAACTACAACGCCGGGACGCTCGGCCGCTCGATGGTCGAGGGCCGCATCTCCCAGGGCGTGGTCGTGGGCGACGGCTCCGACGTCGGCGGCGGCGCGTCCATCATGGGCACGCTCTCCGGCGGCGGCACCGAGCAGGTGACCATCGGGGAGCGCTGCCTGCTCGGCGCGAACGCCGGCGTCGGCATCTCCCTGGGCGACGACTGCGTGGTCGAGGCCGGGCTCTACGTCACGGCCGGCACGAAGGTCACGGTCCTGCCCGAGGAGAAGGTCGTCGCGGCCCGCGAGCTGTCCGGCGTGGACGGTCTGCTGTTCCGCCGCCACTCGGTCACCGGCGCCGTCCAGGTCCTGGCCCGCGAGGGGCACGGCGTCGCGCTCAACGACGCCCTGCACGCATGACCCCACCCCGCGCGTGAACGGCGGGTCGCGTCCGCGCTCCGGCCTGTCCTGCCTCGGCGGCCTCGCCGTCGTCGCGGTCGTGCTCGCGGTCGCGGTCGGCGGCGTCGTCGCCATCCTCACCCACGTGGTGCGCTCGCCCGAGTCCGGGACGTGCCGCGCCGAGGCGGGCGGCGACCTCGGCGCCACCCTCGACGGCGACCAGGCCGCGAACGCCGCTCTCATGGTCGGGCTGGCCCAGCAGCGCGACCTGCCGATCCGCGCCACGACGGTCGCCATCTCCACCGCCATGCAGGAGTCGAAGCTGCGCAACATCGACTACGGCGACCGCGACTCGGTGGGGCTCTTCCAGCAGCGCCCCTCCCAGGGCTGGGGCGAGGTCGAGCAGATCATGGACCCCGTCTACTCCACGGGCCGGTTCTACGACGAGCTCGTGACGATCGACGGCTGGGCGGACATGTCGGTCAACGACGCCGCACAGGCCGTCCAGCGCTCCGGCTACCCCGAGGCGTACGCCCAGCACGAGACGATGGCGCGCGCCTTCGCCGCGAACCTCGTGGGGCAGGTCGAGGGCGGACTCACCTGCCGGCTGTCGATGCCGGACGGCGCCGAGGACACGAGCACGTCCCTCGCCACCACCTACGTCACCGACCTCGCGAGCCGGGACCTCGGGCTGACCGCAGAGGGGCGGGACGCCGGCGTCGTCGTCGTGGATGCGGGCGGGCTGCCCGACGGCGCCTCCGCCGACGACGGCGGGACGGCGGCCGGCTGGGGAGTCGCCCACTGGGGCGTGGCGACCGCGACGGAGACGGGCGCGGTGGCGGTCGCCACCGATGGGCAGGTCTGGCTGCGGTCCGAGGGCGACGACGCCGGATGGGTCGCCGTCGAGGAGGCCGGCTCGGGCCGGTCGGCCGTCGAACAGGCGGTGATCGACGCGGCCGCGACCCTCGAGCCCGGCCAGGTGGCGATCGGCTGAGCCTCGGGTGGGCGGTGCGACCGACGGACCGGTGAGCGGGGCGCCGCTCGACCCAGTACGGTCGGTAGGGACCGAGGCGCTCCTGCTTCGCTCAGAGCCACCCGGAAGTAGGCCCACCGTGACGGTGACCGACCTCGCCCCGTCCCCCCAGCCCCGCCCCGAACGCCCGGCCCGCGGCGCCGGCGAGCGGTACGTCAGCTCGTTCACCACGCTGACGAAGTCCGTGAAGGACTCGGGCCTCATGCAGCGGGCCTACGGCTACTACTGGACCAAGTTCGCGATCCTCATGGTGATCGGGGCCGGCCTCGTGGTCGCCTTCATCTTCATCGGGAACTCCTGGTGGCAGATGGGCATCGCCGCGGCGCTCGGCCTGCTCATGACGCAGACCGCCTTCATGGGGCACGACGCCGCGCACCGCCAGATCTTCAGGTCCGGCAAGTGGAACACCTGGGCGAGTCTCGTGATGATCAATCTCGTCACCGGCATGGGCCACGGCTGGTGGAACAAGAAGCACAACAAGCATCACGCCGCGCCGAACCAGCTCGGCAAGGACCCGGACATCGGGCCCGGACCGGTCATCTGGACGAGCGAGGCGTTGGAGACGCGCACGACGCGCACGGGCCGGTGGTTCGCGAAGATCCAGGCCTACATGTTCTACCCCCTGCTCGCGTTCGAGGGTCTGAACCTGCACGTCCAGGGCGTCGCGCGCCTGTTCTCGCGCAACAAGCTGGAGCACCGCTGGGTCGAGGCCGCGTTCATCGCGTTCCGACTCGGCACCTACGTCGCACTGGTGTTCATCATCCTGCCGCCGGGCAAGGCCGCCGCCTTCATCGCCATCCAGATGGGCCTGTTCGGCGCCTACCTCGGGCTCTCGTTCGCACCCAACCACGTCGGCATGCCGATCGCGCCCCGGGGGATGAAGATCGACTTCCTCCAGCGCCAGGTCCTCATGAGCCGCAACATCACCGGCGGCCGGTGGGTCGACACGTTCATGGGCGGGCTGAACTTCCAGGTCGAGCACCACCTCTTCCCCTCGATGGCGCGCCCGAACCTGCGCAAGGTCGCCCCCATGGTGCGCGAGCACTGCCGTCAGCTCGGGGTGCGCTACACGGAGACCACGCTGTTCCAGTCCTACAAGGCAGTGACCACGCACATCCACAAGGTCGGCCGCGGGGGTGCGGACATCTGGGCCTGCCCGCTCGCCGGGCAGATGCGCACGGCCTGACCCGCGTTCTGGTCCACGGTCCGAGCCCCACCAGGACGAGTGAGGGGATTCTTGGCTCGACGTCGAGCCAAGAATCCCCTCACTCGTCGAGCAGAGGCCCGTTCACCGGTCAGCGGGTGAAGGCTGACAGGCCCGTGATCGCCCGGCCCACGACGAGCGCGTTGATGTCGTCGGTGCCCTCGTAGGTGTAGATCCCCTCGGCGTCGGCGTGGAAGCGTGCGACGCCGGTGTCCAGCGTGATGCCGTTGCCGCCGCACACCTCGCGGGCCAGGGCCACGGTCTGACGCATGTGCAGGCACGTCTGGCGCTTGGCCAGCGAGGACTCCACCTCGTCGAAGACGCCCTCGTCCTGGCGCTGCGAGAGCCGCACGACGATCCCGAGCGTGCTCGTGAGGTTGCCGAGCATCCGCGCAAGCTTCTCCTGGACGAGCTGGAACCCGCCGATCGGGCGCCCGAACTGCTCGCGGGCCAGGACGTAGCGGCGGGCGGCCTCGAACGCCCCGGCCTGCACGCCGGCGGCGTGCCAGGCCACGCAGGCACGCATCCGCCGCAGCATCTCCCCCACGTCGGCGAACGACTCGACCCGCGCGAGGCGCAGCTCGTCGGGCACGCGCACGGAGTCGAGCTCGATCACCGCGTTGTTGACGATCCGCAGCGACGTCTTGCGCTCGATCGTGGTCAGCGTGACGCCGTCCGCCGCCCTGGGCACGATGAAGGCACGCACAGGTCCGCGGTCGGGCTCGCGGGCGATGACGCAGATGTGGTCGGCGAACGCGGCGGACCCGATCCAGCGCTTCGCGCCGTCGATGACCCAGTCGTCCCCGTCGCGTCGGGCGGTGGTCGCCAGCCCGCCCGCCACGTCCGAGCCGTGGTCCGGCTCGGTCATGGCGAACACGCCGCGTGCGGTGAAGTCCAGGACGTTGGGCTGCCAGCGCGCGACCTGCTCGGGTGAGCCGCCCACCTCGATGTTCGTGCGGAACAGTGCGGCCTGGCCGTTGAACCAGGTAGCGATCGACGCATCGTGGCGGGCCAGTTCGAAGGAGCGGAAGCCCTGGTACAGCCACCGCTCCGGCTCCGCCCCGAAGGCCTCCGGGGCGAGGAACCCGCCCCTCGCGATCGGCTCGACGGCGTCGCCCGGGAAGGCGGCCCGGTCCCAGTGGTCGTCGATCACCGCGGCCGGCACGTGCTCCGTGAGCGCCGCACGCAGCCGCAGGAGCTCGGCGCGCTCGGGCTCGGTGAGCAGGTCGGCGTACCGGTACAGGTCGCTGTCCGGATACAGAGTCTCCATCGTCCCCGTCCTCTCAGGTGGTGGCGCCGGGCCGGCCGGCGGACGTCGTCCAGTGTCGGACGGACACGCGCCCGACGGAAGTCCGCTCACTCGTGAAGCGGAAGCGCGCTCACTCGCCGGACGTGGGGTCAGCGGTAGAAGCGGTACAGGCCCTGGAGGACGACGGCGGGCTTGGCGCCGCCCTCGATCTCGATCGCGCCGTCGACGGTGACCTGCAGCCCGCCGCCGACCTCCTCGACCTCGGCCACGGTGGCGACCATGCGGATCTTCGACCCCACGAGCACGGGCGCGGGGAAGCGCACCTTGTTCAGCCCGTAGTTGACCTTGGTCGTCACGCCGGTGACGTCGAGCAGCTCGCCCCACATCGGGATGACCAGGGACAGGGTGAGGTAGCCGTGCGCGACCGGGCCGCCGAACGGGCCGTCCTTGGCGCGTTCGGGGTCGGTGTGGATCCACTGGTGGTCGTCGGTCGCGTCGGCGAAGGTGTTCACCTGCTCCTGGGTGACCTCGCGCCAGGCGGAGGCGCCCAGGTCGGTCCCGGCCAGCGAGAGGGCGTCGTCGAAGGAGACGGTGGTGGTCATCTAGTCCTCGAATCTCTTGCGGATGATGTGCTTCTGCAGCTTGCCGGTGGCGGTGCGGGGCAGCTCGTCGACGACGACGATCTCCTTGGGCACCTTGTAGCGGGCGAGCCGTTCGCCCAGCTCGCCCTTGACCAGGCCCGGGTCGAGCCCGCCGTCGCCCGCGCCCTCACCGGCGACGACGTAGGCGTGGCCGACCTCGCCCCAGCGCTCGTCCGGGACACCGATGACGGCGGCGTCCGCGACGCCGGGGAGGTCGAGCAGGGCGTTCTCCACCTCGGCCGGGTAGATGTTCTCACCGCCGGAGATGTACATGTCCTTGAGCCGGTCGCGCACGGTGAGGAAGCGGTCGGCGTCGAACGAGCCGAGGTCGCCGGTGTGGTACCAGCCGTCCTGCAGCACCTCCGCGGTGGCGTCCGGCCGGTTCCAGTAGCCGCGCATGACGTTGGGCCCCTGCGCGATCACCTCGCCGACCTCGCCCACGCCGACGTCTCTCCCGGTGGGGTCGACGATCCGCGCCTCGGTCCAGAAGTGCTCGGTACCGGCGGACCCGGGGCGCGCGAGTGCGTCCCCGGCGCGCAGCATGTAGATGCCCGGCGCGGTCTCCGTCATGCCGAAGCCCTGCTGCACCTGCACCCCGCGCGCGCCCCAGGTGCGCAGCATCCGGTCCGGCAGCGGCGACCCGCCGCAGACGACGGTGGTCAGCGAGGACAGGTCGGCGCTCGCGAACTCCGGGCGTGCGGCGAGAACGTCCATCATCGCGGGGACGGCGAACATCGACGTCACCCGCTCGGACTCGATCGTGGACAGCACGGCTGCGGCGTCGAAGCCCGCCTGCACGACGATCGTCCCGCCCTTGAGGAAGGTCGGCATCGTCAGCATGTTGAGCCCGGCCACGTGGAACAGCGGTGCCATCGAGAGCGTGACGTCGGTCGAGGCGATGTCCATGTCGACCAGCGAGTTGTAGTACTGCATGCTCAGGGAGCCGTGCGTGTGGGTCGCCCCCTTGGGACGGCCCGTGGTTCCCGAGGTGTACATGATCATCGCCGGGTCGTCCCAGGTGACGGGCTCGTCGATGACGTGCGTGCGGGCCGAGGCAAGCACCTCCTCGTACCCGCGCACGTCGGCGCCCTCCAGGTGTAGCACCTCCTCCCCCGCGTCGACCTGCAGCCAGGTCACCACCTGGCCCGCGTGGGCGAGCCGGCGGGCGTGCTCGTGGTGGTCCCGGCCGACGACGACGACCTTCGCGCCCGAGTCGGCGAGGATGAACTCCACCTCGGGTGCCGCGAGGCGGGCGTTGACGATGACCCAGACGGCCCCGAGCTGCGCGGTGGCGAAGAAGGTCTCGAGCAGGGTGGGGTGGTTGAAGCCCACGTAGGCCACGCGGTCCCCGCGCGCGACGCCGGCGTCGCGCAGCGCGCCCGCGAGGCGTCGCGAGCGCTCCTCGACGTCGGCGTACGTGAAGGACCGGCCCTCGAAGGTCACCGCGACCTTGTCGGCGGTCGACTTCAGGCGGCGGCGCGGCCAGGACCCGATGCCCTGGTCACGCATCCTCGCCACCCAGCCCGAGCACACGCACGGCGTTGTCCTTGACGACCTTGGCCATGACCTCGTCGGACCAGCCGAGCCCGGCGGCGTCGCGCATCCAGCGCTCCGGGGAGAGCAGCGGGTGGTCCGAGCCGAACAGCACCTTGTCCTGGAGCATGCGCCCGGCCTGGTGGACGAGCTGCGGCGGGAAGTACGTCGGCGACCAGCCCGAGAGGTCGATGTAGGCGTTCCCCTTGTGCGTGGCCACGGAGATCGCCTCGTCCTGCCACGGCACCGAGGGGTGGGCCATGATCACGGTGAGGTCCGGGAAGGCGGCGGCGACGTCGTCGAGCAGGATGGGATTCGACAGACCGAGCCGCAGCCCGTGGCCGCCGGGCATGCGCGCGCCGATCCCGGTCTGGCCCGTGTGGAACAGGGCGACCAGGCCGGCCTCGTCGATCGCGTGGTAGATCGGGAAGTACCGCTCGTCGGACGGGTCGAAACCCTGGAGGGTGGGGTGGAACTTGAAGCCCCGGACGCCGAGGTCCTCGATCTGGCGGCGGGCCTCGTCGAGCGCGCCGTCCTGGAGCGGGTCGACCGAGCCGAACGGGAGGAGCACGTCGGCGTTGTCCGCGGCGCCGGCCACGAGGTCGTCGACCGAGTTGGGCGGGTGCCCGAGGTTCGTGCTCGCGTCGACGGTGAAGACGACCGCGGCCATGTTCCGCCCGCGGTAGGCCGCGGCCGTCTCCTCGACGAGCTCCCGCTCGGTCGGGGCGCGGAAGTACCGGGTGGCGGCGTCGAGGACCTCCTCGGGCAGCGACTTGTGCTCGGCGTGGTCCTTCTCGACGTGCACGTGGACGTCGATGGCGTCGAGCGCGGCGACGTCGAGCGCCGACTCGTAGCGGGTGCTCACCGCTGCTCCGCATCCGGTCGGGAGGGAGGCTGGGGCATCTCCTGGCCCACGCTCTGCCAGGACTGTCCGAGCAGGGCCTCGGCGGTCTCGGCGAGGTGCTCGTAGCTCCAGCCGCCCTCGGTGAGGGCGACGACCGACTCGGTCGGGTGCGTCCACAGTGCGAGCCGGTCGCCGCCGACGCCGACGGCCTGCCCGGTCACGCCGGCCGCGGCGTCGGAGGCGAGGTAGGCGACGACACCGGCGACGTCCGCGGCCGTGCCGAAGCCGAGGACCTGGCGGGCGAAGGGCGGCATGGGCTCGCCGGCCTGCGCGGCATCGACGAACTCCTTGAAGAAGGGCACGGTCTCGGTCATCGCGGTCGCGGCGACGGGCACGACGGCGTTGACGGTGATCTCCGCCCGCTTCAGCTCCATCGCCCACGTGCGGACCATGCCGACGATGCCGGCCTTGGCCGCCGCGTAGTTCGTCTGGCCGAAGTTGCCGCGCTGGCCGGTGGGCGAGCCGATCGCGATGATCCGGCCGCCCTCACCGGCGGACCGCATGTGGGTGGCGGCGGCCCGCACGCACGTGAAGGTGCCGCGCAGGTGGACGTCGATGACGGTGTCGAAGTCCTCGTCGGTCATCTTCCACAGCACCGCGTCGCGCAGGACCCCGGCGTTGGTCACGAGGACGTCGAGGCGGCCGAACGTCTCGACCGCGGCGGAGACGAGCCGGTCGGCCGTCTCGCTCGGGCCGACCGGGGCGACGACGGCGACGGCACGCCCCCCGGCGTCGGTGATCGACCGGGCGGCGTCGTCGGCGACCTGCTCGTCGACGTCGTTGACGACGACCGCGGCGCCGAGGCGGGCGAGCTCCTGGGCGTACGCGAGGCCCAGGCCCCGCCCGCTGCCGGTGACGATGGCGACCTTGCCGGTGAGGCTCATGCTGCGCTCCTGACGTCGGTGGTCGGGCGGCGACCGAACCGATCGGCGCCGGTACCCGCGCGGCGCCTCCGTGCGCACGCTCGCCACCATCGTCCCGCCAAACCGTTGAAGGTGTCAACCATTGACGCCATCACCTATTCTTCGCTACGTTCGCACCCCGGCGCCGACGACGGCGTCCGGCGCAGCACCGTCACGAGTCCCCCGGGGCTCATCACGAGGAGGCAGACATGGAGGTCGGACGCCAGGTCCGGGGCGGGGTCGGCCTCCTGCTGGCCCTCTCGTCCGCGCGCACCTTCCGAGCAGCGTCCGAGGCGCTGCGGCCGCTGGGCATGACGCCCCGCAGCTACACCGTCCTGGAACACCTCCTCGACAGCCCCCGCTCCCAGCGGGAGCTCGCCGAGATGCTCGACCTCGACCCGAGCCGCATCGTCGCCCTCGTCGACACGCTCGTCGCCGCGGGCATGGTGGAACGGCTGCCCGACCCTGCCGACCGGCGCGTCCGCCTCATCACCCCCACCGACCACGGACGGGCCTCCGCCGTGGTCGCGCGGGAGGCCAGCGAGCGCGCTGTCGACGGCGCCCTCGCCCCGCTGACCTCGACGGAGCGCGACACCCTGGTCGATCTCCTCGCACGCCTCACGGACCGCGGCTGACGCCGCGGCCCGCAGATCCGACCTCCGACGCACCCGTCCACCGCGGCAGAGCCGCCGCGGCCGACACCACCACCGAGAGGACCATCATGCGACTGCGCACCATCAGCACCGCCGCCCTGGCCGGCGCCACCCTGCTCGTACTCGCCGCCTGCGGCGGTGACGACGACGGCGACGGCGGCACGTCCGACTCCGGCGAGGGCGAGCTGACACCGATCACCCTCGGCGCGCTGCCGATCGTCCCGACCGCGGGGCTCCAGTACGGCATCGACGAGGGGATCTTCGAGGAGCACGGCTTCGAGGTCACCCTCGAGACCGGTCAGGGCGGTGCCGCCCTGATCCCGGGCCTCGTCTCGGGCGACATCGACTTCGCCACGTCCAACCCGCTCTCGGTGATGGTGGCCCAGTCGACCGGACTGGCTATCCAGGTCACCTCCGGGTTCGTGCACGCCCGCGAGGAGGGCGACGACATCACCGGCGTATACGCGATGCCGGACTCGGGGATCGCCGCACCGGCCGACCTCTCGGGGCGCACCGTGGCGGTGAACAACCTCAACACCCAGGGCGACGTGACGATCCGGGAGATGGTCCGCCAGGACGGCGGCGACCCGGACGCCATCGAGTTCGTCGAGATCGGCTTCCCGGACATGCCGGCGGCCCTGGACGCCGGCAACATCGACGCCGCCTGGGTCGCCGAGCCGTTCGGCACCATCCTGCTCGGCGAGGGGGCCGAGCTCGTCGGCTACAACTACCAGCTCGTGGCCCCCGGGCTGCAGACGATGGTCGTCATCGCCGCCGAGGACCAGGACGAGCAGCTCGTCGAGGACTTCCACGTGGCGCTCGAGGAGGTGCTCACCACCGCCCAGGAGGACGAGGAGGGCGTGCGGGCCGTACTGCCGACCCTGCTGGAGATGGATCCCGAGCTCGCCGACCAGGTGCTCATCGAGGAGTTCGACACCCAGCTCGACCCCGAGCCCCTGCAGATCCTCGCCGACCTCGCGTGGGAGGGCGGCGTCGTCGAGTCCGAGATCGACGTCGAGGAGTTCATCCCGGAGCGCGCGCGCTGACCCGGCCGGGCCCACAGGGCCGGCCGAGCCCACGAGACCGGCCGCGCCCACGGGGCCCGGACGGACGACGGCGGCCCCACCCGCTCGGGTGGGGCCGCCGTCGTCGCGCGGGGTCCGGGCTCAGCGCTCCTCGATCGGGACGTAGTCCCGCTCGGTGGCGCCGGTGTAGACCTGCCGCGGGCGGCCGATCTTCGTGTTCTTGTCCTCGATCATCTCGCGGTACTGGGCGATCCAGCCGGGCAGACGCCCCAGGGCGAAGAGCGGGGTGAACATCTGCGTGGGGAAGCCCATCGCCTTGTAGATCAGCCCCGTGTAGAAGTCGACGTTGGGGTAGAGCCTGCGCTCCACGAAGTAGTCGTCGCTCAGCGCGATCTCCTCGAGGTTCATCGCGATGTCGAGGAGCTCGTCGTCCTGACCGAGCTTGGCCAGCACGTCGTGCGCCACCTTCTTCACGATCGCGGCCCGCGGGTCGTAGTTCTTGTAGACCCGGTGGCCGAAGCCCATGAGCCGCACGTTGTCGTTCTTGTCCTTCGCCCGCCGCATGAACGTCTCGACCGAGTCGTCGCTCTCCTGGATGCGCGACAGCATCGCGAGGACGGCCTCGTTCGCCCCGCCGTGCTTGGGGCCGGACAGCGCGCCGACGCCGGCCGAGATCGAGGCGTAGATGCTCGCGTCGGACGAGCCGACCATCCGCACGGTCGACGTCGAGCAGTTCTGCTCGTGGTCCGCGTGCAGGATGAGCAGCAGATCGAGGGCGCGAATCACCTCCGGGTCCACCTCGCGGTGCTGGTAGGGCAGGTCGAACGTCATCCGCATGAAGTCGGCGGTGTAGCTGTAGGAGGCGTCCGGGTACAGCAGCGGCAGGCCCGACGCCCGCTTGGCGATGTACCCGATCATCGTCGGCAGCTTGGCCATGAGGAGCACCGTGGAGAGCTCCTTCTGGTACTCGTCGTGCGGGTCCAGCGTGTGCGGGTAGTAGGTGCCGAGGCCCGCGATGCCGGCCTGGAGCATGGACATCGGGTGGCCGTTCGGCGGGAACGCCGTGAAGAAGCCCTTGAAGTCCTCGTGCAGCACCCGGTGGCGCTTGATGCGCCGGGTGACGGCCTCGAGCGTCTCGGCGTCGGGCAGCTCGCCGTAGATGAGCAGGTAGGCGGTCTCGAGGAAGGTCGACCGCTCCGCCAGCTGCTCGATGGGATATCCGCGATACCGCAGGACGCCCGCGTCGCCGTCGATGTAGGTGATGGCCGACTCGGTCGACGCCGTGTTCGTGAACCCGTAGTCCAGCGTGACGGTGCCGGTCTCGCCGAGGAGCTTGCCGATGGTCAGGCCGTCGCTGCCGTCGGTCGCGCGCACCCTGGGCAGCGAGAGGGTCTTGTCGTCGACGGTGAGCGTGGCGTCTTCGGTCATGCTGGTCCCCTTCGTGGATGGTGGGCGCCTCGTGGGCGCGATCGGGGCGGAGCACCGCCCCCGTCGGAGGTCGTCCTTCGTCCAAGATACCGCCGCGCGCCGATCGGCGACGCCCGCCCGTCACCCCTGGACGACGACGGCCGGAGACCGGGCGGGCTCAGCCGTCGAGGCGGGCGACCGCGGCGGCGACGCGCTCGTCGCTGCCCGTCAGCGCCATCCGTACCCGCCCCGCGCCGGCGGGACCGTAGAACTCGCCGGGCGCCACGAGGACGCCGAGGCCCGCGAGCTCGTCGACGAGCTCGCGCCCGCGCACGCCCTCCCGGCCGAGCCACAGGTACAGGCCGGCCACGGAGGCCGGGTCGGGGCTGAGGCCGTGCGACCGGACGGCCGCCAGCAGGTCCCTGCGCCGGCGCCCGTACCGCTCGCGCTGGACCGCCACGTGGGCGTCGTCGTCGAGGGCTGCCGCCATCGCCGCCTGCACGGGGCCGGGCAGCATCATCCCGGCGTGCTTACGGATCTCCCGCAGCCTCCCGATCAGCTGCTCGTCGCCGCCGAGCAGCGCCGCCCGGTAGCCGGCCATGGAGGACTGCTTGGACAGCGAGTACGCGACGAGCAGGCCGGAGTGGTCCCCGCCGGTCACCCGCGGGTCGAGGAGGCTGGGCACGCCGGAGATCGCCCACGGCTCGTCCCACGCGAGCTCCGCGTAGCACTCGTCGGCCACGACGACGGCGCCCACCTCGCGCGCCCACGCCACGGCGGCGGCGAGCTGCTCGACGCCCAGCACGTGCCCGTGCGGGTTGGCCGGGGAGTTGAGCCAGACCAGCCGCACTCCCTCGCGCGGCCAGTCCTGCGGGCGGGTCGGGTCGACGGCGACGGGCTCCGCGCCGGCCAGGCGTGCCCCGACGTCGTAGGTGGGGTACGCCACCGCCGGGTGGAGGACGCGATCGCCCGCGCCGATGCCCAGCATCGCGGGCACGAGCGCGACCGCCTCCTTGGAGCCGATCGTCGGCAGCACCGCCCGCTCGGTGAGGGTGACGCCGCGCCGACGGCCGAACCACCCCACCATCGCGCGGCGCAGCTCGTCGGTGCCGATCGTGGTCGGGTAGCCGGGGCGGTCGGCCGCGGCGCGGAGCGCCTCCTGGACGACGGCCGGGGTCGGGTCGACCGGCGTGCCCACGGAGAGGTCGACGATCCCGCCCGGGTGGGCGGCCGCCCGCTCACGCGCGCCGGCGAGCGAGTCCCAGGGGAAGTCCGGCAGCGTCTCGCCGTGCAGGGTCACGTCACGCCTGGGAGGGAGCCGCGGCCACGATCGGGTGGTCGAAGCCGAGCCGCCCGGTGCGCGCGGCACCGCCCGGGGAGCCCACGGGCTCCTTCTGACCGGGCATGACGTCGGAGAAGAAGTTGACGTTGACGTCGTAGTACTCCGACCACACGGCCGGGGTGTCGTCCTCGTAGTAGATGGCCTCGACCGGGCATACCGGCTCGCACGCACCGCAGTCGACACACTCGTCGGGGTGGATGTAGAGCATGCGGTCGCCCTCGTAGATGCAGTCGACCGGGCACTCGTCGACGCAGGCGCGGTCGAGGATGTCGATGCAGGGCTGAGCGATCACGTACGTCATGCCCCCATCGTCCCACGACCGGGCCACGGCGGGCAGCCGATCTCGCCCGGTCCGTCACGCCCGACGTGCGCGGGCCGGACGAACCGGACGCGCCCGGCAGGTGTGGGAGGGTCGGACCATGGCCCACGCGTTCGCCGGCTACCCCGGACCCGACGGCGTCGCCTGGCGCTCGTGGCGGGTCGGAGAGCGGGTCTCCGTGCGGTTCCGCGACGGTGACCGCGCCCGCGACGCGCTCGGTCACCTGGTCGGGGCCGGAGAGGCGGAGCTCACGGTGGACACGCGCCGCGGCCACGTGGTGGTCCCGACGTCGGCGATCCTGTCCGGTCGGCGCGTCCCCCCGCCCCCCGACGGGCGAGGCCGGCGGCCCGAGACGGGCTGAGCCGGGGTCGGCCGGTCGACCGGTCAGCCGCAGGTGACCCGGTGGTGCGGGGAGTAGGTCCACTCGTACTCCTCGCGCGGCAGCACCTCGTCGCCGTGGCTGCGCTCGCGCGAGACGGTCACCGAGAAGCCGTTGACCCCGCCGTACTCCGGGACGCAGGACGGCGAGTCGTTGACGACGTCCTGGGGCGGGGTGACGTTGTAGGGGCCGACCGTCTCGGTGGTCACGTCCCAGTACTCGGTCGACCACAGGCGGGTGTGGACCTGGCCGTCGGCGACCCAGGCCTCGACGAGCACGCCGTAGGGCGTGTTGTTCTCCCAGATCATGTTGATCGAGTTCTCGGGGTTGTCCTCGTCCACCCAGAGGGTCGCCTCCTGGCCCATCGGGTAGCGGTCGAAGTACTTGCTGTGGGGGCGGTGCTCGATGTCGTCCAGCCCGGCCTCCCAGCCGACGTTGAACATGTTGGTCGAGAGCTGGGAGACGCCGCCGCCCAGGGCGGTGGCGTTGAAGCCGTTCTCCACCACGCCGGAGGAGACGAAACCGTTCTCCTCGGTGATCGGGCCCAGCTCCTCGGCGAGGTCGAACTGCTCCCCGGGCAGGACGAGCGTGCCCGTGACGAGCGCGGTGCCGTTGACGAGGTTCTGGGTGCGCACGTCGTCCGACGTCAGCGGGGTGCTGATCTCGGAGACGACCTCCTCGACGCCGAGCTCCTGGGCGTCCTCCGTGGTGAACTCGGCCTCCTCCTCGACGACCTCCGCGACGGCCACGCGGTCGTCGGTCGAGGTCGCGGCGGCCGACACGGCCGCGTCCAGGCCCTCGGGGTCCAGGACCGCGCCCGCCTCGCTGCCCACGATGTACGGCGCGCCGTCCCGCAGCGTGACCTGGGCGTCGACGGGCTCGGAGCCGATGTCGCCACCGGACTCGCGGACCTGGTCGGCGAGCAGCTCGCCGTCCATGGTCAGGGCGAGCGCCCCGTCGACGGGCTCGATCGTGGCGGCCTCGGTGAGCTGTGCGACCTCGAGGGGCACCTCGTCCTCGCCGACCTGGACGGTGACCGGTCCGGAGGTCAGCGGGGCGACGATCTCGGACTGCGCGGTGGCCACCGCCTCGTCGTCGATCTCGGGCGCGACCTCGGTCGCGACGGCCTCGACCGGGGAGGTCGACACGAGCCAGTCCTCGACGACGAGCTCACTGGTGGCCTCGATGTCGAGCTCGGTGCCGACCACGGGATCGGTCACCCGCGGCGTGGACCCGGAGAACTCGATGGCGCCGTCGACCGGGGCGGTGACGAGATCGTCCTCGACGGCCTCGATCGCGGCCAGGAGGGCGGGCTCGTCGACGCTGCGGACCGGGTCGTAGGCGCCCATGCCGGTGAAGTGGCCGAGGAGCACGCGCGGGTCGAGCGCGAAGCCCGTGAGCCCGTCGACCGTGCCCTGGGCGTCGAACGTGAGCCCGGCCTCGGCCGAGCTGATCTCCGCCTCGTTGTCGTCGAGCGTGAGCCGGACCGGGGCGTCGAGCTCCTCGCCCAGCCCGTCGCGCAGCTCCTCGACCGCCTCGTCGGCCTCCAGGCCGCCGATCTGCACACCGGCGACGACGGTGCCGCTCGGCACCTTGTCCCCCACGAACCACGCGATGCCGAAGTAGGCGCCCGCGAGCACCACGACGGTGATGCCCAGGCCGATGAGCCAGCCGCGTCCACGCCGGCGTCCCCGACCGTTGTCGTGCCCTGCGTCGCGCGCGTGGCGGGTCATGCGTTCCTCGTTCCGTGATGTGGGGCCGTCCTCGCTGCGGCCCGGTCCATCGTAGGGAATATCACCGGTTCGGGCAGGCGCCGCGCGGGCCCCGGGATGGGGACGTCAGCCCTGTCCCCGTACCGGGCGGTCCCCGGCCGTGCGCCGGGCACCCGTGGGACCGCCCGGCGACCAGGGACGCACGCGGCCCAGGGCGTGGACCTGGGCGCCGGCCCGGCCGGTCGCGCGTGCCTCGAGCACGTCGGCGGCGACGACGAGGTGGTCGCCGGCCGGCCGCGCCCAGGCGGTGCGGAGCACGAGGTGTGCGCTCGCGTCCTCGAGCAGGACCGCGTCCCCGGGCCGCGAGACGAGCGAGATGCCGACGTCCTGGCCGACCAGCGGACGACCGGGCTCGGACACCCGGGCGAGCGCCGCGGCGGCCCCGGCCGAGTCGTCGAGCACCGTGATCCCCCACTCCTCGGCCTCCTCGAGCGCCTCCGACGCACGGGAGTCGGCGTGCACGGACACGGTGATCATCGGCGGACGCAGCGAGGCGGAGGCGACGTCCGTCAGCGGCACGAGCAGGGCGTGCCCGCCCGCGCGGACACCGAGCACGGCGACCCCCACGGGCCTGCGGGCGAGGGCCGCCCGGAACCCCTCCTCGAGCTCGTCGACGCTCACGGCCGCGTCCCGGCCGACTCCTCGCGGTCGCCGCCGTCGACCGTGGCGGCCTGACCGGTCGAGCCGGTGCCACCCGCCCGGTCGGTCGTCGCGACCCCACGGGAGCCCGCGGAGCGCCGGGGGCGGATGCGGACGCGGTCGGCGGAGAACCACGACCGCGGCGCGGCCCAGCCGAGCGCGGCGGCCAGCGGCATCGTGAGGATCCACAGCATCGCGCGCGGTGTGGAGGTGACGAGCACGTCCTCGCCCGGCCCCCAGTAGGTCATCAGCAGGACGACGCCGATGCCGCACGCCCCGTAGACGATGAGGGCGACGGTGCCGGCGACCGCCCGCACGAGCACGGCGGCGGTCAGCGCGAGCGCTATCCCGAGCAGCACGCCGAGCGGCAGCCCGTCGTGCTCCATGCGGTGGACGACGGTGCCGGCCACGGCGACGAGTACCGCGAGGAGCACCGTGACGACGGCCTCGAGCAGCCGCTCCCCCGGGCTGCGGGCGGGCGCCGCGGGGGTGGCGGGCGTGGCGCCGGGGGTGCTCGCCCCGGCGCTGAGGTCCGCCCCCTCGGCGCCCGTCATCAGGCGCCCTGCCGCTTCGCCCGCGCGGCGGCCCGGGCGCGCTCCGTGCTGCCGAGGAGGACCTTGCGGATGCGGATGATCTCGGGGGTGACCTCGACGCACTCGTCGTCGGCGGCGAACTCGAGGGACTCCTCCAGGGTGAGCCGGCGCGGCGGCACGAGGCTCTCGAACGAGTCGGCCGTCGCCGACCGCATGTTCGTCAGCTTCTTCTCCTTGGTGATGTTGACGTCCATGTCCTCGTTGCGCGAGTTCTCACCGACGATCTGGCCCTCGTAGACCTCCGCGGTGGGCTCGACGAAGAACGAGCCGCGCTCCTGGAGGTTGATCATCGCGAAGGGGGTGACGGCACCCGGCCGGTCGGCGACCAGCGAGCCGGTGCTGCGGTGCTCGATGGGGCCGTGCCACGGCTCGTGGCCCTCGGCGATGGAGAAGGCGATGCCGGTGCCCCGGGTCTCGGTCATGAAGCGCGTGCGGAAGCCGATGAGGCCGCGGGAGGGGACGAGGAACTCCATGCGCACCCAGCCGGTGCCGTGGTTGACCATCGAGTCCATCCGGCCCTTGCGCGCGGCGAGGAGCTGGGTGACGGCGCCGAGGTACTCCTCGGGCACGTCGATCGTCATGCGGTCCATCGGCTCGTGCCGCTTGCCGTCGACCTCCTTGGTGACGACCTGCGGCTTGCCGACGGTCAGCTCGAAGCCCTCGCGACGCATCTGCTCCACGAGGATGGCCAGCGCGAGCTCGCCGCGCCCCTGGACCTCCCAGGCGTCCGGGCGCTCGGTGGGCAGGACCTTGAGCGAGACGTTCCCGACGAGCTCGCGGTCGAGCCGCTCCTTGACCAGGCGCGCGGTGAGCTTGTGGCCCTTGACGCGTCCGGCCAGCGGCGACGTGTTGATACCGATCGTCATCGAGATCGCGGGGTCGTCGACCGTGATGAGCGGCAGCGGACGCGGGTCGTCGGCGTCGACGAGCGACTCGCCGATCGTGATGTCCGGGAACCCGGCGACGGCGACGATGTCGCCGGCGGTCGCGGACTCGGTGGGGACCCGGGAGAGCGCCTCGGTGCGCAGCAGCTCCGAGATACGCACGTTCGCCACGGTCCCGTCCTGACGCGCCCACCCCACGGTCTGGCCCTTGCGGATCGAGCCGTTGTGGATGCGCAGGAGGGCGAGCCGGCCGAGGAACGGCGAGGCGTCGAGGTTCGTCACGTGCGCCTGGAGCGGCGCACCCTCCTCGTAGCGCGGGCCGGGGATCGTCGACAGGATGGTGGCGAACAGGGGCTCGAGGTCCTCGGAGTCCGGCATCTCGCCGTCCTGCGGGCGCTCCAGCGAGGCGCGGCGGGCGCGCGCCGAGGCGTAGACGACCGGGACGTCGAGAACGGCGTCGAGATCGAGGTCGGGAACCTCGTCGGCGAGGTCGGAGGCCAGCCCGAGCAGCAGGTCGGTGGCCTCCTCGACGACCTCGGCGATCCGGGCGTCGCCGCGGTCGACCTTGTTGACCACGAGGATGACGGGCAGCTTGGCGGCGAGCGCCTTGCGCAGGACGAACCGGGTCTGCGGGAGCGGGCCCTCGGAGGAGTCGACGAGGAGGACCACGCCGTCGACCATCGACAGGCCGCGCTCGACCTCGCCGCCGAAGTCGGCGTGACCGGGGGTGTCGATGACGTTGATCGTCACGCCCTCGGGCGCGCCCGCGACAGCGGCCGACGGCCCCCGGTAGGCGACCGTCGTGTTCTTCGCGAGGATCGTGATGCCCTTCTCGCGCTCGAGGTCGCCGGAGTCCATGGCCCGCTCGTCGACGTGGTCGTGCTCCCCGAACGCTCCGGACTGCCAGAGCATGGCGTCGACGAGCGTGGTCTTGCCATGGTCGACGTGGGCGACGATCGCGACGTTGCGCAGGTCCTGGCGCTGGGGCATGAGAGGGCTTCCTTCGGGTCCGGTGTCTACCTCCGGCGTCCACGCGCACGCGCATACCGATCGGCAGGGGCGCCGGCTCGCAGGTCACGTCACGCGCCCCGAACCGCGATCCTACGCGCGTGGGCGCACCGCCGTCCCGCCCCGCGGGGGTGATCCCCCCGACGCGGGCCCGCTCACCGACCGGGTCGGTCCCCGTGACCGGTCAGTTCTTGCGCTCCGACGTGCCGGGGTCCTGCGGGTCGTGGCCCTCGTTGTCCAGCCGGTCGAGGGCCGCCACGCTCTCGCGCTCCTCCGAGCGGCGGACCTCCTCCTCCCGGTCGGCCGGTGAGTCCACGGCCGGCTCCCCGTCCTCGCCGCCGGACCTCGCGTAGGCCTCGAGGACGGCGTCGCGGGTCTTGCGCCGCTTGGCCTGCGCGTCCGGGTCGGGCACCGGGACGGCGGCGATGAGCCGCTGGGTGTACGGGTGCTGCGGGTCGTTGACGACCTGGCCGGAGTGGCCGGTCTCGACGAGGTGACCCTTGTGCATGACGGCGATGCGCGAGGAGAGCATCTCGACGACGGCCAGGTCGTGGCTGATGAAGAGGCAGGCGAAGCCCGTCTCCCGCTGGAGCTCGCTGAACAGCTCGAGCACGCGCGCCTGCACGGAGACGTCGAGCGCGGAGGTCGGCTCGTCGGCGACGAGGATCGTCGGCTCGAGCGCGAGCGCGCGGGCGATGCCGACTCGCTGCCGCTGACCGCCGGAGAGCTCGTGGGGGTACCGGTTGCGCATGACGCGCGGGAGCTCGACCTTGTCGAGCAGGTCCTCGACCCGTCCGTTGCGCTGCGTCTTGGACAGGTCCGTGTGCAGCAGCAGCGGCTCACCGATCGACTCGCCGATCGGCAGCCGCGGGTTGAGCGAGGAGCCCGGGTCCTGGAAGACCATGCCGACCCTGCTCCGCAGGGGCTTGAGGTCTCCGCGGCCGGCGCCGCGCATCTCGATGCCGTCGACGACCAGCGACCCGGACTTCACCGGGAGCAGGCCGACGATGGCGCGGCCGATCGTCGTCTTGCCGGAGCCGGACTCCCCCACCAGGCCGACGACCTCACCCGGCTGGATGTGGAGGTTGATGTCCTCCGCGGCGACGAACGCCTTCTGCCGGCCGCGCTTGGGGTACTCGAGGACGACGTTCTCCGCCCTCATCACCGGGGTGATCTCGGCATCGCCCGCCCGCGCGCCGGTCGGCGTCGGTGCGGCGTCGCGGTCGCGTACCTGAGGTCGGTCGGGCCAGCGCGCCGCCCCGCCCACCTCGTCCTCGGGGGCGAACGACTCGTCCGCCGACGAGTGGGAGCCGAGGTGGGGCACCGAGGACAGCAGCTGGCGGGTGTAGGGGTGCTGCGGGCGGTGGAAGATCTCGTCGGCGACGCCGCGCTCGACGATCACGCCGTCCTTCATCACGAGGATCGTGTCGGCCATGTCGGCGACGACACCCATGTCGTGGGTGATGAGGACGATGCCGGCGTCGATCCGCTCGCGCAGGTCCCGCATGAGCTTGAGGATCTCCGCCTGGACGGTGACGTCGAGGGCGGTCGTCGGCTCGTCGGCGATGAGCAGCCGGGGGTTGCAGGCGAGCGCCTGGGCGATCATCGCCCGCTGCCGCTGACCGCCGGAGAGCTGGTGCGGGTAGGAGCCGAAGCGGCGCTCCGGCTCCGGGATCTCGACGAGCGTGAGCAGCTCGATGGCGCGCTTCTTCGCCGCGGCGGGCAGCAGGGACTGGTGCGTGCGCAGCGTCTCCACGATCTGGAAGCCGACCGTGTAGACGGGGTTGAGCGCGGTCATCGGCTCCTGGAAGATCACCGCGATCTCGTCGCCCCGGACGTTGCGCAGTCGCTGTCCGCGCAGGCCCACGAGCTCGGTGTCGCCGAGCTTCGCCGAGCCGGTCGTGCGGCCGTTGGGCGGCAGCAGCCCCACCAACGACATCGAGGACTGGGTCTTGCCGGAGCCGGACTCGCCGACGATGGCGAGGACCTCACCGGGGTGGACGTCGTAGCTGAGGCTGTCCGCGGCCGTGAACCACTCGTCGTCGACGAGGAACTCGATCGACAGGTCGCGGACCCGCAGGATGGGGTCCTGGTCCGCGAACCGGCTCGCGGACGGCGTGGTCTCGATGGTCTCAGTCACGTGCTCATCCTCAGGGTCGTGCCGGCGAGCGGGTCGGTGGCGGTGCCGTGCCCGGGTGGGAGGATCGACGGATGCGACCCACCCTCGTCTTCCGTACGCGCGCGGCCCGCCCGATCGCCGTCGCCGGATGGGTCGTGTGCGCCCTGGCGGCCGTCATGATCCTCGTCGACGGCGTCGGCCCGGCGCCGCTGGCGTGGACGGCATGCGCCGCTCTGGTGCTGTACGTCGTGTGGTGGCGTCCCGCGGTGGAGGTCTCCGACGGCGGGGTCGGCGTGCGTGACCTCCTGCGCGACGTCCACGTGCCCTGGCCGGCCCTGCGTGACGTCGAGTCGCGCTGGTCGCTGACCGTCGTGACCGACGACGGGCGATTCGGCTCGTGGGCCGTTCCCGCCCCGTCGCCGTCCGCACGTCGGCTGCGCCGCGGGCGCGGCGACGACCCGGCAGGCGACGCCCGGTCCGGCGGCGACGAGACGCCCGTGCGGGACGCGGGGGCCGCCCCCGTCGAGCGGCGCGACGGCACCGCCGAGGTCGTCGCCTCGGTCATCGCCGCACGTCGGGACGCCCTGCGGCGCGACGGCCACCTGCGCCAGGACGCGCCCGTGCCCCCGGTGACGAGCAGCTGGAACGTGGCGCCGCTCGCCGCGCTCGCGGGGCTCGTGGTGCTGGCGCTGGTCGTCGGCTGATCCGGCCCGCGCGGCGATCATGCCTGCTCACCCGTCCCGGTCCCGGCCGACCCGGTACCACCGGTCGCGGTGACGCCGGCCGCGGCGCCGCCGCTCGTGGCGCCGACCTGCTCGTCCTTCCGCGCCTGCGACTTCTGCGCGGCGCGGCGCATCGCGCCGGCCGACGGCTTCCTGCGCTGCCGCGGGTCGAACGCGTCCCGCAGGCCGTCGCCGATGAAGTTGATCGACAGGGCGATGGTGATGATGAAGAAGCCCGGCCACCAGAAGGCCCACGGCCGGGTGGCGAACGCACCCTGGTACTCGGAGATGATCCAGCCGAGCGAGTAGTCCGGCGGGAGGATGCCGAAGCCCAGGTACGCCAGCGCCGTCTCGAGCAGCACGGCGGACGCCATGAGCAGGGTGGCGTTGACGATGACCACGCCGATCGCGTTGGGCAGGATGTGCTTGAAGATGATGCGAGCGTTCGAGGCGCCCGCCACCCGGGCGGCGTCGACGAACTCACGCTCGCGCAGGGCGAGGAAGTCGCCGCGCACCAGTCGGGCCATGCCGGTCCACAGGACCAGGCCGAGGACGATCGCGAAGAGCACGGGGAACGACATCCACCCGAGCACGGTCCCGAACAGCGGGATGCCGTAGATGTTGTCCATCGTGTGCGGGTTGCCCAGCAGCGTGCCCAGCACCGCACCGAGCACGACCGTCGGCACCGTGATGACCAGGTCCGTCATCCGCATGAGCAGGTTGTCGAGCCAGCCTCGGAAGAAGCCGGCCAGCGCGCCGACGAGCACGCCGATCACCGCGGCGATCACGCCGATGATGGCCATGACGAGCAGCGAGGTCTGGATGCCGTACATGACCTGGGCGAAGAGGTCCTGGGCGATCTCGTTCTGACCGAAGGGGTGGGGGCCGAACGAGACGAGGCCGCCGCTCTCGGGCAGCACCTCGAGGGTCGGCGCACCGAGCTCGTTGACGTTGCCCTCCGGATTGCGGTCCCTGGCCCCCCACCTCCACCAGCCGTCGATCCCGAAGAATCCGACGGAGGTGAAGGCGAGGATGGTGACGAGCGCGAGGTAGACCAGCGAGGCCATGGCCCCGACGTGGCGGAAGAACCGACGTCGGACGATCTGGCCCTGCGTGAGGCCGGCGACGTCGCGGAGCTCGAGCTCGTTCTCCTCACGGCTCGACCGCGACTCGTCGGGGACCTCGGACGGGTTGGGAGTAGTCATCAGCTGAGCCTGATCCGGGGGTCGAGGGCGGCGTAGAGCATGTCGGCCACGATGTTCGCCAGCACGGCCAGCGCCGCCGTGAGCACGATGTAGGCCATGAGCGGGTCCATCTCGGCACCGTTGAGGGAGTCGACGAACAGTCGGCCCATCCCGGGACGCCCGAAGATCTGCTCGGTGATGATGGCGCCGCCGAAGAGCGTGATGACATCGACCGGCGCGATCGTCGCGAGCGGGATGAGCGTGTTGCGGAATCCGTGCCGCATGATCACCGTGCGCTCGTTGAGGCCCTTGGCGCGGGCGGTGCGCATGTAGTCCTGGCCGAGGACCTCGAGCATCGATCCGCGCGAGTAGCGCGTGTACTGGGCGAACGAGATGAGCATGAGCACCAGGGTCGGCAGGATCAGGTGCGTGTACATGTCGATCGCCTGGATCCAGAAGTTGCCGCCCAGGTTCGGGGTGTCCGAGCCCATCGTGGCGATGGGCCGGCCGCTGATCGCGTTGGCGTTGAAGTAGGCGGGCCAGGCCTGCATGCACCGGTCGAGCACGAGGAAGACCATGACGATGCCGCCGGTCATGCCGCCGACGCGCATCGACTGCCCCCAGTCGGGACCCCGGAACGCCGCACCGACCGCCATGCCGAGGGCGATCGCGCCGAGCACGAACAGGCCGATGATCCCCCACGTCATCGAGTCGGTGAGGTCGACGAACAGGCCCTCGGTGATCCAGCCGTGGAGGAGCAGGAAGATCACCACGACCGCGACGCCGGTGAGCAGCGCACGACGGTTCGACAGCCCCGTGGTCAGCAGGGTGATGACGATCGCCGTGGCGAGCGAGAGGAGCAGGAACAGGCCGCCCGAGATGTGCGGCTCGCTCCACCACCCGCTCTCCTGGAGGTAGGCGAACATCGCGATCGACGCGGCAGCCGCGACGCCGGCGACCACGAGGCGCCGGAGCGCGTCGCCGCCCACGGCGAGGGACCAGAACAGGCCCGTGACCAGGCCGACGACGATGATCGTCGTGTAGCTGAGGTTGGGCTCGGCGAGGAAGGAGTTGAACCAGATCGCCCCGCCCTGCTTGAGCAGCACCGCCACCCAGAACGACGGGAGGGAGAACAGCACGAACGAGGCGAGCGTGATGACGTAGTCGAAGGTCGAGTACTGGCGCAGCGCCGAGGCGATACCGATGGCGACGCCGAGGACGATGGCGAGGAAGGTCGCCGCGGTGACCAGCTGGAGCGTGTCGATGAGCGCGTCGCCCATGACGGACTCGACCGCCCGGCCGCTGCGCCACGCGACGCCGAGATCACCGGTGAGCAAGCCCGTCAGCCAGTCCCAGAAGCGGGCGATCCACGGCCGGTCGAGCTCGAGCTCCTGGATGCGCTGGGCGATGAGCTGGGCCTTGTTCGGCGCCGTCGACTCCTCGAGATCCTGCAGCGGGTTGATCGAGACCGACAGCATGCCGAACATGAGGAAGCTCGAGACGAGCAGGACGACGAGCCCGGTGGCTGTCCGCCGAACCAGGAACCTGATCATGTGGTGAGACCTTCTCGCTGGGGCATGTGGCTTGGGAGCCTACACGCGGCGCTGTGGTGGAGAACGGCGTTCGTCGGAGTGTCTTCCGGGCGCGCGAGAGGCGCCGGAACCGGGGTCCCGGCGCCTCTCGTCGGCCCGTCAGGCGTGACGGCTCAGGTCAGCTCGCCGCAGCGGCGCCGCCCGGGGTCCACTCCCAGAAGTTCCAGAAGATGGTCGGGGACATGGTGATCGGCGTGATCTCCTCGACCACGTCGCTGTTCCACGCCGTCAGGCCGGGGTGCTGGTAGAGCACCAGGCCGAAGGCGTCCTCGACGAGGTGGGCCTCCATCTGGCCGAGCAGCTCGGCCTGCTCGTCGGTGTCGACCGCGACGGCGATCTGGTCCCACAGCGCGTCGACCTCGGGGTTGGAGTACCCGTAGAAGTTGTTGATGCCGTCCGTGTAGAAGCTCGCCTGGGCGTTCGTCGCACCCGTCGAGGTGGACTGCCAGCCGAACAGGGCCGCGTCGTAGACGTTGGTGTCGGACAGGAGCGAGCCCCAGTCGGTCGAGCCCGCGTCGACGAGCGTGAACAGGCCGGACTCCTCGTACGCCGAGGCGAGCAGCTGGAACGTGTTCGACCGCCGCGTGTTCGCGGTGTCGTACATGAACCGCACCTCGATCGGCGTCTCGACGCCGGCCTCCTCGAGGAGCTGGGTCGCCAGCTCGACGTCCGGCTCGTCGTAGGACGTCATCCCGTTGGCCTCGACGATCGCGTCGTAGTTCGGCGAGCCGGGGACCTGCGTCTGGCTGTTGCGGATCTGGGCGTCAGGGTTGAGCGGGATGACGAGCTGGTCGAGGATGTCCTGGCGCGGGATGACGCGCAGGAACGCCTCACGGACGTTGCGCGCGGTCTCCTCGTCGCCCCCGTAGGTGGCCGGGTCGAACGGGCCCTCGTTGTTCTGGGCGAGGTCCACGTGCTCATAGGTCGCCGTGTCCTCCTGGCTGAAGGTGTACGGCTCGCCGAGACCCTCGACGCGCGTGAGCAGGTCGGAGGTGGGCTGGGGCGAGACGACCGCGATCTCCTGGTTCTCCATGGCGTCGACGAGAGCGTTCGGGTCGCCGTTGAAGCGCACCGTCACGGTCTCGAAGGCCGCCTGGTTCGCACCGGTGTAGTCGGGGTTGGCGGTGAGGACGACGTACTCCTCGCCGCTGATCTCCGAGAGCAGGTACGGGCCGTTGGACAGGTAGAGCAGCTCGTCGTCCGGCAGCGTCCCGTCGAACTGGAAGCCCTCGTTCCAGAAGGTCGAGACCGGGGCGAGCACCTCGGCGTCGTTGGTCTGGATGGCCTCGACGAGGGTGTCGAGCGCCTCCTGCGGGTCGTCGATGTCGAGCGCGCGCATGGCGACGACGTGGGCGGGGATGAAGCCCGATGCGAGCTGGAACTCCCAGTCGGCGAAGGGCTCGCTCAGCTCCGCGGTGAGCGTGGTGTAGTCGTCCGAGATCTCCGGGGTCGGCTGGAAGTAGGCGACCGTCGGCGAGGTGCCGTTGAAGAAGACGCCGGCGTCGACCTCCTCCTGGTTGGTGACCTCACCCTCCTCGTCGAGCTCCTCCTCGACCGTGTTGAGGTGCCCGGAGGTGGCGGCCCACTGCAGGAGCACGTCGACCGCGCTGACGGGCGTGCCGTCGGACCAGGTCACGCCGTCGGCGATCGTCCAGGTCACCGTGACCTCGTCCTCGGCGAGCTCCATCGTGCCGAAGTCCTCGTTGCGCACGAACTCGAGGTTCTCGTCGAAGTACGCGAAACGGTCGTTCATCAGGTAGAGGATGTTGGCGTTGGCCGTGGCGTTGCCGGTCGAGGTGTTGTCGTTGTACTCGTAGAAGTGCTGGTTCCAGCCGAGGCTGATCTGCGTCGACTCGTTGAGGCCCGCGGCGTCGCCGCCGGCGTCCGGGTCGTCGTCGGGGGCGTCAGGGTCGTCGCCGCCCGCTCCGTCGGTCTGGGTGGTGTCGTCGTCGCCGCCGTTGTCGTCCTCGTCGGACGACCCTCCGCACGCGGCCAGGACCAGGGCGGTGGCGGCGGAAGCCGCGACGAGCCCGGTGAAGCGCCGGATCTTCAATGTTCCTCCTCGGGATGGTGGTCACCGCCACGGGGGTGGCCTGACCAGCCGTCTGTCCGCGCGAACGGGTCGTTGTTCTCCGCGGTTGAGGCGCACTGTAACCATGTCCGCTCCGGCCCGCGCGCATCCCGGGGACATCTGAGTTTCTTTCGTTATCTTCTCGTAACCGCGCTGACTTGCGAGAACGTGCCCTGCGGGGTGGCCGACCGGGTCAGCCGAGGATGCGCACCTGGAACGGGTAGGAGAAGTACTCGCCGCGCGACGCCGCGAGCGCCCCGCGGATCGAGCACCAGATCTGCGCGATGAAGGCGACGATCCACAGCACGATCGCCACGGGGATCAGCAGGATCGTGAAGAAGCAGATCCAGGCGATGATGCCGAGGATCGTGATGCCGATCGCGAAGTTGAAGGCACCTGCCGACGCCGCCCGCACGAGCGGGCCGCGCTCGCGCAGGACCAACCACACGATGAGCGGACCGACGAAGGTCAGCCACCCGACGGAGAGCAGGATCGCCGCCAGCGCGGACAGGTGCGCGATGATCGCGAACGTCCGCTCGTCCGAGCTCGGACCGCCACCGCCCGCCGCCCCGGGTCGGTCCGGCCCGCCGGGGCCGTCGTGGCGCGCGTACGGGTTGTCGTGGGTCATGTGCGCTGCTCCTCGTCGGCCGGGCGTGCAGGCCCGAGCGTAGCCGGGGGGGCGTGCGGCGCGCCCGTGGCGTCGCACGCCTCGTCACGCGCCTACCCTGTCCGGAGCGCCCCCGGGGCGGGGCCCGCCCGCACGACGAAGGCACGACTGGCGCCGCAACGGACCCGAAGGAGGTGGACGGTGCCCGAGGGTGCGGTGCTCGCCTTCCTGCTGACGCTCGGCGCCGGACTTTCGACCACGCTCGGCGCGCTGGTCGCGATGTCGCGCCGGCCCGTCTCGGACCGGTTCCTGTCGACCGCGCTGGGCTTCTCCGCGGGCGTGATGATCTACGTGTCGTTCGTCGAGATCCTGCCCGAGGCGGGCAGGCAGATCGGCGAGGTGCTCGGTGCGGAGCAGGCGGCCTGGACGACGACGGCCGGATTCTTCGGGGGCATCGCGGTCATCGGCCTCATCGACCGGTTCGTCCCGGGCCCGGCGAACCCGCACGAGGTGCCGCCGACCCAGCGTGACGCGGCCGACCGTGAGGCGCGCGCGCTGCTGCGCATGGGCATGCTGACCGCCGTGGCCATCGGCATGCACAACTTCCCCGAGGGATTCGCCACGTTCATCACCGCGCTCGAGCATCCGGAGATCGGCATCCCAGTGGCGGTGGCGATCGCCATCCACAACGTTCCCGAGGGCATCGCCGTGGCCGTGCCGATCCGACGTGCGACCGGCTCGCGGCGCACCGCACTGCGGTGGGCGTTCCTCGCCGGTCTCGCGGAGCCGGCGGGCGCCGTGCTCGGCTACCTCCTGCTCGCCCCGTTCCTCACGCCCACGGTCACGGGGCTGGCGCTGGCCGCGGTCGCCGGCGTCATGGTGTTCATCTCGCTGGACGAGCTGCTGCCCACGGCCGAGGCGTACGGGCACCACCACCGGTCGATCTACGGCCTCCTGGCCGGCATGGCGGTGATGGCCCTCAGCCTGCTGCTGCTGTCCTGAGGCCCTCGTCCGCCCGGGGTTCGCGGGAGGTCGTCAGACCCCGCGGCCGACCTCGTCGAGATCGACGACCGGGTGCCCGTCGGCGTCGTGGGCGACCCACGGGGCGATGAGCGCGTGCAGGTACTCGACGAGGTCGTAGCCCGCGGGCTCCTGGCCGTCGAGCATGCGCAGGATCTCGACGTACCCGTGCACGCCGGCCCACAGGTACGTGCTGACGAGCACCGGGTCGCCCGCCGTGAGTACGCCCTCGGCCATGAGCCGGGCGACGGTGCGCACGATGGGGGCGCCCTCATCCGAGGAGCCGTGCTCGATGTGCGGCGCCCACGGCGGCGGGTCGAGCCGGGCCCCCGCCCGGTCGGTGAGGATGACGTACATCGTGGGGAACTCGACCGCCCACGTGACGTAGGCCTTGCCGATCCGGTACAGGTCGAGCAGGTCGGCGCCCTCGCCGGCAGCCTCGCGGTGGGCCTGGACGAAGGACTCGTCGGCCTTGGCCACGACCTCGGCCACCAGGGAGCCGCGGCTCCCGAAGAACGTGTAGATGGCATTGGTCGTCGTCCCGGCACGCATCGCGACGTCGCGCACGGACAGTGCCTGGACCCCGTGGTCGGCGATGACCTGGGCCGCCTCGTCGATCAGGCGGTCCCGCAGGGTGTCGTCGTACGTGCGCTGTCTAGCCATGCCACACACTGTAAGTACATGCAGCGCCGTTTGAGACACGCGCCCGACGATCGAGACAACGAAGACAGGCGTTACGGCCGGAGTTCTACACAAATGCGCACCCGCCGGACGGCCCGCCGAGAGGCGGTCCGACCCGGTCGACCAGCTGTTCGAGCATGCCTACCCACGAGGGCCGAGCACCGGCCCGGACGCCGGCCCCCGGCGGCGGAGCGCCGCGCCACGGTCAGACCGTCGGACCGGCGGGCCCGTGGAGCACGGCGAGAGCCGCCTCCTCACCGCCGGCGTTCGTGTGCGGGAGCTCGGTCCAGGTGATGCCCACCTCAGCGTCGGCCACGGTCGCGAGCCTGTGCACCCACGCGGCGAACCTGGCGATCTCGTCGAACGCCGCCTCCCCGCGCGAGCGCAGGTGCACGGTGACGACGTTCCCGTCGCGCACCGGGCGGGGCACCACGCACCCGCCCTCGTAGGCGACCGGCGAGTCGCCCTCGGCGCGCTCCAGCGAGCCGGACCACCAGTCACGGATCGCCGACCACACCGCATCGTCACGCGAGGACGGGGCGAGGTCGGCCCTCAGGGTGACGATCGAGGCCTCGTCCCACGGCTCCGGACCGGCGCCCGCCCACTCGTGGTTGACGATGTACATCTTCGCGTCCGCCATGCCCCCAGCCTGCCAGTGCCCGGCGCGCGCACCTCGTCACCGGGTAGCGGACGACATCACACTGGCATTTTCCGCGGATCCGTGCGATAATCAGTCTCCAGGTCCGTGGGTTTCGGACGCCTCGTCGAGGCTTTCGTGCCCATGTCCTCACGTGCGCCGAGTGCCTGTGCCGCCGTCGGGACGACCGCCGCGCGAGCGGGCGGCCGGATCGGTCGTCCCGAGCAGAGGAGATTCATGCCCGTCGTTCCCGGTCAGACCGTCGTCCACCCCCACCACGGACCCAGCACCGTCGACACGGTCTTCACGCGCACGGTCAAGGGCGCCAAGGTGTCCTACGCGCGTCTCCAGGTCCTCGGTCAGGACCTCACAGTGGCGGTCCCGGTCGACATGCTCGACGAGGTCGGCGTCCGTGACGTGATGGATCTGGACCGGATCGGGACGATCTTCGAGGTCCTCGTGGCCGAGTCCCTCCCGTTCGAGAAGGTCTGGTCGCGTCGGATGAAGTCGGCGCAGGACCGGGTCGCCACGGGCGACCTGCTCAAGGTGGCCGAGGTCGTGCGGGACCTGCGTCGCCGCGAGGAGGAGCCCGGGATCTCCTTCGGCGAGCGCACGCTCATGCGGGACGCACTCCTCCCGCTGGTCAGCGAGCTCGCGATCGGTCTCGAGATCGACGAGGAGGCGGCGGACCAGATGGTCGACCGCGCGATCCTCGAGCAGGTCTCGCCGGACCTCACACCCGCCGCGCGCGCCACGCTCGCCCCGGCCAGCTGACGAACCCGGCCGGCTGACGAACCCGGCCGGCGGTCGGCCACTGCCCGCCGCCGGCCCGGTCCGACGGCACCCGGCACTGCGTCGTGAGGCGCCGCCGGAGTCCCCCGGGTCGCCGAACGACGCGTCCCCTGTCACGCTGGTGTCATGAGCGACGCCGATCTGCAGCAGGTGAGCGAGAATGCGGTCCGCCTGGCGGGCGAGCAGGGCGGGTTCCCCGCGCAGGAGCAGGCGCCGCCCGGCCTCACGGGAGCCATGGACCCGCGACCCGACCACGGCGAGGAGACCTGGCGCGGCCACGGGCGCCTCGAGGGGCTCCGGACGCTGGTGACCGGAGGGGACTCGGGCATCGGGCGTGCCGTGGCGATCGCCTACGCGCGGGAGGGCGCCGACGTCGCGATCTCCTACCTGCCCGAGGAGCAGACCGACGCCGAGGACACCGCCGCGTGGGTGGAACGGGCCGGCCGCAGGGCCGTCCTCCTCCCCGGGGACCTCCGCGAGGAGCAGACCGCGCGCGCGATGGTGCGCGACGCCGTCGCCGGCCTCGGCGGCCTGGACGTGCTCGTCAACAACGCCGGCGCCCAGTGGGCCCGGCGTGAGAACGGGATCGAGGACGTCACCACCGAGCAGATGGACTCCATCGTCAAGGTCAACCTCTACGCGCTGTTCTGGGTCACGCAGGAGGCGCTGCCGCACCTGCGGGCGGGGTCCTCCATCATCAACTGCGCCTCGATCCAGGCCTACGACCCGTCGGTGAGCCTTATCGACTACGCGTCGACGAAGGCGGCCATCAACAACATCACGGTCAACCTGGCCCAGGAGCTCGGCGAGCGCGGGATCCGGGTCAACGCCGTCGCCCCCGGCCCGATCTGGACGCCGCTGCAGCCCGCCACCAAGGGCGGGGACTCGATGCCCGGCTTCGGCGGGGACACCCCGCTCGGACGGGCCGGTCAGCCGGCCGAGCTGGCGGGCGCCTTCGTCTTCCTCGCCTCGCCCGAGGAGGCGAGCTACGTGTCCGCCACGGTGCTCGGCGTCACGGGCGGCAAGCCGGTCTTCTGACCGGGCCGCGAGGCTTCCGGTCAGGAGCAGCGGGACCGCGCCCGCCCGGACGTGCCGGCTCAGCTCTCGGCGAGTGCCTTGAGCCGCTCGATCGAGGCGAGGAGGTTGTCGCTCGTCGTCGAGCGGGCTCGCTCGTGGCGACTCTCGTCGTGCAGCTGCGTCCAGTCGTAGGTGTGGGTCACGAGGGTGCGCCCCTCGCCGATCTCCTCGAGCTCCCAGCGCCAGACGTGCCCCGCGGGCTCCTCCCCCACGCCGCCGGGCATCCAGGCGACGAGGCGGTCCTGCTCGAACTCGGAGACCGTGTTGGCGCGAGTCCTGCCGCTCGTGTTGAGCATCTCGAACACGTCTCCCACCTCGGTCAGAGGCTCGCTGCGGTGCGAGGCGACGAGGTTCTCGTTGCCGTCCCACCTGGGCTGGTTGGCGGGGACGGCGATGAGCTCGAAGATCTCCGACGCCGGGGCCACCACCTCCGCGCTCGCCGTCACCACGCGGCTCTCGTCCTTGGGTGCGCTCATGGCGACATCCAACCACCGGTGCCCGTGCCTGCCCAGGGCCCGGCTGTGCGCGCGGACCGCTCGGCATGCACACTTGCCGGATGCGGCGACACCTCGTCTGGGACATGGGCGGCACGCTCGTCGACACCTACCCGGCGGTCGACGCCGCGCTGGCACGGGTGGTGCGCGACCGCGGCGGCGAGATCACCGAGCGCGAGGTCGCGGCGCTGACCCGCAGGTCGACCGGCGCCGCCGTCGAGGCTCTCTCCGACCGCTTCGGCATCCCTGCCGCCGACCTCGAGGCCGCCCAGACCGACCTCAAGGCGGGTTGGGTCCGCACTCCCCCGCCGGTGATGACGGGAGCCCGCGAGGCCATGGCGGCGGCCCGCGCGCTCGGCGGCCTCAACCTCGTCGTCACCCACCGGGACCGGGCGAGCGCGACCGGCCTGCTCACCAGCCTCGGGCTCGAGGTCGACGACATGCTGTGCGCGCCCGACGGCCACCCGCGCAAGCCGGATCCCGCGATGTACCGCGAGATGCTGGGCCGGCACCGGCTCGAGGCGGACACCTGCCTCGCGGTCGGCGACCGGCCGATCGACGCGGAGGCGGCCTCGGCCGCGGGGATCGACAGCGCCGTCCTCGTCACGCCCGGCCTCGACCTCGACGACGGCGGAGCCCGTTGGCGGATCACCTCCCTGGACGACGTGGCCGGCCTCCTCGGGTGAGTGCGTCGCGGCAACGCGCCGGCAGCCACGTACCGGCTGGGGCGGCTCGACGCCGGAGCGCAAGAGGCAACCGCGCGCGGACCCGCTCGAGCGGGGTCAGCCCGCCGTCGGGGCATCGTTCCTGGCCGTCTCGCGGCGCAGCGCGAGGTACGAGAGCCAGGCCAGGGCCGAACCGACGACGAGGACGGCTCCCATGGGGACGGCGTCGTTCTCGCCGTTGATGCCGACGATCGGCGAGATCAGCCCCGCGAGCAGGAACTGTGCGGCGCCGAGGATGGCCGATCCGGTGCCGGCGGAGGACTTCAGGGCCTGCATCACGAGCGCGGAGGAGTTGCCCATGAACAGGCCGATCGAGGCGGCGGTGACGAACATCGCGACGAGGGTGGGGACCAGGGTCGGGCCCATGAGCGCGAGGACGAGCAGCGCGACGGCGCCGGTGGCGAGCAGGGCCAGGCCGACGCCGACCACCGGCAGGATCGGTACGCGCCCCGCGAGCCGGATCGCCAGCGCGCCGGTGGCCATGATCCCCAGGGAGTTGACCCCGAAGACGACGGCGAACTGCAGCTCGTCGAGGCCGAGGATGTTCTGCAGGACGAACGGCGAGGCGGAGATGTAGCCGAAGAAGGCGGAGAAGCCGAGGGTGAAGACGCCCGTGGCGAACAGGTAGGTGCGGTTGCGCAGGACCTCACCGGCCCCCGCCACGAGGCGGCGCAGACCGCCGGGCTCGCGGCGCTCGACCGGGAGCGACTCGGGCACGACCGCCACGACGAGCACCACCATGACGGCGACGAGCGCACAGACGACCCAGAAGATCGTGCGCCAGTCCCCGACCTCGAGGATGCCGCCGCCGATGCTCGGTGCGAGGGCCGGCATGAGGCCGCCGAGCACCATCATCAGGCTCATGAGCCGGGCGGTCCGCGGCCCGCGGGTCAGGTCCGTGATGACGGCGCGGGCCAGAACGATCCCCGCCGCGCCGCTCATGCCCTGGACGAACCGCATGGCGACGAGCACCGCGACGTTCGGCGCGAGGGCGCACGCGATGCTCGCGGCCAGGCACACGAGCGTGCCGACCAGGAGCGGGCCCCGGCGGCCCAGCGCGTCCGAGAGCGGGCCGATGAGGAGCTGGCCGAGCGCGAGCCCCACCATGAACGTGGTGAGCGTGAGCTGGACCGATGCCGCCGTCGTCTCGAGGTCGCCCTGCATCTGCGGGAACGCCGGCAGGTACATGTCCGTCGCGAGCGGGGAGACCGCCGAGAGCAGGGCCAGGGTGGCGACGAGCCAGGCGGTGGGACCCGGCGCGGTCCTGTCGTTCAACACAGCTCCTAGCGGTCGGCCCCCCATTCTGACGAGTGAGGGGATTTTTCGCGCCGCGGCGGCATGATGCGGTCGGCGAGTGAGCGGACCTCGGTCCGGCGAGTGAGCGCGAGCCGGTCTGTCTCTCGCCCGACACGCGAGCGCCGCCCGGACGGTGGTCCGGGCGGCGCCCACTGCTGTCGACGAACGTCGATCACTCGTGAGGAGGAAATCCACTCACTCGCCAGACATGCTCACTCGCGAGAAGGACGTCCGCTCACTCGTGGAAAACTCCCCTCACTCGTGAGAGGTGGTCAGCGGCGGACTCCGAGGGTGTCGGTGCCGTTGCCGTCCCAGTCACCCACGAGCACCTGGTCACCGGCGCGACCGTAGGTCAGCTCGATGTCCGCGTTCCCGCTGGCGATCTGGTTCTTCACGAAGTACGCGTTCCCACGACGCACCGCGAACGAGTCCACCGAGTCACCGTCCCAGTCACCGACCAGCACCGTGTCACCCGCACGGCCGTAGGAGATGACCTGGTCGGCCCACCCGTCCCGGACCTCGTTGGCCACGAAGAACTCATTGCCCCGCCGCACGGTGAAGGTGTCCAGGCCGTCCCCGTCCCAGTCACCGACCAGCACCTCGTCATCAGCTCGCCCGTAGGCCACCTCGACGTCCGCGTCCCCGGACACGAGGGTGTTGAGCACGAGGTACTCGTTCCCCCGCCGCACGGCGAAGGAGTCCGTGCCGTCGCCGTCGAAGTCCCCCGCCAGCAGCACATCACCCGCACGCCCGTACGTGAACGCCGGCTCCGCGGTCGCCGCGGCGGGGTCGTTGGTCACGTGGATCGCGTTCCCCCGCCGCAGCGCGAGGGTGTCGGTGCCGTCGCCGTCCCAGTCCCCCGCGAACACCTCATCGCTGACGCGGCCGAACTCGAACACCGTGTCCGCGATCGTGTCCCACTCGTTGTTGAGGAAGAACCCGATTCCCGGTGCCGGATCGGTCGGCTCACCGGGCTCACCCGGCTCCTCGGGCTCGCCAGGCTCCTCGGCGTCGCCCACGGTGGTGAACGTCGCCAGCGGCGAGACCCCACGACCACCGGTCGCGTTCTCCGCCACCACGTACCAGCCGTACGTCGTGCCCGGCTCCAGACCCGACCACTCCACCGACGCCGTCTCGCCCGAGGCCACCGTGTCGGTCCCGATCTCGGTCTCGGAGTAGGCGGTGACGAGGACCGAGTCGGTCGCGATCGACGTGGTGCGCGAGGTGAGGTCCACCGGCACCGTGAAGTCGTCCTCGGTGCCGTCGTAGTCACGGTTGGTGGCCGAGTCGAACTCGTGCGCGCCGAAGTTGTCGAGGCGCGGGGAGTACGTGTCCACGGTCATCTCGGACCTGTCGACGTCGAGCTGCAGCAGTCGGAAGAAGCCCGCGGTCTTCTCGCCGTCGACGAGGTACTCCTGGTAGTCGGCGAGCAGCTCGACCACGTGGTGGCCGGGCTCGGCGACGTCGTGCCGCACGTTGGTGCCCACGCCGTGGACGTGCCCCGAGAGCACGAGGAAGATGTTCGGGTTCTGCGTGACGACGTCGTTCCAGAGGTTCTCGCCCCAGAACGCGGTGTGCGTCGAGCCACGGGCATCGGGAGCGGTCGAGGCGTTGATGTACTCGTGCGAGGCGAGGATCGCGTTGCGGTCCGGGTACTGCGCGAGGATCTCGTTCGCCCAGGCCAGCTCCTCCGCGGTCGCGAGGTACCCGAGGTGCACGACGACGAAGTCCAGGCCGCCGGCCGTGAACAGGTCGTAGTGGTTCTGGTTGTCGCCCTCGCGCCACGGGCCGCCGTACTCCGCGTTCTCCCAGCCCTCGGACAGGGCCTCGTACCGCTCGGGCCCGAAGTACTCGTTGTACAGGCTGTTGTCGTTTCCGTACCGGTTGTCGTGGTTGCCGGGCAGGACCCCGTTGGGGATGCCGGCGTCGTCGAGGATCGACTGCGCCTCGTCGGCGACGTCGTACTGGGCCCGCGCGTGTGCGAGCCACTCGGGGTCCTCGGTCACGACGGTGTCGTCGTTGACCAGGTCACCGGTGTGCAGGGCGTAGGCGATGCTGCGCTCCTCGGCGTTGTCCGCGATCCACCGCGTGGTGTCGAGGTACGCGTCCCGGAAGCGGTCGGCCGCCGCACCCTCCTGGTCCACCGCCCCCTCGGACAGGTACTGGGTGTCGGTGTTGTGGGCGATCGCGAAGTCGTAGGTGTCCGGGTCGCGGAACTCATCGGCGATGGGGTCCTCGATGTCGTCCGCGAACGGGTCGTAGCCCTCGACGAGGAGGTGCACGACGCCGTCGTCCACGTGGGCGGCCTCGGCGACGCCGCCGAGCTCGGTCGCGCCGTCGGCCGTGCCACGGGCGTCCTGCAGGAGGTCCCATCCAAGGTCGGCGGCGTCCCAGACGTACAGGCGCACGCCGCGCGCCGGGTCGACCTCGCCGGACCAGGACACGACCTGCTCGCCGTCCGACTCGACGGGGACGTCGAAGCGCTGGAAGGTCACGCCCTCGGCCGCCGGGCTGCGCAGCACCTCGCCGTCACCGGGGGCGAGGAGCGTGGCGTCGGCCTCCTGCTGACCGGTGAGGTCGAGCTGGCCGAGCGGCAGCTCGTCCGTGGTGCCCTGGGCGGCTGCCGTGGGCAGCGAGGGCTCGGCCACGTAGAACGTGGCGTCGACGTCGTCGCCGTGCGGGTCGGTCACGGTCGCCGTGAGCGGGGCGTCGAGGCCGAGCGCCGTCTCGCCGTCGGCCGGGTCGAGGTCCGTGATCCCCGGCGTGTTCGGGGCGGAGGTGAAGGTGACGACGTGGCGCGAGGTGTTGCCGAGCGAGTCGGTGGACTCGACGACGAGCTCGTGCTCGCCGGCGGCGAGCGTGTCGGAGGAGATCGTCGTGCCCTGGGCGACAGGGGTGCCGTCGAGCGTGAGGGTGGGGCCGGCGTCGACGCCGGCGTCGTCGGAGACCTCCGCGGTGAGGGCGACCTCCCCGAGGAGGTGGTCGCCGTCGGCGATCGAGGACGAGACGAGCGCCGGTCCGGTGTTGTCGACGACGACGGTGCGCTCGGTGCGCGCACCCGCCTCGGTCACGGCCGCGATCGAGTGCTCGCCGTCCTCCAGCACGGTCGTGTCGAGCTCGAGGAGGAGCCCCGAGTACTCGTTCGGCTCGGCGTCGACCGTGAACTCGGTGGTGAGGAAGCGGGGCTTGTTGCTCGACCCGCAGTTGCCGTCGCCGATGTTGTACAGGCCGTCCGCGCCCGGGGCGGGGCCGGTCGTGGGGTTGTCAGGGTTGGTGAACTGCTCGCCGCCGGGGATCTGGAGGCGGAAGTTGCCGATGACGACGTCGTCGTGGTTGATGCCGCAGGTCGAGGCGCGCGTCCCGGTGTGGAACACGACCTCGTTGTGCCCGAGCGTGAGGAGGTCGGCGGGGACGTCGATCGGGTGGTCGTCGACGTTGGCGATCTGCTCGAGGATGCCGACCCGCTCGCCGTTGACCATGAGGTAGTTGCTGTAGGCGATCTCGACCGCAGCGGTGACGTCGAGGACGAAGGCCGCGTCGGTCTCGGCGAGCGCCTCGGCCCCGAGGGTGACCCGGGCGGAGGCGTCGGCGGTGCCGTCGACCTCGATCGCGGTCGGGTTCGCGCCCGCGACGCTGGGCGTGCTGACCACCGTGCGCATCCCGCTGAGCCGCTCGCCCTCGTCGAGGCCCAGCGTCGGCTCGGCGGCCTCCACCTGGTCGGGGTCGGGCTCCACCGGTGCGTAGCTCGGCGTGGCGGCGCCGGGCGCGGACGGCAGGGGGATCGCCCCTCCGTCGTCGGGGCTGGCCACGGCGGGCACCGTGGCCGCCACCACCGCGAGGGCTGCGGCCGAGGCCACGCAGCCCGGCAGACGTGATCTACGCATCGTCGACATCACTCCTGATCAGTACGTCCCGCACCAGGGGGGCAGGCGCGGACAGGCCCACCGACGGGCCGGTCGGACCGTGTCACGCGCGGGTGAACCGGAGGTGAGGTCGACGGGTGACCCGGATGAACTCCGGACGGCCGCTGTCCACGTCACGCCCCCTCGAGGACGAATGCGCTTGCAGTTGACGCCACGTCAACGACCACAGTGAGGTGTGCACCGATCGCGACGCACGGACGGAGGGAGCGACATGCCACGCCAGGAATGGTCGATGCAGGAGGTCGTCCGGCTCACCGGCGCGACGAGCCGGACCCTGCGGCACTACCAGGCGCGCGGGCTGCTCCGGCCGTCCCGGACCGGTCCCGGCGGGACGCGTCACTACGACGCCGACGGGCTGCTGCGCCTGCAGCGGATCCTCGTGCTCCGCGAGCTCGGTCTCGGACTGGGCGACATCCGGGATGTCCTCGAGGAGGACGTGCCGGTGGCGGAGTCGCTCCGCCGCCATGCCGAACGGCTCGAGCGTGAGCGGACGAGGCTCGGGGCCGTCGCGAGGTCGGTGCGGTCCACCATCACCATGATCGAGAAGGGAGGCGAGCTCGTGGCACGCGACATGTTCGACGGGTTCGACCACACGCGGTACCGGGGCGAGGTCGAGGAGCGATGGGGTCGGCGGGCGTATGCCGACTCCGACGCCTGGTGGCGCTCGCTCGGCGAGGACGAGAAGAAGGCGTTCCAGGGCGAGATCCAGGCGGTCGCCGAGGGCTTCGGCGACGCCTCGGCCCGCGGGCTCGACGTCCGCAGCGCCGAGGTCCAGGACCTCGCGCGGCGCCAGCACGAGTGGGTGGGAGCCGGCTGGGGCGGCACGCCGCCCGGCCGCGAGGCGTTCGCCCAGCTCGGCCAGATGTACGTCGACGACCCCAGGTTCGGACAGACATACTCGAGCGGGGGCCGCTCCTACGCGGCCTACGTCCGGGACGCCATGACGGTCTACGCGCAGGAGAACCTCGAGTAGCCGTGAGGTCCGCGTACCGGTCGGACCCCCGGGCGGGCACGGCCGCGAGGCCGTCCCCGCCCGGGGTCTCGGCGCGACGAGCGGGAGGGACATCGATGACGACGGTCCGGGTGGTCGTGAGCGGACGCGTGCAGGGCGTGGGATTCCGCGCGGCCTGCCGGGCGGCGGCGCGGGAGCGGTCCGTCTCCGGCTGGGTGCGCAACACCGACGACGGGCGCGTCGAGGCGCTCGTGTCCGGCACGCGTACGCGCGTCGATGCTCTTCTCGAGTGGTGCCGCACCGGTCCGCGCGCTGCCCGCGTCGACTCCGTCGACGTCCGGGCCGTCCGGGCCGACGAGGCCGGCGACCTGCCCGAACGGTTCGAGGTGCGCTGAACGACCGGCCGCTGCCGTACGGGCGGGCCCGCCCGTCGGCCGCCGAGGAAAACTTGCAGACGCTGCACGTTTCGCCCTACGGTCGCTCCGATGGACGACGCGACCACGGCACCCGCCCCGCTGGGACGGCGCGAGCAGCGGAAGCAGGAGACGCATCGGGCCATCAGGGACGCCGCCCTGGATCTGGCGCTCGCGCACGGCATGGAGTCGCTGACCGTCGACGCGATCGCCGACGCCGCCGGTGTCTCCCCGCGCACGTTCTTCAACTACTTCTCCTGCAAGGAGGACGCCCTCGTCCCCGAGACGTCGGAGGCGACGAGCGCGTTCCGCCGGTCGATCCTCGCGCGCCCGCCCGAGGAACCGCCGGTGCGCGCGCTGCGGGCCGGCATCGTCCGCTGCTACCGCCTCGGCGAGGTCCGGCTCGACCGAGAGCGCCTGCAGGCCCGCCAGCGGCTGGTCCACCAGCACCTCCCGCTGCTCACGCGCCAGCTGGCGCAGTACGTGAGCCTCGAGCAGGGGCTCGCAGAGGTGCTCGCCGAGCGGCTCGACGCCGAGCCCGACGACCTGCGGCCCGCCCTGCTCGCGGCCGTCGCCGTGGGCATCCTGCGCGTCTCGATCCGTCGGTGGACGGTCGACCCGAGCCACCCCCTGGAGCAGCAGATCGACGCGGCCTTCGCCGAGCTCGAGCAGGAGGACGTGGCTGCGCCACCGGTGCCGGCGCCACCGGAGGTGCTCTCCTGACCGGCGACGACACCGGCTCCGCGCGCGGCCCCGACTCCCCCGAGGAGCGGGTCCCGCGCGACGACGGACGCTCCCCCGCGCCGGTCAACCGCAACGTGCTCCTCACGGTGCTCATCTCGGGCGCGTTCGTCATCATCCTCAACCAGACGCTGCTCAACACCGCGCTGCCGGCGTTCATGGCGGACTTCGGGATCACCGCCAGCGAGGTCCAGTGGGTGACGACAATCTTCATGCTGGTCAACGGCATCATGATCCCGGTCACGGCGTACCTCATCCAGAGGTTCTCCACGCGCGCCCTGTTCCTCGCCGCCATGGGCCTGTTCACCGTGGGGACCGTCGTCTGCGCCGTGGCTCCCGTGTACCCCGTGCTACTCGTCGGGCGCGTGGTCCAGGCCGCCGGCGGCGGGATCATCATGCCGTTGGCGCAGACGATCCTCTTCGCGATCTTCCCGCTGGAGAAGCGGGGCTCCGCGATGGGCACGTTCGGGCTCGTCATCGCGTTCGCCCCGGCGATCGGACCGAGCCTGTCCGGGTGGATCGTCGACCATCTGCCGTGGCAGACGCTCTTCGTCATGATGCTGCCGATCGCGGTGGTCGACATGATCGTCGCGTACGCGATCCTGAAGAACGTCACCGAACGCTCGTTCCCGCGCCTGGACGTGGCGTCGGTCGTCCTGTCGACCCTCGCGTTCGGCGGGCTGCTGTTCGGCTTCGGCGCGGCTGGGGACGCGGGCTGGACGAGCGCCCACGTCATCGTGCCCCTCGTCGTCGGGACCGTCACGCTCGTGGCGTTCGTCCACCGGCAGCTGACCATCGAGGAGCCGATCCTCGAGCTCCGCGTCCTGCGCCACCCGATGTTCACCCTCAACACCGCGCTCGGCATGTGCGTGTTCATGGCGATGGTGGGCGGGATGCTCATCCTCCCGCTCTACACGCAGGAGATGCGCGACTACTCCGCCATGGAGTCCGGCCTCGCACTCCTGCCGGGTGCCGCCGTCATGGGGATCGTCTCTCCGATCACCGGACGCATCTTCGACCGATTCGGCGCACAGGTGCTGAGCATCGTCGGGTTCGTGCTGCTCACGGCGACCACGCTCATGCTGGCCCGGCTGACGACCGACACCTCCTTCACCTACATCGCGTCGGTCAACGCGGTGCGGATGCTCGGCACCGCGATGGTGATGATGCCGGTGACGACGGCGGCGCTGAACGTCCTGCCACCCGGCCTCATCCCGCACGGGACGGCGCTGAACAACACCCTGCGCCAGGTCTCCGCGTCGGTGGGCACCGCCGTGCTCGTCACCGTCATGGCCGGGGCCGCCCGCGACCCCCAGGTCCACGGGCAGGCAGGCGCGGTCCACGGAGCGAACGTCGCGTTCGCCGTGGCGGGTGCGGTGGCCGCGCTCGGGATCGTCGGTTCGTTCTTCGTCCGCGACTCCCGGCCCGGGCCCCGCGCTGCGCCGCCGGGCCTCCCCGCCGAGCCGCACGCGTAGGGCCGGCGTGCGTGGCGTCAGCGCGGGTCGTCGACGTCGCTGGCCCTCCCGTAGGTCTTGGGGGTGCTGCCGGTGCGCGCGGGCAGGGTCCTGCCGCGCTCGCGGCGCCGCTTGCGCGTGCCCGTGTCCACGTAAGGGTCGCGCATCTCGGGGACCTCGTCGACGGCCTCGGGCGCGACGACGACGTCGCTCGTGTCGTGCTCGTCCTCGCCGTGCCGCCGCTCGAGCTCCTCGGGCGGCAGGACCTTCTTCCACCGACGGGTGCGCATGGGCGGCAGCTCGCCGGCGTCCTCGCGCAGGGCTCTGAGCAGGGCGTACATCTGGAAGTAGGCGATGATGAAGAACGGCAGGCCGACGAGGATGATCGTCGACTCCAGCGCCTCCAGGCCACCCGTTCCCGAGAAGACGAGGAGCGTGGCGGTGATGACGCCGATCGCCACCGCCCAGAAGATGCGCTGCCCCAGCGGGTTGAAGTCCTCGTGGCCGTTGGCCATGGTGTCGGTGACGAGCGCGGCCGAGTCGACCGAGGTGACGAAGAAGATCACCACGACCACGATGGCGATGACCGACACGAGGAAGCCCGCCGGATAGTGGTCGAGGAAGGCGAACAACGCGCCCGGGATGTCCTCGTCGCCGACCACGCGGTCGACGAGCCCGCCGTCGCCGTTGAGCTCGATGTCGAAGGCCGAGTAGCCGAAGATCCCGAACCACAGCACCGAGAAGCCGGCGGGCACGGCGAGGACACCGGCGACGAACTGCCGGATGGTGCGTCCCTTGGAGATGCGGGCGATGAAGATGCCGACGAACGGCGACCAGGTGATCGTCCACGCCCAGTAGAAGACCGTCCACGTGTTCTGCCAGCCGGAGTTCGCGAACGTGTCGTTCCAGAACGCGAGCTCGGGGAGGTTGACGAGGTAGGTGCCGATCGACTCGATGGTGCCCTTGAGCACGAACAGCGTGGAGCCGGCGAACAGGACGAACAGCAGCAGACCCACGGCCATGACGATGTTGATGTTCGACAGGACCTTGATGCCCTTCTCCAGTCCGAGCGCCACCGAGATGAGCGCCGCGCCGCAGACCACCGTGATGATGACGAGCTGCCAGAAGGCGTTCTCGCCGATGCCGAAGAGCTCGGCGAGCCCGCCGTTGATCTGGAGGGTGCCCAGGCCCACGGAGACGGCGATGCCGAAGACCGTGCCGACGATGGCCACGACGTCGATGGTCCTGCCGATCGGTCCGTGGATGCGCTCACCGAGCAGCGGCTGGAAGATCGAGCTCACGCGCGGCGGAAGGTTGCGCTTGTGGATGAAGTACGCGAAGCACAGCGCGGGCAGGGTGAAGATCGTCCAGGTGTGCAGCGTGAAGTGGTAGAAGGTGAAGTTCATGGCGTCCGCGGCCGCTGCCACGCTCTCGGCCTCGATGCCGGACGGGCCGCGCGGCGGGTCCCCGAAGTGGCTGACCGGCTCGGCGACGCCCCAGAACATGAGGATGCTGCCGATGCCGGCGGCGAACAGCATGGCGAACCACGACGCGCCGGAGTGCTCGGGCGGCTCGTCGTCCGGGCCCAGCTTGACCCGGCCGAAGCGGCCGACCGCCATGAACAGCAGGAAGGCGAGGAAGACCGTGACGCCGAAGATGTAGAACCAGCCGAGGTTCGTCATCAACCACTCGGAACCCGCCCCGACGGCGGAGTCGAGCGGCCCCGTGAACACGATCGTCACGATGACGAAGCCGATGAGGACCGCGGCCGCCCCGAAGAAGATCCCCGGCGAGGTGCGCAGGCGCAGGAGGTCGTGCAGCTTGTCGAGCATCGGTCGTCCGCTCCTTCGTCAGTCCTGTCTCGGCCGCCCGGGGGCGCGACCGAATAATGTGGTGCACGGAACAGTCCCACACCTGTGACCGATGACGCGAACTCTCGGCGGTCGTCCGCGCGGCGTGTCTGCGCCGCCGTCCCGGTGGCACAGACGTGGCCCGAGCGCCGTGCGTCATGCTGAGGGCATGGACGATCTGCGCGTGCCTCCCGGCCCGGGCGCCCCGCGTGGCCTGGTCGTGCCCGCAGCGGAGCTGGTCGAGCAGTTCTCGCACGCGTCGGGACCCGGCGGACAGGGGGTCAACACCGCGGACTCGCGCGTCCAGCTGAGCCTGGACCTCGCCACGACGACGGCGCTCACCGACACCCAGCGCCCGCGCGTCCTGCGGGCCCTCGCCGCGCGGGCCGACGGGACGGTCCTGACGATCACCGCGGCCGAGCACCGGTCGCAGTACCGGAACCGCACCGCGGCCCGCCTGCGCCTCGCCGCCGTCCTGCGCGACGCAGTCATGCCGCCCACCGTGCGCCGGCCGACCCGTCCGACGCGGGGCTCTCAGCGCCGTCGGCTCCAGGCCAAGCGGGAGCGGTCGGAGATCAAGCGCAACAGGCGGCGCCCGAGCGACTGAGGCTGCGGATCAGGCCGGGTCGAGCCGGTCGAGACGCTCGCGCAGGTGCGCCAGCTCGCCCTCGTTACGGCACAGTCCGATCGCCTCGGCGTAGGCCGCCCGCGCCTCGCCCGTCCGGCCGAGCCGGGCGAGGAGGTCGGCCCGGACCGCGGCGGGGCGATGGCTGCCGGGCATGCGCACCGCGTCGAGAGCGGCGAGCCCGGTTCCGGGCCCGTCCGCCTCCGCGACCGCGACCGTGCGGGCCAGCTCGGCGGCGGGCGACGGCGCGACCCGCAGCAGCAGGTCGTAGTGCGAGACGATGCGCCGCCAGTCGACGTCGTCCGGCGTCGCCGAGGTCGCGTGCTCGGCGGCGATCCGCGCCTGCAGGAGGTACCCGGCCGCGGCCGGGGTCATCGGCGTGGGCCCGGCGAGCTCGCCGATCAGCGCGAGCCCCTCGTCGATCTCGTCACGGCGCCACAGCGCGCGGTCCTGGTCGGCGAGGAGGACGAGCTCGCCGCGCCCGCCGACCCGTGCGTCGCGGCGCGAGTGCTGCAGGAGCACGAGCGCGAGCAGCGCGGTGAGCACCGGCTCGTCCGGAGACAGCGCGCGGACCACCCTCGCGAGGCGGACCGCCTCTCCCGCGAGGTCGGCACGGAGGAGGTCCGTCCCGCTGCCGGGGGCGTACCCGGCCGTGAAGGCGAGGTAGGCGGTCCGTGCGACGGTGTCGATCCGTTCGGGCAGCTCGCTCGCCGCGGGCACCGCGAACGGGATGCCGGCCGCCACGATCGTCTTCCTCGCGCGCGTGAGGCGCGCCGCCATCGTGGGCTCGGGCACGAGGAAGAGCCGCGCGACGTCGTGCGTGGTCACGCCGAGGACGAGGCGCAGGGCGAGCGCGGCCGCCGCCTCGGGCCGCAGCGCCGGGTGGGTGCACATGAGGACGAGCCGCAGCAGGTCGTCCTCGAGGAGGTCGCCCGGGTCGGCCATCACGCCTCCTGTCTCGGCACCTCGTTCGGCCTCCGTCACGAGGAGCGGCGCCCGTCGCTGTCGCATCGCCTCGGCCCGCAGCTGGTCGACCATGCGGCGACCGGCGGCGCGATGGAGCCAGCCGGCGGGGTTGTCCGGGACACCACCGGCGGGCCAGGTGCGCGCGGCGGCCTCGACGGCGTCGCCGAGCGCGTCCTCGACGAGGTCGAGACGCCGGTAGCGCGCGAGGAGCAGGGCCACCAGACGGCCCCACTCCTCGCGCACCACGCGCTCGAGCTCCGCTGCCGTCACGCGACGTCGACCACCGGGCGACTCCCGGGGAGCCGAACGGTCACATCTCCACCACCGGGTTGATCTGCATGTCGTAGGCCGGGAGGACGGCGAGGAGGTCGACGACGGTCTCCCGGTCGGGTGCCTCGATGAGGTAGAAGCCGCCGAGCTGCTCGACGGCCTCGGCGTAGGGGCCGTCGGTGTGCGAGAGCCGCCCGCCACGGGTGCGCACGGTGCTGGCGGCGTCGCGGTCGGCGAGCGCCTCCCCCGCCAGGATCGTCACCCCCTCGCGCGCCTCGCACGCGGCGCCGAACGCCCCGAACTTCTCCATCAGCGCCGCCTGCTCCTCGGGGGACTGCTCGTCCCACGCCTTCTCGTCGCCGTCGGCCATCAGTAGCACCACGAACTTGCTCATCGTTCCCACCTTCTCTGCTTGCGGCAGGCGCGGTCCGCCGGCCGGGCCGCGGTCGCGACCTCATGAGCATGACGGACGAGCACCTCTCGATTCGACAACCCGGCGCGAGGAGTTCTCAGGCTCTCCCGCCCACGGCGCCGGCCCAGCGGATCTCGCCGTCGACGGCGACGTCGGTGCGGACCAGGCCGAGGCGCTCGGCGATACGCGCCGAGGCACGGTGGTCGGGGTGGACGTGGGCGATCAGGGTGCGCACTCCCCGCAGCACCAGCTCGTCCCGGAGGAGCTCCGCCGCCCGTCGGGCGTACCCGCGCCCCTGCCAGGCCCACCCGATCACCCAGGCGATCTCGGCGGTCGCGCCGTCGTCCGTGATCGTGGCCTGGACGTACCCGGCAGGTTCCACGCCGGGCCCTACGAGCACGATCCGGTTGAGCCACTCCTCGCTCCCGTCCGCGGGGCCGCCGCGCACCTGCGCCGTGTAGCGGCGCAGCAGGTCCGCGGCGGTCGGTGGCTCGCCGCCGGTGAAGCGGTAGAGGTCGGGATGCGAGAGGACGGTCGCCATCACCTCGGCGTCCTCGACGGCGAGCGGGCGGAGGCGAACGTCGGCGTAGTCCGGCATGGTCACGTCAGGCGCACTGCCCGCACAACGTCGGTGCGCTCCGGCGCGGGGAGCTCGTCGACCCCACGAACGACGATCGATGCCACGGTCTCACCTCCTGGTGTTGCCGTAGATGCTACGGCCGTGGTGGTCGTCCTCGGTTGGCTCGCACCCGTCGCGGCGACGAGTCCGTCGCACCGAGTCCGTCGCACCGAGCCCGTTCGACGCGATCGCCACGACACGGAGCCGATCAGCCGATGAGGTAGGCGAACCCACGACCGTCCGCCACCACGCCGGTCACGCACTCGTGCGCACGGGCGAGGTACTCGCCGAACAGCTCTCGCAGGTCAGGCAGAACCATTGCCGCCTCGCCGGGGGTGATTGCACGGACCCACGCGTCCCACCCATCGTCGGCCCATCGCACCGCCCCCTCGAACATCCGATGGGCGGGCCGCGCCCCCGACGAGCTCCCGTCGAGGCCCGCAGTCAGGTCCTGCAGCGTCGACCACGCCTGACCGCGGAGTCCGTCACGCCTGCTGACACCATTGCTGGATGCCACCGACCTACCAGCTCGACGACACCCCGACGCGGGCCGAGCTCATCGAGCTGTACGACGCCGTCGGCTGGACCGCCTACACGAGGGAGCCCGACCGCCTTGCTGCCGCCGTCGCCGGCTCCGCCGCCGTGGCGACGGCCCGAGACTCCGGGCGTCTCGTCGGTCTCGCGAGGGTCGTCGGCGACGGGCACACGATCGCCTACCTGCAGGACATCCTCGTCGCCCCCAGCCACCGGCGCCGGGGCATCGCCGGGGAGCTGTTCCGCCGGGTCCTCGCCCCGTTCGCGCATGTGCGGCAGCAAGTCCTCATCACCGACGACGAGCCCGGACAGCGCGCCTTCTACGAGGCGATGGGATTTCGCGCAGCCCACGAGCTCGAGCACCCGGTCCGCGCGTTCGTCAGGTTCTCGTGACGGCCCCGCGCGGGGCCCAGCGCGACCCCGCGTGCGCGGCCGGGAACCCGGCGTAGCTCGCGGTCAGTCGCGCTCGACAGCCAGCCACAGCTCGCAGGTGGCCGTGCGGAAGTCGTCCGACCGCTCGAGGACCGCGACGATCGACGGTCCCGGCCGTAGGCGCCACGGGTTCGACGGGAACCACTCGGTGGCGGTCGCCGCCCAGACGTCCTGCAGCGCAGAGGGATGCTCGCCCGAGGTTCGGAAGACGGCCCACGCCCCGGCCGGCACCTCGATCGCGTCGAGGTCGTCCGGCACGCGCGCGTCGGCCCGGACCGCCACGCCGTGCAGGTAGGTCAGCGCGGTGCCCTCCGTGTAGTCGACGTCGACGTCGGCGCTGACCTGGAGCAGCCCCGGTGGTTCGGTCGAGCTCATCGCCTTGAGCCTGTCGTGCTCCTCGGCGGGGATCGCGGCGACGTGCTCCTGGATGTGCGGGTTGACGCCGACATGGATGAGTGGCACCCGGGCGGCGTGCCCGATCAGGCGGAAGGCGGGGCGGTCGGCGATGCGGACGTCCATGGGGATGCTCCCTTCGACGGTCAGGTGGAACCTGAGACGGACCTGGCTGCGAAGGGGGCCGCCGGCACGCCGGACCACGCTGTGGCTCACGCCGTGCACGGAGCGGAACGCCCGGCCGAACGCCTCGGTGGACCCGTAGCCGTGGCGCACCGCGATCGTCAGGACGTCGTCGTCACCGACCAGGTCGGCCGCGGCGAGAGTCATGCGCCGGCGCCGGACGTACTCCGAGACCGGCATCCCGGCCAACGACGAGAACATCCGGCGCAGGTGGTACCCGGTGGTCCCGAGTCCCCGGGCGCACCCGTCGAGGTCGACGCCGTCGCCGAGATGCGTCTCGATCTCGTCGACGAGGCGGTTGAGCTGATCGATCACTGCGGCTCCCTTCGGCCTCCAGCATCGTCACCCGGCACCCTGGCCGCCCGACCGTACGGGCCCGATCCGATCGTGCCTACCGACGAGCGGCGCGATCGTCGTCGGAGACGGTCGGCCCGCGCCACCCCGAGGCTGGTCGCTCGTGCTCGATCGGCGCCTTGAGGCCGACACGATGCCCGTCCGGGTCACGCACGATGGCGAAGCGCTGGCCCCACGGCATGTCGGTCGGCACCTTGATGACGTCGGCACCGACGCCGTCCGGCTCGGCGACGAGGTCGTCGAGCTGCCGCGCGGACCCGAGCTCCAGATCGATCTGAGGGCCGCCGGCTACTGGCCGTGGCGCCGTCTCGTCCCACCATGCGGCGAACGCGGTCGAGTGGATCACCATCGTCACGCCCGTGTTGGTGGCCACCCATGCTTCGGCAACGCCCTCCCCGTGCCGGTTCCGGCTACGGAACTCGACCCCGAGTCGTGCGTAGAAGGCGCGGCTAACCTCGATGTCCGCGACGATGAGGTTGATCTGGGCGACGACGACCATCTCTCCAACGTAGTCGGCGGCCGTGCGCCAGCCGGCGCGGTCCCGGCCCGGCCCGGCCCGGTGCGGCGCGGCAATCAGGGTGCCGGCGCACGGACCCGAATGCCCAGCTCCTCGGCCGCCTCTGCGAGGCGGATGTCATAGGTGACCAGGGCTTCGACGTCCAGGCGGATCGCGGCGGCCAGGTGCAGGGCGTCGAGAGAGCGCAGCGTCGCACCGGCCAGCAGCCCTGCCTCGCGGTAGAGGCTCGGCGGCAGATCGTGGAGGTCGACCCGGTCGAGGATCGATGACACTGCGGCCTGCGGCAGGTCGTGTCGGGTTGCGAACCGACGCAGCTCGGTCTCGAGGAGGTGCGTGGCTACCAGGCGGACCTCGGCATCGTCGGCCCACGCTGCAAGCGGGACGCTCTCGGGCTCCTCGACCAGCAGTTTGGCCGCTGCCGAGGTATCGAGATAGAACCTCGTCAACGCTCGCCCCGAAGGTCGTCGATCGAGTCGGCACTCGGGGTCGCGATCACGTGCCGGGGCAGGTGGGAGAACTCTCCGCGGATCGATGCCGGACGGTGCAGCGGCAGGGAGTCGGCGGCCTCGGCGATCGGGACCAGCCGCGCGACGGGCTTCCCCCGGTTCGTCACGGTGTACGACTCACCTGCCGCGACGGCATGCAGGACCTCGCCGCTGCGGTTGCGAAGGTCGCGGTGCGAGACGTTGGTGACCACAGGGAAAATGTAGCACCCGTAGCACCCGTAGCACCTTGCGCGTTCCTGTCGATCCCGCGTGCCGGTGAGCGGGCCGAGGCGGCCGGCGACACCGCGGCGCACCGCGACCGCGCCGCTCGACCGCCTCGACGCTGCGCTCGACGAGAAGGAGCGGGCCCTGACGCAGGGTCGTCACCAGCTGGTCGGTGATCGTGCCGGACAGGCCGTGCCGGACAGGTCACGCCGGGAGACGAGATATCAGCCAGCGCGGCGTCGCCCGGACGTAGGCGTCGTACTCGTCCCCGAAGAGCGACCGCAGCGCAGCTTCCTCGGCGGGTATCTGGACGCGGTCGATGACTGCCGTGAACAGACAGGCCGGTAGGACTGCCACCGGCGATCTCAGACTGAGCGCGTGAGCGACAAGGACTCCAGCCATGCCGAGGTACATGGGATTGCGGGTGAGACGGTTCGGGCCCGACGTGACCAACGAGCCGGCACCGATGGCGACCGGGTTGACTGTCGTGCGCCGGCGCCGGAACTCATGGATCGACCGGCCCATCAGCCAGGCCGATGCCGCCAGCAGAGCCGAAGCCCCGGCCTGCGTCGCTCCGGTCGCAACGCGCCTGCGAGCGATCAGCCGTTGCGCGCCGAGCGCACCGATCATGAGCACGACGGGCGGCATCCGGCCCTTCGGCGTCACCGGCACCTCGTCGGCACTCCCGTCAGTGCGCACAGCAGCCGTCCGTGCACGGGTCGGCCTCCTGCTCGCCGGACAGCACGGCGGCCGGCGCAGCGCAGCACGCGTTGCCCCGCCACGCCTCGACGCCCTCGCGGACGGCGAAGGCGGCGATGACGAGCGCGGCCACGGAGTCGGCCCAGGCCCAGCCGAGCAGGCTGTTGAGGAGCAGTCCCACCAGGAGCGCCGCCGACAGGTAAGTGCAGATCAGCGTCTGCTTGGAGTCGGCGACGGCGGAGGCCGAACCGAGCTCGCGTCCGGTGCGCCGCTCGAACCAGCTGAGGAACGGCATGACGGCGAGGCTGAGCGCGGCGATCGCGATACCGACCGGTGAGTGCTCCGGCTCGCGCGCCCCGAGCAGCGACAGCGTGGCATCGACCCCGACGTAGGCGGCCAGGGCGAAGAAGGACACGGCGATCACTCGCAGCGCGATCTTCTCGCGCCTCTCGTGGTCCGGCACGGCGAACTGCCAGGCGACGGCCGCGGCGGAGAGCACCTCGACGAGGGAGTCGAGGCCGAACCCGATGAGCGCGGCCGACGAGGCTGCCCGGCCGGCGAGAAGGGCGACGGCGGCCTCGACGACGTTCCAGGTGATCGTGATCGTGACGACGATCCGGATCCGCCGCCGCAGGATCTCGGTGCGGCCCGGGCTGAGCGCCGTGGCCGTCACTGCGCCGCCTCGGGCTCGCAGCAACCCGGCACCGGGCACTGCGGGTCCACGCACGGGGCGCTCTCGTCGACGGCGAGTGTGACGTCGACCAGTGCCGTCAGCGCGGCGGCGATGTGCGGATCGGCGATCTCGTACCGGGTCTGCCGACCCTCGGGCTCGGCGACGACGATGCCGCAGCCGCGCAGGCAGGACAGGTGGTTCGACACGTTCGGACGCGTGAGGTCGAGGTCGCGGGCGAGGCGAGCCGGGTAGCCGGGCCCGTCGAGGAGCGCGAGCAGGATGCGGGACCGGGTCGGGTCCGCCATGGCCCGACCGAGCCGGTTCATCGCGTCCACCCGCGAAGCAATGGTCAGCATGCGCTGACCATACAGTGAGCGCTGACCTGAGGGGAAGAGGGCGACAACGGGGCAGACTGGGCCGATGAACGGGACATCGTCGTCGCGACCCACCGAACCGCGCAGGCCGGCCGCGGACGGCGCGCTCGAGGTCGCACCGACCGCGGGCGGACTCGACGCCCGCCGAGCGGAGGCGGCCGCGCGGCTCGCCGAGGTGGAGCAGGAGCTGGACGCCCTGCGCAGCGCACGCCGGGCAGGGTCCGACGACGACGAGCACGACCCGGAGGGCGAACCCCTGTCGGCGCAGTGGTCGCGGCTCGAGGGCCTGCGACGGATGCGGCTCGACGCGCTGGCGGCGATCGACGACGCCCTCGCCCGCCGCGAGCGGGGCGAGGGCGGGCGGTGCACGGTCTGCGGGAACCCGATCCCGCCGGCACGGCTCGCGGTCCGGCCGGAGGCGACCACCTGCGTCGGGTGCGCGCGCTGAACCGAGAGCGCGCCACCAGCGTCCTGGCCGGCTACTCCTAAGCCGTGCGCGGGACCTCCCCCTCGCGCAGCGGCCGCACACGCAGGGCCGATCGGGTGTCGGACCAGGAGACCTGGGAGACGGCGCGCCATCCGTACTCGGCCAGCTGGACCCACAGGGTGTCGCGGTTGACGTCGGTCCGGTTGCCCTTGGCGTAGACGATCCACACCGCGCCGACGTCGGTCAGCTCCTCGAGGTGGTCGGCGAGGACGGTGTCGACCGCCGCGCGGTCCTCGGTGAGCAGCACGGCGACGTCGGCCTCCGTCACCGGACCGGGCACGACCTCGTGGGCGCCTCGCAGCGCCTCGGGCAGGTCGTCCGACTCGGGCCAGGTCCACACGGTGGCGCCCGGCTTGGCCTGCAGCTTGCGCGCGAGCGCGGCGGCGTCAGTCATGGCTCGCCGCCGTCGTGCGCAGCGTGCGGGCGACCGCACGCAGGAGCGGCGTCGTCTTCTTCCAGCCGCCGCTGAGGAACACGCGGGCGAACTCGGCACCGAGGCCGGAGAAGCCCTCCTGGAGGAACTCGAAGCGGCAGGAGTCCGGCCCGGTCTCGACCACCTCGAACGTGACGATGGTGTCGATCGGCCCGCCCCGCCAGGACCAGCGCATGCGGTGCGGCGCCTCGATCTCGAGGACCTCGAGGTGGACGGTGCCGTCGAACATCGGCGCCGGCTCGGTCGTCATGGTGAACCGGTGGCCGACCTCGGGCCTGAAGTCGTTCGGCATCAGCCAGGTGGCCAGCAGCTCGGGCTCGGTCAGTGCGCGCCACAGCGTCGATGCCGGCACGTCGAAGTCCGCGGTCTTGTGGATGCGACTCATGTCTGGTCCTTCGTCTCGAGGTCGTCAAGGACGTGGCCGAGGAGGCTGATCCGCTCCGTCCAGAACCGGTCGAGCGAGGCGAGCCAGTCGGTCACCTCGCCCAACGGCCGGACCTGCAGGCTGTAGACGCGCTCCCGACCGTGCGTGCGGCTCACGACGAGCCCCACCTTCCGCAGCTCGCCGAGGTGCTCGGACACGGTGGACTGCGCCAGTCCGAGCGGCTCGACGAGGTCACGGACGGCCCGGTCCTCGGCGGCGAGCAGCGCGAGGATCTCGCGGCGCCGCGGGTGGGCGATCGCCGTGAACACGTCCGGCTGTGCCGTCGGCCTCCCCATGGCACGCATAATACATCGGTTGTTACCGATGAATCAAGGGTGCGCCGCATGGCCGTGCGGCGTGGCGGCCGAAACGTGCCGCACGGGGTGTCCTGCGCCGGACCCGGCACCGGCGCCAGGTCCGGAGCAGAGGCGGTCAATCGGCGCTACCGGCCAGCCAGTCGAGCACGTCGCGCGGGACCCGCGGGTCGCCGAAGAGCTGGACGTGCCCGACGCCGGGGTAGATCCGGTGGTCGGCCCCCGGGATGCCCTGGACTGTCGCCGTGAGCGCCTCGACGGGGAAGTAGCGGTCCGCCCCCCCGCCCAGGAGGAGGACGGGCGTGGCGATGCGGGCGAGCGTCTCGCGCGCGTCGTAGGCGACCTCCGCGGCGACCTCGACGAGAAGGTCGGACCTCGGGGTGCGCCCCCGCGCGAGCATCGCGCCCATCGCCCGCCCGGCGAGCGCGCGCACCCCGGGCAGGTCCGGGAGGTCGACGAGGAGCTCCACCAGCACCGCGTCGGCCTCGTGGGGATGTCCGGCACGATCGGCGGCGAGCAGCCGGCGGTCCAGGCTCTTCGCCCAGTCGCTCAGGGTGGCGGCGGCACCGACGACGACGAATCGATCGGCCACGCCCGGGTGGTCCGCCCCGAGGTGGAAGGCGATCATCCCGCCGAACGACTGCCCGAGGACGACGTCCGCGTGGCCCATCTCGTCGTCGATGAGACGCGCGTGGTCGGCGGCCATGTCCGCGACCGTGTGCCCGGGCGGCATGTGGCGCGGCCGGGTCGCCATCCACACCGTCCAGCCGGCCTCGACGTACGGCCACAGGCCCTTCTCCATCATCCGCCCGATGCCGCCGTCGGAGATCTCGCTGCCCGGGCCGCCCGGGATGACGAGCATCGTCCGCGGACCGTCGCCGAGGACGACGACGTCCATCCCGGTCGGAGTGGTGAAGGTCCGCCGCACGGCAGGCTCCGGCGGACCCGACCGCCGCCCGACCCGCGAGCGAGCCACGACTCCCCCGACGACGACGGCCGCGACGGCGGCTCCGATCAGCAGCGTGCGGCGGCTCGCCATGCGTGTCTCCTCAGGTCGGGTCCGGCCGGGTCGGCAGCGCCGTGGGGCACGGCGCGGACGGCACCCAGCGTGCGGCCCGGGGTCGGCACGGTCCACCGCAATTCCGACGGCGTCAGGGGTCGGGGCGGCCTCGCCACCCGTCCGACCCACCGGCGGGAGTGGGTATCCGGTGGGCACGCGTCACCAGGGCGAGCCGTACCTGACGAGGAGCACGACGGCGGACACCGCGGCAAGCAGGAGCAGGGTCACACCCATCGTCGGCCCGACGAGGCGGCTGGTCGCCACTGAGTCCCGGGCGAGCCGCGGGACGAGGACGGCGAGCGCCACCAGCTGGACGAGGCCGAGGACGGCGAGCGAGGCGTCGCCGAGGAAGAACGCGAGCGGGATGAAGTGCAGGGCGACGAAGACCGCCACCCACCAGGCCATCCAGCGCGTGCGGCGCACGCGCCAGAGCCACAGGCATCCGGCGCCCGCGAGGAGCACCTCGGCGGCGACGAGCGCCCCGAACCACGGGTATCGCCCCTCGAGCGCCGAGCCGCCGCCCCAGTGCACGGCGACGGACGCGCCGAAGGCGCCGGCCAGCACGAGGCCGAGCCCGGACCCGACGCCGAGGCGCCACCGCCAGCTCGCGGGCGGGTCCTCCTGGCCCCAGCCGAACCAGACGAAGGCCATGAGGCCGAACCAGGCGATCGTGAACGCGTGATCGCGCAGGTAGTCCGTCAGCATGCCCCTCCCCCGTCGGTGGTCGTGATCGCCCGAGGGTACTCAGGGCGCCGGAACGCGTCCGCCGGCGTAGAGCCGGGTCACCGCATCCACGAGCTCGGTGAGACCGCTCGGACGTGCATCGCGCCACCAGGCCAGGCGGACCGCTATTCGGGGCCCGTCCGTCACCGGCCGATAGGCGATGCCGGGCCGGGGATGGTGGTGCGCGGTGGCCTCGGCCGTGACGCCGACGGCGCGCCCGGCGGCGATCGTGTCGAGCCAGACGTCGACGTCGGACGTCTCGACGAGCTCGGGGCGGCCCCCTCCGTCGGGCCACAGGTCACGGGTCGTGGTACCGACGCGGGGGTCGACGGCCACCGTGCGTCCGGCGATCTCGGCCAGGGTCAGCCTGCGCCTCCTCGCCCAGCGCGCGTCGTCGTCCGCGTAGGCGACGAGGCGACGCTCCAGGCCGACGACGACGGACCCGAAGCGCTTCTCGTCGACGTCGCGGCGCACGACCGCGACGTCGCACAGCCCCTCGGCCAGTCCCGCCGTGGGCGACCTGTGGCGCACGAGCTCCAGCTCGATCTCTTGGTTCTCGCGAACCCAGGACCGCTGCAGCGTGGCCGTGTGGGCCCCGAGCGCGGCCCACGCGTACCCGAGGCGGAGCCGCTCGTGCCGCGTACGCAGGAGCTCCTCGAACCGGTCGGCCTCCGCGAGCACCCGGCGGGCGGGTGGGAGGAGCCGGCTGCCGGCCCCGGTCGGCTCGCAGCCCCGCGACACTCGGCGCAGCAGGCGGGTTCCCACGGTCCGTTCGAGGGAGGCGATCGTCCGGGAGACGGCGGCCTGGGACACGCCCAGCTCGATCGCGGCGTCCGTGAACGACCCCGCCTCGGCCGCGGCGACGAACACCCCCAGCTCGCGCAACGACCACTCCATGAGGAAAGCGTATGGCACGACCGCTCCATGCATGTGGTGGATCGGAACGGCCTTCCTAGCGTGACGGGCATGAGTCGGTCGTCGGTCGCAGATGCGCAGCAGGACCCCGCCCGCTCGTCAGCGACCGCGAGCCCGCGCCGGCGTGCGGCGGGGATCGCGACGATGCTCGGCAGCTCGGCCTCCAACCAGACGGGAGCCGCCCTCGGGGCGACGGCGTTCCCTGCGATCGGGCCCGTCGGGGTCGTCGCGGTTCGCCAGCTGGTCACGGCGGCGGTCCTGCTACCGACCGTCCGACCGCCGCTGCGCGGGCTGACGAGGGCCCAGTGGTCCCCGGTCCTCGGGCTCACGGTCGTGTTCAGCGTGATGAACCTCAGTCTGTACCTGGCCATCGAGCGCATCGGTCTGGGTCTGGCCGTCACGCTGGAGTTCCTCGGACCCCTGGCCGTGGCGATCGCCGGCTCGCGGCGGGCGCTCGACGTCGCCTGCGCGATCCTCGCGGGGGCGGGCGTCGTCGTACTCACGAGCCCGGGCCCGACGACGGACGTGCTCGGCATCGCGCTCGCTCTCGTCGCCGCCGTGGCGTGGGGGTCCTACATCCTGCTCAACCGCTCCGTGGGTCGGCGGCTGCCGGGACTCCACGGCACCGCGGTGGCAGCCGCCGTGACCGCGCTGGCGTGGCTCCCGGTGGCGGTGCTCTGGTTCGCCGCCCGTCCACCCACCGCGTCCGCGCTGCTGCTCGCGACCGCCTGCGGGCTGCTGTCGTCGATCGTCCCCTACGTCGCCGACCTGGAGGCCCTGCGCCGCGTCCCGGCGGCGCTGTTCGGGACGTTCACCTCGATCAACCCGGTCTGGGCGGCGCTCGCCGGGCTCGTCCTGCTGGGTGAGCAGCTCGCGGTGAACGAGTGGGCGGGTATCGCGCTCATCGTCCTCGGCAACGCGGTCGTCTCCGCACGTGGGCTGGGCCGATCGTCACGACGTCGGTGCGGCTAGCGCTGCCTGGCGACACCGGGGCCACGCGCAGCACCCCGGACCCGGCGCGACCACTCCCGGACCAGGGCCGAGACGACGTCCGGCTGTTCGAGGTGCACGTTGTGCCCGGCCCGGTCGAGAGTCGCGTAGGTCGCGGCCGCGTAGTGGTCGAGCAGCCCGAGCTGGTCGCGGTACCCGACCACGTGGTCCTGCCGGCCCGTGACGACGAGAGCGGGGCGGACGAACGGGGGTGACACCGCCTCCGGCACGTCGTCGAGGACGTACCGGGCCGCGAGCCGGGACATCGCCGTCGGGTCGGCGGACCGGATGCCCGGCAGCGCGTGGTCGCGGAACGCCAGCCACGACTCCGCCGTCTGGCGCGCGGCGATCCCGGTGAACTCTGCGCGGTCGTCAGCGGGCAGCGACGCGAGGAGCGCGTCGTCCCGTTCCACCACGAGACGGTCCGGCAGGGTGCGCCGGGCCGGGTCCGGGTCGACCACGGGCGCGATCAGCGCGATCCCGACCACCTGCTCGCCCAGCTGCGCAACGAGGTGCCGGGCGAGCAGCCCGCCGAGCGAGTTGGCGAGCAGGGCGAACGGAGCCGTCCCGACGAGCCCGCGGACCGCGTCGACGAGCCACCGCGCGAGGTCCGGCAGGTCGCCGTGGCCGGTCAGCGCGGGCGCGCCGCCGAACCCCGGGAGGTCGAGGTAGAGGCGTTCCCACCCGTCGTCGAAACACGGGTCGAGCGGCAGGAGCAGGCGATGATCCACGCCGTTGCCATGGATCGCCACCAACGGCATGCCGGTCCCGCGTCGCACCACGGACGCCTCGGGGTTCACGTGACTCCCTCCGGTCGGTGCGCGGCGGACGCCGGCACGGCGGGACGATACGCCGCGGCGTCGACATCGAGCAGCGACGCTCGCACTCCTGGCGGCCGGCGGCGGTCGCTCTGCGAGGTGGGTCGGCTCGGGCTCGCCACCGAGCGCAGCACGCGCGGTGTTCGGCGTCCGCCGCATCCGACGCCCTGACGGGGGCTGCTCAGCGGGCGTACGGCACGTCGCCGAGCGGGAGCGGCTCGGGGTTCCGCGTCACCCAATCGACCGCGAGCTCCGTGAGGCGCGCGAGGTCGGCGTCGGCGCCCCGGCCGGTGCGGGTCCGCTCGCCGAGGTCCCGCGCCTCGGCGAGGGCGTCCGGGGAGAGCGGTGCCTGAGTACCGATCGTGGTGACGACCGCATCGATCATCGCCCGGTAGTCGGGGCCCCAGTTCGCCCCACCGTTGCGGAACATCTCGTCGGCGACCTTGCCGGTGATGCGGATGACCTCCCCCTGACGGGTCGCCGCGGCCCCCGTCCCGGGCACGAGGAGCTCCCACAGCGCGGCGTGCTGCTCCCGCCAGCTGCCGGCCGGGACGACGATCGGGGAGGAGCCGTCGTGCATCACCCGCCTCGCGACGGGTTCGACGTCGAACATCGCGTACAGCTCACGCAGGGCCGCGTCGGTCTCGTCGACCTTGTCCGCGGCGAAGACATCGCGATAGTGCTCGAAGCTCGCGCCGATCCGCTCGACCCGGTCCCGCATCCCGTCAGTGACCGACGCCCCTCGTGCGACGAGCAGGCGGGCGATCGGCACGGCCTCGGTGACGGTCGCGTTCTCGACCCGACCGAGGGCCAGCTCCAGCAGCGTCGTCGGGTCCCAGCCGTCGCCGGAGACCGCCGCCCCGTACTCGGCGAGCAGCTCGGCGGCGCGGGCCCTCAGGAGGAGCACGGCATTCTGGAACGGGGTGCGGCCGTCCGTCCCGGTCGCCTCGATGTCCGCCCCGAGCGACAGCAGCAGCCCGATCTGCCGGACATGCCCCGGCATGGCGGACTGCGCCCGATCGGCCAGGGCCGTGCGACCCGCGGAGTCACGGGAGTCGACGTCGAGCCCCTGCTCGACGAGCCACACGATGAGCTCGTCGGGACAGTCCCGGAAGCCCAGGGCCGTCGACCTCCGGTACCCGCCGTACGCGTCGAGCTCGCAGGTGTCGTACACCGCGACGAGCTCCGTCAGCGATGCCGAGGTGAGCATCCGCTGGAAGTCCTTGGGGAGCGTCTTGCGCTTCCGTGCCATGCGCGTACACCTTTCCGTCGGCGGCTATCGCAGGTCGTGGAGAGGCACGGTCCTCCAGCGACATGGTTCCCCCGCCCGACGCGCTCTCGCACGGAGTATCGCACCCGGTCATCGGTCCGGCAACGACGGCTCGGCCCGACACACTGGCTAGCCTCTCGGCATGGGTGACTCCCTGAGCACGGCGGACGACCTGGTCGACGCGCTGCACGGCGCGGCCGACGCCGGTGAGGTCTCTCGGATCCGCGCCCGCGTGGCCGACGACGAACCGGTCATCGGCGTCCGGATGGGCACGCTGTTCGACATCGCGAAGCGGGCCACCGACGTCCCGCGGACGGAGCTCGAGGCACTGTTTGCGCACCCTGCGTACGAGCCTCGCCTCGCCGCCTTCTGCATCCTGGACTTCCGCGCCCGACGACGCCTCGACGACGAGGGGCGGGCGGATCTCGCCGGCCTCTACCTCGACCACCACGATGCCGTCAGCACGTGGGACATGGTCGATCGCGCAGCGCCCCGCGTGCTCGGCTGGCCGGTCCTCGTCGGCGCGACCGCCTTCTCCGTCCTTCAGGACCTCACGCGATCGCGGGACCCCCTGAGGCGACGGTCGGCGATCACCGCCCCGCTGTGGTTCATCAAGAAGGGGTCCGATGCCGACGTCAGGCGCGGGCTCGAGATCGCCGACCGCCTCGCGGAGGACCGGCACCCACGCGTTGCCTCCGCCGTGACGATCTACCGCAAGCACGCGTCGGGTAAGAGGCGCGTCGTCGCACATCTGCCTAGATGTGCTCGTAGATTCCGACCCACCGGCCAGGAAAGCGCCGTCGCAACGCGTTTCGGAGCTCGTCGTGCTCGTCCCACAGCTCCGTGGTGATCGCCAGACTCCCCACGGCGAGTCCAGCATCCAGGTCCCAGTGGTCCATCGGGGTCGTCGCGCCGCAGGCACGGCAGGTGAGCTCGGGGGCTACGCGGCTTCGCCACCACTGATCGCCCGCGTCGTAGAGCGCCCCGTCGTCGTCGTCGAAGCTCCACCGATGGTTGCAGCGGGGGCAGCCGATCCCTTCCGCGGCCTCGGAGCCGTGGTACATCCGCCAGGAGTCGTACACCGTCACATGGTCCTCGTCCAGGCCCGCCCCCACGCTCTGCGCCAGGCGCTCCAGGCGTGGCCCGTAACGGTCGGCCGGGACGACATCGTCATGTGGCGCGAGCCAGTCGGAGAGCCCCTCGGCCTCGACGGACCAGCCCTCGGAGCGCAACCACTCGCGCAGCTCGTCGGACAGTCGCCCGACGGTCTCGGACGTCGCCTCGAGGTACACCAGGTGGTAGCGCTGGTCGCTCACGCGCGCACGCTACCGCTCACCGGCGGGCGCGCCGGGATCGGCGGAGCACGATGGAGGCCACGGTCGGCCAGCAGCCTCAGCACCCATGCGGCCGACGGCGTCCTCACCGAGCGCCCTGATGAGCAGGTTCATCACAGCGACCACCTCGATGCATACCTGGGCCGCGATATCGTCGGGTTCACGATGAACAGGTCGACTCTCGTGCGCGGCTACGCTGCTCGACACCCTCCCCTCATCTCCCGCATCGACGCCGCTCCAGGCGGCTGGACACATCCATGACTGAGCCGGTCCTCGCTTCTTCAGCCGATGTCACGCCCATCTGGCGGTTGCGCCGCCGGCGCGAGGACTGGCTCTCCTCACGCGGTATCGACCAATGGAGACCAGGAGAGATTCCGGTGTCCACCATCCAGGCCCAGGTCGATCGGGACGAGTGGTACGTCGTCCGTGACGAACGGGTCGTCGCAGCGCTCCGGCTGCTCCGCTCCGACCCGGACTTCTGGGGACCGGACGACGGGACGGCCGCCTACGTCCACGGCCTGATGGTTGATCCGGACCGGGCCGGGAACGGCCTGGGCGCTCGACTCCTGGACTGGGCGACCGTCCAGGCCGAACGGTGCGGAGCGACGCGACTGCGTCTGGACAGCGCGCTCACCAACCCGGGCCTGACCCGCTACTACGAGCGCCTCGGCTTCGCCCGCAGAGGGCAGCGCCAGGTCGGCGAGCTGTTCGAGGTCATCCTGTGGGAACGAGCCGTCTAAGGGGTTCGACGCCGTGACCGTCTACGCGTGCCGTCAGGACTCGAGGACGTACCGCAGGGTCTCCACCACCTGGTCGGTGGTCGTGCACCAGGCCTGGGCCGCGGCGTCGACCTCCTTGAGCGCATGGACGATGTCCGCCTCGTGGAGGGTGACGTACGGCTTGCCGAGCGCGGCGCAGTAGCCGGCGTCGAAGGCGGCGTTCCACTGCTTGTACTGGTCCCCGAAGCGCACCACCGCCAGGTCGCTCTGCTCGATGAGGGTGCGCGTGCGGATGGCGTTGACCTTGGCGGACTGGTGGTCGCGCCAGAACTGGCTGTCCGTCGGGCCCAGGTGGTCGCCGGCGGCGTCGCTCGCAGGGTGGTCGGTCACCGGGGCGGTGAATGCGACGTCCAGGCCGGCGGCCTCCGCACCCCGCCGGATCTCATCACGCCACCCGGTGTGGATCTCGCCGGACAGGTAGACGGAAAAGCTCATCGTCGAAGACTCCTCGGGGGCGTGCGGTCGGGTGCGGCCCGCTCTCGTCCCCACCATGCCACGGCTTCGACACGAGGAGCCAACGCGGTCGATGCCCGGCCCTCCGCGCGGCGGTCCCACCTACGCCGCACGCGCGCCCCGACCCGTCAGCACCCGCACGGCACGGCACCAGATCACCGAGCCGACGAGCACCGGCACGAGCCAGGCCGCGAAGCACCAGATGACCACGACCGCACTGGTGACGAGGGGCGCGGATGTCGTGGGCACACCCCGATGTGGCGCTGGGTACGGTGCGGCCCATGGCGTGGACACGTGCTCAGGAGACCTTCATGAACGCCGCTCTGCGCAACCCGCAGCGCGGCGGGAAGCATGAGCTCGACGTCGCCACGAAGGTGCTGGAGCCCGACGAGGTCGTCTACGAGTACCTCCTCTGCGCACTCAAGGGCGACTCGTGGCCACTCCTGGTCGTCACCGACCGCCGCATCGTCCACACCGTCGACCGCATGGTCGCCTGGTGGCACGTGCGTGAGGAGGTGCCGGCCGCCCAGGTGGTCGGCGCCGAGCTCGAGCCCAAACTGCTCTCCTGGCGACTGCACGTGCACCGGCACGGCGGCGACCCGCTCACGGTCAAGGTCGCCGACCGCAAGTGGTCGGAGCACGTCGTCGCGCTCGTCAACCACCTCGCCGCCGGCGGTGCGCCGCCGCTGTGAGGCCTCAGGCACGTCCGATGAGGCGGGCGACCGGGGCGACGGCGGACGGTGCGCGGTCTGCGGCCAGACCATCGCATCGGCCCGTCCCACAGGACATCGTCGACGCCGACAGCTATCTATGGTCGGCGACGAACTGTTCGACCGACCGCAGCCGGATCGTGTCGCTCGCCCGATCCGCGAAGCTCTCGTGATCCGCAACGAGCACGGGCGCCACGATCAGGTCGTCGGAGTCCAGGTCGAGCGTGACGAGTCGCGCGCCGTTGACGGTCAGCCACTCATCGAACTTCTGCACCCCGTCGGGCACGGTCATCGTGGCCTTCCACGGCACGCGACCCGGAACCGGGATGCCCAGATCGCGACACGCCGACTTCAGCAGCTCACCGGTCTCCTCGGGCACCACGCCCTTCCAGTCGATGACGAGCACGGTCCCCGCCTCGACCGCGGCATCGAGGAGCGCGTGGTCGGTCGTCGCGCCCAGCGGGTCACCGCCGACCGGCGTCAGCAGCGCGGCCAGGTCGTCGCGCGACACGGTCCCGGACAGCTCGACCGGCTCGCGGGCCACCTCCGGTTCGATGACTCTCGGCGGCTTGGGCTTCTTCCACGGACCGGGCAACCGGATGTCATCACCCAGACGCGGGAGCCCCGCCTCACGCGCGTGATCGGCGAGATCGACGGGGTACTCCGGCACGTCACGCACCGGCCCGTCGTCGAGCCCGTACGCCTGCGCCAGAACGACCGCCTCGAACACCCACTCACCGGTGAAGAACTCACTGGTGGGTGGAATCAGCCGGCGGACCTTCTCGTTGTCCGCGCGCCAACGTCGCACATAGCGCTCGAACGCGACCTGTCGGCGACCACGCGTCGCGCTTCCGACCTTCAACCACCCCTCGTACGCCCGCGACAGGGTGTCGTTCTCGCTCACCGGCCGCGGAACCCCCTGGATGACCGCGAGCGCATCGAGGACGCGCGAAGGCAGCGCCGCCACCGAGGGATGTGACAGCACGGTCGTCGCGACATCCGCGCGGCCGAGGCTCGTCGCGATCAGAGCACAATCGATCGCCCCCCGGTGTATGTCCCTGTCCTGGAACACCGCCCGGAGGTTCGGATCCGCCCCGGCCATCAGGGTCTGCAGCCGCAACGAGAGCAGCAGGTCGTCACGCCATGCGTCACACAGGTCCGCCGCCAGCTCCGGAACCGGCACCCCCGCCGCATAGCACCGGCTGAAGTACGTCACGTAACCACGGCACAGACCGGGCGCATCCCCCACCGATCCCCTCAGCGCCGCAGCTCCGGAGGCAGGATCCGCATCGATCCGCGCCAGGGACTCGATGACTCCCTGACGGTCCCGGTCGATCCACTCACGTTGCCTCGCCAGGCTGTTCTCGAGCTCGTCGAGGTCGATGCGGTCGTCGCGAACGGCGTGTCCCACGAGTCAACCCCCATGACTTAAGGCGTGATCGCCACGAACCCTACAGCGCTGCTCCGCACTCATGTCGGCGAGCAGTGCCCCCTCGCCTGCCTGTCGATGATGCCGCGGTCGCGGCGTGGCCAGGGGTCCTCGTCGACGCTCCTCGTACTCGCGGACGAGGTCCCACGAGGTCGATGCCACTGCCGACTGCGCCGCGGCATACGCCTTCCCCGCATCGAGGAGCACCGGGTCCGCGCCGTGGGAGATGAGCGTGTGCGTGCTGTCCCCGGGGGAGGTCTCGAACACGGCGTCGACCTCGCCCTCGTCGCCGTGCAGAACCGATTCCAGCAGTCGGACCGCCGCTGGTTCGTCCATACGACCCATGCTTCCTGCCGCGTAGCACAGCGGCAGCAGAGCAGCGCGCAGCAGCACGTGTCGAGGCAGGTCCTCCCGGATCCGCGCGACGTGCGCCTCGGAGACGGGGATGGTGAACCTCCGAGCGTCGCCGAGAGCATCGGCCCCGCCGATGATCTCCAGACGCAGCCGTCCGTCCTCGCGCAGCACGTCGGGCAACCAGCGGCCACGAGCGAACACGACCTCGGCCATGACGCCAACGTACTCGAGCCCGTCACGGATGACCGACTGAGGACGCTGCTCCCACCACGCGGTGGACGCGGGTCTGCGACCTGGGATGTCGTTCAGCGCAACGGCGGCTCGGGGTGCTGGGGGGCAGCGTCCTGAGGTGACCTACGCGCGAAAGGTGCGCACCTCCTCGGGTGCAGCAGACCGGACTCCATGCACGACCTGTCAGGTGGAGCCCGATGGCGTACCCGGCACCGGGCCGTCCGCGGCGTCGTGAACGAGACGTCGAAGTGTCTGCACGACACCGAGCGTCCGGTGTCGCTCCCGGGACCAGTCCACCCGGACCCGCCCGAGGTACTCCTCCCTGGCGAGCGCCAACAGACCGGCCCCAGCTTCATCCAGGCGATGGCGAATCCGCTCAGCAGCATCGTGCTTCGGAAGCAGCTGTCCCGATTCAGCCGTCACGGCCATCCGCGCCAGGGTCAGCAGGACGTTGCGCTCGTCGCCGACCAGGCCGTCGAGCACGTCGGGGAGAAGATCGAGCTGAGCCTGCCGAAGCAGAGCAGGAGGGACGCGAGGCACGACGTCACGCAGCGACGCCCCCTGCAGCACCCGGTGCGCACCCAGCGCTGCGGACAGGAGGACCACCACATCCGGATCACGCTCCGGCACGGGAACGACGCCGTCGACGAGCTCGCTGCGCATCCATTCCCCGAACTGGAAGTCGCGACGCGGCTGCTCAGTCAAGGGGACCACGTCGTCCACGACCACGCTGGTCACTTCCAACGGCCGACGGTCGACGACCGCGGGGAACTCGCCCTCGTGCCCACTCCACCCCGAGACGTCGAGCAGGAGCGAGACCAACGGGGCCCGCTCCGCTGTGGTCAGCGATCTGCGGGTGAGGACGAGCAGGTCGACATCGCTGTCGGGATACAGCCCGGTCGTCGCACCCGAGCCACAGAGGTACACGCCGACCACGCCGCCGGGGTCCTGGCTGCGCAGATGACCGAGTACGGATCGGATGAGATCGTCGTCCACCGCGACGGGGCTACTGCTCACGCCACCTCCAGAGGCACCATCGCGGCGATCTGATCCACGGGCGCACACTCTCCCTCGGAGAGTCCGAGAAGGGGCGTGCCAGCCTCAGCCGACCACCGAGCGGATGATCTCCGCAATGCGCTTCTCCGTGTGTGCGTCCACCGCCTCGAAGTACCAGGCGGCCGGCATCAGCGTCCCGTCGGCGCCTCCCGCCGGCCGGTGGTCGACCTTCTCGGTGAGCGCGAGGTTCAATCGCTCGTCGTTGCGCAGCGTCACGAGTGCGGGAGTGCTCGCCGACATCGCATAAGCGGGCATTCCGTACCAGATCCGCGGCTTGAGATCGGGGGCGGCAGTCACGATGATGTCGTGCACACGCCGCACGATCGACCGCTCCTCCATGCTTGAGATCCTGTCGATGACCTGAGTCAGGTTCTTCTCGTCCTTCGACGACATGTCATGTCCTTTCGTGGCCGATGTCGCATCGGCGGAATGAAGTTGGCGCATCGTGCGCCGCACCCCATCCGGACATGTCCTGAGCGTCTCAGGCCTCTCCGCGATGATTCACGTGTCCTCACGTGGAAGCGCAGTCGGTGGCATGCCACCGAGCGGCAAAGGTACCTGCCCTCGAGTCAGCGGGTCCAGTCCGATTCGTTGCGCGCGGGCTCCGCTGCTCGTCAGGGATCAGGCCGTCGTGCGCGACGACACGGATCGTCGGGCTCGAACGAATACAACCGCCCCGCTCACCGCGTGTCGTCCCACCTTCGGTTCGCTCATCTGCGAGACCGGTCAGACGTTGAACCGGAATTCCACCACGTTTCGTAGCCGAATAACGTTTGACGTCAGGCGACCTGCATGCGCTGGTCACCCATCACGTACTCGAGGGCGAGCTCACCACCGACGGCCTCCAGGTAGCTGCGGATGGTGCCGACCTTCGCGCTGTCGAGGTCGCCTTGCTCGATGTCCGAGCCTGAGGACGCGGTGCCGCGGGCCACGGATCCGAACACCCTCGGACTGGTCGAGGAGTACTTGGACCGGCCGCCCGAGGAGGGCACGGGCAGACTGCCCGACCCACCACGACTCCAGATCACCCTTCCGCGAGACCCGCGAGTTGTCCGGTGACCAGTCCCCATCCCTCGGCGAGGCCGAGTTCATCGTGACGGGCACGAGCGCGCGGATCCCCATGGCGAGCCACGACCCGATAGAGAGTCCCGTCCGGATGGTCGGCGAGGGTGACTTCGCCGGTGACCGCGACCGGCTGCGGGTTCGCCGGGCGCAGCGTGTGGTCGACGGCATTCGTGAACACGAGTCGTTCGGCCTCCTCGGCGACGAGGAATGCCGCATCCATATGAGGCGTGAACGCGGATCCGCCCTCGCTCATCGTCGTGACGAATCCACCGCCCGCGTGTGGCGCGAACGACTCGACCCGGCAGATGTAGGGCTCCGGGATCCACCATCTCGCAAAGAGCTCGGGCGTCGTCCACGCCTTCCAGATCACCTCCCGTGGAGCGCGGATAACACGTTCGATGGTGAGGTCCAACTCGGGGTTCATGAGATCTCCTTGTCGAGGTCGGTGAGGTCGGTGACGAGCTCATCGAGGCGATCCGTACGCTCTTCCCAGTTCCGCCGCTGCACGAGGAGCCAGTCCTCGATCACCGAGAACCGGTCGCGCTGGAGGGCGCACATGCGCACCCTCCCCGACTTGGAGGTGCGTACAAGACCGCTGTGCTCAAGGACTCGAACATGCTTCAGGAACGATGGCAGCGCCATGGACGTGTCGGCGGCAAGATCGCCCACACTCGCCTCTCCGGCACCGAGCCGACGCACGACGGCGCGCCGAGTCGGGTCCGACAGTGCGGCGAAGACATCGTCCAGCGTGTCCTCATACTTAGCCATATGGCTAAGTATGCCGCACATCGCACGTCCCCACAAGGGGACAGCTGTTTCAGTCTCGCCCTCGGTGCGGCACGGGGACCGATCCACCCTGAATGCCTCCATGAGCATCGCCTTCACCCACAGCATTCTCGCCGCCCGCGATCGTCAAGAGTCCGCGGAACTCCACCGAGTTCCGGCACGGAGAGACATATGCCGACCACGAGCGGAGGGGCTCACAGTCCAGCACGGCTCCACGGATCGATCAGCTCGACACCCGTCTTCACGAAATCCTCCGTATTCCGCGTTGCGCAGACCGCGCGCCGAGTCCTGCAGATGGCGGCGATCTGCGCATCCGCCGTTGCGATCGGAAGCCCCACTCGCTCGCGCTCAGAGAGGACTTCGGCGTAGGCAGCGGCGCACGAGTCATCGAACGGCAGCACAGCATGCCCGCCGCGATAGGGCTCTACCGCCGCCGTTACCGCTGCTTCCAGCTCGGACTTCCGTCGCCCTTCGGGTAGCCGCTGCACACCAGCAAGAAGCTCCGCAAGCGTGACCGCTGTGATCGCAACATCGCCATCGAGCGACTTGAGCCACGAGACGACACCCGCATCGGGTTCCCGCTGGAACAACTCCGAGATGATGTTCGTATCGAGGACGATCACTCAAAGTCCACGGCCCGGGCGGCGTCGCCGCGCTCAGGGATCGACAACTCATCGACACCGCCGACACTCTGCGCCGCGCGCATCAGCGCGACACCGATGTTCGGCCGCTGTGCAGCTTTGGTGAGGATCTCACGCACCTCAGCCTCCATCGACCGCCCGTGCCGCTTCGCCTGCGCGACAAGCCGATCCTTCACGGAGTCATCGAGACCGCGCACGATGATGGACGACATCTACACGACCTCCCGAGTGATATCACCAATGATAGCGAGGGCGCCGCTCGTTCGGTAGTGTCCAAGAACGCGCTTCGCCTCGGCCGTCCCAGACGACGACCGAGGCGAAGCGCGAGCAGATCAGCAGTTACACGTTGAGACGGAACTCCACCGCATCACCATCAACACCTTGTTTGAGAATGGCCAGCGGGAAGCGTTCTATCACCCTCGCTGCCAGTTCTTCGGTGCGGTTCTCGATGTCGTCAGGGGTCCAAGACTCCCTCGTGGCCAGGTCAGCGTTCAGTGACAGTCCGTTTCGATAGCCGATGTGCCTGCCCTTTGCGTCCTGGCGGTCGCGCTTCTCAGGGAACGACTTGTTGCCGAGGTTGCTGTTATACGCGGTAATGGTGAGGTTGCCGAGCCTATGCTTGTGCTGCTCCTGAACCTGGGCAGCGACCTCCTCGCCCCCGAGCATCTCCTGCCACTCAGCCGGAAGGTTCTCGCCCTGCGGTAGGATGTGCTCGATCGTCCAGACGAAACGGTTCTTTTCCTGACGCCACAGGTCGACACGCGTCTCCTTGGTCATGGCGTCCTCGGCCAGCGTCGCGAGGACGAACCGGGCGACGTCGCTGTTCTCCTCGTAGATTCGCCCCAGGAGCCGGGTGCGGAACTCCTCGTCGGACACTGAGGCCGCACTCAGCTTCTCCCCGACGATCTCCACCACATCGTCGCCTCGGGCATCACCCACAGCGTCGATGGTCGTCATAAACAGCTTCGCCAGCGCGTACGTCTGCGGGTATCCCGTGAGGTTGCGTCGGACAAAGAAGCTCGTGAGGCGGTCTACGACCGCCTCGATGTGTGCATCTGTCAGAACCAGATCGGACTGCTTCGATATCAGCCACATGAGGAGCACGTAGGACGGCGCGCCCTGAGCGCGCATCAGGCGCTGGAACGACCGGTCAAGGGTTGTCGGCTGGTCGAGTTCAACGACGCAGTTGATTCGACCGTAGATCTTGCTCGCCGCCACCAGCGAATCGACGACGCGTTTGAGGCCCTGCTCGAGGATCTTCTCGTAGACCCTGATCAGGTTGGACTTCGTGGCGACCGAGGCGTTTGAGACTTCGGGCAACTCTGACTTGAACGCGTTGTAGTAGTGGCGGAGGAAGCGCTCCTGGGTGGAGTAGCTGTCACCGAGGCTGGTCAGCATGTCGTTCCAGTGCTTGAACGCCTCGTCGACGTCCATGATCTGCTTCTTCTCCGACTCGGCGAGAAGGTGGTTCTTGATCAGGTCTACCGGCGAGAGGGGCATCCCGCGGTTGTTCAGGGACTCGAACAGCACGAACGCGTCGGCGTGGTTGGCCACCTCAATCTTCACGATCACCGCCTGCAGGGCCGCCTCATGCACCCGCAGGGCCGCCTCCGGCTGTGTGATCTCCTCAGTCTCGGCGAGCCTCTGGATCGCGGAGCGGAAGTAGCGGTAGCACTTGGCAATCCTGCGGCTGGGGAAGTACGGCTTCCATTCTCCCTCCACCGGCAGGCCGGCTTCCTCGAGCACCTTGCGGAAGTCGGAGAGATTGTGGCCCTGCTTCTGCGGCGTCACCCTCGGCTGCTGGTCGGCTTTCCGCACCAACTGCCGACCGAGGTTGACGACATCCGTTCGCGTGTCGTCGTCGAGATCGTCGAGGTGCTCCTTGAGTACCGAAAAGACGGCGGCCAACAACAAGGTGAGCGTCGTCAGTCGCTGCTGCCCATCGATGACCTGCAGGATGTTGCCCTCGAGCGTGTCCGTGGTCTGGTCGAGCGTGATGATGGTGCCCAGGAAGTGTGCGCCGTCGGCCTCAATGAGATCTTCGAACAGGTCTTCCCAGTGGGACTTATACCAGGAGTACTCGCGCTGGTAGGGCGGGATCCGGTACAGCACGTTGCCTTCGTGACTGAACAGCGTGTGCACCGGATACTGGTTGGCAGATTTGATCATCGAGGACCTCCCAGCTCACGCGCCCATATGTGGCTGACCTCTCCGTCGATGAAGTCGCGGACCCTGTCGTGCAGGTTGCGTGATTCTGTCACTTCCTACCCCCAGAGGTTAATCCGCTACGGAACTCGACCACGTCGCCGTCCTGCATGACGTAGTCCTTACCCTCCATGCGCGCCCGGCCGCGGGAACGCGCCTCGGCCACCGACCCGGCGTCGACGAGGTCGTCGAAGCTGATGACCTCCGCCTTGATGAAGCCCTTCTCGAAGTCCGTGTGGATGACCCCGGCGGCCTGCGGGGCCTTCCAGCCCTGCCCGATGGTCCAGGCGCGGGCCTCCTTCGGCCCGGCCGTGAGGTAGGTCTGCAGCCCGAGCGTGCGGAAGCCGACCCGTGCGAGCTGGTCGAGACCGGCCTCGTCCTGCCCGGACTCCGCGAGCATCTCGGCCGCCTCGTCCGGCTCGAGCTCGACGAGCTCGGACTCGAACTTCGCGTCGAGGAAGATCGCCTCCGCGGGGGCGACGAGCTCTCGCAGACGCGCCTGCATCTCGGCGTCGGCGAGCCCGTCGTCGTCGGTGTTGAAGACGTAGATGAACGGCTTCGTCGTCATCAGCTGGAACGAGGCGAGGATCTCCGCGTCGAGGCCGGCGGCCGAACCGGACGCCGACAGCGTCTCGCCGCGCTCGAGGATCTCGACCGCGGCCTTCGCCGTGGCGAGCACCTCGGGCTCCCCCTTCTTGATCCGGGCCTCCTTCTCGAGGCGCGGGATCGCCTTCTCGAGCGTCTGGAGGTCGGCGAGCACCAGCTCGGTCGTGATCGTCTCGATGTCCGACGCGGGGTCGACCTCGCCGTCCACGTGCACGACGTCCGGGTCGGCGAACGCCCGCGTGACCTGGCAGATCGCCTCGGCCTCACGGATGTTGGCGAGGAACTGGTTGCCGAGCCCCTCCCCCTCGCTCGCACCCTTCACGATGCCCGCGATGTCGACGAACGACACGGTCGCCGGCAGGATCCGCTCGCTGTCGAAGATGTCGGACAGGACCTGCAGGCGCGGGTCGGGCAGCGGGACCACCCCGACGTTCGGCTCGATCGTCGCGAACGGGTAGTTCGCGGCGAGAACGGTCGCGCGGGTCAGTGCGTTGAACAGGGTCGACTTGCCGACGTTGGGCAGGCCGGCGATTCCGATGGTGAGTGCCACCAGGAGAGTCTAGGTGCGCCGAAGGCCCGCACGAGCAGTCCGCCCCTCACGGCCGCCGCGCCTCGATGAGCTCGCGCAGCTCGGCCACCGCACGCTCGAGATCGGCGACGCTCACCGCCTGCTCGCCGTCCCGGATGTCGACACCGACCTGACCGCCCTGGGTGATGGTCCCCCGCTCCACCTCGGCGGCGGAGTCGGCACCCTGCATGCGCAGGGCGATCGAGAGCTCCTCACGGGTCATGCCGAGCCGGTGCAGCGCCGCGTCGTCGATCCTGCCGTCCTCGACGAGAACCGTCGAGCGCCCCTCCAGCAGCACCCTGGCCCACTCCCAGCGGGCGGCCAACCGTTCCAGCCCGGCGTTCACCGACACCAGCACGACGATCCCGAGCACCGCGCCGGTCACCGAGAAGTCGTCACCGATGATCGCGTTCTGGATGGCCTCGCTCAGCAGCAGGACCACCACCAGGTCGAGACTGTTCATCTGAGCCAGCATTCGTTTGCCCGCGACACGCACGACGAGGACCACCGCGAGGTAGACGCCCACCGTGCGCAGGATCTTGTCCAGCGGTGGGATCTCCATGACGAGAAGCTCCTGCACGAGCGACTGGCTGACGAGCTCGAGGGTCACGACGGTTCGCCTTCGCCTGCACGCATGGCGCACGCCCGCCGACCTCGGCGATCGTGCCGGAGTGCCAGCGTGGCACCGTTCACACTGCGCCGCGAGGCGCCCGCCGGAGCGAGGCGTCTGCCGGAGCGACACGTCTGCCGGAGCGAGGCGACCGGGCGGGGCACGGTTCGGCATGACGGGGCCCGGTGTCGGCGGCACCTGTGACGATGGCGGCATGACGCTCTCGACGCCCGTGCTCGTCCTCGTCGTCCTGCTCTGCCTGGCTGCGGGAGCAGCGCTCGGCGCGGGCGGGCACGCCCTGATCACCGGCCGTCGCGAGTCGGAGCGTGCGCAGGGCACGCACGAGCGGGCCACCACCGACGCGGCAGAGCTGGGCGCGGCCCGCGCCCGCGCGGACGAGCTCGCCGCCCAGGTCGCGGACCTGCGGGAACGCGCCTCGGCCGACGCCGACGTCCTGCAGGCCCTCGCCCCGCTGCGCTCCGGCCTGGCCGACGTCGGGCACCAGGTCCAGCGGCTCGAGCGCGAGCGGGCGGCACGCGCCGCGGCGCTGGACGAGCAGCTCGCCGCGGCCCGACGGGCGGACGCCGAGCTCGTCGCCGCGACCGGCGAGCTGGGCCGCGCGCTGCGGGCGGGCGGCTCGCGCGGGCAGTGGGGCGAGGTCACGCTGCGGCGCGTCGTCGAGGCGAGCGGGATGCTCGCCCACGTCGACTTCGACACCCAGCGCACCGCGGGCACCATCTCAGGCTCCCGGTCCGGCGCTCGGCCGGATCTCGTGGTCCACCTGCCGGGCGGGCGAACGCTCGCCGTCGACGCCAAGGTCCCGATGGACGCCTACCTCGAGGCGAGCGCGATCGACACCGGTGCGAGGGGCGCGGACGCCGAGCGCCGCGAGCGACTGCTGGCCGCGCACGCGAAGGCCCTTCGCGGACACGTCGACGCCCTCGCGTCCCGCGGCTATCACGCGGAGCTGCCCGGCAGCCCGGAGCTCGTCGTGCTGTTCCTGCCGTCCGAGCCGCTGCTCGGTGCGGCGCTGGAGGCCGACCCCGGTCTGCTGGAGCACGCCCTCGCACGCGGGGTCGCGCCGACCTCACCGTCGTCGCTGCTCGCCCTGCTCCGCGCAGTGGCCGCTGTGTGGACCGGCGAGAAGGCGGCCGACGAGGCCGGCGAGCTGCTCGAGCTCGGTCGCACGCTCGCCGACCGCCTCGCCACGGTCGCCACGCACCTTGGCAGGGTGGGATCGTCGCTGCGCTCCGCCGTCGGGCACTACAACAGTGCGGTCGGCTCCATCGAGGGGCGACTGCTCGTGACCGCCCGATCGCTGGAGTCACTCGGCACGCAGGACCTCGAGCTGCGCCCGCTGGACCCGGACGACGCGCAGGTGCGGGCCTTCACCGCGCCTGAGCTCGCCGAGGCGGACGCAGAGCTGGTGCGCACAGAGACGACTCGGGACGACCCGGTGCGCGAGGAGAGCGTCGGCTGAGGTGGTCCCTCAGACGTCCCGCTTCTGCGCGATGGCCCAGATCCCGCCGATGAGCGCGACGACGCCTCCGGCGACGACGGCGTAGAGGCCGATCCCGATGTCGATCATGTCCTGGGAGCCCTGCTCGTCGATCTGGTTCATCGCGTCGACGAGGTCGATCACGCCGATTCCGGCGACGACGAGTGCGAGGATCGCGCTGACGATCCCGACCCAGGCGCGGCCCTTCCCGAGTCCGATGAGCACGCCGCCGACCGCGGCGAGGATCGCGAGCGGGAGGATGAGCACGCCGTCCCTGCCGTCCTCCATGCCGTTGATGGACTCCGACACCCCGAACATCGACACCTCGAGCCAGGGCAGGAAGCAGCCGATCGCCGCGACGACGCCGCCGAGCACGAGGATCCAGCCGGCGATCGGTGTCGAGACGCGCTTACGCGTGCCGGCGCCGTAGCCCTGCGGGGATCCGTACCCCTGCGGAGCGCCGTAGGCCTGGGCACCGTGGAAGCCCTGCTGACCGCCGGGCGCACCGTACGGGGACTGACCTCCGTACGGCGACTGGCCGCCGTAGGGGGAACCCGCCTCGTACGGCGACGGGGCGCCGTACCCGGGCTGGGCGCCGTACCCGGGCTGAGCGCCGTAGCCCGGCTGCGCCCCGTAGCCGGGCGTCCCGCCCTGCTGGGGGTGGTTCCAGCCCTGACCCCCGTACTGCTGATCACTCATCGCGAGACCTCCGCTCCGTCGGTACGTGGCGACCCGGACGGTGGTGCCCGGGTCCGACCGCGCCGCGGCGCAGCCCACTCCCAGGAGCGTAATCCGCGCACGCCGCGCGGCCCCCGCCGAGGGATGGGTACCTCAGGGCGGGGGCTCGCGACGCCCCCACCAGGGCCGGTCCGGCTCGGGGCCGGGTTCCGGCGCGGGCGGGTCAGACCTGCGCGCGGATCAGGCGTTCGACCGGCTCAACCACCTGCGCAGTGCGCGCACCGTGGTCTCGACGACGCCGGTACCGCGCTGGGCGTGCGGCTGGTCGTTGAACGGGGCCACGGCCTGGTTGTGGGCACCCTGGCTCCGGTTCGCGAACGCCTTGCCGCGCGGGTCGAACGTGTGGTCGGACTGCGGCAGGTTCCAGCTCGCGCCGGACCACCGCCCACCGGACCTCTGGGACTCGGACATGTCCTCACCTCCGGACCGCCGCGTGCGGTCGGCCACCTCGACGTGATCCTGACGGTCGCACGCGTGCGAATGACGGTGATTCTACCGCGCGGCAGCGCTGATCGGAATGATTCTCGCTACCGCGCGGCGCGTGCTGCGGACCGCAGCCGGCCACGTCGGCGGGCACGGCGGGCGCGACGCTACCGGGCGGCGCGGGCCCGACGTCACCGGTCGGGCCGAGCCGGCCGCGTCACTCGCCGGCGCGAGCGGCGCGAGCCCGGCGCGGCTGGTCGACCGAGAATCCGGAGGCCTTGAGGTCGGACCGCAGGTTCTTCGGCAGCGAGAACAGCACGTCCTCCGTGGCCGTGCGCACCTCCTCGACCCCGAGGAACCCCAGCTCCTGCAGGCGCAGCACGACGTTGCGCACGAGGATCTCCGGAACCGAGGCGCCCGAGGTGACGCCGACCGACGTCGCACCCTCGAGCCAGGTCGGGTCGAGCTCGTCGGCGGTGTCGACGCGGTAGGCCGCGCCGGCACCGGCCTCGAGGGCGACCTCGACAAGGCGCACGGAGTTCGACGAGTTCGCCGACCCGACGACGATGACGACGTCCGACTCGGGCGCGAGCTTCTTCACCGCGACCTGCCGGTTCTGGGTGGCGTAGCAGATGTCGTCGCTCGGCGGGTCCTGGAGCGCGGGGAACCGCTCGCGCAGCTTGTTCACCGTCTCCATCGTCTCGTCGACGCTGAGCGTGGTCTGCGAGAGCCAGATGACCTGCTCCGGGTCGCGCACCTCGACCTGGTCGACCTCGTGGGGGCCGTTGACGACCTGGATGTGCTCGGGCGCCTCGCCGTACGTGCCCTCGACCTCCTCGTGGCCGTCGTGGCCGATGAGGAGGATGTCGAAGTCGTCGCGGGCGAAACGCACGGCCTCCTTGTGCACCTTGGTCACGAGCGGGCACGTCGCGTCGATGGTCGCGAGGTTCCGAGCGGCGGCCTGGGCGTGGACGGCCGGGGAGACACCGTGGGCGGAGAAGACGACCCGCGCGCCCTCCGGCACCTCGTCGGTCTCGGCGACGAAGATCGCGCCGCGCCTGGACAGGGTCTCGACGACGAACTTGTTGTGGACGATCTCCTTGCGCACGTACACGGGCGCGCCGTAGAGCTCGAGTGCCTTCTCCACGGCGTCGACGGCCCGGTCGACGCCGGCGCAGTAGCCGCGCGGGGTGGCCAGGAGGATGCGCTTCCCGTCAGGAGAGTCGAAGGACTCGACCTGCTGCGGGAACGCCGACGCGCCGGCCAGGGACTGGATCGTGTCGGTGGAGGTCACGTCTCCAGGATAGGCGGCCGGTGCAAGGCCCCGCCGGGAGGAGGCTGCTCTCACACCACGCGGCGGCACGGTCCGCCCGGGACCTCTCAGCGCCCCAGCACGGCACCGCGGACGCGGCCGATCCCCCATACGAGGAACCCGCACGCGAGCCAGGCGCCCAGCAGCATGGCGACGGTCGAGACGAAGTCGGAGGAGCCGGGGTCGACGAACGCGTAGATCGGGTAGCCCAGGCGATCGGTCTGCCACATGTACAGGGCGAGGTAGGCGAACATCGGCAGCACCCACAGGACTGGCCAGAAGCCCGGGACTCGATCCTGGTTGCGCCCCACGAACAGCCAGTCGAGCACCATCGCGACCGGGAGCACGAGGTGCACCACGAGCGAGAGTCGTTCGTCGAGCGCGCCCTCGAGCAGGGCGACGAAGACGATCGAGGTCATCACCGAGTACGTCGTCACCATGCCGCGGAACCAGCCGTGGCGTCCCTCGAGCCGGTGCCGCGCGGAGCCCGGCAGCACCACCCGCAGGACGGACAGGGTCATCACGAGAGCGACGAGGATCGAGCTGATGGTGGTGAAGAAGGTCAGCTGGTCGAGCACGCCCGCCCAGTCCCTGATCTCGAGCGCGGGAGCCAGCAGCTCGTACAGGGCCCAGATTGCGAGCGCCGCCACGGCAAGCCGCCAGACGACCGAGATCACCACGACGCCCCCGCTCGCGGGTGGAAGCCCCCTGCGCCCCGCGGGGCTCCCCGGCCCCTGGTACGGGACCGCCCCCGACGGCGGACGGCCGGGTCCGTAGGGCGCTCCGGGTCCGTAGGCCGAACCGGGCGCATGTCCGGGACCGGGCGCGTAGGGCGAGCCGGGCGCATGTCCGGGACCGGGCGGGGGCACGGCAGCTGCCGGTCCCCAACCGGGTCCCGGTGCGGGCTCGGACAGGGCGGGGAGCTCGGCGGTGGTCACACGAGCCTCCGGATCCTGCGGCGTCGCGGCCGAGTCGAACGGGGCGACTCCGCCGGGCCGTGCCTCCGGCGGAACGGGCGCCATGGCCTCGGTCCGCGCCGGATCCTCGGACACGGGGCGTGCACCCGCACCGGTCGGAGGACGCCCCGACGGCCCGCCCGACGAGGCGCGCACCTGCGCGGCCATGGAGCCGGGGACGGCGACGGTCGGGTCGATGTCGTCCTCGTCGTGCGGGTGCGTCATGTCGGTTCCTCGTCGGTCGTCGTCGCTGTGGTCCGGCGTCGAGCGTAGGCATCCCGACCGTTCCCGGCAGTCCCCGGCGCGGACAGGCCTCACCGTGTCGGGGCTCGGTGCGACGATGGGGCCATGGCAGACAACCTTCTCGCGCCCGACCCCGTCCGTCTCCCCGAGAACGGCCCCGACGCAGCTGTCTCCGCCGCGCTCGAGGCCGGCACCGACCCCCGCGAGGTCGCGGCCGCGAACCCCGCCTCGTCCCTGGCCTGGGCCACGCTGTCCCGCGCGGCGCTCGCTGACGACCCCGTCGTCGCGTACGCGTTCGCCCGCACCGGCTACCACCGTGGGCTGGACGCGCTGCGCAAGGGCGGCTGGCGCGGACAGGGCCCGGTCCCGGCCTCCCACGCACCCAACCACGGCGTGATCCTCGCCGTGCTCGCGCTGCGCGAGGCGGCGCGAGCGATCGGCGAGACGCCCGAGGTCGAGCGGCTCTCCGCCCTGGCGGACGACTTCGACCCCGACGCCGAGGCGATCCTCGCCCGCGCGTGAACACGAACGACGCCGGCGAACGCGCGCCGCTGCCGGCCACCGCGGCCACGACGACCCCGGAGGCGCCGTGGCCGGTGCGTCTGCTGTCGCAGAAGATCGCGGACTATGTCGACCGCATGTCGGCGCTGTGGGTCGAGGGCCAGCTCGTCGAGGTCAACCGCCGCCCGGGCGCCCGCACGGCGTTCCTCACGATGCGCGACACCGACGCGGAGATGTCGCTGCGCATCTCCATCGCCGCCCGGGCACTTCCGGCCGAGGTCGCGCCCGGTGCCCACGTCGTCGCGCACGCGAAGCCGAGCTTCTGGACCAAGAACGGGAGCTTCAACCTCTGGGCCGATGACCTGCGGGCGATCGGCGTCGGCGGACTGCTCGCGCGCATCGAGGCCCTCCGGAAGGTCCTCGCCGCCGAGGGCCTCTTCGACGACTCCCGCAAGCGGCCGCTGCCGTTCCTCCCGGAGGTCGTGGGCCTGGTGTGCGGCCGCGACGCCAAGGCGAAGGACGACGTCCTCACCAACGCGCGCCTGCGCTGGCCGGCCGTCCGGTTCGAGGTCCGGGAGGTCGCCGTCCAGGGCGTGAGCACGGTCCCCGAGGTCAGCGCGGCGATCGCCGAGCTCGACGCGATCGAGGAGGTCGACGTCGTCGTCGTGGCTCGCGGCGGCGGGTCGGTCGAGGACCTCTTCCCGTTCTCCAACGAGGCGCTCGTGCGCGCGGTCGCCACGTGCCGGACGCCGGTGGTCTCGGCGATCGGCCACGAGGGGGACTCACCCCTGCTCGACCTCGTCGCCGACGTGCGCGCGTCGACGCCGACGGACGCCGCCCGCCGGGTGGTCCCTGACTTCGCACGAGAGAGCGCCGGCGTGGCCGACGCGCGCGAGCGGGTCCGTCGCGCGGTCCTCTCCCGGCTCGACCGGGCCTACGCCGAGCTCGCGACACTGCGCGGCCGGCCGGTGCTCGCCCGCCCGGAGACGATGCTCGAGGGGCCCGCGGCCGAGGTCGCCTCGCTCCGGCATCGCGCGCGCTCCGCCCTCGACGGACGGCTCGCCGCGGCGTCGGCCGAGCTCGCCCGGGCCCACGGCGGCCTGCTCGCGCTCTCGCCGGCGGCCACGCTGGCGCGCGGGTACGCGGTGCTGCGCAGGCGCGACGGCCGCGTGGTGCGGGACCAGGCCGAGGTGGCCTCCGGGGACCGGCTCGAGGCGATCCTCCACGCGGGCCGCCTCGGGGTCGAGGTCGTCGCCGCCCGCGAGGTGTAGTTGACTGACCGCGTGAACGTGAGGATGCAGCACCCCGACTCCCTCGACCCGCAGCGTCGGTCCCGGACCTCCCCCGATGCGGAGTCCCCCGCGGACGGGACCGGCGGCGACACGGACGGCACCGGCTCGGCCGCCGCCGACGCGGACGCGGCCGGCGACGCCGCGCCCGACCCCGCCGAGGGAGTCGCCGACCTGAGCTACGAGCAGGCCCGCGACGAGCTCGTCGGCGTCGTCCGGCGCCTCGAGTCCGGGGAGCTCCCGCTGGAGGAGGCGCTCGCACTGTGGCAGCGCGGCGAGGCCCTCGCCGACCGCTGCCAGGCCTGGCTCGACGGCGCCCGTCGCGCGCTCGACGAGGCCCGCGGTGATGGCGACGCGGACGACGACGGCGCCACGACGGCGGGCGCGACCGCGTGAGCGCCGGCCCCACCCCCGCCGCGGCATGGGAGCGCCTGCGGGAGGGAAACCACCGGTTCGTCGCGGACACGATGGAGCACCCGGACCAGTCCGCGGCGCGACGCACGGAGGTCTCGGTCGACCAGACCCCGTTCGCCGTCGTCCTGGGGTGCTCGGACTCCCGGGTCGCCGCCGAGCTCGTGTTCGACCAGGGGCTCGGCGACCTGTTCGTCGTGCGCACCGCGGGTCACGTCCTCGACACGACCGTCATCGGTTCGATCGAGTACGGGGTCGACATCCTCGGGATCCCCCTCGTGGTCGTCCTCGGCCACGACTCGTGCGGGGCGGTCGGTGCCGCGGTCAAGGCGCTGACCACCGGCCGGATGCCGACCGGGTTCGTGCGCGCCGTCGTCGACCGGGTGATCCCCTCGCTCGTCACGCGCGCCGTCCTGCCGGGCGAGACCCCCGACGGCGAGGCGGCCCCGGCCGGCGCCGAGGGGACGCCGACCGACGACGACTCCCGGCTCACGCTGCCGCCGGCGGGCGACCTGCGCCGTCAGCACGTCCGCTCGACCGTGGAGATGCTCGTCGACTACTCGGCCATCGTGCGCCAGTCGATCGCTGCCGGCGAGACCGCCGTCGTCGGGGTGGAGTACACGCTCGCCGAGGGGACCGCGATGCTCGTCGACGTCGTGGGGGACGTCGGTGAGGCCCCGCTCGCCACGGGCGCTGCCGCCGGCTGACCCGCCCGGCGTCCGGGCCCGTCAGACCTCGTAGTTCTCCAGCAGGTCGGTGACCAGGGCGGCGACCGCGGACCGCTCGGACCGGGTGAGGGTGACGTGCGCGAAGAGCTCGCGCCCCTTGAGCGCCTCGACCACGGACGCGATGCCGTCGTGCCGCCCCACCCGGAGGTTGTCCCGCTGGGCGATGTCGTGCGTGAGGACCACCCGGGAGTTCTGCCCGATGCGGGACAGCACGGTCAGCAGCACGTTCCGCTCGAGGGACTGGGCCTCGTCGACGATGACGAACGCGTCGTGCAGGGAGCGTCCGCGGATGTGGGTCAGCGGCAGGACCTCGAGGAGGTTGCGGCCCATGACCTCCTCGACGACCTGGGAGTCGACGACGGCGCCGAGCGTGTCGTAGACGGCGTCCGCCCACGGGTTCATCTTCTCTGCCTCGGTGCCGGGGAGGTAGCCGAGCTCCTGACCGCCGACGGCGTACAGCGGACGGAACACGAGGATCCGCTTGTGCTCGCCGCGCTCGAGGACCGCCTCCAGGCCCGCGCACAGGGCGAGCGCCGACTTGCCGGTGCCCGCCCGGCCCCCCAGGGAGACGATCCCGACGTCGGGGTTGACGAGGTGGTCGATCGCCACGCGCTGCTCGGCCGAACGACCGCGCATCCCGAAGATCTCCCGGTCGCCGCGCACGAGCGTGAGCCGACCGCCGGATGAGGTCCGCGCAAGGGCGGAGCCACGCGGGGAGTGCAGGACCACGCCGGTGTTGACGGGCTGCTCGGGAAGGTCGCCGGGGGTGGCGAGGTCGCCGATCTCGAGCGCCTCGGCGCTCCACAGGTCGGACATCTCCGACTCGGTGACGTCCGCCGTCGTCATCCCGGTGTACCCCGTGTCGACGACCTGGCCCGCGCGGTACTCCTCGGCGTCGAGGCCGACCGCCGAGGCCTTGACCCGCATGGGCAGATCCTTGGACACCACCGTGACGGCGTTGCCCTCAGCGGCGAGGTTCGCCGCGACGGCGAGGATGCGCGTGTCGTTGTCGCCCAGGCGCAGCCCCGACGGCAGGACCGCGTCGTTGGAGTGGTTGAGCTCGACCCGCAGCGTGCCGCCGTCGGTGCCGACCGGGACCGGCCGGTCGAGATGGCCGTGCCGGACCCGCATCCCGTCGAGCAGGCGCAGGGCGGCGCGGGCGAAGTAGCCGAGCTCGCTGTGGTGGCGCTTGGCCTCGAGCTCGGTGACGACGACGACCGGCAGGACGACGTCGTGCTCGGCGAACTTCGTCATCGCGCGGGGGTCCGACAGCAGGACCGACGTGTCCAGGACATAGGTACGCAACGCGGTGCCCTGGGGCTCCGGGACGCCGAGCTCGGCGGCGACCTCGCTCCCGGTGCTGGTGACGGGCTCGGACGCAGTGTGCTGGGCAGCGGTGGTGCTCACGTCGTGCTCCCTCCGGCGCAGGTGCGCGGGTCAGGACCCTCGGCCGGGCACGCGATGCGCCGGCCTCGGACTCGGGGCGGGCGGACGGCCCACGGGGGCCGGCCGGCCCCCGTCGTGCGCAACGTGTGCGCCATGGGCGACCTCCCGGAGGACGGCGGTCGTGCCGTCCGTCATCGACGAACCTACGCCGCGCCCGAGCCGGGGTGCGGGCGCCACGCGCGCGGCGCACCGGGGTTCGACAAGTGTTCACGGGGCCGACACGAATGTGTCATGCGCGACACGCTCCGTGCCCGACGCGGCCCCGCGCGCACCCCGTCGACGTCACCGAACGGTCGAGACGCGTCAGCGGCCGAGCCGGCGCTCGCGGTGGGAGAAGTCGCGCAGCGCCCGTAGGAGATCGACGCGCCGGAAGTCCGGCCAGAACGCCTCGCAGAAGTACAGCTCGGAGTGCACCGACTGCCACAGGAGGAACCCCCCGAGGCGCTGCTCGCCGGAGGTGCGGATGAGCAGGTCGGGATCAGGCTGACCGGAGGTGTACAGGTGCCCGTCGATGTCCGCCACGGTGAGGCTCGCGGCCACCTCCTCCAGCGAACGCCCCTCCGCGGCACGCTCCGCGAGGAGCGAGCGCACGGCGTCGGCGATCTCCTCGCGACCGCCGTACCCCACGGCGATGTTCACCACGAGTCCGTCCCCGACCGGCGAGGCGGCCGCCCGGAGCCGGTCGGCGATGTCGGCCGGCAGCAGGTCCAGGGAACCGACGAGGCGGACGTTCCACCGGGCTGTCGCGCCGATCGAGGCGACGGAGCCCACGATGATCTCCAGCAGGTCGGCGACCTCGGCCGGGTCGCGCCGCAGGTTGTCCGTGGAGAGCATCCACAGCGTGACGACCTCGACGCCGACCTCCTCGCACCACTCGAGCAGCTCGTGGACCTTGTCCGCGCCCCGACGATGGCCGTCGGCGGTCTGCGCCCCGACCGACCGGGCCCACCGGCGGTTCCCGTCGAGCATGACGCCGACGTGCTTCGGCATCCGCGACCGGTCGATCTCGCCGAGGAGGCGGCGCTCGTACAGCGAGTACAGCACGTCGCTCGAGCGCACTATCCACCTCCGTCCGATCGTCGCAGGGTGCGACATACCCGGCAGCGTAGCGACCGTGGCGAGGGAGTCGTGGCACGGCGCGTCCACGCGGCGGGATCCGTCCTTCCGCGCCTACCTACAGTCCTGTAGGTTAAGCCGCATGACCCTTGCCCAGGGCGGCCCCGCACCGGCGGACCGTGGCACGCCAGGCCCGGCGCCAGCCTTGCCGGTCAAGCCGCTCGCCCGCGGATGGATCCACCTCGCCACGGCGCCGCTCGCGTTCGTCGTGGGCCTCGCGCTCGTCGCCACCGCTCCTACGCTCTCCGGCCGCATCGCCTGCGCCGTCTTCGCGCTGACCGCCGTCCAGATGTTCGCGACCTCGGCGGTCTACCACCGGGGGGTGTGGAACGACCGGCTCGGCGTACTCCTCCGCCGCCTCGACCACACCAACATCTTCCTGCTCATCGCCGGTACCTACACGCCGCTCGCGGTGATGCTCCTGCCCGCCCGGACGGCGACCCTGCTGCTCGCGGTCGTCTGGGGCGGCGCGCTGCTCGGCACGCTGAGCCGGATGTTCTGGCTGTCCGCGCCACGCTGGGTCTACACGCCGGTGTACGTCGCCCTCGGCTGGGTCGCGGTGTGGTTCATGCCGGACTTCTGGCGAGAGGCCGGCCCCGGGGTCGTCCTCCTCCTCGTCGCGGGCGGCCTGGCGTACACCGCCGGCGCGGTGGTCTACGCGCTCCGGCGGCCGGACCCGGCCCCGCGCGTGTTCGGGTTCCACGAGATCTTCCACGTCGGCACGGTGATCGGGTGGGCCTGCCACGCGGGTTCGGTCGCGCTCACCTCCCTCGCCACGGCCGGCGCCCACTAGGGTCGGAGGCCCACCTCGACAAGGAGCTGACCGTGGCCGACGACCCCGCCTGGACCGCACCGCCCACCGACCTCCTCAGGCCCGGCCCCGACTTCGACCTCGCGGCCTTCGACCGGGCGTCGACCCCTGGGTTCGACGGCGGCAAGGCCGACGGCAAGGCGCTGACGGCCGAGCGCGGCCTGCTCATGTCCGAGCTCCAGGAGCGGCTGTTCGCCGAGGGACGCTCCGGAGGCGAACGCTCGGTCCTGCTCGTCCTCCAGGGGCTCGACACCGCGGGCAAGGGCGGGATCGTGCGGCACGTCATGGGCATGGTCGACCCGCAGGGGATCGACCTGCACTCGTTCGGCGTCCCGACCGAGGAGGAGAAGCGCCACAACTACCTCTGGCGGATCCGCCGGGCGCTTCCCCGGGCCGGCCGCATCGGCGTCTTCGACCGCTCGCACTACGAGGACGTGCTCGTGGCACGCGTCGACCAGCTCGTCGAGGAGGAGGTGTGGCGCCGCCGCTACGCCGAGATCAACCGGTTCGAGCGCACCGTGGCCTCCCGGGGCACGACCATCGTCAAGGTCGCCCTCATGGTCTCGAAGCAGGAGCAGGGGCTGCGGCTGCTCGAGCGGCTGGACCGCCCCGACAAGCACTGGAAGTACAACCCCAGCGACGTCGCCACCCGCAAGAAGTGGGACGACTACCAGGAGGCATACTCCGACGTCCTGGCCCGGACGAACACCGACATCGCTCCGTGGCACGTGATCCCGGCGGACAAGAAGTGGTACGCGCGCCTCGCCGTGACCGAGCTGGTCACCCAGGCGCTCATCGACCTGGACCCACGGTGGCCGCGCCCCCGCTGGCGGGTCGCCACGCAGGTCGCCGCGCTGCTGCGCACGATGGACCCGGAGAGCGTGCCCACGGACGACGAACGCAGCGAGACCGTCGAGGACTCGCTCGCCGACGAGCGGGAGTTCGCCGAGGCCGTCGCGGGCGCCGTCGACGACGCTACGCCCGCCACGACCCCGACCCCCGAGAAGGAGTCCGACGGCCGGGCGGGCAAAAAGGCGGACGGGAAGAACGACAAGAAGAACGACAAGAAGTCCGGGAAGAAGAAGGGCAACAAGAAGGGCGAGAAGAAGTCCGACAAGAAGGACGGCAAGAAGGACGGCAAGAAGAGCACGAAGAAGGCCGCCAAGAAGTAACGATCGTCACACGGCGAAGCGTCCCGATCATGTGATGTCGGCCCATCACGTCAGTTGACCCGGCTTTCGGACTATCCACGGGGACGCGGGCACGAGAGCATATGTCCGTGTGCGCGACCGGCGCACCACGCCCCCAGGAGGACACCATGTTCGTTGCCGACGTCCCGCCCGCCGACCTCGCGGTCGACCAGTCCCAGATCGTGCTCACCGAGCTGTCGGGCGCCGCCCGCACGGCCGGCGACTCGGAGCTCACGGTCCTGGTCGAGCCCGAGACCGACCCGGCCGCACTGCCGCTCGCCGCCGCCGATGACACGAACGCCACCCCCGACTCGGGCAAGGGCAAGCCGGGCAAGATCGGCATCCGCTGGCCCTGATCCTCATCCGACGACGGAGCGCACGAGGGGGCGAGGACGCCTACCTCTCGAGTCCGCCGGCCGAGCCGGACGCATCGTCGCTCGGCCCGGCCGGCCCCGGGGCGGGGTCACTCTCGTCCGCCCCCGGGCCGGAGCCGGACTGCTCCGAGCCCCCGTCACGACGGTCCGCCGCCTCCTGAGCAGCGCGCACGCGCGCGTTCTGGTCGACCGTGCGCATCTGGCGCACCACGAGCACGCCGAGCACGACGACAACCGCGGCCAGCGCGAAGAAGGCGAAGAAGCCCTCGATGCCGGGCGAGACGTCCCACGGCTGCAGCTCGCCGGACGGTGTCTCGGCCCCGGCGCGCCAGGCGCCCGCCGCGTCGGGCGCGCCCCCCGGGCTCACCGCGTGGTCCGGTCGCGCCCGTGCCCGGTACCGACCGCGTCGGAGTCGGTTCCGACGTCGGCGAGGTCGGCCCCGACCACGACGACCGGCGCACCTTGCGCCAGCCCGTCCGGGACGACCCCGGCGAACAGGTCCTCCTCGACCTCGTCGGGGACCTGCACGCGGGCGAGGACGAGCTCGAACTCCTCGACCGGCCACACCTCGGCCTCCAGCTCGCGCGGGACCGAGAAGAAGAACCCGTCCGGGTCGATCTGCGTGGCGTGCGCGCGCAGGGCCGCGTCCCGGGAGGCGAAGTGTTCGGCCACCCGGATGCGGGCCGTCGCGTCGCGCCGCTCGCGCCCCAAGTCCCGGTCACGCTCCTCGCGACGCTCGATCCACTCGGCGAACGGCGACTCCCCACCGCGAGCTAGGAGGGCGTCATGCACGGCCTGGATGCGTCCGCCCGAGAACGAGACGTCGTAGTACACCTTCTGCACGGCCCACGGCTCGCCCGCCTCGGGGAACCGGTCGGGGTCCGCGGCGGCGTCGAAGGCGAGCATCGAGATCTCGTGCACCCGCACGTGGTCGGGGTGGGGATAGCCGCCGTTCTCGTCGTAGGTCGTCATCACGTGGGGGCGGAACTCGCGGATCTGCGCCACGAGCGCCCCGACCACGACCTCCTCCGGCTCGAGCGCGAAGCACCCCTCGGGCAGCGGCGGCAGCGGGTCACCCTCGGGCAGGCCGGAGTCGACGAAGCCGAGCCACGCGTGCTCCACGCCCAGCGCCGCGGCGGCCGCGGCCATCTCCTGCACGCGCAGCTCGGACATGTTGGCCTCGACGTCAGGGTCGCCCTGGAGCCTGGGGTTGAGCACGGAGCCGCGCTCGCCGCCGGTCGCCGTGACGACCCGGACCCGGTGCCCCTCGGCGGCGTACCGGGCCATCATCGCGGCACCCTTGCTGGCCTCGTCGTCGGGATGGGCATGCACGGCCATCAGCCGGAGCGGGCTGGTCGTCACGTCGGTACTCCTCGTCTGCTGCGATCCGCGGGGCGCGGCCCGGACGGCGGACCGCCGTCGGGGACAATGGTCCAACACCTGACCCCCGGAGTGCGAACGGCCCTCGGGTGTCGGACCCACGACGGAAGCGTAGGCATGACGAACGGGAAGACGACCAGCGGCACCGATGAGGGACCGGACACGACCCGCGGGCGCGAGGTACCGGCCATCGACCCCGACCTGGTGCGCCGACGCTACGGGAGCGCGCGGCCTGGCGGATCCCGGCGCGCGCAGTGGCTCGCCCCACTCGTGGGCGCCCTCGTCCTCGTCGCGGGCGCGGTCGGGATCAGCCTGGCGATGAGCCAGGAGGAGGACGTCCTGGTCGAGCACGTCGGGTACACGGTGACGCGACCGGACGAGGTCGAGGTGCGGTTCGTCGTCGTGGCCGAGCCCGGGACCGAGGTGGTGTGCACGCTCCGCGCGGTCAACGTGGACTTCACCGAGGTCGGGGTCCGCGAGGTACACATCGGTCCCGTCGCGGAACGACGCACGGCGGCCGTCGAGCCGATCGTCACCTCGGAGAGCGCGGCGTCCGGGCACGCCGAGTCGTGCCGGCCGGCCTGATCGCCGGCCCTGACCACAGTGGTGACGCGGTCCACAGATGCGGGCGTGGATCGGTGTCATGGTGCTAGAATGACGGTTTCACTCACCGCCTGGACCCACCCTGGGGCCGGGCGGTTTCCGTCCGTCGCCGCGCGGCGGGCACCATCACACGACGTAAGGAGCCGTGATGTCCCAGCAGACCGGGACCACCTGGCTGACCCAGGAGGCCTACGACCGTCTGAGCGCCGAGCTCGAGGAGCTGTCTGGGCCCGGTCGGCAGGAGATCGCCGAGCGCATCGAGCAGGCCCGCTCCGAGGGTGACCTCAAGGAGAACGGCGGCTACCACGCGGCGCGCGAGGAGCAGGGCAAGCAGGAGGCCCGCATCCAGCAGCTGACCGCGCTCCTGCGCAGCGCGCAGGTCGGCGAACCGCCCGCGGACGACGGCGTCGTCGAGCCGGGCATGGTCATCACCGCGAAGATCGCGGGCAAGAAGCGCACGTTCCTGCTCGGCTCGCGCGAGGCCGCCGACGGGCTGGACGTCGAGGTCTTCTCGGAGTCCTCACCGCTGGGCCAGGCCGTGCTCGGCCGCAGCGCCGGCGAGACCACCTCCTACGAGGCACCGAACGGGGCGACGATCACCGTCGACCTCGAGACCGTCAAGCCGTTCACGGCCTGACCCCGCACCGCCCCGCCGCCCGGACCCGGTCCGGGCGCGAGCACCCCGTCGGGCCCGGTCGCCCCGCGCGACCAGGCCCGACACTCCACCGCCGAGGAACCGGGTTCCGTCGGCGGCGAGCGCGGCGCGGATCTCGTCCCCGTGCTCGGGCCCCTTGGTCTCGACCTCGACGCTGATCTCCACCTCGTCGACCGCGAGGCCCGGGGCGGTGCGCGAGTGCTCGACCGACGCGACGTTCGCCCCCAGGTCGCCCAGGAGGGCGAGGATCCCGGCGAGGGTGCCCGGGGCGTCGGGCACGCGCACGCGCAGCGACACGAACCGCCCGGCCGAGGCCAGGCCGTGCCGCACCACCCGCAGGAGCAGCAAGGGGTCGACGTTGCCCCCGGAGAGCACGACGACGGTCGGTCCGTCGGAGAAGTCGCGGGGCCGGCCGGTGACGGCGGCGATACCGGCAGCGCCGGAGGGCTCGACGACGAGCTTGGCGCGCTCGACCATGAGGAGCAGCGCGCGTGAGAGCTCCTCCTCCCCCACCGTGCGCACGTCCTCCACCACCGCCTGGACGATCGCGAAGGGCACGGTTCCCGGCGTCCCGACGGCGATCCCGTCCGCCATCGTGCGTACCTCGGTCAGCGGCACCGGCCGACCGTCGGCGAGCGAGGCCGGCCAGGCGGCCGCCTTCGCCGCCTGGACACCGACCACGCGGACCCCGGGACGCACGGCGTGCGCCGCGGCCGCGATCCCCGCCAGGAGACCGCCACCGCCGGTGGGGACGACGATCGTCGCCACGTCCGGGACCTGTTCGAGGATCTCGAGGCCCACGCTGGCAGCGCCGAGCACGATGTCGATGTGGTCGTAGGGGTGGATGAGCGTGCGGCCGGACGCCGCGCAGTCGTCCTCCGCCTCGGCGAGGCAGTCCATGAGGTGCCGGCCGGTGAGGACGACCTCCGCGCCGTAGGCCCGGGTGGCCTCGACCTTGGGCAGGGCCGCGTCCGCAGGCATGTAGATCCGGGCCGGTACACCCAGCTCCCGGGCGGCCAGCGCCACGCCCTGGGCGTGGTTCCCGGCCGAGGCGGCGATGACGCCCCGCTCGCGCTCGGCCGCGTCCAACCGGCCGAGCCGCACCGCGGCACCGCGGATCTTGAACGAGCCGGTGCGCTGCAGGTGCTCGGCCTTGAGGTGCACCGGGGCCCCGGTGTGCTCGGCCAGGGACCCGAAGGACAGCACCGGCGTCTCGCGCGCGACGGGCCGCACGATCGCCCGGGCCGCGTGGAGCTCGTCGAGGGTGGGCAGCCCGGGGAGCGGCTCGGCGGGCTCGGCAGGCATGTCAACGTCCTCCTGAGGATCGGGCGTCGTCGGCTCGACCGGCATCCGGCACGTCCGTCGGGTCGGGCCCGTCAGGGTACTGGCCCGAGCCCGCGCCGAAGACGTCCGCGAAGGGCTCCTCCTCGGGCTCGTCCGCCGTCGGGGCGTACTCCAGCACCGCGGACGGCGGCCCGCCCGTGCGACGCACGTCCACGGCCAGGTGGGGCTGCGGGTCGCGGCCGGCGAGGTAGAGGCCGACCGAGTTGACGACCGCCACCACCGGCACGGCGAACAGCGCCCCGACGAGCCCGGCCACGGCGGTACCACCCGCCACGGCGAGCAGCACGGCGATCGGGTGGAGCTGGACGGCGCGCGACTGGATGACCGGCTGGAGGACGTGGCTCTCGATGAACTGCACGAGCAGGACCGCGCCGAGCATGGCCAGCGCGATGTAGAAGCCGGAGTCGACGACCGCGACGAGCACCGCGACGGTCCCGGAGACGAGGGCACCGATGATGGGGATGAACGCGCCCAGGAAGACGAGGATCGCGATCGGCAGGGCGAGCGGCACCCCGAGGAGCGCGGCGGCCAGGCCGATCCCGACGGCGTCGACGAAGGCGACGAGGATCTGGCCGCGCGTGTACCCGCTGACCGTGTACCAGGCCCGGATGCCGGCCTCGTGGATCGTCGGACGCGCGCGAGCGGGCGTCAGGCGCACCGCCCAGCTCCACAGCGAGCGGCCGTCGGACAGGAAGAAGAAGGTGCAGAAGATCGCGATGAAGAACCCGGCGAGCACCTCGACGACGGACGAGGTCACCGTCAGCACCCCGGTGGCGAGGAACTCCGAGTTGTCCTGGAGGGTCTGGCCGCCCTGCTCCATCGCCGCGTCGATGTCCGCCTGGTCCAGCCCGAGCGGGCCGGTGCCGAGCCAGGAGACCAGCTGGTCGAAGCCCGCGAGGGCCTCGTCCGCGAGCCGCTGGAAGCCCGAGGCGATCGACTGCCCCGCGAGCGCGAGGAGCCCGACGACGAGGACGACGAGGACGAGCAGCGCCGTCAGCGCCGCGATGGCGCGGGGGAACCGGAGCCTGCGGCGCAGGAAGGCCGCCACGGGCGCGAGCAGCACGGACAGGAGCATCGCCACCATGAGGGAGACGACGATGGTGCGCAGCTGGACGAGCAGCCACCCGATGATGGCCGCCGCCAGGGTGATGACGACGATCCGCCAGGACCACGAGGCGACGGCGCGCATCGTCCACGGCACCGTGCGGTCGGGGGCGGCGCGCAGCTCGTCGTCGGCGTCTGCCGCACCCGAGTCGACGTCGCCCGGGGAGAGGCCCGCCGCGGTGCGGGTGTACGGCTCGCGCCCCTCGTCGGGCGGCCCGTCCTCGTCGCGTCCGCGCTGCGTCGGTCGCGCAGCGGCGGTCATGGCGGCGTAGGCACGGCGTGAGGTCGACCCCCACACGGAGCGGATCGAGCGTGGGAGGCGAACCATGGGCGTCCTTCGTCGTCGGTGAGTGCTTCAGACTAGTTCGGGAACATCGTCCGCACCGGTCCGGTTGGACCGGGCGACGATCCGCCCGCGACCGCGGCGGGTGCACCGCCGCACGAGGGACCCAGCGCCGTGAGGCGCCCGACCAGGAGAGGGCTCATGAACCTGTTCGCCCGCACCCCACGACCGACCTCGCCGGAGACCGCGCTGCCGGGCCGGTCCTCGCCCGCCTACACGCCGCCCGCGCGCAACATCGTCCTCGACGCTCCCCTGACCGGCCCGTGGCCCGAGGGCACCCGGGAGCTCTACGTCGCCATGGGCTGCTTCTGGGGCGTCGAGCGCATCTTCTGGCGCATCCCCGGGGTCGTCGGCACCGCGGTCGGCTACACCGGCGGGTACACGCCGCACCCCACCTACGAGGAGGTGTGCACCGCGATGACGGGGCACGCGGAGGCCGCCCTCGTGGCCTACGACCCTGCGGTCGTGTCGGCCGACGAGCTGTTCAAGGCCTTCTGGGAGAACCACGACCCGACGACGAAGGACCGCCAGGGCAACGACGTCGGCTCGCAGTACCGTTCGGCGATCTGGTGGACCACGGAGGAGCAGCGCGAGGCCGCCGAGCGCACCCGCGCGACGTTCCAGGCGGCGATCGACGAGATCGGCGGCGGGGCGATCACCACCGAGGTCGAGCCGTTCGGCGACCGACCGTTCTACGCGGCGGAGGACTACCACCAGCAGTACCTGGAGAAGAACCCGGCCGGCTACTGCAACCACGGGCCCAACGGGCTCACCTGCCGGGTCGCCTGACGAGGGCGGCCGGCCCGGGCATCGAGGTCGTGCGTCGCGCGTCGACGTCGTGCGTCCGAGGCACGACCTCGACGGTCCGAGCACGACCTCGACGACGTCGGGGCGGGAGGACCGCCGCAGCCGACGGCCCGGTCGTCAGATCGCGTCGATGATCGCGTTGAGGGTCGCGGACGGGCGCATGACGGCGGACGCCTTGGCCTCGTCGGGCCGGTAGTAGCCGCCGATGTCGGCCGGGTCGCCCTGGGCGGCGATGAGCTCGGCGTCGATCGACTCGATCTGCTCGGCCAGCTGCGCGGCGACCGGGCCGAACCGCTCGGCGAGGGTGGGGTCCTCGGTCTGCGCCGCGAGCTCGGCCGCCCAGTAGGTCGCCAGCCAGGCGTGCGAGCCGCGGTTGTCGATCTGGCCCAGGCGCCGCGCCGGTGACCGGCCCTCGTGGAGGAGCTTCTCGGTAGCGCGGTCGAGGGCGTCACCGAGGACCCGGGCGCCGACGTTGTCGTCGACGCCCGCGAGGTGCCGCAGCGACTCGGCCAGCGCGAGGAACTCGCCGAGCGAGTCCCAGCGCAGGTAGTTCTCCTGGACGAGCTGCTGCACGTGCTTCGGGGCGGAGCCGCCGGCCCCGGTCTCGAACAGGCCGCCGCCGTTCATCAGGGGGACGACCGAGAGCATCTTCGCGCTCGTGCCGAGCTCGAGGATCGGGAACAGGTCGGTGTTGTAGTCGCGCAGGACGTTACCGGTCACGGAGATCGTGTCCTCGCCGCGGCGGATGCGCTCCACCGAGTACCGGGTCGCGGCGACCGGGTCCATGATCTCGATCGTCAGGCCCTCGGTGTCGTGCTCCGCGAGGTAGGTGCGGACGAGACCGATGAGGTTGCGGTCGTGCGCGCGCGCCTCGTCGAGCCAGAACACCGCGGGCACGCCGGTCGCGCGGGCACGGGTGACGGCGAGGCGCACCCAGTCGCGGATCGGGGCGTCCTTGGTCTGGCAGGCCCGCCAGATGTCGCCGGCCTCGACGTCGTGGGACATGAGGACCGTCCCGGCCGAGTCGACGACCTCGACCGTGCCCGGCGCCTGGATCTCGAACGTCTTGTCGTGGCTGCCGTACTCCTCGGCCTTCTGCGCCATGAGCCCCACGTTGGGGACGGTGCCCATCGTGGTCGGGTCGAAGGCGCCGTTCGCGCGGCAGTCCTCGATGACGGCCTGGTAGACGCCGGCGTAGGACGAGTCGGGGATGACGGCGAGCGTGTCGTGCTCGTCACCGTCGGGACCCCACATGTGGCCCGACGTGCGGATCATCGCGGGCATGGAGGCGTCGACGATGACGTCGGACGGCACGTGCAGGTTGGTGATGCCCTTGTCCGAGTCGACCATCGCGAGGTCCGGACCGTCGGCGATCGCGGCGTCGATGGCGCTCCGGATCTCGTCGCCGTTCGGGACGTCGGCCAGGCCGGCGTAGATCGCGCCGAGGCCGTCGTTCGCGCTCAGGCCGGCGGCAGCGAGGTCGGCACCGTAGCGATCGAAGACCTCGGGCAGGAAGGCGCGGACCACGTGGCCGAAGATGATGGGGTCGGAGACCTTCATCATCGTGGCCTTGAGGTGGACGGAGAACAGGATGCCCTCGGCCTTGGCGCGCACCACCTGCTCGGCGAGGAACAGGTCGAGGGCGGCCGCCGACAGGAACGAGGAGTCGACGACCTCGCCGGCCAGCACCGGTACGCGCTCCTTGAGGACGGTGGCGGTGCCGTCGGCCGCGACGTGGCGGATCTGGAGGTCGTCCTGGGCCGGGACGACCACGGACTGCTCGTTGTGCCGGAAGTCCGCGGCGTCCATCGTCGCGACGTTCGTGCGCGAGTCCGCCGACCACTCCCCCATGCGGTGCGGGTGGGCCTTGACGTAGTTCTTCACAGCGGCGGGCGCCCGTCGGTCGGAGTTGCCCTCGCGGAGCACCGGGTTGACCGCCGAGCCCTTGACGGCGTCGTAGCGGGCGCGGACGTCGGCGTCCTCGGTGGTGGCGGCGGACTCCGGGTAGTCGGGCAGGTCGACGCCCTGCGCGCGCAGCTCGGCGATCGCGGCGCGGAGCTGGGGCTGGGAGGCCGAGATGTTGGGCAGCTTGATGATGTTCGCCTCGGGGCGGCGCGCCAGCTCGCCGAGCTCGGCGAGGGCGTCGGAGACGACCTGGTCGGCGGGGAGCCGGTCGCTGAACGCCGCGAGGATGCGCCCCGCCAGGGAGATGTCCCGGGACTCGACCTCGATGCCCGCGGCGCGCACGTAGGCCTCGACGATCGGCTTGAAGGAGTAGGTCGCCAGGCGCGGCGCCTCGTCGGTGAGCGTGAAGATGATCGTGGACATCGTCGTGCAGCCTCTTCCTCGGGTGCCGGGGATGGTTCGATGTCGAGATTATCCGATCGGCGCCCGGCGCACGTCCGCGCGACTGCGAGCCAGGTGCAGGGACCCGCGCAGGTTCGGTCGTGAACGATCGCCGATGTCCGTCCGCTGCACGTCGTCGCCGAGCCGGACCTATCCCGAACGTATCACCGGTGATACGTTGGGGCTGTGGACGGAGTGACGGTGCGAGACCTACGGAACCGCAGCGCAGAGGTGCTGCGCCGGGTCGAGCGCGGCGAGGCGCTGATCGTGACTCGGGACGGCTCCCCCGTCGCCTCGGTGTCTCCGCTTCCCCGCCGCGCCTCCCGCGTGGAGGAGCTCATCGCACGCCGCGCCTCCCTGCCGCGGGTAGATCCGGTTCGTCTGCTCGACGACCTCGACGAACGCATCGACCCGTACCTGTGACTCACGCGAGCGAGCACGGGGTGCTCGACACGTCGGCGCTGATCGACCTCGCGCTCCTGGACCCCGAGAGCCTCCCCGCAGAGCCGAGCATCACAGCACTCACTCTCGCCGAGCTCTCGGCGGGGCCCCACGTCGCACGGACCGACGACGAACGCGCAGCGCGTATGGCACACCTGCAGCAGGCCGAGGCGGACTTCGAACCGATCCCGTTCGACGCGGCCGCTGCGCGGACGTTCGGGATCGTCGCCGCCTCTCTGCGAGCACAGGGTCGGAAGCCGGCGGCGCGCGCCTACGACGCCCTGATCGCGGCGACGGCGATGTCCCGAGGGCTTCCCCTGTTCACCGCGAACCCGCGCGACGTCGTTCGGATCGACGGGCTCGTCGTCCATACCGTGCGCTACGTCGACTCGCCCTCCCCGCAGCAGTGACGGCGTCGCCTGCCGGCCCTTGTCTCACTCCTGCCCGAGGTGGCGAGCGAGGTAGCGGCCGGTGAGGCTGGCCAGCTCTGCGGCCACCTGCTCGGGCGTCCCGGTGACGACGATCCGCCCGCCGTCCTCGCCCCCGCCCGGCCCCATGTCGATGACGTGGTCGGCGTTCGCGACGAGGTCCAGGTCGTGCTCGATGACGACCACAGTCGCCCCGCGGTCGACCAGCCGCTGCAGGACGGCGAGGAGGACGCGGACGTCGAGCGGGTGCAGCCCGACGCTGGGCTCGTCGAGGACGAACATGGTGCCGCCCTGCCGTCGGCCGAGCTCGGTGGAGAGCTTGAGGCGCTGCGCCTCGCCACCGGACAGTGCGGGCGTGGCCTCGCCGAGCGTGAGGTAACCGAGCCCGAGGTCCGTCAGCGTGCGCAGGCGCCGCGCCACGGGTGCCACGTCGTCGAGCGCGTCGGCCGCCTCGGCGGCGGTGAGGGCGAGGACCTCCGGCAGGGAGATCTCGCCGCCGCCCGGCACGGGCCGTCGGACCCGGAACGCGTCGGGCGCGTACCGGGTGCCGCCGCAGTCCGGGCAGGCGATGTCGACGTCGGGGAGGAACTGGACGTCGAGCGTGATCTGGCCGGTGCCCTCGCAACGCGGACACCGCAGCGAGCCGGTGTTGTGCGAGAGGTCAGCCGCCGTGAGGCCCTGCTCGACGGCGGACGGCGCCTTTGCGAACGTGCGCCGCAGCTCGTCCATCGCGCCGCTGTAGGTGGCCACGGTCGAGCGGACGTTGATGCCGATCGGCGTGGCGTCGACGAGCTGGACGCGCTCGATGCCGGCCGGGTCGACGTCGGTGACGTGCGCCGGGGGCCGCTCCCCCGCGGCGACGGCGGCGAGCGCCGGGACGAGGCCCTCGAGCACGAGGGTGGTCTTCCCGGACCCGGAGGCACCGGTGACGGCGGTGAGCCGGGCGCGCGGCACGTCGACGGTGAGCGGGTGGACCGTGTGGATCCGCTCGGTGGCGAGGTGGATCGCGCCGTCGGCGAAGACGTCCCCGGCCGGGGTCCGCTCGCGGACGAGCACCGGCTCGCTGCCGTCGAGGAACCCGCCGAGCCTCGACGCCCGTGCGCCGGTGACCTCGGCGACGCTGCCCGATGCGACCACGCGACCGCCGTCGGCCCCGGCTCCCGGTCCGATCTCGACGAGGTGGTCCGCCTCGCGGAGCACCGCGACGTCGTGGTCGACGAGCACCACCGAGTTGCCGTCCGCGAGCAGGTCGCGGACGACCCCCAGCAGCCCCTCGACGTTCGCGGGGTGCAGGCCGATGGACGGCTCGTCGAGCACATAGAGCACGCCGGTCGTCCGGTTGCGCACCGCACGCGCGAGCTGGGCGCGCTGCCGCTCGCCGGTAGAGAGCGTCGAGCCCGCGCGGTCGAGCGAGAGGTAGCCGAGGCCGAGCTCGACGAGACGGGCGCCCATGTCGCGGAAGCTCGTCACCAGCGAGCCGGCCATCGGGCGCATGTCGGCGGGCAGGGCGGACTCGACACTCGCGGCCCAGTCGAGGGCGTCGTCGAGGGTGTACGCGGTGACCTCGGCCAGGCCGGCCGGCCCGATGCGCGGCGCGCGGGCCGCCTCCGACAGGCGGGTGCCGCCGCACGCGCGGCACACACCCACGGTCAGGAACTTGCCGACTCGGGCGAGCCGCTTCTCGTCGGTGGCGCGCTCGAGCTCCTTCGTCACGGTCAGGCGCGCGTTGCGGAACGTGAAGTCGAGCTCGTGCACGCCGTTGCGGGTGGAGACGGTGATGTGCCGCTTCTCCTCGGGGCCGTCGAGGACGACGGCCCGCTCGTCGTCGGTGAGGTCGCGGTAGGGCACGTCGGTGCGCACACCCATCTCGCGGACGATGTCGGGCTGGACGTTGAAGTTGAAGGTCCGCCAGGGCAGCACGGCCCCCTCGTCGATCGTCAGGGAGGGATCGGGCACGAGCGTGGCGTCGTCGACGTCGCGCACGACCGACGTGCCCGCGCACGTGGGGCAGGCGCCGGCCGAGTTGAAGGAGAGGTCCTCGGCGCCCGGCGGGTCGAAGACCACGCCGCAGTGGGGGCAGGTCAGGGGGACCTCGGCGGCGACGTCGAGGGTCGGTGGGTGCGCGTGGCCGTTCGGGCAGCGGTGGCTCGCCAGCCGCGAGAACATCAGCCGCAGGACGCTCAGGAGCTCGGTGGTCGTGCCGAAGGTCGAGCGGACGCCGGGCACGCCGGGCCGCTGCCGCAGGGCGAGGGCCGCCGGCACGTGCTCGACCGAGTCGACGGCGGCGCGCGGCGCCTGCGCGAGGCGACGACGGGTGTAGGTCGAGAGCGCCTCGAGGTAGCGGCGGGAGCCCTCGGCGTAGAGCACGCCCATCGCGAGCGAGGACTTCCCCGAGCCCGAGACGCCCGCGATGCCGACGAGGCGCCGCAGCGGGATGTCGACGTCGACGCCCTTGAGGTTGTGGACCGCGGCGCCCCGGACACGGATCTCGGCCGGCTGGTCGTCGGGTTCCGTCACACCCCGATCGTGCCAGCACGTACCGACGCGGGCAGCCCCGGGGTGCTGTGCGGCGGTGCGGACGCGAGGGGGCAGGTCGGAGCGCGGACAGCGCTCCCCCGGTGAACCGGGTCGGCGGTCGCCTCGCCTGGCTACCGTGACGGCGTGGAGTCCTACCTCGAGAGCCTCGCCCCCCGACTGCGCGCGGCCCTCGCCCGCGTGTTCCACGAGCTGGTCGCCGGCCGGGAGCCCGGGACCGTTCCGGGGGCGGCCGTCGTGCACTCGTCCGGCAGGTCATGGGTGCCCGTGCTGGCGCCGGCCACCGCGCCCGGCTCCGACACCACGGTCGACACCGCCCCCGGCACCAGCACCGATGCCCACTCCAGCACCGACGCCCGGGCCCACTGGTGGGCCGCCGGGTGGCCGGCCGTCGATACCCCGGCATCGGCCGAGCTGCGCGCCATCGAGACCGAGCTCGACCACTGGGCGCGCACGAACGTCACCGACGCCGAGCGCGAGGAGTGGGAGTTCCAGCTGTTCGCCGCCCTCGGCTCGGCACTGGGCTCGCCCGAGGTGCGCGGCGAGCTCGGTCCCACGCCGGTGCTCCTCGTGACTGACCGCCGATCCGCACCCCACCTGAGCGTCGTCAGCCTGCAGATGCTCAACGAGGACCACCCGCACCCGGACCGGGTTGCCGAGGCCCTCACGTTCTGGTCGACCGACCCGGAGCCGCTGCCCGAGGAGACGGTGGATCCCGCACCCGCGGCGGACGGCACCGCCGTCGCGACGGCCGGCACCTGGGAGGCGGCCGCTGCCGGCCACGGCCCCACGACCACCCCCGACGACGCGGCCTCGCCCGTGGACCACGCGCACGTCGACGGGGCACCGGCCTCCGGCGGCCGGAGCACCGCTCTGCTCGAGCAGGACGTCGTCGTCATGCACCAGGTGACCTCGTTCCTGTCGAACGACTTCGACATCCTCGACGAGCACGAGCAGGTGGTCGGACACGTCCGCACCACGGGCTCGAGCATGTTCGGCAGCCGGTCGTTCGAGGTCGCCGACGCGGACGACACGCTCCTCATGCACGTGGTGGACACGCTCGCCTGGGGCAGCGACCGGTACACCCTCACCGACCCCGACGGCTCCCCGCTCGCGGAGGTCGTCCAGCGCATGGCGTTCTTCTCCACGCGGGTCGAGATCGCAGTGACGGACGGCCCCCTGCTCGAGATCGGCGGCCGAGGGTTCGACCAGGACTTCGAGATCCTCGACGGCGAACGCCCGCTGGGAGCGGTCTCGAGGCAGCCGGCCGGCTTCTTCTCCGGGAAGGACCGCTACGTCATCCGGCTCGAGGACGACGCCGGTCCGCGCGAGCGCCTGGCGATCATCGGCGGGACCCTCGCCCTGGACCTCATCCGCGCCAAGAAGGGGTAGCTGCGCGGCCCGATCACGGGTCGGTGTCATACTCGGAGTATGACCACGACGATCAAGGTCACCAGCGACCTGCGCGACACGCTGAAGGCACAGGCGGCGGCCCGCGGACGCACGCTCGGTGAGCACCTCGCCGCACTCGCGGAGGAGGAGGCGCGCCGCCAGCGATACGCCCGCGTGCGCGAGGCCATGGCCGCGAACCCCCCGGACCAGGACTACCTGGACGAGGTCCGCGAGTGGCAGAGCGACGCGTGGACCTGAGCCCGGGAGACGTTTGGTGGGCGAGTCCTCGCCCGACGATCGGGCGAAAGCAGGGTGGCCGGCGCCCCGTGCTCGTCGTCGCGGGTCACGAGTACCTGGCAACAGTCACCACCCTCGCCCTGGTGGTCCCGCTGACGAGCTCGGACCGGGGGTGGCCGAACCACGTCGAGGTGCGCGGCCACGTCGATCTGCCGCGGACGAGCTTCGCGATGACCGAGCAGGTACGCGTCGTCTCGCGCGACCGGCTCGCGGCCCCGCTCGGGCGGGTCTCGCCTCGCTGCCTGGTCGAGGTGCGGTCCTGGCTGGTCGACCACCTCACCGACTGAGCGGCAGGGCGGCCGACCTCACAGCCGGGTCCTCGGGCCGCGGGCTAGCGTGACGGAGTGTTGGACATCCTGGCGGCGGCCCCTCTCCTCACGGTCTTCGTCGTCGTCGCGCTGGGCACCGCGCTCGGCGCCGTCCCGTTCGGCCCGCTCCGGTTCGGCGCCGCCGGTGCCCTGTTCGTCGGGCTCGCGCTCGGCGCGCTCGACCCCCGCCTCGGCGAGAGCCTCGGGCTCGTGCAGGCCGTCGGACTCACCCTGTTCGTCTACACGATCGGCATCGCCGCCGGCCCCTCGTTCTTCCGCGACCTGCGACGCCAGGCCCCCCTCATGGGTGGCGCGACCCTGCTCGTCGTCCTCTTCGGCGCGCTCGCCGTCGTGGCCGGCACGGTCCTCGACCTCGGTGCCGGGACCACGGGCGGCCTCTTCTCCGGCGCACTGACGGCGACGCCCGCGATGGCGGCCGCCACGGACGCGCTGGGCGGCTCGACCGACCCTGCCGTGGGCTACGCGATCAGCTACCCGATCGCCGTCGTCGTCACCCTGCTCGTGCTCTCGCGCGTGGCACGCACCCCGCTCCCGGGCACGCGCGACCCGGCGCCGCTCTCGGCGGCCGGGCTGCTCACCGTGACCGTCGACGTCGAGCGGCCGCGGCCCATCGCCGACATCCCCGGCATCGCGTTCCTGCCGGGCGACCCGGCGGGCGTGCGCGTGAGCTACCTGCTGCGCGGCGGCGCGGTGACCGTCGCGGACCCGGAGGACTCCCTGCGCGGGGGCGACCGGGTCCTGCTCGTGGGCGTGCCCGACGCCGTCCGCACGGCCGCGCGGTCCCTCGGCACCGCGGCACCCACGGACCTCGCCGACGACCACTCGGTCGTCACCTACCGGCGGTTCGTCGTCTCCGACCCGGGCGTGGCGGGCCGCACGGTGGCCGACCTGCGGATCCCCGCCCGGTTCGGGGGCGTCATCACGCGCGTGCGCCGCGGCGACAAGGACCTCCTCGCCCAGCACGACATGACCCTCCAGCTCGGCGACCGCATCCGTATCGTGTTCCCGCGGGAACGGCTACAGGACCTGCGGGCACTGTTCGGCGACTCCGAGCGCCGGGTCACGGAGGTCGACTTCCTCCCGTTCGGCCTCGGGATCGCGCTGGGCCTCGCCGTCGGCCTGCTCGCGCTGCCCCTCGGCGGTGGGGCGAGCCTCGCGCTCGGGAGCGCGGCGGGGCCCCTCGTCGTCGGGCTCGTGCTCGGCCGGCTCGAGCGCACGGGACCGCTCGTGTGGACGATGCCGCTCGCGGCGAACCTCACGATCCGGCAGTTCGGGCTCATGTTCTTCCTCGCCACCGTCGGCCTCGCGAGCGGCCAGGCGTTCGCCTCGACCGCGTTCACGCTCACCGGGCTGGCGGTCGCCGGGACCGCGGTCGTCCTGCTGCTCCTCGTGCTCGCGCTGCTGTGGGGACTCGGGCGGCTCGTCGGACTGTCGGCGCCCCGCACGGCGGGCGCGATGGCCGGGTTCATCGGTCAACCCGTCCTGCTGGGGCACGTCACGTCGATCGCCGACGACGACCGGGCCGAGTCCGGCTACTCCGCCCTGTTCGCGCTCGGCGTCGTCGTCAAGATCGTCGTGGTGCAGGGCGTCGTCGCGCTGTGAGCACACCGCGGCACGGCCGGGGCGAGATTCACCGCAGGACCGTGAGCGGACCCTCGTCCGGCGTCGGCACCTCGAGGTGGTCGTGGTACTGCCCGGCGAGCTCCGGGTCGAGGGCGAAGTCGTCCGGGTGCGCCGCCGAGCGGGCTCGCAGCCGCGCGAGGCACACGTCCCTCGGCGTGGCCAGGTAGATCGTCTCGGGCACCACCCCGGTGCCGCTCAGCAGCGCGCGGTACGTCTCCCGCATCGCGCGGGACCAGAAGGAGAGGTCGACGACGACGTCGCGGCCCGCACGGACGAGGTCGAGCAGCCGGACCTGGAGGGCACTCTCGATCTCGCCGAGCACCCGCGGGTCGAGCGGCATCGAGCGTTCCCCGCGCGCCCACGCCTCGGCGTCGATCGACAGCCGCACCATCCCGTCGCGCTCCAGCCCGCGGGCGACGGTCGACTTGCCGGAGCCGGCGGGACCGCACATGAGGACGACGCGGGGCATGGCGCCGAGGCTACGGGATGTCCGACGGCGGCGCGGGAGCCGTGGGGGCGCCGGGCGGCGGCACCGGAACCGTGGTGCCGCCGGTGAACCCGGCCGATGCGGTGGCAGCCGTGAACGCTGGGGCGCGGGGCATGCGATGGCGCCTGGATTGCGGTGGCGCGGGGCCGCGATCGCGCGCGAGGCTGGGTCCGTGCCCGACCCGATCTTCGAAGACGCCCGACTCGCCCCGCTGTACGACCCGTTCGACCCCGACCGCTCCGACCTCGACGCCTACGTCGAGATCGCCCGCACCTCCGGGGCTCGGCGCGTGCTCGACCTCGGGTGCGGCACGGGCACGCTCGCGGTCCGGCTCGCGGACGAGGGGTGCGACGTCGTCGGGATCGATCCTGCCGGTGCGTCGATCGACGTCGCCCGCGGCAAGTCGGGTGCCGACGCCGTGCGGTGGGTGGTCGGTACGGCCGAGGACGCGCCCACCGGGTGGGCGGATCTCGCGGTCATGACGGCGAACGTCGCCCAGGTCTTCCTCACCGACGACCACTGGTCGGCGACGCTGAAGGACCTGCGGCGCGCGCTCGTGCCCGGCGGGTTGCTTGCGTTCGAGACGCGGCGGCCCGAGACCCGGGCGTGGGAGAGCTGGGCGCAGCGGTACGCGCCGACCACGCTCGACGTCCCCGGGGTCGGTGAGGTGACGCAGGCGTACTCGCTCACCGACGTCGCCCTGCCGCTGGTGAGCTTCCGCCTCACCCACACCTTCCACGCGACCGGGGAGGTGATCACGTCCGACTCGACGCTGCGCTTCCGCGACCGGACCGAGGTGGAGGCCGACCTGCTCGGCGTCGGCCTCGACGTCGAGGACGTGCGCGACGCCCCGGACCGGCCGGGCCGCGAGCACGTGTTCCTCGCGCGCAGCCGGCCGTGGTCGGTCCGGCCCGCCGACGCCGACGACGCCGGTCACCTGTGGCGCGCGCTGGCCCACGCCGCGGGCTGGCGGAGCGGCGACGTGCCGGTGGCGGGACTGCGGGACGACGACGCGCTCGCGCGCTACGTCGACGGGTGGACCCCGGACCAGGGCGGGGTCGTCGCGGTGGACGACGACGGAACGGTCCTCGGGGCCGCCTGGCTGCGCCTGATGCCCACCGTGAGGCCTGGGTACGGGTTCGTCGCCGAGGACGTCCCCGAGCTGTCGATGGGCGTCGAGCCGCCCGCGCGCGGTGGTGGCGTCGGGTCCGCGCTGCTCGCCGTGCTCCTCGAGCGCGCGCGGCGCGACGGTCGCCGCGCGGTGAGCCTGAGCGTCGAGCGCGACAACTCCACCGCGCGGCGCCTGTACGAGCGCGCCGGGTTCGTCCGGATCGGCGGGGCCGGCGGCGCGGACACCCTCCTGCGCGAGCTGTGAGCTGCTCGTGAGCGCCCGGTACGCGGTGGTGGTCCGCACCGTGCTCGACCCTGCGCAGGCCCTCGCCCGGGTGCTCGACCCGGAGCTGCACGCGTCCGTCGTGCCCCTGACGACCCTGCGCGGGCGCGACCGCCGCGGACCGCTCCGGCTGGGCGAGCAGTTCACGATGCGCACCGCGCTTGGCCTGCTGCGGATGGACGACACCATGGTGGTGGACCGGCTCCGTGTGGCTGCGGTGGAAGGTGCCGGCGTGACCGAGGACGGTCGGTCGGGCAGCGCCGGTGGTGCCGTCCGGTTCGTCAAGACCGGGCGGGTGCTGCGGGGCGTCGTGCTCGCGCGGGTCGGTGACGACGCCCGGCCGGACGACCCGCCGCCTCGAGGCGCCCACGGGCGGGCCGGCGCCAACGACGCCCGACTGCAGGGCGCGATCGTGCGCTGGGACGCCGAGCTCGCGGTCCGCGGCGTGCCCCGGCTGCTCGACCCGGTGGTCGCCGTCGTCGCCCGCCTCGCCTACGGGGCCGCGCTGCGACGCCTGCTGCGAGTTCGGTCCGTTCCGAGAGCCTGATCGGGTCCGGTGGCCCCGGCAGCTCCGCCGGTCCCCGCGGCACGGTCGGTCAGAACGGCAGGTCGGCCGGGAGGACCGGGGACAGTGCGGTCCACGCCCACCACGTGCAGGCGGCGCAGACGACCGCGAACGTCGCGGTCCACACCCACGCCGGCAGGCTCGTGAGGTCGGCGAGCTGGGCGGGGTCGTCGCCGCGTCGGCCCGACGTCGCCACGGCCGCGAGGTGCCGCCACGCCCCCAGCAGCAGGACCACGCCGGCGGCGAGCGTGAGCACGGCGGCCCACTCCGGGCCGCCCCACCACCACACGCCCCCGACGACGGCCGCCGCGCCGAGCACCGCCAGCACCGTGTGCACGGAGCGGGAGAACGCGAGGGACACGAGCAGCACGACGAGCGCGGCGAGCAGCGCGGCGCCCGCCCCTCCGCGCAGGGCGACGTTGACCAGTGCTGCGCCGATGAGGGCCGGCGCCGGGTAGCCGGCCCACGTGGTGGCGACCCGTCCGGGCCCGCGCCGCGGCCCGACGGTCACCGCGTGACCGGACATGTCCGAGCTGACGACGAAGCCGGTGAACCGGCGGCCGACGATGATGCCGACCCCGGCGTGGCCGAGCTCGTGGGCGATGGTGACGGCCGGCCGCACGACACGCCAGAGCACGGGGACCAGGACGATGACGAGCGCCGCCCCGAGGGCGAGCAGCGCCCAGTCGCCCACCTCGGGGGTCCCGGTGGGCCGGGTCCGGTCCACCACGGCCTGCCAGATCTGGTCGACGTCCACGCGCCCATCGTCGCAAGGACGAGGGGTGCGTGGACGTCGGGTCCGGGCCACGGCGGGCGATCGTGCCGCGGTTCACGGCTCAGGTCGGGCGGTGCACACTCAGGGTCGGCCGCGCAGCCGGGCGAGCAGCGCGAGCCCGCCGACGATCCCGGCGAGCGCCCGCAGCGCGGAGGCCACGACGGTGCCCCACGGAAGGTCGTCATAGACGACGAGGTTGTTGGGCACGACCGTGACGACGCCGAGGTAGGTGCCCCATGCCGCCAGCGCGCCCGTGCCGGCGAAGGCGAGGACGACGACCACGCGGGAAACCTGGTCGCCGCGCAGCGCCCACAGCGCGACGGCCGCCACCGCCCCGACGACGATGTCGACCACCCGGTGCAGCACGGGGACGTCGGCGACGACGAGGTGGACCACGCTGGACCCGAGCACGGCCGCCGCAGCGACGGCAAGCCACGTCCGCGCCACCCCGGTGCTCGACGGGACCGGTCGGCTCCCCCACCGCTTCCAGGCGTAGAGGGCGAACGCGCCGAGGAGGCCGACACCGAGGCCCGCGAACCCGGCGTAGACCATGCCGAAGACCCAGCCCTCGATCGGCGGGACCTCGGTGGTGGGCTCGGGCGGGTCGATCAGCCCGGCCACGAGGTGGACGGGCAGGGAGACGAGGATGAGGCCGAGCAGTCCGGCGCCGATCCACAGGGGCGGGACGACGAGCCACGCGGGCGCGCGGAAGCCGCGCCGCGTCAGCAGCACGACGGCGAGCGCGAACGCGACGACGTCGAGGCCCGCGGTGGCGACGTTGAGGGCGATCATCCCGGGGCTGTGCCCGAAGCCGGGCACGGAGAGCCCGACGTCGGAGCCGGTGAGCCACGCGATCTTCAGCCCGAGGTACGGGAGCGTCATGAGGACGGCGAACGTCGCCAGGGCGCGCTGCACCGGCCCGACGGTCGGGAGCTCCGCGACCGGCTCTCGGTCGGGCGGGTGCCGGTCGGGCGGGTAGGAGTCGGTCAGGGTCGGGCGACGGCGGTTCTCGTCGTCGTACGTCGGCGGGCTCTGCGTGTCGGTGGTGTGCATGCCGGTACGGTCCCGCCGGCCGGAGCGCCCCCACCACCCCCGTGCGGGTGGACGTGCTCCCTCGCGCGAGGGATCCCGTGCGCGGCGAGGGCTGCCACGATGGACCGGTGGCGGGCCGCTGGATCCGAGGGCTGCTCCACCTCATGGTGGGCGGCGCCTGCGGCGCGCTCGTCGGGTGGCTCGCGTTCGGGTTCGTGAGCACGATCCTCTCCTCCGACGGCCCCGCGCGGGTGGCGGTGACCGTTCTCGTGCTCGCCTCGGTGGCGGTGATCGGGGCGCTGCTGCTCGCCCCGCCGGTCCGCACGGCCGAGGTCGCGCTCGCGCGCGGCCTGCTCAAGGTCGACCTGCCGGAGCCCGTCGACACCACGTCCCTCGAGGCGCGGACGCGCGGCCTGCTGTGGGCGCTCGTCGTCATCGTCCTCGGGACCCTCTCCCTCGGTGCGCTCCTGTGGGCGGTTCCGCAGGGGGTGGTGCTCGTCGTCGCCGCGCTGGCACCCGGGTCCCGCGCGGGCACGCTGCCGTTCATCCTTCTCGGCGCGCACCAGGCGGTGCTGGTGGGGCTCGGGGTGGTGTGCCTCGTCGCGGGGCTCGCCCTGCAGCCGCTGCTCGTGGTGCTGCTCGAGCGCCTGGCCCTGCGGGTGCTCTCCCCGACGCCCGCGGACCGGCTCGCGCACGCCGAGCGGGAGCGCGCCCGCCTGGTCAGGGCCAACGACCTCGCCCGCGAGCTGCACGACTCCGTGGGGCACGCGCTGACCGCCATCGGTGTCCAGGCGGAGGCCGGGGCACGGGTCGCGGACGACGATCCGGCGTTCGCGCGCGAGGCGCTCGGGCGGATCGCCGAGACCACGCGCCGCGCGGTGGCCGAGCTCGACGAGGTCCTGGGGACGCTGCGCAGGGCCGACGCCCCCGGGCCGGACGCGGCACCCGCGCCCGGGTCGGCGTCGGGGATCGGGCCGTCGCGGACGACGCCGTCGGGGGCAGGTCCGGGGGCGGCCGACCCGGCGTCGGGCGCGGTGCGCGGGCCCTCCGGCGACCTGGGCCGGGTGGTCGACCTGCTCGGCGACCTCGGGCCGGACGGGACGGGTGCGGTCGTCGTCGACGTCGACGTTGCTCTCGACCCCGGACCGGCCGCCACCGCCTACCGGATCGTCCAGGAGGGCCTGACCAACGCCCGGCGGCACGGTGACGGCGCCACGTCCGGGCACGTGCGGGTCGTCGACGGCCGGATCGAGATCCTCCTCGTCAACGGGCTGCCCGCGGACCGCGAGACGGACCGTGGCCCCGATCCCGCGGCCGACCACGGGGCCGACCGCCGGCGCGGCGGTCGCGGGCTTGTCGGCATGCGCGAGCGACTCGCCGGCTGCGGAGGGAGCCTCGACGTCGGACCGGCGGACACCGGGTCCGACCCGGTCTGGCGGCTCGAGGCGCACCTGCCCGCACGCACCGGGGAGGCAGCATGACCACGGTCCTCGTCGTCGACGACGACGCGATGGTGCGCTCCGGCTTCACGGCGATCCTGCGGGCCGAGGGCCTCGACGTCGTCGGGGAGGCCGAGGACGGGGCGGCCGCCGTCGAGGTCACGCGCCGGCTCGCCCCCGACGTCGTCGTCATGGACGTGCGCATGCCGGGGATCGACGGGATCGAGGCCACCCGGCGGCTGCTGCGGCTCGACGGCGCACCGCGCATCCTCGTGGTCACGACGTTCGAGCACGACTCGTACGTGCTCGACGCGCTCGAGGCCGGCGCGCACGGGTTCCTGCTCAAGCGGGCGGGCGCGGATCAGCTGGTCCACGCCGTGCGCACGGTCGCCACCAGCGACGGGGTCCTCCTGCCCCGGTCGATCAAGGACCTCGTGCGCCGCACGGGCCCCGAGCGGTCCCGGCTGCCCGCGCTGTCGGCGCGCGAGGAGGACGTCCTGCGACTGCTCGCCCAGGGGCTGAGCAACGCCGAGATCGGGGCCGAGCTGTTCCTCGGGGTCGAGACCGTGAAGTCCCACGTCCGCTCGCTGCTGACCAAGCTCGACGTCCGCGACCGCACGCAGGCGGTGGTGCGGGCGTTCACCTCGGGCTTCGTCGACCCGGGGTGACGGTGGGGCTCGCCCCGCCGGGCCGCGGTGCACGGCGGGGACGTCTCCGCGGACCTGTACGCCGTGGGCCCCACGCGTCGCGGTTCCGCGCTCCGCGGATCCGTGCTCGGCCGGAGCCGCCCCTCACGTAGCGTGGACGCACCCGCCGCCCCGTGCGGCTCCCCAGACGAGAGGACGTCCATGTCCGAGCAGCTGCCCACCGCGTCCGGCTCCTTCGGTGAGAGCCCGACGCTCACGTTCCCGACCCCCGCCGCACCCGAGGGCCTCCAGGTCGAGGTCCTGTCCGCCGGCGACGGCGAGGTCGTCGAGGCCGGCGACACGATCGTCGTCAACTACCACGGGCAGGTGTGGGGCGGCGGCGTCTTCGACAGCTCGTACCCGCGCGGCGAGACGATCTCGTTCCCCATCGGGATGGGCGTCGTCATCGGCGGCTGGGACGAGGGCCTGCCGGGCAAGACCGTCGGCTCGCGGGTGCTGCTGTCGATCCCGCCGGAGCACGGCTACGGCGAGCGGGGCGTCCCGCAGGCCGGCATCGGCGGCGGCGACACTCTCGTGTTCGTCATCGACATCGTGGGCGTCGAGCGCCACTGACACAGCTGTCGCCGCCCGGGAGCGGGCGGACGACGAACGACGGCGGCCGGTCACCCGAGGGTGACCGGCCGCCGTCGTCAGCGGGTGGGCGGGATCAGTCGCCGCCCCGGATGATCGCGAGGATGCGCAGGATCTCGAGGTAGAGCCAGATGAGCGTGACGGCCAGACCGAAGGCCGCGGCCCACGCGTACCGGCTCGGCACGCCCGCCTTGACGCCGCGCTCGATGGAGTCGAAGTCGTGCAGCAGGCTGAAGCAGGCCAGCAGCACCGCGAACGCGCCGACGAGGATGCCGAGCGGGATGCCCATGATCTCGACGCCGGTCCGCAGGCCCCACGGGTCGTCCGAGACGCCGAAGAGCATGAGACCGAGGTTGACCAGGGAGAACAGGCCGTAGCTGACCATGCCGATGAGCATGAAGCGCGTGAGCTTGGGCGTCACGCGCACCGCGCGGGACGTGTAGAGCAGCAGCGTGACCGTGGCGACCGCGAACGTGGCGAGGACCGCCTGGATGACGATGCCCGGGAACATGCCCTCCATGACCATGGAGAAGGCACCGAGGAACAGGCCCTGGAGCCCCGCGTAGGCGAGGATGAGGCCCGGGCTCGGGTTGCGCCGGAAGGCGTTGACGAGCCCCAGAACCAGCCCACCGATCGCACCGATGAGCATCGGGGCCATCGCGGACTCGATCGGCACGAGGAACGCGGTGGCAAGGCCGACGAGGATGACGGTGCCGAGGACGATCCCGGACTTGACGATGACGTCGTCGATCGTCAGACGACCGGTGTCGACCGGTCCGGCCGCGGCACCGGCGTACTGCTGCTCGAACCCGCCCATGGGCGTCGCGCCCGGCTGGGTCTGCTGGCCGTAGCCCTGGCCCGGCTGGCCATAGCCCGGCTGCGCGTAGCCCTGCTGCACCGTGCTGGTGCCGGCACCGGCACGACTGCGCTGGCGTGGATCGTCGGAGAACACGCTCCGGTTGAAGTATGGGTTGCTCAAGGGATCCTCCTACCCGCTGAGGCACGGGGGCGTTCTGGGTGTCGCTACCGACGTCGTCCGCCGACGGCGTGTCTCCACCCCAGAGTATCGGTTCTCGCGCGCGAGGACAGCGTGCGTCCGGGTGAGTTCACCCCAGGGCGTAGCGCGTCGTGCCACGCGCCCGTGCCCGGCGTCGTGCCCGGCGTCGTGCCGCGCCTCCGTGCCGCGCCTCCGTGCCGCGCCTCCGTGCCGGGACACCGTCCGGTGCGGTCCTGGGTGCCGGTCGGCAGGGGCCACGTACTAGGTTGGCGGGCAACACACCGCCGGCAACGGCCGCGCGGACGGACCGACCCGCGAGGGGACGCCAGATGATCGAGGCCCAGGGACTGACGAAACGGTACGGGCACACGCTCGCCGTCGACCAGGTGAGCTTCCAGATCCACCCGGGGACCGTGACCGGCTTCCTCGGCCCGAACGGATCCGGCAAGTCGACGACGATGCGGATGATGATCGGGCTCGACCGGCCCACCGCCGGGAGCGTGACGATCGACGGGAAGCGCTACCAGGACCTGCGGGCGCCGCTGCACGAGGTCGGCGCCCTCCTCGAGGCGAAGGCCGTCCACCCCGGTCGCAGCGCGCGCTCGCACCTGCGGGCGCTGGCAACCACGCACGGCATCGGCCGCCGACGCGTCGACGAGGTCATCGAGCTCGCCGGCATCGGCAGGGTCGCGAAGAAGCGGGTCGGTGGCTTCTCCCTCGGCATGGGGCAGCGCCTCGGCATCGCCGCCGCGCTGCTCGGTGACCCGAAGGTCCTCATCCTCGACGAGCCGGTCAACGGCCTGGACCCCGAGGGCGTGCAGTGGGTCCGCACGCTCGTCCGCCGGCTCGCGGAGGAGGGCCGCACCGTCTTCATCTCCTCCCACCTCATGAGCGAGATGAGCATGACGGCGGACCAGCTCCTCGTCATCGGCAAGGGCCGCATCATCACCGGGGGGCCCGTCAAGGACGTCATCGACGCGTCCGTTCGGCCCGTCGTCGTCGTCCGCTCCCCCGGGATCGACCAGCTCCTCGGCACCCTCCCGGAGCAGGCGACGATCCGCCGGGTCGACGCCGAGACGATCGAGGTCGAGGACGTCGCCGCGCCGCAGATCGGCGACGCCGCGCTGCACGCCGGCGTCGCGCTGCACGAGCTCAGCCCCCGCAGCGCGAGCCTGGAGCAGGCGTTCATGACCCTCACGCACGACTCGGTCGAGTACCGCGCGGGCGAGACCGGACGCAGCGAGGTGGCCCGATGAGCACCGCCGTCGCACCGCCGGCACCCACCGGCAGGGTCACCTGGTTCGGCACGCTGAGGGCCGAGCTCATCAAGTTCTTCTCGCTGCGCTCGACGTGGTGGGTCCTCGGCATCGGCGTGGTCCTCTACGTGGCGTTCCAGTGGGCCACCGTCTGGGGCATCACCGACTCGATCGACCAGGCCGGGTTCCCGGGGCTGGGGGACATCGACGGCGTCTACCTGCTCGTGCTGGTGGCCGGGCTCCTCGCGACGACGTCCGCCATCCTCGGCGTGCTGACGATGACGTCGGAGTACTCCACCGGGATGATCCGCTCCACGCTCGCCGCGCAGCCGAGCCGCATCGCCGTGCTCTCCGCCAAGACGGTCCTCATCGTCATCGCCCTCGCGGTGCAGACCCTGGTCGCGTTCCTCGCGACGTGGGCCGTCGGCAACCCCTACATCAGCGACGCCCTGGGGCAGGGCGTGAGCCTGACCGACAGCGGCACGTGGCAGGTCATCGCCCTGTTCGTCCTCTACACCGTGACCTGCGGGATCGTCGGGGTGGGCTTCGGCGCGATCTTCCGGTCCACGGCGGGGGGCATCTCCGCCGTGCTCGTGCTGCTCATGCTCGTGCCCATCATCCTCGAGCTGCTGCCGTGGGAGTGGGTGGCCACGATCCGTGACCTGCTGCCCTCCAACGTGGCCGCGGACTACCTCGCGCCCGAGGTCGGGATGCTCGGGATGGAGAAGGCGTACTCCGACGGGGTCGGCGCGTTGGTCTCGACCGCCTGGGCGGCGGTCTCCCTCGCCGTCGGCGGAGCAGTCCTGGTCCGCCGGGACGCCTGACGGCGCTGGTGGCGGTCGACGAGGTCACGCCCGGCGGCCCGCCCGGGGCGCCGGCCGGACGGCCGGTCGCGCCGGGCACGGTCCGCGGGGCTCCCGCCCAGGTGCGTGCGGACCTCGAGGCACGGGTCGCGACCGGGTCGGAGACCGACGCCGACCCCGTGCCGCTCGGGGCGCTCGGGCGGGCCGTCGCCCGCAACCCGGTCGTCCTCGACCTCACGCTCGCCACCGCCTACGTCGCCGTCATGCTGGGCCTGGCGATCATCGCGGCGCTCGAGCAGTACACCCCGGTCGCCGTGCTCGGCATCATCCAGACCCTCGTCCTGGGATCGGCTGTCCTCCTGCGCCGCCGCGCACCGCTCGTGCTCCTCGGCACGGCCCTCGTCGTCCCCGTCCTCGCGCGCCTCGGCGACTCCGGGCTCGAGCCCGACCCGGCGGTCGTCACCGTCTGGTCCTACGACCCTTCGGTCCCGATGCCGGTCTTCGACGTCCTGTCGACGCCGCGCATCGCGCCGGTCGAGATCGTCGCCGTCGCGGTCCTCATCCTCACGATCGGCCTCGACCGGCCCGGCCGGACCACGCTCGTCGCCGCCGTGTCCGCGAGCGCCTTCGCGGTGCTCGCCAACCTGTCCTTCGGTGGGGAGGGCACCCGGCTCCTCGACGGGGCCGAGGCCGCCGGCATCGTCACGGTCGCCGCGCTCGTGGGCTCGAACCTGCGCGAACGCCGGCGACGCGTCGTACAGCTCGGCGACCGGGCCCGCCGCCTCGCGCTCGAGCGGGACCAGCGTGAGCAGCTCGCGGTGAGCTCGGAGCGCACCCGGATCGCGCGCGAGATGCACGACGTGCTGGCGCACTCCCTGTCCGTCATGGTCACGCTCGCCGACGGTGCGGTACGCACGATGGACCGCGACCCCGCTCGTGCGCGCGCGGCCCTCGAGCGACTGGCCGGCACCGGGCGTGAGGCCCTCGGCGACACCCGACGGATGGTGGGCATGCTCCGCGACGACGCGGGGACCGGACCGGCCGTCGGGGCCGGGTCGGGCCTGCCTGGCGCCCACGCCCCTCTGGCACCGCAGCCCGTGGTCGGGGACATCGAGACCCTCGTCGAGTCCTTCCGTGGGGCGGGCCTCCCGGTGACGGTCACCATCACCGGCCCGCCGCTGCCCGACGACACGACGCTCAGCCTCACGGTCTACCGCATCGTCCAGGAGTGCCTGACCAACGTGCTGCGCTACGCGCCCGGCTCGCCCTCGATCACGGTGACGGTGGCGCGCACGGCCGGGCAGGTGACGATCACGGTGGAGAACGTCTCCGGCGACGAGCCGCCCGCGTCCGGCGGGTCGGGCCGAGGTCTCATCGGCATCCGCGAGCGCGCCGCCGTGTTCGACGGCAACGTCGTGGCCGGACCGACGGATACTGGGTGGCGGGTGGAGGCGCGCCTGCGAGTGGGCGCCGGGACGACGGAGGCACGGACGACATGACCGAGATGGACGCAGGTACCGACGGCGGCGTGATCACCGTCCTGCTGGCGGACGACCAGGCCCTGCTGCGCATGGGCTTCCGCATGGTGCTCGACGCCGAGGACGACATCGAGGTGGTCGGCGAGGCCGGGGACGGCCGCACGGCGGTGGCCCAGGCGGCAGCGCTGCACCCCGACGTCATCCTCATGGACGTTCGCATGCCGGAGCTCAACGGGATCGACGCGACGGCCCGTATCGTCCGGTCCTACCCGCAGGCCCGGATCCTCATCCTCACGACCTTCGACTTCGACGAGTACGCGTTCGCCGGGCTGCGCGCCGGGGCCTCGGGGTTCCTGCTCAAGGACACGCCGCCCGGTGACCTCGTCGAGGCGATCCGCCGGGTGGCCGGCGGCGACGCCGTCATCACGCCGCGCATCACCCGCCGCATGCTCGAGATGTTCGGGCCCCGCCTGCCCGCCACGGGCCGCGAGCGCACGCCGGCCGAGCGCGACCCGCGCATCGCCAGCCTCACCTCCCGCGAGCTCGAGGTGTTCACGCTGCTCGCCCAGGGCCTGTCCAACGCGGAGATCGCGGGCGAGCTCGTCGTCTCGGAGACCACGGTCAAGACCCACGTCGGCGCCGTGCTGGGCAAGCTCGCCCTCCGCGACCGGGTCCAGGCCGTCGTCCTCGCCTACGAGACCGGGATCGTCCAGCCGGCCTGAGCGGCGGGGTCGGCGGCGGCATCGCCAAGGACGCGGTGTCCCGCCGAGGTCCCGTGCAGCCGTCGAGAGCGCGGTCCGCCACCGAGGACCCTGACGAGGTGTCGAAAGTACCGACGGCGGGGGTCCACTCGACGTGTCCACCGCGCCCTCGACACACAACCCGCGCCCTCGACACGTCCACCACACCTTCGACGCCACCACCCTGCCAAGGTCCCGTGCAGCCGTCGAGAGCGCGGTCCGCCACCGAGGACCCTGACGAGGTGTCGAAAGTACCGACGGCGGGGGTCCACTCGACGTGTCCACCGCGCCCTCGACACACAACCCGCGCCCTCGAGGCCACCGCCCTGACGCGACGGGCGGCAACCGGCCGACCTCGGCGATGGCAGCCCCCCAACCTCGCGCCGGCAGCTCACTCGACCTACCCGCCACCACCAGAGCCCCACAGGTGCCGCCCGTCCGTTCCTGTCCACAGGAACTGTCGGGTTTCGACAACCCCACCGTTGGCACCGGTCAGGCTCCGATGCATGACGCGCGCAGCTCAGGCTCCCCGACCGACGACGCCACGCCTGCTGATGGGGGACGTCCGCCACTGCCTGGATCCGCTCGCGGGCGACCATGAGAACGAGGCGGTCAAGGTTCGACGCGGCGCTGTCGCCGTCGTGCGGCGCGATCTTCGCGGTGCCGATCGGCAGCGTGAGCTCTACCGAGCGAGGAGCGTCGCGGTGCAGCAGCAGTCCCGATCGGTGCGGGCGCTGGCTCTCGAGTCGGCCGCGGCGTTCCACGGCCTCTACCTGTGGGAGTTTCCGACGACGGTGCCCGTGCTGTACCCGGGGCGTGCGAGCGGGGAGTCCGCCGACGACGTGGAGATCCACCGATTCTCGGTACGGTCCGACGACGTCGAGTCGATCGCCGGCATCCTCGTCACCACCCTGGAGCGGACCGCGATCGATCTCGCCCGGCTGCGCGACCCGGAGCACGCGATGGTTCCTCTGGATCACGCGTTCGCCAAGCTCTGCCACGCAGATCGGCGGGAGCGTGAGCGGGTGGACCGAGAGGCCGAGCTTCTGCGCGCCCGCCTGATCGGACGCCTCCGAGAGCACTTCGCCGGGGTTCGCGGCGTCCGGCGCGCCATCCGACTGATCCGCTGGGCCTCACCGTGGTCGGAGTCGGCGTGGGAGTCCCGCCTCCGGTGGATCGTGCTCACCTGGGGCGTGCGTGACGCGGTCCAGCAGTGCAGGATCGAGACCGAGCACCACCGCTGGTGGGTCGACCTCGCCATCAGGATCGGCACGTCGGACGACGGCCGGCCGCTGTGGCTCGTCGTCGAGTTCGACGGACGGACCAAGTACGGCACCGATCCCGCAGCGACGTCGGACGCCCTCGTTCGAGAGCGCCGACGGGACCGCGACCTGGAGCGAGCAGGGCACAAGGTCCTCCACCTCACCGCCGCGGAGGCCGCCGAGCCGTCCGTCGCGATCCGCCGCATCCGCGAACGCGTGCCGGACGGGACGGAGCTGGCCCTCGTCCCTGTCGTCGAGCTCATGAGCAGCGCACCAAGGCAGGTCCGGCCGGCGGAGAAGGTCCGGCGGGCGGAGAAAGCCCGGCCGGCGCAGCAGTCCCGGCCGGCGGAGGAGGTCCGGCGGTGAGCGCGCGCCCCGTGACTGGGGTTGCGCCGGAACCCTCCGGTGCCCCCAGCGGGACTCGAACCCGCACTGGGCCGGGTTTAAGCCGGCTGCCTCTGCCGTTTGGGCTATGGGGGCGCCCCCGGACCGCGGGGCAGGTGACCATCGTGCCGCACCGGTGGACTTCTGACCGGCCCCGACGACGAGCGACCCGCGAACAGTCCTGACCGGCCCCGACGACGAGCGACCCGCGAACAGTCCTGACCGGCCCCGACGACGAGCGACCCGCGAACAGTCCTGACCGGCCCCGACGACGAGCGACCCGCGAACAGTCCTGACCGGCCCCGACAAGACGTGACCCCCGAACCGGTCGGAGCGGCCCCTGCGAGACGTGACCCGCGAACGGGCCGGAGCGCCGCCGCCGAGTGGTTAGACTGCCGCCGATGCTCGTCACCGCCGAACTCAGCACCGCAGCCGAGACTGCGGTCTGCACGCTGCCGGTACACGTGGGGACCAACGGGCAGGTCTCGAGCTGGGGCGCCGCACTGGCGGGCATCCCGCCCACGGGCTGACGACGGCCGAACCCGCCCTCACCGGGCGCACACCTCGGCCGGAGGCAGACCAGTCCCCCCACACGACCTAGGCGGCACCGTTGCTCACCCTTGCTCTCCTGGCCACGCTCCTCGCGTGCGCGGCCGCGATCCCGCTCGGGCGCGTCCTCGGTCGCCGTGCCGGCCTCCCCCTGGCCCTCCCGCTGCTCGCCGGTGCCGGTCTGATCGTCGCCGCCTACGACGGCGTCGACGAGCCGGTCGGTGAGGTGTGGTCGTGGATGCCCACGCTCGGCATCGACCTGGCGCTGCGGCTGGACGGCCTGGCGCTGGTGTTCACGCTGCTCGTGCTCGTCATCGGTGCCGCCGTCCTGGTCTACTCGGCGCGCTACCTCGGCCACGGGACGCACTCGCGGTTCTACCTCCTCATGACGCTGTTCGCCGCGGCCATGACGCTCCTGGTGCTCTCGGACGACCTCGTCGTGCTGTTCGTCGCCTGGGAGATCACCACCCTGTGCTCCTTCTTCCTCATCTCCCGCTCGGGGCCGCACGCACACGAACCCGCGATCCGCACGCTGCTCGTCACGGTCGCCGGCGGGCTGAGCCTGCTCGCCGCCGTCGTCGTGATGATCGTGCAGACCGGCACGAGCAGGTTGAGCGAGGTCCTGGCCGACCCGGCGTGGACGGAGGACGCCACCTTCACGACGACGGTCGCAGTGCTGATCGCCGTCGCCGCCTTCACCAAGTCCGCGCAGTTCCCGTTCCAGGCGTGGCTGCCGGACTCGATGGTCGCCATCACGCCCGTCTCGACCTACCTGCACGCCGCCGCGATGGTCAAGGCCGGCATCTACCTGCTGCTGCGCTTCTCCCCCGCGCTGTCCGAGGTGCCGGTCTGGTCGTGGCTGCTCATCACGTCGGGCCTCGTCACGGCGCTCCTCGGAGCGGCGGGCGCGCTGCGCCGGCTCGACCTCAAGGAGCTGCTCGCCTTCTCGACGATCAGCCAGCTGGGCCTGCTCGTCGCCGCGATCGGCGTGGGGACCGAGGCCGCACTCACCGCGGCGGTCGTGCACACGATCGCCCACGCGCTGTTCAAGGCCACCCTGTTCATGCTCGTGGGCGTCATCGATCACGAGGCGGGCACCCGCGATCTCCGCGAGCTCGCGGCGATGCGGGTGCGCATGCCGGTGACCGTGGGCGCCGCGGCCGTCGCGGCGGCATCGATGGCGGGCGTGCCGCTCCTGCTGGGGTTCGTCTCCAAGGAGTCGCTGCTCGACGCGTTCCTCGCGGCCCCCGGTCCCGGCTGGGTCCCGATCCTCGTGACGACGGCGGCCGCCGCGACCTCCGTCCTCACGTTCGCCTACTCGGCCCGTCTCGTGCTGGGCGCCGCGGGGCGTGGCACCGGGCGCGACGCCCGGGAGGAGCACCGCCCGACCCGAACCACGCAGAGCCCGCAGACGCCGCCCGCACAGGTGCACGACGGCCACCCCGCATTCCTCGCCGCTCCCGTGCTCGGTGCGCTGGTGACTCTCGTGCTCGGCCTGGCGCCGGCGCTCCTGGACACCCTCGGCACCGCCGGCGCGAGCGGGGCCGTCGGCTCCGAGGTCGACGTCCACCTGGCCCTGTGGCACGGCCTGACGCCCGCACTCGGCGTGTCCGCCGCGGTGCTCACCCTCGGCACCGTCCTCGTGCTCGCGCGCCGTCGGGTCGACCGGCTGACCGGCCCGCTCGCCCTCCCGGTCTCCGGGCTCGACCTGGTCGACGCGATGCGGCGCGGCACCATCGCCCTCGGCACCGCGATCGGTCGCCTCACCGATCCGATGAGCCCGCGCCGGCACCTGGCGCTGCCGGCCGCCTCCCTCGCCGTGATCGCAGCCTGGATGCTCCTGCGGACCGACGGCCTGCCGGCCCTCGTGGGCGACCCCACCAGGCCGCTGGACTGGGTGCTCGTCGCCCTCGTCGTCGCCGGCGTGGTGGCGGCGGTGCGGGCGCGCTCCCGAGTCTCCGCCGTCGTCGTCACCGGCGTCGCCGGCTTCACCGTCAGCCTGTGGTTCGTCGTCCTCGGCGCCGCCGACGTCGCCCTGACCCAGCTGCTCGTCGAGATCCTCACCGTCTGCGTCATGGTGCTCCTGCTCCGCCGGCTGCCCGAGCACTTCCGCAGGTCCCCGCTCCGCCGGCGCGTCCCGGCCGCCGTCGTCGCCGTCGGGGCCGGCCTCGCCACGTTCGCCGGGGTCTTCGTCCTCACGGGTCGCCGCGAGCCGTCGACGGCGAGCACCTACTACCTGACCGAGGGCGAGGCGACGACCGGCGGCGCCAACATCGTCAACACGATCCTCGTCGACTTCCGTGCCCTCGACACCCTCGGCGAGCTCACGGTGCTCGGAGTCGCCGGCCTGGTGGTCGCCGTCGTGGTGAGATCCCGTCGCCTCACGCCCATCCGCCCGTCCCCGATCGACGCCCGCTCCCCGATCGCCGACGCGCGGGAGAACACCGTGTTCGTCCGGACCGTGGCACGCCTCGTCGGCCCGCTCGCCGTGGTCCTGTCCGCCGTCCTCCTCCTGCGTGGCCACCAGGAGCCCGGGGGCGGGTTCATCGCGGCCCTCGTCGGCGGCGCAGGGTGTGCGCTCCTCTACCTCGCCGCCCCCTCGGACCGGTCGGCACCGATCCGCTGGCCCTACCTGCTGCTCACGGGCCTCGGCATCGTGATCGGCGCAGGTTCGGGACTCGCCGGATACCTCGACGGCTCGTTCCTGGCCCCGCTGTCGGTCGACGTCCTCGGGTACAAGCTCATGTCGTCGCTCATCTTCGACATCGGCGTCTACCTCGCCGTCCTCGGAGTAGTCCTGGCCTCTTTCAACCTCCTGGGCCGGCCGGGCTCGGAGGATGCACGACGCCCGGCGCACGGCCCTCCGGCGGAGCCCGCCGATGCAGCGAAGGAGAACGCACGATGACCGTCGCCATCACCGCCGCGGTGCTCGTCGCCGGCGCCGTCTATCTCATGATGCAGCGCGAGCTGCTGCGCGTCGTCCTGGGCTTCGTCCTGCTCGGCCACGCCGCCAACCTGGTCCTCATCGCGGCGGGCGGGACCTCACGCCGGGGCCTGCCGTTCGGCACCCCGGACGACCCGTCCACGGCCGCCGACCCGCTCCCCCAGGCGTTCGTCCTCACCGCGATCGTCATCGCCTTCTCGATCACCGTCGTCATGCTCGTCCTGGCCGTGGCCGGCGGCGAGGACGACGACACGGACGACGGCGCCGGCCAGGACGACGACGACACGGACCCCGAGCACGTCGGCGCGGTGGACCCGGGCGACGGCGGCGACGCCGACCGGGACCAGGACCGTGTCGCGGCCCGCCCCGTGGAGCAGGACGACGCCGCACGCCGGACGTCCGACCGGTCCCACGACGAGAGGGCGGTGACCTCGTGAACGCCGCCGCGCTGCCGCTGTTCGTCGCCGTCCCGCTCCTCGTCGGCGGGCTGCTCGTGATCGTCGGCGACCGCCGACGTCTCCAGGCCGCGACGACCTTCACGGTCCTGGTGGCGTCCCTCGCCGGGGCCGTTGCGCTCGTGGCGGGACTCCGCGACGGCGGGGCGATCGCCCACGGGGTCGGGATGTGGGAGACGGGGATCGCCATCCCGTTCGTCGCCGACATGTTCTCCGCGCTCATGCTGGTCGTCACCGGCATCCTCACCGTCGCGTGCACCGCCTTCGCCCACGCGTCCGGGCGCGCGGGCTCGCGCTTCTTCGGACCGCTGGTCCTCGTGCTCACGGCGGGCGTCAACGGCATCCTGCTCACGGGCGACCTGTTCAACATGTTCGTCTTCATCGAGGTCATGGTGCTGCCGGCGTACGGCCTGTACGTGCTGGCGCGCCCGGGCTCCGCCACCCGGCGGCAGATCGCCGGCGCCCGCCTCTTCGTCACGGTCAACATGCTCACGTCCACGCTCTTCGTCGCCGGCGTCGGCCTCGTGTACGGCGTGGCCGGCACCGTCAACCTCGCGGAGCTGCAGGGGGCCGCCTCGGAGAACCCCTTCGTGGCGGCCGCGGGCGCCGTGTGCCTGTTCGCGCTGAGCATCAAGGCCGCCGTCGTCCCGGTGCACGGCTGGCTCGCCAAGGCGTACCCGGGGACCTCGCCGGCCGTCACCGCGCTGTTCTCCGGACTCAACACGAAGGTCGCGATCTACGCGATCTACCGGATCTACGCCGTCCTCTTCGACGGCGACGCGCAGTACCTGTGGATCGGCGTGGTGCTGTTCTCCGCCACGATGGTGCTCGGCGTGCTCGGCGCCGTGGGCGAGACGACCACGCGCTCCATCCTCGCCTTCCACATGGTCAGCCAGATCGGCTACATCCTCCTCGGGGTCGCCCTGTTCACCCTCGGCGGGCTCACCGCCGGGATCTTCTACCTGCTGCACCACATGATCGTGAAGGCCTCCCTCTTCCTGTCGACCGGAGCGATCGAGGTCCGCCACGGCACGGGGCGGATCGGCGCGCTGAGCGGGATGGCGCGGCGGGAGCCCGTGCTCGCGATCGCCTTCTTCGTCGCAGCGCTCTCGCTCGCCGGCATCCCGCCGTTCTCCGGGTTCGTGGCCAAGCTCTCGCTCATCACCGCATCGGTGGGTGCCGGTCAGATCGGGGCCGTCGTCGTCATGCTCGTCGTCAGCCTCGTCACGCTGCTGTCGATGCTGAAGATCTGGTCGGGCGTGTTCTGGGACCGAGCACCCGACACCGCCGGGCGAAGCACCGCCGAGGAGGCGGACGGGACCCCCACCGGGCCCACGGGCACCCATGGCCGCTCGACGCCGGGGACTGTGACAGCGCCGGGGACAAGGGCGGCGACGGCAACGGCAGGCACAGCGACCGAGGCGCCCACCACAGAGGCGCGAAACGCCGCCACGACCGACGACGGACGACGCATCGGTGCCGCCCTGGCCGCCCCGGCCGTGGTCCTCGCTGCCATCACGGTCGCCCTCGGGCTCGGTGGTGAGGTCCTCCTCGACCTCTCGGAGACAGCCGCCCAGGGCCTGCTCGACACCTCCGCGTACGTCGAGGCGGTGCTCGGTCGATGAGCTGGCTGACCTGGCCCTTCCGCATCCTGTGGTTCGCCCTGTGGTACGCGTGGCAGCTGGTCACGTCCAACGTGGCCGTGCTCAAGGACAATCTCACCCCGGGGCAGGACTCGACCCCGGGCATCGCCCGGTTCGCCACCAGGTGCCGAACGGATCTGGAGGTCACGCTGCTCGCCGCGCTCATCACCCTGACCCCGGGCACCCTGACGATCGGCACCGAGCGCGCAGGGCCGGGAGACACGCGTGTCCTGTACGTGCACGGTCTGTACAGCGCGACCGCCGAGGAGATGTGCGTCGAGCTGCGCGACATGGAGTCCCACCTCCTGCGCGCGGTGCGACGTCAGGAGGAGGCTCCGTGACCGGCATCGTCATCGCCATCGTCATCGTCGGGATGACCGCGCTCGTGGCCACCTATCGGATGCTCGTCGGCCCGAGCGACGCGGACCGGGCCGTCGGTGCCGACCTGCTGACCTTCGGGGTCATCGGTCTGGTCGTGCTCGGCGGGGTGCTCACCGCCATGACCTACGCCTTCGACCTCCTCCTCGTCGTCGCGCTCGTGGCGTTCCTCAGCGCGATCTCGCTCGGACGTGCACTGACGAGGGGGCAGCGATGACGGAGATGGCGGCGGTGGTGGGCAACGTCGTGGTGGTCGTCGGGGCGCTCGTCTTCGCGACGGCCGGGCTCGGCATCGTCCGGTTCCCCGACGTGTACACCCGGATCTCGGCCGTCGGGACGGCCGGCGGCTTCGGCATCATCCTCGTGGTGGTCGGGTGCGTGCTCGTCGCGCCGTCGTGGCGCAACCTCGTGCTGGCGATCCTCGTCGTCGGCCTGCACCTGGCGACGTCGTCGGTGGGCACCATGGTCGTGGCCCGCTCCGCGTACCTCACCGGTGTCCCCCTCCTGCGCAAGAGCTTCGACGAGCTCGCGGACGAGACGGGACGCCGGGCCGAGACCCACGGGGCCGGCCCGGGCACGGACACCGACGACGCCGCGCGCCCGGACCGTCCCGCGTCCTGACGCGCGCCCGCGTCCCGGGACGGTGCCGCGACCTCTCAGAGCGGCCCCAGGACCTCGCGCGGGTCCGCCCGCAGCGCGAGCGTGTCGAGCACCGGGAGCAGCCGGCGCTCCTCGTATCGGAAGTGGGACTCCATGATCGCGGCGAGGCCCTCGAGGTGCCGGTCCAGCTCGGCGGGCGACGCGGGGCGCTCCACCGCTGCCTGCAGACCGGCGATGAGGTACCCCATCATCGAGTGGTCCTGCTCCAGCCGCCGCAGCGTGTCCCGGAGGTCGGGCCGGGCGGCGGCGATCGCGGGAAACAGCGAACGGTCCTCACCCTCGTGGTGGCCCGTCAGCGCGGTGCAGAAGCCGTGGCAGAACAGCAGCAGCTCCCGCGTGGCGGGCGCCGCCTCCTCGCCGTGGGCGACGGCCCCCCGGGTCACCCGCAGCGCCTCGCGGAGCCTGTCGTGCACCGCTCGCAGCTCGCGTCCCCAGGCGACGAGCCTGGCCTTCTCGTCCTCGGCGTCGCGAGAGGTGGTCCCGCCCTCAGTCACGTGAGGGCGAAGGGATCGACGACGACATCGTCGGCCTCCTTCGTGTCCGGCGCCTCCATGCCTGGCACGGTCTGCCACCGGCACGCGACGCTCGGGGCAGGTTAGCCGAGAACCCTCACTCGTCGGACAGAACCCCGCTCACCGCGTCGGGCAGAAAGCCCCTCACTCGCCGGGAAGCGCGACGCGTCAGGCGAGGGCGATCGCGATCCCGTCGAGGATGTCGTGCTCGGAGGTGACGACGCCCGCGGTCCCGGTCCCCGAGGTCCGCTCGGACACGTAGCGCACGACCTCGCTCCACACGAGGGCTCCCCCACCGATGACGTCGATGCGACCGGGGTGCATGAACGGCATGGCGGCGCGCTCCTCGCGGGTCGCGGACAGCAGCGAGTCGCAGGCGGCCAGCACCGCGTCCTCGGGAAGGACGGAGCCGTGGATGCGCGCGGGGTCGTAGGCGTCCAGTCCCAGCGCGTGGGCGGTGACGGTCGTGACGGACCCGGCGACCCCGACGAGCGAGCGGACGTCGTCGAGCGGGAGCGCGGCCGACTCGAGCAGCCGGCGCACGTCGGCGCGGGCGGCTGCCTCCTGCTCGGCGCTCGGCGGGTCGCCCGCGAGGTGCCGCTCGGTGAGACGGACGCACCCCATGTCGAGCGAGACGGAGGCCTCGGGAACGGGCGAGCGCGGGTCGCCGACGACGAGCTCGGTGCTCCCGCCCCCGATGTCGACCACCACGACCGGTCCGGGCGTGCCCTCCGGCAGCACCGACGTCGCACCCGCGAACGACAGCGCCGCCTCGGCCTCGCCGGTGACGACCTCGGGCTCGACGCCGAGGATCCCGCGGATCCCGTCGACGAAGTCCTGTCGGTTCTCGGCGTCCCGCGTCGCGGAGGTGGCGACGAACCGGATCCGCTCGGCGCCGTGCCGCTCGCACAGCCGCGCGTAGTCGCGGGCGGCGTCGAACGTCCGCGCGAGGGCCTCGTCGGAGAGCCGGCCGGTCCGGTCGACACCCTGGCCGAGGCGGACGACCCGCATCTCGCGGACCACGTCGTCGAGTGCCGCGCCGCCCGCGCCCGGTACGTCCGCGACGAGGAGGCGGATGGAGTTGGTCCCGCAGTCGATCGCTGCCGCTCGTGTCACCGGGTCATGCTGTCACGCGCCGCCGACACCGTGCTCAGCAGGTGCAGGTCGCGGGACTCCACATGCCGCGCGCGGCGAGCACGTCGAGCGTCTCGTCGCCGAAGGGGTTGACGCCCCGGCCGACCGCGAGCGAGTGGGCGAGCAGCGCGTGCAGGCACTTGACCCGCTCGGGCATGCCGCCGGCGGAGATACCGGCGATCTCCTCGACGTGGCCGAGCTCGCCGCGTCGGGCGAGGTAGTCCTCGTGCGCGGCCGCGTAGGCGGAGGCGAGCTCGGCGTCGTCGGCGAGGCGGGCCTGCATGTCCGCCATGAGGTGCTCGGCCTCGAGCGTGGAGACTGCCCGGGCCGCGGGCGGGCACGTGAGGTAGAAGGTGGTGGGGAACGGCGTGCCGTCCTCGAGCCGGGGCGCGGTGCGCACGACCGTCGGACGTCCGTGCCGGCACCGCGCGGCGATGGAGACGACACCGCGGGGCACCCGGCCGAGCTGGTCGCGCAGCGCCTCGAGATCGGCCTGGTCGACGGCATCCGGCGGCACGGGACGGTCCGGCACGTCAGTCCGCCAGCGGGTCCGAGGACGGCAGCTCCTGCTGGCTCGGCGACTCCGGCGGCAGGTCGGGCTCGGGGAGGTCGCCCTCGCGCTCGGCCTCCTCGCCCGGCGTCTCGCCAGGGATCGCGCCGGCCTCCTCGACGGACTCCTGGAGGTTGAGGTACCAGGGGCGCGACGCGGCGATGGCGTCCTCGCGCGCAGCCTCCTCGACCTCCTCCTGCGATCGTCCGCCGGTCACCGACTCGGGGTCGACGACGACGAACGGCGTCTGCCCCGGCATCGTGTACCCGAGGCGCGCGCGTGCCTGCGACTGGACGTAGGCGGGGTCGTCCCACAGGGCGAGCTCGTCCGTGAGGCGCTGCTCCTCGTCCTCGGCGCGCGCGAGCGCGTCCTCCGCGCCGCGCAGCTGCTCGGCCTGCACGAGGGCGTGGCGGGCGGTCGGCGCGACGATGGCGAAGGCGACCAGCAGCACGAGCACGAGGGCGAGGGCGCGCAGGGAGAGGATCGGACGTTCGCCGTCGGCGGTGGCGATCGCGAGGCGGCGGTTGCCGCGTGGCCCTCCGCCGGCCCCGACGGCAGCAGGTCGCGAGGTACCGCGCGAGCCGCCCGCTGCGGACCCGTTGGTGGTGGTGCGGCCGCGCCCCGTCGCCGGGCGACCGGCGTGCGTGGTGCCGGACGCGGTGCGCGTTCCGGGGCGCGAGCGGGCGCCGCGCGCCGACGACGATCGGGGCGCTCCGGGCTTGCGCGGTGCTGCGGGCGGACGACTCACCGCGTCATCGTCCCCCACGCGTCCCGCAAGGTGGTGGACCGCCGGGTCGCGAGTCGCCCGCTACCGGACGGACCCGGCCTGCCGTCGGCACCCTCGACGGTGCTGCAAGGACCTGCCGACAGTGCGGTCAGGACGCGCCGACGATGCCGGCGAGACCTGCCGAGAGTGCGGTCGGGGCGGCCCGACCGCACTCTCGGCGAGGAGACGGTCCGGTCAGGCCTGGTGGCGGGGGAAGGCGCCGCGGCCGGCGTACTCCGCCGCCTCGTCCAGCTCCTCCTCGATGCGGAGCAGCTGGTTGTACTTCGCCACGCGCTCGCCGCGCGCCGGCGCCCCGGTCTTGATCTGACCGGAGTTCACGGCCACCGACAGGTCGGCGATCGTCACGTCCTCGGTCTCGCCCGAGCGGTGCGACACCATCGCCGTGAAGCCGCTGCGCTGCGCGAGCGCGACGGCGTCGAGCGTCTCGGTGAGCGAGCCGATCTGGTTGACCTTGACGAGCAGCGAGTTGGCCGCCTTCTCGGCGATGCCGCGGGCCAGGCGCTCGGGGTTGGTGACGAACAGGTCGTCGCCGACGATCTGCACCTTGTCCCCGACCGCAGCCACGAGGCTGCTCCACGCGCCCCACTCGTCCTCGCTCAGCGGGTCCTCGATGGACACGAGCGGGTAGTCCGCCACGAGCTGCTGGTAGTAGGCCACCATCTCGTCGCTCGAGGTCGACTTCCCCTCGAACTGGTAGGCGCCGTCGGAGAAGAACTCCGTGGAGGCGACGTCGAGCGCGAGGGCGATGTCCGTGCCGGCCGAGAGGCCGGTCGTGGAGACGGCCTCGAGGATGAGGTCGAGCGCCTCGCGGTTGGAGCCGAGGTTCGGCGCGAAGCCACCCTCGTCGCCCAGGCCGGTGGCCAGCCCGCGCTGCTTGAGCACGGACTTCAGCGCGTGGTAGACCTCCGCACCCTGGCGCAGGGCGTCAGCGAACGTGCCCGCGCCGATCGGCGCGATCATGAACTCCTGGATGTCCACGTTGGAGTCGGCGTGGGAACCACCGTTGAGGATGTTCATCATCGGGACCGGCAGCAGGTGCGCGTTCGGGCCGCCGATGTAGCGGTAGAGCGGCAGGCCCGCGGACTCGGCCGCGGCCTTGGCGACGGCGAGGGAGACGCCGAGGATCGCGTTGGCGCCGACCTTGCCCTTGTTGGCCGAGCCATCGAGGTCGAGGAGGGTCTGGTCGATGAGGCGCTGCTCGGAGGCCTCGAGGCCGAGGATCTCGGGGGCGAGGATCTCCAGCACGTTGTCGCGCGCCTGCTGCACGCCCTTGCCGCCGTAGCGCTTGTCGCCGGCGTCACGAAGCTCGACGGCCTCGAACGCGCCGGTCGACGCGCCGGAGGGGACGGCGGCGCGGGCGACGATTCCGTCGTCCAGCCCGATCTCGACCTCGACCGTCGGGTTGCCCCGGGAGTCGAGGATCTCGCGTGCCGCTACTTCGAGGATGGTGGCCACAGGTTCTCCTTGTGTCGGGGATGCCCGGATGATGTCGGGCTCCACGCTAGTACCCGGGCGCGCCGCGGACAGGGCCGTCCGTCCCGGCGGGAGAGGGTGCACGGGTCCGGCGACGAACGTCACCGATGCGCGCCGCGCACCGGCCGGGCCGGCAGCCGTCGGGCAGCGAGATCAGGTCCGGCCCTGCAGCGGGATCAGGGCCGCTCTCCCCGACCGGTCACGGCGCGACCGGCATCTCCGCGTCCGACGGCGCGGCCTGCAGCCACGGGTGCGCGGGCGCCGCGTACTGCCCGGTCTCGATGGTGCCGTACCGAGGGTTGAGCTCGATGTCGACCTCGCCCAGCTGCTCGGAGAGCTGCGCGGACAGCTCGGGGTCGTTCTGCAGCTGCCCGCCCACCATGAGGGACTCGACGATGTCCAGCGTCTGGGGCAGGTACTCGCCGTCGGGCGTGTAGCCGCTCTGCTCGGTCAGCGTCGCGAGCTGGTCCTGGACGTCGGCGTCGGAGACCGTGAGGCCGTTCTCGGCCGCGACCCGGACGAACGTCTCGGAGTAGGCGTAGTTGAGGACCGCGTCGACGGTGGTCAGGGGCTGCCCGAACACTCCCGAGAGCTCGCCCGCGACGGACTGGGCCTCCCGCTCCGACAGCTCCTCGCCGTCGATGACGGCCGCGGTACCGGGATTGGCCGAGCAGCCGGCGAGCAGAGCGCCGAGCGCGAGAGCCGGCAGGACCGCCGGTCGGATGGTGCGAGCCACAGTTCCTCCTGATCGTCCACGCCCCCGGCACGGCCGTGGGCGACCCCCATGCTATCCGCGTCGGCGACGCGGTCGGCGCGGCCCCGACGTCGCGGCCAGCACGACGCCGATGCCCGCCAGCGCGAGCGTGGTCACCGTGGCGACGCGGACGAGCCAGGGTTGCAGGCCCAGCGGCAGCTCGGCGGCGCTGACGACCTCGAAGGGCGGCTTCGACGAGCCGTCCGACGCGGCGGAGCCGTCGAGCAGCCCGCCGCTGCCCGCCTCGGCCGGCGCCGACCCGCCGGAACCGGCGTCGTCGGAGGCTGCTTCGTCGGGCTCGCTCGTCGATCCGGACCCGTCGGGCTCGCTCGTCGCGGTGGCGGCAGGGGAGGCGGCGACCGGACCCGCCCCGGCGGCGTGCGCCGCACCGGCCGCGTCGTCGCCCGCCGGTGCGGCGACCAGCAGGACGGCGGTCAGCAGGGCGGCGCCCAGGGGCGGGACGAGAGCCGGGCGACCGGCGCACTCACGGGAGGTCCGCACGGACCCAGCATCGCACCGTCCGGCGGTCATGCTCCTGCGGCGGCGGCCTGGACCGGCGTGCCGATGAGCGCGACGACCTGCTCGACCCACTCGAGGAGGTCGACGTCGCTGAGCGGCCGACCACCCACGGGCTGCGTGAGCGGCCACGGCACGAGCGCGGTGCGCACGGCAGGCTTGAGGACGGTCCCGCGATGGACGCGGGTGAGCCGCAGGGACTGCGACTCGGCGAGCTCGACCGGGAAGAACCGCACGTTCTTCCCCTGGGCGGTGATCTCCTGCACGCCGGCCGCGCGGGCGTGCGCGCGGAGCCGTGCGACGGCGAACAGCCGCTCGACGCTCGGCGGCACGGGCCCGTACCGGTCGACGAGCTCGGCGCGGACCGAGTCCAGGGTCTCGTCGTCGTCGGCGGCGGCGATCTTCGCGTAGACCTCGAGTCGCAGGCGCTCGGTGTCGACGTAGTCCGTGGGCACGTGGGCGTCGACGGGCAGCTCGACGCGGACGTCGACCCGCTCGGGCTCGACCTTCCCGTCGCGCCAGGCGGCCACGGCCTCCGAGATCATCCGGACGTACATGTCGAAGCCGACGCCCTCGATGTGCCCGGACTGGTCGGAGCCGAGCAGGTTCCCGGCCCCGCGGATCTCCAGGTCCTTCATCGCCACCTGGATGCCGGCGCCCAGCTCGGTGTGCGAGGCGATGGTGGCGAGGCGGTCGTGGGCGGTCTCGGTCAGCGGCTTGTCCGGGTCGTAGAGGAAGTACCCGTAGGCGCGCTCCCGCCCGCGACCCACGCGGCCGCGCAGCTGGTGGAGCTGGGAGAGGCCGAACGTGTCGGCGCGCTCGACGATCAGGGTGTTCGCGTTGGCGATGTCCAGGCCGGTCTCGATGATCGTCGTGCAGACCAGGACGTCGATGGACCGCTCCCAGAAGTCCTGGATGACGGCCTCGAGCTGGTGCTCGTTCATCTGGCCGTGCGCGACCCCGATCCGCGCCTCCGGGACGAGCTCGGCGAGGTGCTGCGCGGTCGCGTTGATCGAGCGGACCTTGTTGTGGACGTAGAACACCTGGCCCTCGCGCAGGAGCTCGCGGCGGATCGCGGCGCCGACCTGCTTGTCCTCCTGCGGCCCGACGTAGGTGAGGATCGGGTGCCGCTCCTCGGGCGGGGTGGCGAGGGTCGACATCTCCCGGATGCCGGTGACCGCCATCTCGAGGGTGCGCGGGATCGGCGTGGCGGACATCGCCAGCACGTCGACGTTCGTCCGCAGCTGGGTGAGCGTCTCCTTGTGCTCGACGCCGAAGCGCTGCTCCTCGTCGATGACCACCAGTCCGAGCTCCTTGAACCGCACCTGGCCGGTGAGCAGGGTGTGGGTCCCGATGACGACGTCGATCGACCCGGCCAGCAGCCCGTCGCGGACCTCCTTGGCCTCGGCCGCGCTCTGGAACCGCGACAGGGCCGCGACCCGCACCGGGAAGCCCGCGTACCGCTCGGAGAACGTGTCGAGATGCTGGTTGACGAGCAGCGTCGTGGGGACGAGGACCGCCACCTGCTTGCCGTCCTGGACGGCCTTGAAGGCGGCGCGCACGGCGATCTCCGTCTTGCCGTAGCCGACGTCGCCGGAGATGAGGCGGTCCATCGGCATGGCCTTCTCCATGTCGGCCTTGACGTCGTCGATCGCGCCGAGCTGGTCGGGGGTCTCCGTGTACGGGAAGGCGTCCTCGAGCTCGCGCTGCCACGGGGTGTCCGGACCGAAGGTGTGGCCGACCGTCGCCTGCCGCGCGGCGTAGAGGCGCACGAGCTCGCCGGCGATCTCGCGGACGGCCTTGCGGGCCTTGCGCTTGGCCGCCGCCCAGTCCGAGCCGCCCATCTTGTTGAGCGCGGGCGCCTCTCCCCCGACGTACCGGGAGACCTGGTCGAGGGAGTCGGTCGGGGCGAAGAGCCGGTCGCCGGGCTGACCCCGCTTCGACGGCGCGTACTCGATGACGAGGTACTCGCGCGTGGTCGCGGTCTCGCCCTTGCCGACGGTGCGGGAGACGAGCTCGACGAAGCGGCCCACCCCGTGCTGGGAGTGCACGACGAGGTCGCCCGGACGCAGCGACAGCGGGTCGACCGCGGTGCGGCGGCGGGCCGGCATCTTGCGCATCTCGCGCGTCGAGCTGCCGGGCCGGCCGGTGAGGTCGGACTCGGTGAGGACGGCGAGCCGCCGGGCCTCGACGACGAAACCACGGTCGAGTCCCGGGTGGGTGATCGTCACGAGCCCCGGCTCGGGGGCCTCGGGCAGGTCGCCGACCAGACGCGCGGGGACGTCGGCCTCGGCGAGCGAGTCGCGCAGGCGCCGGGCCGGGCCGGCGCCCTGGGTGGTCAGCAGGATGCGCCACTCGTCGTGGACGAGCGCGGCGAGGTCCTGCAGCGCGCCGGCGACGTCACCGCGGTAGCGCCGGGTCTCGCGCGCGGCGACGCTGCGGGTGTCGTCGTCGGGGCCGGCCGTGGCGTCAGCGACGGTCGCCGCGCCGGAGCCCGTAGCGCCGCCGGTGGTCTCCTCGGCGGGGCGCACCGGCGCGGCGAGGGTCTCGTCGTCGAGCGCGTCGTCGGTGGGCAGCGAGCTGACGCTCCACCAGCCCTGCCCCCTCGTCAGGGCGAGCGCGCGGGCCTCGGCGAGCTCCGCGAACGCCGCGGCCCGCAGGTCGAGCGGCACCTCGGCGCCGGACGCGGCCGAGGTCCAGGCCGCGGCGAGGAACTCCTCGGTGGTGGCGGCGAGGTCGGCGGCCCGGCGACGGATCCGCTCGGGGTCGACGAGGACGACCAGCGCCCGCTCCGGCAGGAGGTCGAGGAGGGGCTCGAGACCGTCCGCGAGCACCGGGCTCAGCGCCTCCATGCCCTCGACGGCGACGCCCTCGGCGATGCGCTCGAGCATCGGCGCGGCCGACGGGACGGTGGCGACGAGGGACCGGGCACGCTCGCGGACCTCGGGCGTGAGCAGCAGCTCGCGGCAGGGCGGCGCCCACAGCCCCTCCTCCGCGACCTCGAGGCTGCGCTGGTCCGCCACCGAGAAGCGGCGGATCTCCTCGACGTCGTCGCCGAAGAGCTCGAGGCGCAGCGGGTGTGGGTCGGTCGGGGGGAAGACGTCGACGATGCCGCCGCGCACGGCGTACTCCCCGCGCCGCTCGACCATGTCGGTGCGCGTGTAGGCGGCGGCCTCGAGGGCGCGCACGAGGTCGTCCAGGCCGACCGTGTCCCCGACCTGCACCCGCACGGGCTCGAGGTCGGCGAGCCCGCGCACGACGGGCTGCAGCAGGGCGCGCACCGGCACGGTGACCACGCTGGGCCGGGCGGTGCGCGGCTCGGGGCCGGGATGGACGAGTCGGCGCAGCGTGGCCAGGCGCCGGGCCACGGTGTCCGAGCGCGGTGAGAGCCGCTCGTGCGGGAGCGTCTCCCAGGCCGGGAAGGTCGCGACGTCGTCGGCGGGGAGGAACTCGCGCACACCGGCGGCGAGGTCGTCGGCGTCGCGGCCGGTGGCGGTGACGAGCACGACCGGGCGACCGGTGGCGGCGAGCTCCGCCGCCAGCGCGGGGCGGATACCGACGGGTGCGGTGGTCGCGCGGTGCGGCTCGAGGACGGGGGCCGAGGCGGCCGCGACGAGCGCGGCGATCGCCGGGTCCTCGCGCAGCAGGGGAAGCAGTCCGGTGAGGGACACGTGTCCTCCGGTCGAGGAAGTGGGGAGCGGGAGGCAGTCTACGACCGGCACCGCGTCGGCCGCCCGGGGGTCCGGGCCCGCGACCGCCGACGGGCGGCGGCGTCGTCAGTCCGCCGTGTGCAGCCGCATCTGGGTCCTCTGCAGACCCTCGGCGACGACGTCGGCGACCGTGTCGCCGGCGATCTCCAGCGTGACTCCGAGCTCGCCGCGCTCCGCGGCGGAGAAGTTCTGCAGCACGTAGTCGGCCGCGTCCATCCGGCCCGGGGGGCGGCCGATACCCACGCGCAGCCGGGCGTAGTCCTTGGTGCCCAGCGCCCGGGTGATCGAGCGCAGGCCGTTGTGGCCACCCTCGCCGCCGCCGACCTTGAGGCGGAGCGAGTCGGGGGCGAGGTCGAGCTCGTCGTGCGCCACGAGGATCCGGCCCGGCTCGATCGAGTAGAACTGCGCGAGCGCGGCGACCGGCGGGCCCGAGACGTTCATGTACGTGCCCGGCCGGGCGAGGATCACGCGCGGGCCCGGGACGCCACCGGGGCCGGTACCCAGCCTCGTGTCGGCGACGCTCGCCCGGGACCTGTGGGTGGTGAGCTCGGCGCCGGCGCGGCGCGCGAGGAGCTCGACGATCATCTGGCCCACGTTGTGCCGGTTGCCCGCGTAGCGCGGACCGGGATTGCCGAGCCCGACGACGAGCCACAGGTCGCTGTCAGCCACGCGCGCTCATCTCCTTGCGCAGGGGCCGGCGCGCGCCGGCCCACGGATAGGGCCGCCCCGGCCCGCGTGGGCCGGGGCGGAAAGGGGTCAGTCCTCGCCGTCGGAGGAGGACTCGCCCTCGGCGGACTCGTCGGAGCCGCCCTCGGTCTGCTCGCCCTCGGTCTCCTCGTCGCCCTCGGCGGCCGGGGTCTCGAGGTCGGACTCGTCGACGCGCGGCACCGTGACGACGACGACCGGGGTCTCCGGGTCGTCCTCGAACGTGGCGCCGGGGATCGCCGGGAGGTCCTCCACGCGGACGGTGTGCCCGTCCTCGAGACCCTCGATGTCGACGACGACGCTCTCCGGGATGGCGGTCGCGTCGGCCGTGACGGTGAGCGTCTGGCTCTCGACGGTGTGGATCGTGCCGGGGAAGGTCTCGCCCTCGGTGTGCACGGCGATGTCGACGGTGACCTTCTCGCCCTTGCGGACGATGAGGAGGTCGACGTGCTCGATGGAGCGCTTGACCGGGTCCACCTGGACGTCCTTGGTCAGCGCGAGCTGCTCGCTGCCCTCGATGTCGAGGGTGAGCAGGGCGTTGGCGTTGCCGCGCAGCGCGAGGAACGTGTCGTGCGCCGGCAGCGAGAGGTGCTGCGGCTCGGTGCCGTGGCCGTACAGGACGACGGGGATGCGGCCCTCGCGGCGGGTGCGGCGGGCCGCGCCCTTGCCGAACTCGGTCCGGACGGCGGCGGTGATGACGGTCTTGTCGGCCATGCGTGCTCCAAAGGGGGTTCGTGGCGGGACGGGGCGGCGGGCCTCGGCGCGGGACGGCGGACGGACGCGCGTGGCTCCGCCGCGTCGAATCACGGACGACCGGACCAGCGGTCCGGATGCGGGCACCAGCCCGTCCGTCGTCCCTCGCCGAGGCAACCACAGGAGTCTAGCGGCTCGTCGGGCGGGCGACAGGCCCCCGCGCTGCGGCCTGCGGCACACTGGGCCCTGTCGGCGCCGCGGGGGTCCCGGCGCGCCGGCGCACGGGCACCCCGGTCCCGCGGGGGTCCCGGCGTACCGAGGAGGAGACATGACGACGACGGAGCGCGTGCACGTGACCACCGACGCAGGGCCGATGCCCGCCGACCTGCTGCGGCCCGACGCCGGGTCGGGCGGGGCCGACGCCGGGTCGCGCCCCTCCCCCGGTGCGGGACCTGCGCGGGCGGGCATCGTCGTCGTGCAGGAGATCTTCGGGGTGACCGGGTACGTGCTCGACCGGGCCGCCGACCTCGCCGCGCTGGGCTACACGGTGCTTGTGCCGCACCTGTTCTGGCGCTCGGGCGACGAGGTCGTCGAGGGCGGCGGGCAGGCCGAGCTGGCGCGGGCGATGGAGCTGGCGGGCGCCACGGACTGGGCGGGCGCCGTGTCGGACACCCGGGAGGCGCTCGCGCACCTGCGCGGGCTCGTGGGGGACGGGTCCGTCGGGCTGCTCGGGTTCTGCTGGGGCGGCGGGGTCGCGTTCGACGCCGCGTCGCGGGAGGTCGACGCCGTCGACGCCCTCGTGGCGTACTACGGCTCGGCGCTGCCGGCGCTGCTCGACCGCGCGCCGGAGGTCACCGCGCCGTCCTTGCACCACTGGGGCACCGAGGACACCTTCATCCCGGTGGAGCAGGTCGACCTCATCGAGGCCGCCGTGGCGCGCGACGGCGTCCGGCTCGTGCGGCATCCCGGCGCCGGGCACGCGTTCGACAACCCGCTCCCGGAGTTCCACCACGCGCGGGCGTCGGCCGACGCGTGGGCGACGACGACGGACTGGCTCGCCGGGACCTTGGCTGCCGGGCGGAGCTGACCGGGACTACCAGCGGCACCGCCCCGGCAGCCCGTCGAGCTGGACCGGAACGGGTCCAGATCGACCGCGCAGAGGTCATGCTCGGACCACAACAGTCGAGCTCGGCGAGGAGTGTGCCGCGAGGTCGGGCGGCAGGGAAGCCGCACGTGCAGATCCGACCTAGGAGCGTCCCTCGAACAGCGAGGTGACCGACCCGTCGTCGAACACCTCACGGATCGCCCGGGCCAGCAGCGGGGCGATCGGGAGCACAGTGAGCTGCGGGAAGTCCTTGGCGATCGGCAGGGTGTCGGTGACGACGATCTCGCGCGCGCCGCAGTCGGACAGCCGCTGCGTCGCCGGGTCGGACAGCACACCGTGCGTGGCGGCGACGATGACGTCCTTCGCCCCCGAGGCGAGGCAGACCTTGACGGCCTCGGCGATCGTGCCGCCCGTGTCGATGAGGTCGTCGACGAGCACGGCCGTGCGCCCCTCGATGTCGCCGACCACCCGGTTCGCCACGGCCTGGTTCGGCCGTGTGATGTCACGGGTCTTGTGGACGAACGCCAGCGGCACGCCGCCGAGCTTCTCCGCCCACTGCTCGGCGACCCGGATGCGACCGGCGTCCGGCGACACGACGGCGGCGCTGGAGAGGTCGATCCGCCCGCGCACGTAGTCCACGAGGATCGGCATGGCGAAGAGGTGGTCGACCGGTCCGTCGAAGAAGCCCTGCGTCTGCGACGCGTGCAGGTCCACGCTCATCAGCCGGTCGGCGCCGGCGGTCTTGTACAGGTCGGCGACCAGACGCGCCGAGATCGGCTCCCGCCCGCGGTGCTTCTTGTCCTGCCGGGCGTAGGGGTAGAACGGCGCGACCACCGTGATGCGCTTGGCCGAGGCCCGCTTGAGCGTGTCGACCATGATCAGCTGCTCCATGAGCCACTGGTTGATCGGCGTGGTGTGGGACTGCAGGACGAAGGCGTCGGTGCCGCGCACGGACTCGTCGAACCGCACGTAGATCTCGCCGTTCGCGAAGTCGTAGGCGGTCGTCGGCAACGGGTCGATGCCGAGCTCCCGGGCGACGTGGTCGGCGAGCTCGGGGTGCGCGCGGCCCCCCACGAACACCAGTCGCTTCTCACCGCTCGCGTGGATGCCGGTCATCGCGCGCTCCCTTCGCCGGGCGCCGATGCGCCGTCCTGGGTCCCGGTGGTCTCCGGTCCCGCACCGATGCTCTCACCGCGCGGGCCCTCACCGCTCGCCCCGCCACCGGCGGTACCGCTCGCGCCCGCGCGCGCCGCGGCGGCGGCCTCGGCGGCCTTCGTGCCCGGCCGACGCTCCTCGACCCAGCCCTCGCGGACCTTCTGGCCGAAGTCGTTGAGCGCGAGCGCGCCGGCGGGGACGTCGTGGCGGACGATCGTGCCCGCGCCGGTGTACGCACCGTCGCCCACGCTGACCGGCGCGACGAACATGTTGTCCGCGCCGGTGCGAGCGTGCGCCCCGATGCGCGAGCGGTGCTTGTGCACGCCGTCGTAGTTGACGAAGACCGAGGCGGCCCCGATGTTCGTGCCCTCGCCGATGTCCGCGTCCCCGACGTAGCTCAGGTGCGGGACCTTCGCTCCGCGCCCGAGCGTGGAGTTCTTCAGCTCGACGAACGTGCCGACCTTCGCCTCCTCGCCGACGACCGTGCCGGGCCGCAGGTAGGCGAACGGCCCCACGCTCGCGCCGTCGCGGACCACCGCAAGCTCGGCGTGCGTGCGCACGACCGTCGCGCCCGCACCGATCTCGCAGTCGGTGAGGGTGGTCTCGGGGCCGACGGTCGCGCCCTCAGCGACCACCGTGGTCCCGTGCAGCTGCGTGCCGGGCAGGATCGTCACGTCGCGGCCGAGGTCGACGTCGACGTCGATCCACGTGGTTCCCGGGTCGACGATCGTCACCCCGGCGCGCATCCAGCGCGCCAGCAGGCGGTCGTTGAGCCGGGCGGCGATGGCAGCGAGCTGGACGCGGTCGTTGACGCCCTCGACCGTGGCCGGGTCGTCCACCGTGAGCGCCCGCACCGGAAGGCCGCGGCCGTGGGCGGCCGCGACGACGTCCGTGAGATAGACCTCGCCCTGGTCGTTGTCGGAGCCGAGGCCGGCGAGCGCCTCGCGCAGCACGGACGCCTCGAAGACGTAGGTCGAGGTGTTGATCTCGGTGATCTCACGCTGCGCGTCGGTCGCGTCGCGCTCCTCGACGACGCCGACCACCCGGTCGCCCTCCCGCAGGATCCGGCCGTAGCCGAACGGGTCGTCGATCCGCGCGGTGAGGACCGTGATCGCGTTGCCAGCGCCGGTGTGCGCGTCGAGGAGAGCGGCGAGGGTCTCGCCGTCGAGCAGGGGGGTGTCCCCCGCCATGACGAGGAGCGGTCCGTCCGACGCAGCGGCCCGGTCGAGGGCCTCGAGTGCGCACTGGACAGCGCGACCGGTGCCGGGGATCTCGTCCTGGTCGACGAGGAGGGCGGCCGGGTCGGACTCGCCGACGAACGCGGCGACACGCTCGCGCTCGTGACGCACGACGACGGCGAGACGCTCCGGGTCGACCGCGCGGGCGGCCGCGAGCGCGTGACCGAGCAGCGTGCGACCGCCGACGGCGTGCAGGACCTTCGGGGTCGACGAGCGCATCCTGGTCCCCGCCCCGGCAGCGAGCACGACGACGGCAGCCGGACGGGTGGAAGTCACGCGGGTTCTCCTCGGGTACGACGTCCTTGGGGTGCCGCCGCGACTCGCCGCGGGGCGCGGCCACTGTACCGCCGAGGCTCCGCCCCCAGGACTCGAACCCGGACCTCAAGGCACCAAAGGCCTGCGTGCTGCCGTTACACCAGGGCGGACCGCCACCGACCACCGCGGGGTGGTCGGAGCGCTGTCCCATCCTGCCAAAGCCCGGGGCGACCGGGACCGCGCGGGCACAATGGCGGGCGTGGCGAACGAGACGAGACGGCAGCGCACCCGGATGACGGCCGGACAACGGCGCGAGCAGCTCGTCGCCGTCGCCCGCACCCTGTTCGCCGAGAAGGGCTTCGACTCGACATCGGTCGAGGAGATCGCGCAGCGCGCCGCGGTCTCCCGCCCGGTGGTCTACGAGCACTTCGGTGGCAAGGAGGGGATCTACGCCGTCGTGGTCGACCGCGAGGTCCAGCTCCTCGAGAGCGTCCTCATCGGCTCCATCCGCGACGGCGGGCACCCCCGCACCATCGTCGAGCGCACCACGCTCGCGCTGCTGGACTACATCGAGGAGCACACCGACGGGTTCCGGATCCTCGTGCGGGACTCCCCCGTCGCCCAGGCGACCGGCACGTTCTCCTCGCTCATCGGCGACGTCGCCACGCACGTCGAGCACCTGCTCGCCGCGCAGTTCAAGGCGCGCGGCTTCGACACGAGCGCGGCGCCGCTGTACGCGCAGATGCTGGTCGGCCTCATCGCGCTGACCGGCCAGTGGTGGCTCGACAACCGGTCGCCGGGCAAGCAGGACGTCGCCGCGCACGTGGTCAACCTCGCGTGGCACGGCCTCGAGGGGTTGCGGCGCGAGCCGCGCATCCACGACGCCGGGCGCTGAGTGCCGCCACGGACCGCCTCTCCACGGACCGCCTGTCCGTGGTCCGCCCCCACGCATGGCCGGGCCGGACCCGCGGCTGCGAGGACGAACCTCACGGACGACTCGTGACGGACGTCAGGCGGTCACCGAGGTCACACCCCGTACGGTTGACCCCGACCACAGCCGGCAGGGACATGCACCCCTTGACGTCGGCCAGAGCGGACGAAGGGGGACACGTGGGCGACCTCGAGCTCAACGGGCTCAGCAAGGCGTACGGCAACGTCCGGGCGCTGACCGACCTGTCGTTCACCGTGCGGGCCGGGGAGATCTTCGGCTTCGTCGGATCGAACGGCGCGGGCAAGACCACCGCGATGCGGATCATCCTCGGCGTCCTCGCCGCGGACTCCGGCGAGGTCCGGCACGACGGCAGCGTCCTCGACCTCGACGCCCGGCGTCGGGTCGGCTACATGCCGGAGGAGCGCGGCCTCTACCCGAAGATGAAGGTCGGCGAGCAGCTCGTCTTCCTCGCCCGGCTGCACGGCATGTCGAAGCAGGAGGCGACCTCCGCGATGGAGAGGTGGACCGAGCGCCTCGGCGTGGCCCACCGGCGGGGCGACGACGTCGAGAAGCTCTCCCTGGGCAACCAGCAGCGCGTGCAGCTCGCCGCCGCCCTGGTCCACGAGCCCGAGGTGCTGGTCCTCGACGAGCCGTTCTCCGGCCTCGACCCCGTCGCGGTCGACGTGATGAGCGACGTCCTCAAGGAGCGCGCCGCCGCGGGCGTCCCCGTCATCTTCTCCTCGCACCAGCTCGACCTCGTCGAGCGCCTGTGCCACCGGGTCGGGATCATCGCCGCGGGCAAGATGGTCGCGCTCGGCACGATCGACGAGCTCCGCACGGTGGGCCAGCCGGTCTGGCGGGTCGTCGTCGACGCCGAGGGTCTGGACCTCGCCCCGATCGCCGGCTCGGTCCCCGGCGCCGTCGCCGAGAACATCGAGGTGGGGGCCGGCAAGTCCGCCGCGCAGGTCATGCTCCCCGAGGGATCGGCCGGGGCCGAGCAGGCACTGATCACCGAGGCGGTGCGCCACGGCCCCGTGGTCGAGTTCGGTCCGGTGCGCCCCGCGCTCGCCGACCTCTTCCGCGACGTGGTCTCCGACAGCTCCGCCGCGGAGAAGGACGGCAGCGCCGGGCGCGACGGGCACGAGGACGCAGGCTCGGGCAGGAAGAAGACGAAGGAGGCGCGTCGATGAGCGCGGTCGGTCTGGTCATCAAGCGGGAGCTCCGCACGCGGCTGCTCGCCAAGTCGTCGATCATCTCGATGATCGTCATGCTCGTCGTCATCCTCGCCGCGGGCGTCGGCTACAAGATCTGGGACTCGAGCCAGGGCGAGGACACGGGCACGGTCGTGGCCGTCGAGGAGTCCGCCGCCTCGCTGGTGCCCTACCTGCAGACGACGTCGAGCACGCAGGACGTCCCCCTCGACATCCAGGAGACCGCCGACGGCACCTTCGCCGAGGAGCTCGAGCGGGACGAGGACCCTGCCGAGATCGTCGTCTCGCGCGACGGCGACGCGCTGACCGTCCACGCCCGCACCGACCCCGACCAGCAGCTCCTCGGGACCGTCGCCGGCGCAGCGCAGACCGAGGCGCTGAGCACGCAGATCACCGAGCTCGGCGGCGACCCCGCCGAGGTGCAGGGTGCGATCGCCGCGAGCGCCCCGCAGGTGGAGATCCTCGAGGGCGCGGCCACCGGGTTCAACAGTCCCGACTTCGACGGGCAGGCCTACGCCGCCGGGATCGCGACGATCTCCCTCATGCTCTTCGCCATCCTCACGGCGGGGGCCACGGTGGCGACCGGCGTCGTCGAGGAGAAGACCTCCCGCGTGGTGGAGGTCCTGCTCGCGACGATCAAGCCCACCCAGCTGCTCACCGGCAAGGTGCTCGGCATCGGCCTGTACACGCTCGTCTACATGGTGGTGATCGTGGGCGGCATGATCGGCGCCCTGGCGATCGCCGGGCTCCTGCCCTCGCTGAGCATCCCGATCGGCACCGTCACCGTGTGGGCGTTCGTGTGGTTCCTCGTCGGGTTCGGGATCTGGACCGTGGTCTTCGGCGGCTTCGCCGCGCTGGTCTCGCGCCAGGAGGAGATCGGCTCCGTGACGACGCCGCTGATGTTCGCCCAGTTCGTCCCGTTCTACGTGGCCATGTACCTGGTCCCGAACCAGCCGGACTCGCTGCTCACGCAGATCCTCGGCTACATCCCGTTCCTCTCGCCGTTCATCATGCCGATGCGCCAGGGGTTCGGAGCCAGCACGGTCGAGGCGCTGATCGCCGTGGCGATCGCTGCAGCGACGATCCCGTTCCTCATCTGGATCGCCGGCCGCGTCTACCGTCGCGGCATCCTGCACACCGGTGGGCGACTCAAGCTGAGCGAGGCCCTCAAGGGCTGACGGAGGGGCGGCCGAGGGGCTGGGGGCTGCCCGAGGGGCCGACGGCACCCAGGACGGCGGGGGCGGGCGCGGATGCGGCCGCCCCCGCCGTCGTCGTTCCCGCGTCTGGTCCGCCGTCGCCGTCGCCCCCTCGTCCGCCCCCCCCTTCGTCGTCCCCTTGCCGGTCCCTGTCGGCGAGTCAGCCGGGTAACTCTCGAGTCAGTCGACCCGGGGGACTGCCTCGGTGGATTGCTGATTGACTCGGCGACGACGCAGCACAGCGCGGCCCAACGCGTCTGCCCCGCCGGCATCGTCCGACCGGACAGCGCTCGCTCGCCCGTGGGACGGCGGGGTTGTCTCGACGTCGAGTAATCTCTCGCCATGGAGGAACGGGGCACCGACGAGGTCGACCGCATCGTGGCGGCCTGGCGTCGGGAGCGGCCGGACCTCGACGTCGCGCCGCTGGAGGTCTTCTCCCGCGTCACCCGGCTCGCCCGCCACCTCGACCTCGCCCGACGGCGTGCGCTCGCCGGCCCCGACCTCGAGATCTGGCAGTTCGACGTCCTGTCCGCGCTGCGCCGCGCCGGCGCCCCCTACCGGCTCACGCCCACGCGGCTCGTGGCCGAGACGCTCGTGTCGTCCGGGACGATGACGCACCGCATCGACAAGATGGTCGCGGCCGGGCTCGTCGAGCGCACCCAGGACGACGCCGACAAGCGGGTCGTCCACGTCCGCCTCACCGAGGAGGGACTGGCCCGCGTCGACCGGACGATGACCGACCTGCTCGACGCCGAGCGCGGGCTCCTCGCCCAGACCTCCCCGGGGGACGCGGAGGCGCTGGCCGACCTCCTGCGCTCCCTCACCGCCCAGTTCGAGCCCGACCGGACCGAGCGGCACTGACGAGAGGCCCGCGTGCGCGCGATTGCGCCGCGCGCAACCCGGCCTTTCCTCCCGCGTCACGACGCCGGCGCCGCCGTCCCCCTACCGTGGGCGGCACAGCGGCGCGGCACCCGGCCCCGCCGGACCGGCAGCGACGAGGACCCCATGAGCACCTACCGGATCGCAGTCGTCCCCGGCGACGGCATCGGCACCGAGGTCGTCCCCGAGGGCGTCAAGGTCCTGCGCGCGGCGGCCCAGCGCTTCGGCCTCACGCTCGAGCTCGAGGACTTCGGCTTCGCCAGCGCCGCCTACTACCAGGAGCACGGACAGATGCTCCCGGACGACTGGTTCGAGACCCTGCGCACGTTCGACGCGATCTTCTTCGGCGCCGTCGGCTGGCCGGAGATCGTCCCCGACCACGTCTCGCTGTGGGGCTCGCTGCTCCAGTTCCGCCGGCACTTCGACCAGTACGTCAGCCTCCGCCCCGTCAAGCTGCTCGAGGGCATCCCCTCGCCGCTGGCGGGCCGCGCGCCCGGCGACGTCGACTACCTCGTGGTCCGGGAGAACACCGAGGGCGAGTACTCGTCGATCGGCGGGAAGATGTTCGAGGGCACCGACCGCGAGACCGTGGTCCAGGAGACCGTGATGACGCGTACCGGCGTCGACCGGATCCTGCGCTACGCGTTCGAGCTGTCGCAGCAGCGGAAGAAGCACCTCACATCGGCCACGAAGTCCAACGGCATCTCCATCACCATGCCGTACTGGGACGAGCGGGTCGCGGAGATGGCGAGGTCCTACCCCGACGTCGACGTCGACAAGTTCCACATCGACATCCTCACCGCCCAGGTGGTGCTGCACCCGGACTGGTTCGACGTCGTCGTCGCGTCGAACCTGTTCGGCGACATCCTCTCCGACCTCGGCCCCGCCACGACCGGCACCATCGGCATCGCCCCGAGCGCCAACATCAACCCCGAGCGCACGTTCCCGTCCCTGTTCGAACCGGTCCACGGATCGGCCCCGGACATCGCCGGGAAGGGCCTCGCCAACCCCATCGGACAGATCTGGTGCGCCGCGATGATGCTCGACCACCTCGGCGAGACCGAGGCGGGCACAGCGGTGGTCGAGGCGTTCGAGGGGGTCATCGCCGAGGCGGAGACACTCACCCCGGACCTCGGAGGCACGGCCACGACCGCGCAGCTCGGCTCAGCGATCGCGGAGCGCGTCGCGCAGGGCTGACCCGGCAGGCACTACCGGCGCCGAGCTGGACCGCGCCGCTTCGAGCTCGACCGTGCTGAGGTCCAGCTCGGCGACCTCCTGCAGCTGGTCAGGTCCGGCCGAAGAAGTCCAGCATCTCGGCGAGGACCTGCACCGGTGCCACCTCGGGCAGGTAGTGCCCGCAGTCGACGGCGCGGCCCGAGATCGACTCGGCGACCTGGTCCCACAGGGCGAGCGGGCCGAAGAGCCGCCCGACGACCCCGTGCCTCGCCCACAGCACCCGTAGCGGCACGGAGGTCCGGCGCCCGGCCTTCCGGTCCGCGCGGTCGTGCTCGAGGTCGATGCCGTTCGCCGCGCGGGAGTCGTTGGCGGGCCCGGACGCGTTGCTCTCGCCGTCGAGGCACGCGACGTACTCGTCGAGGACCTCCGGCGGGAACGGCCCGAGGCCGGCGTGCCGGGCGCCCATCACACCCTCGACGTAGCCGCGGGGGTTGGCGCCGACCAGCGCCTCCGGCATCGGGGCGGGCTGGATGAGGAAGAACCAGTGCCGGTACGCGCTCGCGAGGTCGCGGTCGGTGGCCTCGTACATGTCGAGCGTAGGCGCGACGTCGAGCAGCATCGCAGCGCTCACCCGTCCCCGGTGGTCCACGACGAGCCGGGCGGCCACGGGTGCGCCGCGGTCGTGACCGGCTACCGCGAAGCGCTTGTGCCCGAGCGCGGACATCAGCTCGACGGCGTCGCGCGCCATCTCCCCATTGCTGTACGCCGCGTGGTCGGGGCCCGGGTGAGGTCCAGGGGTGAGAAGTCGGCGAACACCGCGGGGCTCCTTCGCTCGTGGACTCGGCACGGGCACCGCCCGCAACCTCGAGGTTAGGGTTGCCTCCAGCGATACGACAGCGCGGTCTCCGCACACGGTGCTTGCGCACGAGGCAAAGGGGTCGGACGTGGCGGCGGACGTCGACGATCTCGAGTTCTTCGCCGTCCTGGCCTCGGCCGGGACGATGACCGCGGCGGCCCGCCACTGGGGCATGTCCGTCTCGGCCGTGAGCCGGCGACTCCGCGGGCTCGAGGAGCGGCTCGGTACGCCGCTGGCGCACCGGCGCGCACGCGGCCTGGAGCCCACTGCCGAGGGGCGGCGCTACGCCGAGCGCGGCGCCGAGCTCCTGCAGGCCGTCCGCGACCTCGAGGAGTCGCTGCACCCGGACACGGCCACGCTCGCGGGACCGCTGCGCGTCATCAGCACCGTGGGGCTCGGTCGCGCGCACCTCGCTCCGCTGCTGCGCGAGCTCCACACGCTCCACCCGGGGCTGGAGATCCGCCTCGAGCTGTCCAGCCTGCCCCTGGGAGCCTCGCTGCCGGGCTTCGATCTCGCTGTCCGGGTCGGCCGCGTCCCGGACTCCACGCTCGAGCTGGCGCCGCTTCTGCCGAACCGGCGCATCGTCGTCGCCTCCCCCGACTACCTGGCTGCGCACGGCACCCCGGCCACGGTCGACGACCTCGCCCGTCACGCGTGCCTCGTGGTCCACGAGGGCGAGCGCGACGGCTGGGAGTTCGAGCTCGACGGGCGCGAGGTGGTCGTCCCGGTGAGCGGGCCGCTCACCTGCACCGACGGGCTCGCCGTCACGCAGTGGTGCCTCGACGGCGCCGGGTTGGCCATGCGGTCCACCTGGGACGTCGCTGAGCACGTGCGCAGCGGGGCCCTGATCCAGGTGCTGGCAGACGTCCCGACGCCGGAGGCGAACGTCGTCGCGCTGCACGCCGCCGGTGGCCGTGCACCGGCGCGCGTGCGCGCCGCCGTCGAGCACCTGCGCCGGGGGCTCGCGAGCCGGTGCGCGCCCCTGGCCGGCTGACCGACGGCGGACGGCGGACGGCGGACGGCGGACGAACGTGCGTGGACGACCGTGGCCACCGCCGCCCGACCGGTCCCCGAGCGGGCGGTACGCTGGCGGGCAGCACCGAGACGTCGAGAGGGGACAGCGCGTGAGCACCGGGATCGAGGCGGGCACCGCCACGGGTGCCCCCGCCGTCGCGCCGGACGTCCAGGCGACCGCCCCGTTGCCCAGGCCCGCGCGAGCGGCGTCGTCGGGAGTCGGACCTTCGCGAGCGGCGTCGTCATCGCCGGTGGCCACGCCCGCGGGCGCTGCGCCGTCGGGAACCACGCCCGCGTACCCCGTGGACTCCCGCGAGACCGCGGCGGACCGCTTCATGCGCCGCCTGCTCCGCGTGCGACGCACGAACCGCAACCTCGACGCGGCGGCGCACCGGCGCCTGCGGCTGTCACTGTTCGTGTCGGCGATCCGCTGCGTCGTCACCTACGTGCTCATCCCGGTGCTCGTCCCCCTGCTGAGCATCGCCGGCGTCCTCGCGGCACCGGTCGGCATCGCGTTGTGCGCGGTGGCGGTCGTCTCCGGCATCGCCGCGCTGCGCAGGTTCTGGGCGACGGACCACAAGGGGCGGTGGATGTACACGTGGTTCATCGCCGTCGTGTTCCTCGTCCTGGCGGTCGGGCTGGTCGCCGACGTCTCGCACCTGGTGTCGGCATGAGCGCGCGGCGCGAGGCGGGCCGGCGGCACGACGCCGTCCCCGTGACGTCCGAGGAGATCGGCGACGGGGCGCCCGGCCGTGACCCGCGCGACGACCCCGACCGACCGGACGACCTCGAGCGGCGCGAGGACGTCGACCACCCGGACCTCGACGACCTCGAGCATCTCGACGACGACCCGGACGACGTCCCCGAGGTCAACGCCTGGTTGACCATTGTCATGTTCGCCTTCTTCGTCGTGACGACCGTCGGCTGCTACTTCCTTCTCGACGGCTGGCACTGAGCCCGGCACAGGGCCTGAGGGCCCGTAGAGTCGCCACATGCAGGTCGACGTGCTGGGCCCGATTCGGCTCCGCACCGATGCCGGCCGGGCCGTCGAGCTGACCGAGCGCCAGCTGCGGACCGTCCTCGCGGCGCTGGTCGCCTCCGAGGGGCGACCGATCACCGCCGACACGCTGATCGACCGGCTCTGGGGTGACCGCCTCCCGGCCGCCCCGCCCAAGGCCCTGCGATCCAAGCTCTCCCGCCTCCGTACCGCACTGGACCGGGCCGAGACCGACGGCCGCCGTCGCCTGCGGCACACCCCGGCGGGCTACGTCCTCGACCTCGACCCCGACGCGGTCGACGCCGGCAGGTTCCGTCGCGCGATCGAGCGCGCCCGCCACCTGGGTCCGTCCCGCCGTCAGGTGGCCGAGGTCCGCGAGGCCCTGGCGCTGTGGCGCGGCGAACCGTACGGAGATCTCGCCGACGACCTCTGGCTGGCGCCCGTGGTGGCCGAGCTCTCGAGCACCCGCGCGGACGCCGTCGAGCTGCTCGTGGAGGCGCTGACCGAGACCGGTACGCCCGAGCAGGGCATCGACGTGGCGACGAGCACCGTGGCGACCCACCCCGCGCGGGAGCGCCTGGTCGCCGCGCTGATGCGCGCGCTGTACCAGGCAGGGAGGCAGGAGGAGGCGCTCGGTGCCTTCGAGGCGCTGCGCCACCACCTCAGCGTCGAGCTCGGCCTGGATCCGGGGCCGCAGATCCGCACGCTGCACCAGCGCATCCTGCGCCACGACCCTTCGCTGGCGACGTCGCCGGCGGCAGCCGCCCCACGGGCATCCCGTTCGCACCTGCCCGCCGAGACGGAGCCTCTCATCGGTCGGCGCGAGGAGACCCGTCGGATCGCCTCGCTGCTGGCCACCGCCCGTCTGGTCACCCTGACCGGGATCGGCGGCGTGGGCAAGACCCGCCTCGCGCTGCACGGGGCGCGCAGACACCAGGCGCACACCGACGGCGACGCCTGGTTCGTCGACCTCACCGAGCTGTCCCGCTCCGGCGACGGGGAGCCGCCCACGGGAGAGCGGCTCGCCATGCTGGCAGCGACCGTGCTCGACCTGTCCGGGCGCGAGGCCGGCGGCGGCGCCATCGATCTCGTCGTGGCCGCACTCGGGGCGCGCTCCGGGCTGCTGGTGCTCGACAACTGCGAGCACGTCGTGGACGAGGCCGCCGCATTCGCCGGCGAGATCCTGGCGCGCGCCCCGCAGGTGCAGGTCCTCACCACCAGCCGGCGGCCCCTCGGTCTTCCCGCGGAGCGGCGGTACGACGTCGCGACCCTGAGCACCGAGCCGGGCGACGGCGAGGTGCTGAGCGACGCGGCGCGGTTCTTCGTCGCACGCGCCCGGGCCGGCGACCCGGGCCTCGTGGTGGACGAGGATGCGGGGGTCGTCATCACCGAGCTGTGCCGTCGCCTCGACGGCCTCCCGCTCGCGCTGGAGCTGGCCGCGAGCCGGATCCGGGGAATCACCGTGCACGAGCTGCTCGAGAGGCTCAGCGACCGGCTCCAGCTCCTGCGTCGTCCCGGCGGAGGCGTGCCCCGGCGGCAGCAGACGCTGCGCGGGACGATCGGCTGGAGCTGGTCCCTCCTCGACGACGCGGAGCGGACGGTGCTGCGCCGGCTCGCCGTCCATCCCGGAACGGTCACGCTCGAGGCGGCCGAGTCGATCTGCGGAGGTGCCGCCCCCGGGACCGCCGGCCCGGCGGCCGGCCGGTCGGGCGACGTCGCGCAGGTCGTCGACGTCCTGATCGGCCTGGTCGACTCCAGCATGGTCAGAGCGACGCCGACACCCACGGGCATGCGGTACGGGCTGCTGGAGTCCATCTCGGCCTTCGCGGGAGAGAAGCTCGACGAGGCCGGCGAGCGCGACGGCGTCGCCCGTCGCCATCTGGACCACTACCTGACGCTCGCGTGCGAGGTCGACCGCCGGCTCCGGGGCCCGGACCAGCAGCGCTGGCTCGCCCTGATCGACGCCGACAGGACACAGCTGCGCCATGCCTTCGACGAGGCCACGCGACGTCGCGACGGTGCCAGCGCCGTGGCCATCGGCGTGGCGACGTTCTGGCACCACTGGCTCGCCGGGCGTCACACCCGCCTGCGCGACGACCTGCTCAGGGCCGTCGACCTGCCCGGACCACGGGACGACGGCTACGCCGCCGCCATGTCCTACGCGACCTCCATGCAGTTGAGCCGCCACCCCGGCGAGGAGGCCCGCATGGTGGCCGAGGCGCTCGAGCTCTTCTCCGGCCACGGGCCGGCCCGGGCGCGAGCGCAGTGGTTCGCCGGCATCACCCTGCTGTCCCTGGGCCTGCGCGCAGACGGCGAGCGGCACGTCGACGAGGCCATCGGCGTCCTCGCCGACGCCGGCGAGGAGTGGGACATGGCAGTCGCCGCGAGCCAGCGCGACTGGTTCCTCGTCGCCAGCTCGTTCGACGAGCCACGCGGCCTGCCCGACGGGCGCGATGCCGGGGCCGTGCTGCGTGAGCTCGGCGACGGGTACGGGCTGTCGCAGGTCGTGGCCCTCGACCACCGTGCAGCAGAGGCTCGCGGCGACCACGTCCGGGCCGGTGAGGCCGCCCGCGAGGCGCTGCGCCTCTCCCTCGACCACGGACTCTGGGGCCAGGCGTCCGAGTACTTCAGCGCCACGGCGACGGCCGCCCTGCGCTCCGGGGACGTGACCACGGCACACGCACACCTCGCCCGGGCCAGGACGTTCGCCGCCGACACGGTGTACCAGCGCGGTTCCCTCTTCGCGGACGGCGCCGCCGCGATGCTCGCTCGCTACGAGGGGGACCTGCCGGCTGCCCGTACCGCGTTGGAGCGCTGGCTGTCCCGGGGCGGCGTCGACATCACGCACGCCGTCGGCTCGCATCTCGAGAGCGGCTTCCTCGCGGTGCAGCAGGCGGACCTCGCTCGTGCCGAGCAGGACCTCGCGACCGTGCGTGACCTGCTGCCACCCTCGACCGACGTCCCGGTGGTGGCCGGCGTCCTGGAGCTGGCGGCCGCCGTGCGCGCCGAGAGCGGCGACGCCGCGTTCGCCGCCGAGCTTCTCGGCACGGCCGCCGCCCATCGGGACCGGAGCGGCGTACCCCTCTCCGCGCCGGCGACGCGGGACCTGTCTCGGACACACGCACGCCTCGTCGAACAGATTCCCGCGGACCAGGTGGAGGCCGCCGCCGCACGGGGGCGGACCATCGACACCGGCCGGCAGCTCACGGCGATCTTCTGACGTGACCTGACGCCCGACGAACGGTGCCCGGCGGACGACGAACGGTCCCCGGCGGACGACGAACGGTGCCCGGCGGACGGCGAGCCGAGCCAGCCACGCCCCGCCGACGCGCCGCCTCGCCGTCAGTCGCCACCCGTGTCGTCCGTGGCCACCGGTGATCGGACGGCCGGCGCGGCCGGCGGCGGGGCATCGCCGCGCTCGCTCGGTGGCGCCACCGGCAGGCCGTCGGGCTCGTCCTCCGCAGGGAGGCGCACCCCGCGCAGTCCCCGCGCGACCAGCACCAGCAGGACGGCGGCCACGACGAGTGCCGCCACCACCGACCCCGTCGTGCCGTGGGCCCAGGCGTCCTCGGTCACCGCGTGCAGGTCGCCGCCGAGCGCGCCACCGATCCCGTCGGCGACGGCGACCGCAACACCGGGGCCCTCGGTCGCCGCGTCCAGGTGCGCCGGGGACAGGCCCTCGGGCGCCCCGGATCTCAGGCTGCGACCGAAGATGCCGAGCGCCAGACTGCCCAGGGCCCCGATCCCGGTCGCGGCGCCCAGGCTCGCGCTGACGTCCTGGAGCGCGGCGGCCGGACCGGACTTCCGCATCGGCACGGACGTGACCATCAGCTGTGCCCCCAGCACCATGGGCGGACTCGAGCCGAAGGCGACGATCGACAGCGCCGCGGTGAACGCCGCGGGCGACGGAACCACGGTCAGGGCGACCAGGATGAACCCCAGCCCCACAAGGCCGGTGCCGATACCGGCGACCATCACCGCCGACGGCGTGAACCTGCGGGTGAGCAACGGCGTCACGGCCGTCGCGACGATCGCCGCGACCCCCGGGGCCGCGAGCATCAGCCCGAGCGTGCCGGTCGGTATCCCGAGCACGATCTGCAGGTGCTGCACCAGCACGAGATCGATCGTCAAGAACGCCACCTGGATGAGCAGGAAGGCGATCGCCAACCGACGCAGCAGCCGAACCGCGAACAGACCGAGGTCGAGCAGCGGGTCGGTCAGGCGCCGCTGCCTCCGGACGAAGAGCGCACCGAGGACCAGTCCCCCGCCGACGGCCGCGGCGTGGGTGGCGGTGACGCCCCGGTCGGCGATCTCCTGCAGGCCGTAGACGACCAGCATGACTGCAGCCATGGACATCACGACGCTGGTGATGTCGATCCGGTCGGTGGTCCGCTCGTGGCCGCCGGGGAAGAGCCACAGCCCGCCGACCAGAGCGACGACGGCCACCGGGACGTTGACGAGGAACACCGAGCCCCACGAGAAGTACTCCAGGAGCGCGCCGGTGAACGGTGGCCCGAGTGCTCCGCCCACGGGGAAGGCGCCCATCACGACGGCGAAGGCGATGCCACGATGCTCGGCGCTGGTGAACATCGAGCGCACCATGGCGAACACCGCGGGGGTCGTCGCCGCCGTCGCCACCCCGATGAGGGCCCGGGCGACGAGCAGCACCTCCACGGTCGGGGCGTAGGCGGCCAGCGCCGACGCCGCGCCGTAGAGCCCGAGTGCCATCAGCACGAGCACGCGGGGGCCGAGGCGGCCGGTGAGCCAGCCCATGGTGACGAGCGTGCCCGCCGCGACCAGCTCGCCGATGTGCACCAGCCACAGCGACTGCGTCGAGCTCGGCGCCAGGTCCGCGCTCACCGCCGGCAGCGCGAGGAAGAGGGCGGTGAAGTCGGTGGCCATCATGACCACCGGCAGGCCGAGCATGACGAGCGCGGCCCAGTGCCGCCACGTGGTGCCCGCCGGTGCCGACCTCACGCGGTATCGAACGGGTAGGGGCGGGCCGTCCGCGCCTCGCGCAGCGTGGTGGCCCACCAGGCGAGCTGGTCGAGGAGGCCTGCGGCGAGCCGGTCGGTCCCCGCGGCGTCGAGCGGCAAGCCGTCGTGATCGAACGCCTCCCAGAAGTTCGCGAAGGCGATCGAGTCCCGCAGGGTCACGGCATGGAACTCGGTGAACACCCCGCGCAGCGCGTCGACGGCCTGCAGGCCGCCCGTGATTCCTCCGTACGAGACGAAGCCGACGGGCTTGAGCTGCCACTCGGTGTAGAAGCGGTCGATGGCGTTCTTCAGCGACGCGGGGTAGGAGCGGTTGTACACCGGCGTCACGACGATGAACGCGTCGGCGAGCGCCAGCCTCTCTCCGAGGCGGCCCACGGTCTCGGGCACCTCCGGGGCCGTCGAGCCGACGTCGACGGGCAGGTCGTGGTCGGCCAGGTCGATGAGGTCGACCTCGAGCCCCTCCCGCCTGCGTACGTGCTCCGTGATCCAGCCGGCAGGCACCGTGCAGAAGCGGTCGGTGCGGACGCTGCCGACGACGACGGCGACCTGCGTGGTCGTATCGGTGTGCGCCGCCGTCGCGGATCGGGTGCGGGAGTGCTGATCGTGGTCGAGCTGGACAGCCATGGAGCGCCTCCTCCTGGTTCGGGTGTCTCGGTCGACATCGACCCTGGCCACGGAGGGTTGTCTCAGGGTTGCGGGAAGGCTGCGGCCCGGCCGGAGGGCTCCTGCCCCACGGTTACGGTCGAGCTCACCGGGGACGAGGAGGACAGCAGATGCTGAACGGACGCGGCCCGGACGGCCGGTACGTCCTGGTCGTCGGGGGCACCGGGATGCTCCGCCGGGCGGGCCACGAGCTGATCGGGCGCGGGCACGGGGTGCTGGCGGTGGCACGCCGCCCCGCGCGCGGGGCTCCGGTCGGGGACGGCCCCGGTGAGTACGTTCCCGTCGAGGCGGACTGGCGCCGGCCCGAGGCGCTCGGCGACGCGATCCGTACCGAGCTGCTCGGCCGAGGCGTCGCGTCCGGCGCGATCCTGGGCGCGATCGTCTGGGTGCACTCGCCCCACCGGCAGGCCGTCCTGGACCAGCTCGAGGGTCTGCTCGAGCCGGGCGCGACCGTCCTGCAGGTCTGGGGCAGCGCAGCCTCGGACCCCCGGGAGGTCATGGCGAACGACGACGGCTGTGCGGCGCGTCCGTGGCGGGCACGGCACCTGTTCCTCGGCTACCACCTGGACGAGAGGGGAGCCCGCTGGCTCACCGACGAGGAGATCTCGAGGGCCGCAGTCCGGGCGTGGGACGGGGACGGCCGGCCTTCGCTCGCTGGGCAGGTCGACCCGTGGGAGCACCGCCCCTGAGCGGGTGGCGGTCGTGACGAGCGGTGCCCACGCCCCTCACCCGGGCAGCACCTGGGTCGGCAGCCTCCTAGGCGGTCGGCACCGTCGAGGGCTCCCGGCCGGCGACCCGGTCGATGGCACGCAGGTAGGACTCCCGCTGCGGCCGCCAGTCCAGCACCGCGACGGCCCGCTCGCGGCCACGCGCGCCCATCTCCGACCTGAGCCGATCGTCGTCGAGCAGCCGCTCCACCGCGTCCGCCATCGCAGGGAGGTCGCCGTCCGGGACGTAGAGCACCGCGTCGGCACCGCTGACCCGGGTCTCCTTGAGGTCGAAGGCGACCGAGGGCAGGGCGAAGGCCATGTACTCCATCGTCTTGTTCATCGTGGACAGCTCGTTGAGCGGGGTCGCCCCGTCCGGCCCGATCCCGACGTCGGCCTGGCTGAGGTACTGCCCGATCTCCTCGGGCCCCACCCGCCCGGTGAACTCCACGTACGGATCCAGGTTGAGCTCCGTACTGAGCCGGCGGAGGTCGTCGAGGCTGTCCCCGAAGCCGAGGAGCGCGGCCCGCACCGTCGTCCGACCTCGGCGGTGGACCAGCTCGTCCATGAGGTGCAGGACGACGTCGACGTCGTCCTGCGGCCCCATGATCCCGAGGTAGACGAGCAGGTGGTCCGCGCCGCGGCGCACGTCGACCGTCGGAGCGGTCGGCCGCATCCGCGTCGTGTCGGGACCGCTGCGCACGACGCTCACCCGGTCCTGCGGCACGTCGCCGCGACGTCGGGCTATCTCCGCGTAGGACTCGTTGGTCGAGATCACGTGGTCGGCCGTGCGGAACGTCCTGCGCTCGAGCCACCTGAGCGCGGCGAGCTGCATCCGACCAGCCACCGACCTCGGGCTGCCGAACCGCGAGAGGAACAGCTCCGGGTTCAGGTCGTGGTGGTCGAAGACGAACCGGACCCCGCGCATCTTCCACAGGTGGGCGAGCAACCAGTAGGTGTCCGGCGGGTTGCACGCCTGCAGGACGTCGAAGCCGCGCTCGCGACGGACCCGCAGGCTCAGCCAGGCCGTCCGGAGCCAGGAGTAGGCGAACTCGTACGCGAACCCCGCGGCCCCCTTCGCCTCGGGCGCCGGCCGGTACTTGTACAGCGCCACGCCGTCCACGTCGTGCCGTGCCGGGTCCCCCGGCCCCTTCGGGCAGATGACGCTCACGGTGTAGCCGTGGTCGCGCAGCGCCTGGCACTCGAGCCACACCCTGCGGTCCAGCGGGACCGGCAGGTTCTGGACGATGATGAGCACGCGCTTCTTCGCCTCGTGAACTCCCATACGGAATTGTGACGCACCGGGGCGGCCGGCGGCAGCCCTTCAGCCGCCGCGCACAGGATCGTGGGTGTCGATCCAGAGGTTCGAGTCGTCCCAGTCGCTCTGGGGCCCCAGGTTGGCGACGGCTCCGTAGTTGTGGTCCGGTCCGAGCACGTTGTCGCGGAAGGTGCACGCCGCGCCGTCGGTCCCGCCCCCTCCCCCGTTGACGGTGTAGTTGCCGCCGTTGAGGTAGTTGCCCTCGACGAGGCAGTCGGTCACCGGTCCGTCGTCCTCCCCGTACATGAAGGCCGCGTTGCCGAGCACGTCCTGCTCCGGGTTGTAGACCTCGAGCGCATTGCCCCGGATGACGATGCCGCTACCGGAGACGACCTGAATCACGTCGGTATGGTTGTCGCCGACCTGGACCAGCTGGTGGATGAGCGAGTCCTCGATGGTCACGTTGCTGCCGGCGATGCGCGGCCCCTCGGCGACGTTGTGGATGTGCACCCGGCGCAGGGTGTAGCTGCTGAACGCGACGGCGGCATCAGCGCGACCCTGGCCGTCGATCTCGGAGTCCTCGACCACGAGATTGCTGCCGCCGGAGACCCGGATCGGGAAGTGTCCGGTGTTGAGGATCCGGGTGTTGCGGATCGTCACGTCGTCGGCCTCGACCGTCACCGTCCCCGTGATCTCCAGGCCCTCGACGACCGCTCCGTCCTCGTCGATCGTGAGTGATCCGGACTCCTCCAGCTCGATCCCCTCGGGCACACCGGTCGTCGTCTCGTCGGGGAAGTCGGCCCGCGTCGGCGGCGGGATCTCCGGCTCGGCGTCGACAGCGACGTCCTCTGCGGAGTCGGGCACGGCCTGCGGCTCCACCGGCGCGTCGGACGACGAGCACGCGGCCAGGAACAGGGCGGTGGTGACGGCCAGAAGCCCACCCGTTCGTCGATGCGAAGCAGCCATGTCGGCTCCCTGGGGTCGGACCTCGGTCGGCCCGGACGCGCTGGGCCTACCACCTAGTCAAGCGTGCCGCAAGTCCGGGGTCAACGGTCCGCCGACCGGAGGCTGCTACGTTCGCCGTCGTGGACCCTGTGGCCAGTGTGATCATCCCGGCACTGAACGAGGCCGGGACGATCGGCACGCAGCTCGGTGCGCTCGCCCGCCAGGAGATCGACGCCGACTGGGAGGTCGTCGTCGTCGACAACGGCTCCACCGACCAGACCGTCGAGGTCTGTGAGTCCTTCGCCGCCACCCTCCCGCTGAGGGTCGTCACGGCCGAGCGCCCCGGCACGAGCGCGGCGCGGAACCGGGGGGCCGCCGAGGCCTCGGCCGACCTGCTCCTGTTCTGCGACGCGGACGACCAGGTGTCCCCGGGGTGGGTGAGCGCCATGATCGCCGCCCTGGACCAGCACGACGCGGTCGGCGGCGGCATCGAGAACGACCTGCTCAACGGCGAGCGGCCCGGCTACATGCCCCGGCATCCCGACCGTCTCCCGGTCGTCGCCGGGTTCCTCCCGAGGTCGATCAGCGCGAACCTGGCAGTCCGTCGCTCCGCCTTCGAGGCGGTCGGCGGTTTCGCCGAGGACTACACGTACGGCTCGGACGACACCGAGTTCTGCTGGCGGCTGCAGCTGGCGGGGTTCAGCCTCGGCTACGCCCCCGACGCCGTGGTCCACTACCGGCACCGCTCCACGCTCCGGTCGGTGGCGGTGAAGGCCTTCAAGGCCAACCAGTCCCGCGGGCGCCTGTTCCGTGACTACGGCCCGCAGGGCATGCCGCAACCCCGCCTGGTCGGGGTGGCCGGTCGCTGGGCCCGCCTGGCCGTCGCGCTCCCCGGGGTCCCGTTCTCCCCCCGGCTGCGCTGGTGGTGGGTGGAGCAGGCCGCCGGCGCCGCGGGTCGGGTCGACGGCAGCGTCCGGCACCGCGTGCTCTACCTCTGATCCGCGCCCTACCTCTGAGCCGGTGGCCCGGGCCGGCGCGCCATCCTCCGCAGGTGCACGCCCACGCGCAACGCCCGCACGTAGCTGAACGCGGCGGCGTACCGCACCCGGCCCGGGGCGTCGGTCGGGGCCGGTCGGGACCCGCCCCAGACGCGCAGCCAGATCGACATCCCGCCCCGCGCCTCCCGCCAGGCCCGGCGCGCCAGCGCCCCGCGACCGAGGTGCTGGGTCCGGTCGGCGATGCCGTTCGCGACCCGTACCGACTTGCGCCCCAGCTCCCGCCAGGTGCTCCGGGCAGGATGGTCCACCACCACCTGCGGTGCGAACACCAGGCGGCCACCGCTGCCGACCAGGCGGGTCCCCCAGTCGGTGTCCCCTCCCGACTTCAGTCCGGCATCGAAGGGTCCCACCCGGTCGAAGACCTCCCGGGTGACGAACACGTTGGCGGTCGCGGCGAACGACCACTCCTCGACGTACCTGCGCTGCTGGAACTCGTTGTGGGCCTCGAAGTGCTCCGGACCGGTGCGCCGGTGCGGCCCGTGCGGGAAGAAGATCTCGATGGCGCCTCCGATCGCGTCGGGGCGGGGATCGGCGTGCAGCGCTGCGACGCCGAGACGCAGCCAGTCGGGGCGGGGCACGCAGTCGCTGTCGGTGAAGGCGAGGACCTCGCCGGTCGCCTCGAGCACCCCGGTGTTGCGCGCGGCGTAGGAGCCACGGCGGGCCTCGTGGAGCAGCCGGAACCGGGGGTCCTCCGGCACGGCGGCGGACACGTCCTCGCTCGAGGCGTTGTCGACCACCAGCACCTGGACGCGGTCGGCGGGGTAGTCCTGACGCTGCAGCGCCGCCAGGCAGCGACGCAGGGCCGGGACGTCGTTGTAGACGGGAACGACCACGCTCACGGTCGGGTGCGTACTCATGCTCACCAGCCCTCTCGCCATTCTCGACGACGTCGCCAGCTCTCCTGCCAGTGCTGCGCGGGATGAGCTCGCCGACCACCGGCGGGACGGAACCTCGCCCCCACGGCGCGCAGGCCGGTGCCGGCGACCAGCAGCTGTGCGGCCAGCGCCCCGAGGGGGCGGGGGTAGTGCCGGCGGTAGGTGGTCGCCCGTCCGCGCAGGACGAGGGGGAGGCGGTTGGAGCCGGCCGAGGAGGAACCGACCTCGTGGCTGTAGATCGCCTCCCGCGTGACCCGGGGCGACCAGCCCGCCCGGCGGGCCCGCAGGCAGAGGTCGACGTCCTCGCCGTAGAGGAAGTAGCTCCGGTCGAAGCCGTCCAGCGCGTCCCACACCTCGCGCTCCACGAGCATCATCCCGCCGCTGACGACGGGGACCGCCCGAGAGGTCTCCAGCCAGTCGCGGCCGGACTCGGGGTCGAGGACACGGGAGCCGGGAAAGACGCTCGACGCACCGGAGGCGAAGCACAGAGCCGACCACATCGTCGGCCGTCCCATCCAGGACTGGTGGTCCGTCCCGCCGTCCGGCAGCACGGACCTCCCCCCGACGATGCCGGCCCCCGGATGGCTGTCGGACGTCCGGACCAGGGTGTCGATCGCGGAAGCGTCCACGACCGCGTCGGGGTTGAGGAAGAGCAGGGCGGACGCCGTCGACGCCTCGGCCCCGGCGTGGCAGCCCACGGCGAAGCCGTCGTTGTCGTCCCGCAGGATCAGGGTCAGCCGGTCCGAGATCCCGGAGACGGCGTCCGCGACGTCGTCGTCGGACCCGTTGTCCACGACGATGATGCGGGCGTCCGGGAACCTCTCCAGGGCGGGCTCGACCGACGCCAGGCAGGTACGGATGTCGTCCGCGCTGCGGTAGGTGACGATGACGACGTCGAGCCGGGCGCTCACAGCGCGCCCCTGGCCCGCTCGCGGGCCCACCGGCGGTAGGAGGCCCCGGCCCGGGCCCGCCCGGCCCCCAGCCACGACCGCCCCCGACGCAGCCCGGTGGACGCCACCCTGACCGGCAGCCGGGTCAGACGTCGGGCACGGAAGGTGGCACGGTGCAGGTGCTGGCGCCAGGTCGGGTCGCCCAGCAGGGAGGCCCGGGGCAGGCCGAGGAACGGCTGCCAGCCGGCTTCGTAGGACATCTCGCCGACGGGCACGTCACCGGTGAAGTCCTGCGGCGGTCCGACGAAGCCGTAGATCTGGTCGAAGTCGGGAGCCTGCCCGTCGTAGCGGTGGCTGAACTCGTAGTCGACGAGCCGCAGCTCGCCGCCGGGTTCGAGGAGGAAGTTCTGCGGCTTCGCATCGATCAGGTCGAAGCCGCGCGCGTGGACCTCGCGGAGCACCCGCATCATGTCGTGGGCGACCCGCAGCGGCACGAGCCGGCCGTCCGGACGGTCCGGCAGGTCGGCGAGGCCGTTGTCGAACAGCTCGGTCTCGAACCAGTTGGGGCCGACGTCCAGCAGGGTGGGGACGGCGGCGACCACCGGGCCCAGCTCGCGCATGGTCGCGACCTCGCGCTCCAGGTGTCGCGCTCCGTGCGGGGCGAAGGTCTTGCGCAGCACCCGCCGGCCGTCCTCACGCTCGACCACCTCCACCTTCGCGCGGCGCCCTCGACGCAGCACATCCACCACCGGCACGCCAGTCCGGTAGTCGTCGCGGCGGCGGGCCACCTGCGCCCTGAGCTCGGCCGTCTCCTCGGGCAGGGCGAGGGAGAGGTACTCCCAGGTCTCGAACTCGTCGTCCGAGGAGTGCACGGGGTTGAACGACTGCGCGGCACCGACGCGCGCCTCCACCAGCTCCCGCATGTCGACCTTGACCTGCAGCACGTCGCCGTTGGTCAGCCGTGGGTACCGCGCCAGCAGCGAGCTGTTCGGCGGTCGGGGGCCGTAGTGCACGGCGACGACGACGAGGACCGGGTCCCCGCCGCTGAGGGGGTAGGGCCCGCGCCCCCAGTTCCCCCCGCGCACCAGCTCCACCGAGGCCTGACGGGCCGCCCCGGACAGCTCGCGCACCGCGAGGATCTCGAACTCCAGGGACTCGATCACACCGAGCACCTCGGCCTCGTCCAGGACCGAGAGCGTGCGCTCACGGACGAAGAACACCGTCGGCTCCGGCAGCTCCGCCGGCTGCTGGTCGGCCGTGGGGAAGAACCGCCGCCGGACCCAGGGATTGTCCTCGGCGAGCCTGCGCAGCGTGTCCAGCGGTGGCCGCCAACCCTGCTCCTCGAGCACCGCGTCCACGTCCTCCAGCCCCGTGGGGAAGTCCCGGCCGAGGGAGGCCGCGACCTCTGCGAGCGTCGCCGCGTAGTCGTGGTCGGGCCGCGGCTCCTGGGCGACGAGCGCGGAGGCCAGGCCCGAGGCGGGGCCCTTGTGGTAGACCGCGTGGTAGGCCAGCGAGTGGAGGTGATCCTCCGCGGACGGCACCCTCGCCCCGCTGACGTGCGTGTCCGCCCGTTCCAGCATCCGCGTGGCCAGCCGGGGCGGGTAGTAGGCCATCCCCCGGTAGTCGGCCCCCTCCAGGCCGGTCTCGCTGTAGATGTCGACCGGGATGGTGCCGGGCTCCTCGGCGAGGATCTCGTGCAGCCGGTGCAGGTGCCGGTCCGCGACCATCAGGTCGAGGTCCTCGCCCGGGGCCAGGTCCGGCAGCTGGTCGAACCAGCGCAGGACGACATAGTCCAGCCCCTCCTGCTGAAGCCGCCGGATGAGCCCGGGCACGCCGACGGCCTCGGAGAGGTAGTGCCGTGGTCGGGGCCGTCGGACCGGCTGGGCCTCGTAGACCAGGAACCGGCTCTCCCCGCACGTGCGGACCCCCAGCAGGCGCACCCGGCGCAGGAGCCGCGAAACGGCGAGCGCACCCCAGGTCTCCACCCGGGCCGACGGCGAGGTCAGCTCGACGGCGATCCGACCCACGTGGGAGAGGTCCCTCAGGCCCCACACCGCACGGGCGACGGGTGCCCGCAGGATCAGCAGGTCGGTGTCGTGGCGGAAGGCCTGCTCCGGCGCGACGACACGATGGAAGCGACCGGCGTACCGGTCGGGGACGTCGTCGAGGAAGGCCTGGTCCTGCGGCAGCACCAGTCCGAGGTAGCGATGCGCCCCGACGGCGGCGAGGGCGTCCGCGACTCCTTCGTCATGGACCCCGACGTCCAGCACCCGGGACGCCGGCGTCACGAGCCGCTCGAGCGTCACGGACGCACTCTACGACAGCCGACCACCCTCGAGAGGCCCTTGCGGCGTTCACGCGGCGTCAGGCGGGAGCGTCCGGCCGGGACGGCCGCCCGGAGGTGGCGGGAGGGCTACGCTCACCTTCCGATGGGCGTTCCGTCCCCCCAGGAGGCACCCCGTGACGAGCTCTCCCCCACAACCTGCGCAGCCCTCGGACCGGGGCGGCGGCGGGCGGCTCGTCGTGGCGCGGCGCGCCCGACGTGCGTGGCGTGAGCTGTCGCCCTTCTTCCGTGGGTCCGGGCTCCTGCTCACGGCCCTGGTCGCCGTGTCGGTGCTGGCCGGGCTCAGCGAGGCGGGCCTCCTCGCTCTCATCGCCGCGGTGGCGGCGGCGCTGTCCACCGGCGAGTCCGAGGTCACGCTCGGCCTCGGGCCGATCACGCTCTCGTCGGGCGTCGAGGTCACGTTGCTCGCCGGCGTGGGGCTGGCGCTGGTGCGCGCCGGGCTGCAGCTGCTGCTGGCCTACATCCCCGCCCGGCTCGGGGCCAACGCGACCGCCGACCTGCGACGCCGGCTGTTCGACGCGTTCACCCAGGCTGCCTGGCCGATCAAGGCGTCGGAGCGTGACGGGCACTTCCAGTCGTTGATGAACGCCCACATCACCTCGACCAGCCTGGCCATCGTCAACATCGGCAACGGCTTCTCGGCGCTGTTCACCTTCGGCACGATGCTGGTCTCCGCCCTGGTCCTCAACCTGACCGCGGCCCTCGCCCTCAGTGCGAGCTCCCTGGTCCTCTTCCTCGCCCTGCGCCCGCTGGCGCGCCGGCTGAGGCGGCACGCCAAGGCGCTCAGCGGGGAGAACATCGAGTACTCGAAGGGCGTCCAGGAGATCGTCCTCGTGGCCGAGGAGACCGAGGTCTTCGGCGCCTCGGACACCTACCGGTCCGGGGTCTACGAGACGATCGACAACGTGCGCCGGCCCCTGCTGCGCACCCGGTTCCTGTCCGCGGCGGTGCCCGCGGTCTTCCAGAGCGCGGCCCTGCTCCTGCTCATCCTGGCGCTTTTCGCCGTCTCCCTGACCGGGGTGGGGCAGATCGCCACCCTCGGGGCCGTCGTGCTCATCCTGTTCCGCACGCTCACCTACGCGCAGCAGGTCCAGACCGCGGTCACCAGCCTCGACGAACGCATCCCCTTCATGGAGCGGCTCGCCCGGGCGCTGCACAGGTACGAGGCGAACCCCCAGCAGGACGGCGAGAACGACCTGCCCGAGATCCGCACGATCGGGTTCGACCAGGTGCACCACAGCTACCGGTCCGACCGGCCCACGCTGACCGACCTCAGCTTCACCGCGGGCCGCGGCGAGGCCATCGGCGTCGCCGGACCCTCCGGGGCCGGGAAGTCGACCGTCGTGCAGCTCCTGCTGCGGCTGCGCGAGCCCACCGGCGGTCGGGTCGAGGTCAACGGGACCGACGTGCGCGACTTCCGGCGCGACCAGTGGCGGCAGCGGGTGGCCTACGTGCCCCAGGCCCCCCAGCTCGTCTGGGGGACGGTCGCGGACAACATCCGCTTCTTCCGCCCGCACCTGACCACCGAGGACGTCGAGGCGGCCGCCGCACGGGCCAACATCCACGAGGAGATCATGTCCTGGCCGCAGGGCTACGACACCGTGGTGGGCCAGCGCGCCTCCGCCGTCTCCGGCGGTCAGCGTCAGCGGCTGTGCCTGGCCCGCGCCCTGGCCGGATCGCCCGAGGTGCTGATCCTGGACGAGGCGACCAGCGCGCTGGACGTGCGGTCCGAGGCCCTGGTCAACGACTCGCTGAGCCAGCTGCGCGGGTCGGTGACGATCATCCTGGTCAGCCACCGCCCCTCGGCACTGTCGATGTGCGACCGGGTGATGGTCCTCGTCGACGGCCGGTTGCAGAGCATGGACGCGCCCTCGGTCCTGGCGTCCAGCAGCGCCTTCTACCAGGAGGTGACCCGGCTGTCGGGCGGTCGGCAGAGCTGACCGGGCCCCGCGGCGGAGCCGACCGGCCCGGACGGGCGCGGCCGCCCACCCCCGCGGCTACGCCTGGCCGGTCACCACGACCCCCGGCCCCGCAGCCGTCGTTGCACCCGCTTGACGAGGTTGCGCCGCCTGAACCGCCACCCCGAGTACTCCCGCAAGTCCAGCGACGCGGCCTGGACAGCGACAGCCGACTCGTGCTCCTGCTGGGCCCACTCCGCCACCGTGGAGATGCCGAGCGCCTGCGCGGTCAGTGGCATGCGACGGCGGAAGCTCTCGTCGTCGGGGAAGAGGGTGTGCGGCGAGCGGGGGTCGTCCAGGTTCTCCTCCCGGACGAAGGGGTAGAGCCAGCCGTTGACGGCGCCGTGCCTCGCGAGCTCGATGCAGTAACGGGTGAAGGACTGGCCGTCCCTGATCGGACCGTGCCGCTCGACGAGCGCACGGGGCAGCAGGTAGCCGCTGCCCTGGACCCAGTGGTTGCGCAGCAGGCTGACACCTGAAGCGAACGTCTGGATCTTGCGCTCGGCCAGCTCCGGCACGAAGTCCTCGTCCCGGAAGCGCCAGCAGCCGATCGCCCCGAACTGCGGGTCGGCACGATGGGCGTCCCGCAGCTGCTGGATCCACCCCGGCTCGGGCATGCAGTCGTCGTCGACCTTCGAGACGAAGGCTCCGTCGCTCTCCTGCCACAGCCAGTTGGTCGGCGGGCGGAGCCGGACGTTCTCGCGGCTGTGGTGGAAACGGTGGACCCGCGGGTCGGCGGCGAACGACCGCACCACCTCGAGCGTCTCCTCGTGGTCCCCGTTGTGCCAGAGCCACACGCGGGTACTCTCGTCGCACGTATCGAGCAGATGGGGCAGGGTCCGCCGAACATGCTCCGGGCTATTGTAGGTAATCATCAGCACATCGACGTCTGATCGCATCGGCCCGGCCCTCTCGTAGGGAGATCGAGGCTCCACCGGCGGAGTCACCCGTCTCCCCCTCGTGTGGGGACCGAGCCTCCGTCGGCGGAGTCACCCATCTTAGGAGCATCGCTCGTATGGACCTGTTCTCGATCGCCGGGGCGATGATCCGACGCTGGTACCTCACGATCCCGTTGCTGCTCCTCGTCGCCTTCTTCGCCTATCGGTCCTACGCGGCGGTCGAACCCCTCTACATGTCCACCCGGTCAGTCGTGGTGCTGCCGAGCCTGCCGGAGGAACCGGAGGTGGGGTCGCCGGTCGACGAGACCGAGGACCCGTCGGAGCCCGACAACCCGTACTCCGGACAGGGCGGCTCACGCTTCGCCGTGGCCGTCCTGGCCCGCAACATCAACAGCTCCGCCTTCGAGGAGCGCCTCGGCCTGGACGAGAGCCTGGAGCAGGAGTTCGAGGCCAACAGCTCGAGCGAGCAGCCGATGATCCACATCGAGGCCACCGCCCCCAGCGAGGAGGCCGTCCACGACCTCCTGGAGACGGTCGTCGCCGAAGCATCCGTCGTGCTGGACGAGTTCCAGGCCGAGGCCGGCGCACCCGAGGTCACCCGGTACCGCATCGCCCCGGCGGTGCCGGCGGGCCCGGTCGAGGACGTCACCCCGAGCCGACTGCGAGGCGCAGGGGCCATCGCCGCCCTCGGGGGCGGGCTCACCGCCGTCGTCGTCGTCGGACTCGACGCCCTCCTGGCGGCCCGGCTCCGGCGGCGCCGGGCCGCGACGGAGCAGGGCGAGAACGACGGCGCGCCGGACGGTGGCGACCACCTGCGGGACGACGACGCGCACGAGCAGACGCGCACCGGCCGCGCCCGGACCGGAGCCCGGTCCGGAGCGCCCACCGCAGCGCGCACCGCAGCGCGCACCGGCCGCGCCCGGGCCGGAGCTCGGCGGCGGCCGCGCTCCGGCAAGGGACGCGCCACCGCCAAGGACTGACCGTGGCGGTCCACCAGGAGCCGCCGACCTCCGCCCGGCGGTCGTCTCGTGAGAGGCGCCCACAAGGACCGTGGGGTGCCCTGCTGGCCCTTCCCGTCGTCGCGCTGGTGATCCCGGGCTCGCTCGTCCTGGCCGGACCGCTCAGGTCCAACGGGTGGCCGGCTCGTCTGCTCGTCTTCTGGATCGCGAGCATGGTCATCCTCGGCTGGATCGCGCGGCGCCCCCGTCGGAGCCCCCTGGCACCCGGGCGGGTCGCACCCGCCGAGGCCGGCGCCTGGGTGCTGATCATCGGTCTGCTCGCCGGGCTCGGCGGCGCGTTCGTCCGGGACCTGACCGAGCTGGAGGCGGCCGGGGCGCTGCGCTTCGCGCTGGTGCTGTTCCCCCTCGCCATCCTCGCCGTGGGCATCTCGACGCTGGCGGACTCGCGCCGGGCCGACCTCCTCCTGGTCGGGCTCCTGGTGGGGGCGACCATCGGCGGCCTCATCGCGATCGCCCAGTTCGTGGTGCCCTTCGACTGGGCCGGGCTGCTGCAGGTACCTCCGCTGCAGAGCGACGATCCCAGCGGCGGCGGATCACGAGGGGGGTTCACGCGGATCAGCGGTGCCGCCGGCCACGCGATCGAGCTCGGGGTCATCAGCGGGGCCGCCCTGCCGCTGGGCATGCACATGGCCAGGTTCGCGGCGACCCGTCAGGCCCGGGTGCTCGCGGCGATCGCCGTCGCCGTGCTCGTCATCAGCATCCCGCTGTCCGTCTCGCGCTCGGGAGTACTCGTGGCGATCCTCGCGGTCGGGATCTACGCGGTCAGCCTCGACGCCCGGCAGCGGCTCACCGTGCTCGTCCTGGCGCTCGCGGGGCTCGCTGTCTTCCGAGCCGCCGTGCCCGGTCTGCTCGGAACGGTGGTGGCGATCTTCGGGGGCGCGTCCACCGACGACAGCATCACCGGCCGGACAGAGGACTACGCCCTCGTCAACGAGCTGTGGAGGGAGCAACCCGTCCTCGGCCACGGTCTGGGCACCTTCCGGCCCGAGGAGTACTTCTTCCTCGACAACCAGTACCTGATGGCGCTCGTCGAGGGGGGCGTCCCCCTGCTGGCCGCCACCATCGGCTTCTTCCTGCTCGCGATGGCGAGTGCGCGGGGCGCCGTACGGCGCGCATCCCACCCGGAGTACTCCTCGCGGGGCCAGGCCGTGCTGGCGTCGATCGTCGCGATCGCCATCTCCGGCACGTTCTTCGACCTGTTCAGCTTCGAGCAGGTGACGGTCATGACGTTCGTGCTCACGGGCGTCGCCGGGGCGATCTGGCGCCACGGTGTGGAGAGCGGCCACACGTTGCCCATGCCCGCGGAGCGGTTCCGGGCAGCGATGTCCTCCCCGACCGGGAGTCGCTAGGCACGGCTACTCTCGTCCCGCAACCAGGTGCTGAAGTCGCCCCGCCGGACTGCGGCCCGCGCCCGCCACGCGGCGAGCCCGGTGACGGCCACGAAGACCGGCACCCTGGGTGCGAGCGCCGGCCTGCGCCGGACCAGGCGCAGGAGCTCGGCCGGGCGCGTGCGTGAGTCGGTGCGTCGGAGCTGACCGGCGTCGGCCTGCGCGTTGCCCGTGCGCACCCGGGTGCGGCGGCGCAGCAGGTCCCGGAACGTCCGGGGCGGTCGGACGACGACCGTCACGGACTCGTCCACCCCACGCTCGTGCGGGGCGAAGAGGTCGGAGATGACGAGGTCGTCCGACATCGCGGGCGGGAGCTCCGCATATCGCCGGTGCCCCTCCTCGGACAGCGCGATGACGCCGCGTCCGAAGAGCCCCTCCCGTACCTGGGGCAGCTCCTGCCAGACCTCGTAGTACGAGCGCGCCAGCAGGCCGACGCCGTCGAGAGGGACGCGCCGCCCGGGGGCGCGCGCCAGGAGCGGTCCCGTGCGTACCGCGTCGGCGAGCCGCAGCACGGCGTCGGCCCCGATCTCGACGTCGGCGTCCACGTAGACGCGGGGGTAGACCGAGGCGACCTCGCTGCCCGCACGCATCGCGAGGTGCTTCGACGGCTGCGGGATCTCGACGACCGTCACGCCCGGGAAGTCAGCCGCCCGCTCCGCCGTCGCGTCGGTGCACCCGTTGCAGACCACGACGACCTCGAGCCGGCGCCCGTCAGCCGACGCGGTCAGCCCGGTCAGCAGACGCCCGATCGACCGTTCCTCGTCGTGAGCAGGGACGATCACCGAGGCGGCCGGGACGGTGTGGCCCTTCATGTCACCATGCTGCCAGACTCTGCCCATCGTCGGGCAAAGACGCAGGAAGGGGTCCCCCATGATGCTGCGTGCCGGCTGGGCCACGAGGATGGAACGGCTCTCTCGTACGCGCGGCGCGCGGCGACGGACCCGTGAGCTGGCCCGGACCGCGGAGCACCTGCTGCGGCCCGGGCTCTACCTCCGCGCGGGTGAGAGCATCTGGCGTCACTGGCGCGCCGTCCTGCCTCGTCACCTGCGACAGAGCAAGCTCGACGCACGCTCCGGCACGCCGCGCGCGCTGATCGTCAACGCGGCCCACCGCCTCCTCCCGCCCCTTGTCCTCCGGGTGGGGCGGGGCCGCGGGGGGAGCTTCTCGATCGTCGTGTCGGCCGACGACGGGGGCCTGGTGCTCCTGGCGCCCGAGCACGGTCGGGTCGCGCGCACCTACGGGTCGCGCCGGATCGACGACGACTACGTCAGCCTCCGACGCCGCTTCGAGACGCACGTGGTGACGCCCGCATTCGAGGTGCGGGACGGCGGCCGTCTGCTCGTCGAGGAGTTCGTCCACGGCGACCACTTCCTCGATCTCGAGCCCGACCATCAGCTCGGGGTGGTCCGCGACCTGGTGCGCCGGTACGCCGAGCTGGGCACGCACGAGGGAGAGGGCGACTCGCGTGACCCCGTCGCGACGACGCGGGCCGCCGTCGCGCGGGGCAGCCCGCCGGGCGAGGTGGCCGAGCTGCTCTCCTCATCCAGGATCGAGGCGTGGTCGCGCGCCTGGCCGCTCGTCCCCTCCGCCACCGATGCCAACGTGAAGAACCTGATCATCCGGTCCGACCGGACCCCCGTACTCATCGACCTGGGCAGGATCCGCCTGGACCCGGTCTTCTACTACCCGGTCGGGGTGGTGGTCATGGCGAGAGGACACGTGCTGGACCGGTTCCTCGCCGGAGACCTGGACGACGATCTTCACGCGCTCGCCCCCGGCGGCACTGCGCAGAACCGGCTGGACGACGAAATTCGGCGGAGCCTGCTGGCGCTCCGGGTGGCCATGGTCAGCTACCGACGGGCGAGCACGTCAGGAACCTTCGACCGAGCCGCCTTCGACGACATCCTGGCCTATCGCTGGTCGGCCCTGTGGTCGGGAGTACCGGCGACCTACACCGGGTCGTACCCGGCCGACTCGAGATCCGCACCCGGCCCCTCCTCGGCCCCGGGCGCCGGCCCCGCATCGGGTTCCAACGAGGGTCGCACGGCCTGAGCAGGGCCCGGACCCGCGTGACGCGGAACATCAGAGCGCGCCGTTCGTCCGGTCGTCCGGTGACCACGACCGGCCCGCCGACCTGGCCGCCGCCACCACGCTGTCGAGCACCCGCCCGAGCTCGCCCGCGGTCATGGTGTGGAACATCGGCAGGACCACGGTCGAGTCCGTCAGCCGCTCCGTGACCGGCAGAGGGGGCGCGGGGACCGTGCGCCTCGCGTACGCCGGCTCGCGGTGCGTCGCCATGACACCGCGCCGGGCCGAGATGCCGTCGGCGGCCAGCCATGCCAGCAGGTCGTCGCGCCCCATCGGGAAGCCGGGCAGCACCTCGACCCAGAAGGACTGGTAGTTCGTGGTCCCGTACGGGGGGTCGGCCACGCAGCGCAGGTCCGGCAGGCTGTCGAGGACGCTGCGGTAGTCGGCCGCCAGGGACCGGCGTCGTCGCACCATCTCCGGCAGGCGCTCGAGCTGGACGAGACCGACGGCGGCCTGCAGGTCCGTCATGCGGTAGTTGAAGCCGACCTCGGCATAGCTCGCGTCGGCGGCCGGCGTGCCGGTCGGCGGCCGAGACGTCCATGGCGTGCTCGCGCAGCCTGCGCGCCCGCGCCGCCCACTCGGGATGGGACGTGGTGAGCATCCCGCCCTCACCGGTCGTGACGAGCGTTCGCGAGTGGAAGGACCAGGTGGTGACGTCGGCCCCGACACCCACCGGCGCACCGGCGTAGGTCGAGCCGGCCCCGCAGGCCGCGTCCTCCACCAGCACGAGGGAGTATCGGTCGCACAGCTCGCGCAGCGGGCCGAGGTCGACCGGGACGCCGCCCTGGTCGGCGACGATCACCGCGGTCGTCGCCGGGGTCAGCGCCGCCTCCACGGTCCGCGCGGTGACGTTGCCGGTCGTCGGGTCGACGTCGGCGAAGACCGGCCGGGCCCCCACGTAGGTCGGGGCGTTCGCGGTGGCGATGAACGACAACGACGGGACGACGACGTCGTCGCCGTGTCCCACGTCCGCCACCGTGAGGGCGAGGTGCAGGGCCGCGGTGCCCGACGACGTCGCGACCGCGTGCGGCACGCGCTGCGCCCGGCTGAACGCGCCCTCGAAGTCGGCCGTCCGCGGCCCCTGGGCGAGCCACCCGGAGGCCAGGACGTCGGTGACGGCCGCGACCTCCTCAGCACCCAGCCACGGCCGGGTCACGCCGATCCGGTCCACCGTCGTCGCCGTCTGTTCCATCGGAACCCCTCCCCCTGTGCTGTGCGCCGACGGTCGCCGCCGACGCCGTCTGCCGAGATGCTCATCAGTACGCGCCGTCGGGTCTGACCATGACCTTGACGGTGCGCCACATGATCATGAGATCGCCGGTGACCGACCAGTTCTCGACGTAGTAAAGGTCCAGGCGGACGCTCTCCTCCCAGTCGAGGTTCGACCGGCCGTTGATCTGCCAGAGCCCCGTGAGGCCCGGCTTGATGTAGAGCCGACGGCCGGTGTGGCCCTCGTAGGTGGCCACCTCCTCCGGCAGCGGGGGGCGGGGGCCGACGAGCGACATGTCGCCGCGCAGGACGTTCCACAGCTGCGGGAGCTCGTCGAGCGAGTGCCGGCGCAGCACGGCACCCACGCGGGTGACCCGGGGGTCGTCCTTCAGCTTGAACAGCGGGCCGGCGCCCTCGTTCCGGGCCGCGAGCGCCGCCTTGTCCTGCTCGGCGGTGGCGACCATGGTGCGGAACTTGCCCATCCGGAACGGCCGCCCGTACCGGCCGGTCCGCGTCTGGGAGAAGAACGCTCCGCCGGGCGAGTCCCACCTGACCATCAGGGCGACGGCGAGGAGCAGCGGCGAGGCGATCAGCAGGCCCGCGCCCGCACCAAGGATGTCGAGCCCCCGCTTGACCACGTGGCGGCCGCCCTCGAACCGGGGCTGGTCCACGTGCAGGAGCGGCAGGCCCTCGACGGGGCGCATGGTGATGCGCGGACCGGCGACGTTGACCAGGGAGGACACGAGGACGAGCTCGGTCCGGGTCCGCTCCAGGGACCAGCCGAGCGTGCGGATGGCGCTCGTGCCTGCACGCAGCGGGCCGGCGACGACCACCGAGTCGGCCCCCAGCTCGGTCACCGCCTGCGGGACGCGCTCGACGCCGTAGAAGGTCGGGGGCGCCGGCGGGCCGTCCCGGTCGGGGTCGCCGGTCCCGGCGTCCTCGGGTGCCGGCCCCGCCGGCGGGTCGGTGGGGACGTCGAGGACGACGCCGACCACGCGGTAGCAGACGGCGGAGCGGCGGGCGATCTGACGGGTCACGTACGCCACGTCGGCCGGCTGACCGACGACGACGACGTCCGACAGCGCGACGCCGCGCAGGCGCAGCCGGTGCAGCCACGTCCGCCACACCCAGCGGCCCACCACGAGGGCGGCCAGCCCGACGGGCAGGCTGAGCGTCAGGTGCGGGCGCGCGTGCGCGGAGAGGTCCGCGCCGAGCAGGACCGTGACCGAGCAGGCGATGCCGGCCGTGGCGGCGGTCGCACCGACGACGCGCTTGTACTCCTCGGCCCCGACCGCCATCCGGCGCGGGGACCGCGTGCGGAACAGCTGCAGGGCCAGGCTCCAGACCAGGACGAGCCCGACTCCGAGGGCGACCGTGGCCCCGGCGGCGACGTCGCCCGATGCCCACGTCCCCCAGGCGACGGCCAGGAGGATGACGCCGAGGTCGGTGGCGTGCACCCGTCGTCGGTAGCGCCGCGACCAGTCGACGCGGCGGTGGACGTCGGGCGGGTCCGGTGCGACGTCGGGCCGCAGGGGGCTCATGGCCGCAGGGGCCGGGCTCAGGACCTCGGGCGCGGGTCCCGCGTCCGTGTGCGGGACGGTGGCGGGCGTGGGTACCTCGAGGACGCGGGCGCCGAGGGCGCCGAGCGTCCCGGTGCGCGCCGACCTCGGTCGGTCGTGGGTCGTCGTCGACTGCGAGTGCACGGGGGCCTCCGGGGGGTGGCAGCACCGGCGCGCGTGGGGGGCGCTGCGCCGGGTCTCCGACGGCGGGTCCGTCGGTCCGTCCTCGACGCTAGGAACGGCCGGTCGCCCGTACATCGGTGGGCGGTACTCGCTCGCCCCCCCGGGGACCACGTGGAACCACGTGGTCGATGCGCACCGACCACCTGGACGGGTCAGGGCCAGACGTCCCGGAGCTCGGTGCGGTCGCTGATGCCCAGCTTGGCGAAGGCCCGGTAGAGGTGCCCCTCCACGGTCCGGGGCGAGACCACGAGGGTCCTGGCGATCTCGCCGCTCCGACGTCCCTCGAGCGTGAGCCGGACGATCTCGAGCTCCCGGGGCGTCAGCGCCCCCAGGTCCAGCGCCGACCGCACGTACCGGCCGGGCACCCCGCCGAGCTCTCCGACGACCCCGTGCAGGTGCCGCAACGCCTCGCCGCGCCGCCGCAGGTCGTTCGCCCGGTCGTGGAGCCGGACCACGCGTGCCCACGCGTCCGCCGCGACCACCGGGAAGCCCTCGGTCATGGCCTGCTCAGCCACCTGGGACAGGCGCACGGGGTCCCCGGCGATCGCCGGGTCGTGGGCACGCACGACGAGGTCGGCCCGTGGCCCGTCGAGCAGGAGGCCCGCCCGGTGGATGGCCGCGACCAGCTCGTCGTCCGCGGTGTCGGGGTCCCGGACGGCGGACGCGACGAGCAGGATCTCCAGCGCGACGGCGGGGTGCGCGGCGACCTCCGCGTCAGCGACGATCCGCGCCCACGCCGGGGGTTTCCCGGGCGCGTGCTCCCGCCCGGCGTCGTCGACGACCTCGGCGACGCCGGACGCGAGCAGCCGGCGCTCGGTCCGACCGTGGGGCCCCGCGTCCCGGACGCGGTCCACGAGCGACGTGCCGCCCGCGGGTGCGCCGACGGGCGGGGCGGCGGAGGCTCCCTCGAGGGCGGTGACCAGGGGCCGGAGGCGGACCGGGTCCCACTGGTCGAGGTCCGACGCCGCGTCGCGGAGCACGTGGCCACCCGGCCGCACGCGGCCGCGAGCGAGCTCGACGAACCCGTCGAGGGACTGCAGGGTGCCGGCCCAGGCGTGGCTCCGGTACGCCGACCCGCCGCGCCGGTCGGCCACGACCCGGGCGGCACCGTCGACGTCCCCGACGAGCAGCAGCGCCTCCACCAGGTGCACGACCGCGTGCACGCCCAGGAGCGCCGACACCCGTGCGTCCCCCGCCACCAGCGCGTCGGCCTGCGCGGCGTCGTCCGCGGCGTCGACGAGGCGCCCCGCCCGCGTGAGCAGGCATCCTCGTACCCAGTGCGCGACGCAACGCATCACCGTCGGGGCCTCAGGGTCCGTGGCGACCGCGGAGCTCAGGTCGAGAAGCCGGGCCGACTCGTCGGCGACGTCGACGCGGTCCAGCGCCGACCACCACGCCGCGAGCGAGCCGGTCGCGGCGGGCGCCGTGCGCCCGGCCCGGAGCGCGCGGTCCTGCCGCTCGAGCCAGACCTCGCTCAGCGCGGCCCACGGGGTCGTCGACGCCCCCTCCTGGGCCCGGTCCATCGCCAGCGCGGCCAGCACCTCGGACAACACGTGCACGTCCTGCGTGCGGTCGGCCACCTCGACGAGGTCGGTCCGACCGGACATCGCTCGGCCGGCGGCGAGCATGACCTCCGCACGCAGCACCACGCTCTCCTCGTGCGCGGCGTCCGCCGGCCGCGCGGCCAGGAACCAGGCGGTGGCGAGGTCCCGGCTCGCGAGGAGCTCGTAGCCGGCCGCGACGCGGTCCTCGTCGGGCACGGGCAGCCCGCTCTCGACGGCCCGGGCCACGGATCGCGCGGGCTGCCGTCGCGGGGGCCCCGCGACCGAGGCCGGCCGCCGCGCCATGAGCTCGGCACCCCGTCCGGGCGGCGTGATCGAGCGCATGACCTCGCCGTACAGCTCCGCGCTCAGCTCCACGTCCCCCTCGGGGGTGCCGCGGACCACGTGCGTGTCCCACAGGTCCTGGACCTGGTCCCCCACCGCCGCGCGCAGCTCGGCGGCCGGCATGCGTCCGACGAGCGCCAGCATGGTCACCGCCGTCTGCTGCTGGTCGGTGAGCTCGGACTGCATCCCCTCGACGACGCCGACGAGCCGTTCGTCGACCGAGGGGGCCGGTCGGAGCAGCGTCCACCGGTCCGGGCCCCCGTTCGTCCAGGTCTCGCCGTCGGCACCCACGAGGATGCCCTGCTCGTCCGCCGACGCCAGGAACGCGACGACGAACCCGGGCATCCCGCCCGTCATGCCGAGGATCGTCGCGGCCGCGCCGCCGGTGGGGCGGGCCCCGACGACGGACGCACACAGCGCGCTGGTCTCCGCGAGCCCCAGGGCGGGCATCGTCACGGCGGCGAGCAGGCCCGTGTCCACCAGCGCGCCCAGGCCGGACTCCCCGCGCAGGCCCACGCTGGTGGCGAGCAGGACGGCCTCGCGGTTCTGGGCCAGGAGCGCGAGGACGAACGCGCTGGCCGCGTCCAGGAACTGGCAGTCCTCCACGACGATGACGGGTCGGAGCCGGCTCCCGTCCTGCGCGGGGGACGCGATCCCGTCCAGGTGCCGCTGCACGGCCGCCAGCACGTCGACCGGTCCCTGCACGACCTCGAGGTCGGTGAGGTACGGGGACAGCGCGCCGTAGGGGACGTCCACGAGCGCGGGACCGCACTGCACGGTCAGCGCGGTCGGTCCGCCCCCGTCCCGCAGGAGCACCTGCACCAGGGACGTCGTCCCGGACCCGGGCGCGCCGACGACGACGACGCCGGCCCGGTCGACGTCGTTCAGCCGTTCGTGCAGCACGCCGATGTGGGCGTCCCACAGCGTGTGGTCGAGTGCCGTCATGTCCGCTGTGCCCCGGCCTCCTCGAGGACCGGCCGGTCCGTCGCGAGCCGGCTCAGGCCCCATCGGCCGCGGACGTGCAGCTTGGCGTAGACCTGACCGAGGTGCCCCTCGACGGTCCGGACCGAGATGCGGTGGTGTCGGGCGATCGAGGCGTTCGACAGCCCGTCGACGACCATGACGGCGATCTCGCGCTCGCGCGGCGTGAGGGACCGCAGCCATCCGGGCTCGTCGGACCCGCCGCGCTCGGCGCCAAACGGGCGGGTCCTGGCGACGACCTCGGCGAGCCGCCGGGCGTCGGCCGCCGGCAGGGTGGCGACCACCGACGTCGGCGCGCCGTAGCTCCAGGCGAGGTACCCGATGGCGGCCATCGCGGTCAGGGCGGCGCGGGTGCGCCCCGGATCGTTCTCGCGGACCCCCACGGCGAGCTCGGCGCCGGGACCGGACACCACCGCCCGGGTGCGGGCGACGGCGCTCCCCAGCCGTCCGGCCACCGTGGCGTCCCCGAGCAGCGCGGAGGAGAGCAGGGCGTACATCTCGACCACGGCGAGACCCTCGTGGCCCGCCCGGTCGGCGAGCCGGCCCAGCCGCGCGGGCGCGTCGTCGACCCGGGCGGACGCGACGTCGTCGACACGGGAGGGCGCGGCGTCGTCGCCCGGGGCAGGCGTACCCGCCACCGCGCGCGCGAGCTCGGCGAACCAGCCGAACCGGCCCCAGGTGAGCGGCACCGCCCGGTGCGTGTCCGGCGGCTCGGTCGCGCGGCCGGCCGGCCGGCGAGGCGCGGGACCCTGGTCCGCGCGCGGGTTGAGTGAACGGCAGCAGTCGACCAGGGCCTGGGCCACCGCCCGGCCCTGCGGGTCGTGGACCGCGGCTGCCTGCTCGACGAGACCGGTGGCCGACGCCTCGGCCTCGTCCGGACGGCCGGAGAGCAGGTCGAGGACCACGAGCCCGAGCTCGGCGTCGAGGACCGCCTGGGGGTTGCCGTGCCGGGCGAGAAGGATCGCGTCGGCCAGGCCCCGGGCGGTCGCGAGGTCGCCGCACCTCAGCGCGGTCTCGAGCAGCGACGCGGCGATCGCCGCCCGGTCGTAGGGACCCATCACGCTGTCGAGGACCCCGCGGCGACGGTAGGTGGACAGCTCCGCGTGGACCCGTGCCGCGGCCGCCCGCGCACCGTCCTGGTCGTCCGTGAGCGAGAGGATCTCGGCGCGGGTCGCCTCGCCACGCAGTCGCACGGACTCCTGGTTGCGGCCCGGGCGACCGGGATCGAGGCGGACCCCGGGGTGCGGGTCCGCGGTCCGCCGCAGTCGGTCCTCGGTCCTCGAGCGGTCCCCGACCAGCGCCGCGATCGTCGCGGACAGGACGAGCAGGCACGGCGAGTCGTCGTCCGCGGCGGCGTCGACCTCGTCCTGCGCGCGGCCGACCTCCCCGAGGGCCAGGAGCGCCCGCGCCCGGGCCCAGACCAGGTGTCCGTGCACGTCGTCGGGCCCGGCCGCAGCGGCGGACCCCGGCGTGCGGGCTCCCCCCGGCGTGCCGGCGCCCTCCGGCGTGCCGGCCCCTCCCGGCGGGCGGCCCGGCACCCGTGCCCGGTCCAGCAGGCGCAGGGCACCCGCCGCGTCGGCCGAGGCCAGCCGGTCCTCGGCCCGTTCGAGCAGCCGGGCCGGCCCGTCCTGCTCCGACGCCTCGCGCTCGAGCCGGGACCTGCTCTCCGGGTCCAGTGCGGAGACGACACGGTCGCGCCACACGGGCTCGACCGCCGCCACCGTCCCGGCGGGCGTGCGCCGGACCGTGACGATGCCCTGCGCCTGCAGCGAGTCCAGGTCAGAGCCGTGACCGTTCCTGATGAGCTCGCCGGTCTCGACCGGGCCGCGCGTCGCCAGCAGCTCCAGCAGCGCACGGCGCTCGTCGGGCATCCGCCTGAGGACGACGTCCTCGCCGGGCACGCCCCGTCCGCCGTGGAGCGGACCGTCGGTCAGCACCCAGCGACCGTCGACCTCCCGGAGCCTGCCGGACCCGACGCAGTCGTCGGCGATGCTGCGCAGCCGGCCGAGATGTCCCCCGCCGTAGCGCCACAGCACGGTCGCCGCCACGCGCGAGACCTCCCCGCCGAGGTGGTCCACGAGCAGCGCCCGCGTCCCGGCGGGCGTGAGCGGACGCACGGCGACCTGAGCGAGGTCGCCCGAGCGCGCGAGGACCGCGAGGTCGGGCGGCACGTCGATCATCCGGTCGCACTGCACCAGGAGGACCACCCGACGCTGGTGCGCCAGCTGAGCGAGCACCGTCACGGAGCTCGGGTCCATCTCGCGGGGCTGGGAGAGGATGACCACGGCCGGCTCCTCGCCGACCGGTGCCAGGTACTCGCCGAGCACCTTGGCCATGCGGTACCAGGTCGGTTCCGGACCCACGCCCGAGCGCGCCTGGAGGATCGACAGCGCCCCGTACGGCAGGTCGGCGACGAACGCGCTGCCGTGCAGGTGATGGACCGGGCGCTCGGCGCGCAGCTCGTCGACGGCCGCCTGCGTCACCGCCCGACGGTCCTCCGGCGTGCCGACGAGCACCGCGCCGACGCGCTCGACCTGCACCGCGCGCAGGACCTCGTCCACCGCGGATCGCGGGTCGTCGCTCCAGATGCCGTCCGAGTCAGGATTCAGCCATGCATGTGCGAGCGGCATGACTCCTCGCCTCTCGGCCGACGTGTCAGGCTCGCGATCCGCCGCAGGGTCTGCGACAGAGGCGGCACGTCAGGGGCGAGGAGGAATGAAAGCTTCATGTCGATGTGCTCCTTGCGTCTCCGAGGGGAGGCACGCACCCGCGGTGGGGGAGTCCGCGGCCGGCAGCATCGGCACGACCGGTCGGTGCGAGCCCCCGAGGGACGCCCACCGCCGAACCCGACGATCCTGCCCTCCGACGGGTCGGAAGCTCGCGGTCCGGGGGCTCCCGCCGGGCGCCCGGTCGCTCCGCCGTCCGTCGGGACGGCGGGCGCCGGGAGCGTCGTCGTCGACAGCCTGACGATCGTCCTCGGACCACTCCGACCAGCCGGAGGTGCCATCGACAGGAAACCTCCGAGACCCACCGGTGTCAACGCGACATTGACCGTCGGTGACCACCGACGGCGTCCGTTAACCCGGGACGACGCCCGAGGGTCTCCGGACGCGGACATCCGTCCGCTCCGGACCCGGCCGCCGAGGGGGGACGCCGAGTGGGCGCGGACGACCTGTCCAGGCAGCGTCGAGGTGGCGTCGAGCACCGGCGGAAGCGCCCGGTCCTCATCGGCGCGTCCATGCGCGGCGTCGCCTCGCGCCGTGTCCCCGACCGATCGGGGCACACACGCACCGCTCGGGTCCGCTCCCGACCGCGTCGGGGCGCACGGGATGCTCTAACGAAGATATGTGCGGACCGCGCGAGCGTCATCTGGACGCCGGCCCGCGCGGATCACGCCTCCGAGCCAGGTTTGTCACCCTTGCCACCCGGGCGTGGTCCCGGGCATGTCCGCGGACGGGGTGAACCCCCGGCGGCCGAGGAGGTGGACCAGCACCACCTCGGCCGCCGGGGCGTTCGGACGTCGCGGCGCCGTCAGGGCGTGCGCCGCACCCCGAGGGTGTCGGTGCCGTCGCCGTCCCAGTCGCCGACCAGCACCTCGTCACCTGCTCGTCCGAAGTGCACGAGGACGTCCTCGTTGCCACCGGCCAGGGAGTTCTTCACGTAGTAGGCGTTGCCGCGGCGCACCGCGAACGTGTCGATCCCGTCGCCGTCCCAGTCGCCGGCCAGCACGGCGTCACCGCTGCGCCCGTACTCGAACGCCCGGTCCGCGTTGCCCCCGCTGAGGCTGTTCGCCACGAAGTACGCGTTACCGCGGCGGACGGCCAGGGTGTCGGTGCCGTCGCCGTCCCAGTCGCCGACCAGCACCTCGTCGCCCGCACGGCCGTAGCTCAGCTCGTGGTCGGCGTTGCCGCCGTCCAGAGAGTTCGCCACGAAGTACCGGTTCCCTCGGCGGACGGCGAGGGTGTCGGTACCGTCGCCGTCCCAGTCGCCGACCAGCACCACGTCGCCCGCACGGCCGTAGGACAGGACGTGGTCGGCGTTGCCGCCGCGCGGGGCGTTGGAGACGAGGTAGAGGTTGTCGCGGCGGACCGCGATGGAGTCCGTCCCGTCGCCGTCCCAGTCCCCGATCAGCACCTCGTCGGCGTGCCGTCCGTACTGGAAGGCGTGGTGGGTGGTGCCCTGCCAGTCGTTGCTCAGGAAGAAGCCGTGCTCCTGGTGCGCCGGCGGCCCCGGCTCGGGCTCCGGCTCCGGCTCGGGCTCGGGCTCCGGTTCGGTCGCGCGGTCGCGGATGTGCGCGTGGAGCACGTCGGCGACGTCGGTGTTCTCGATGTAGTCCCCGCGCACCGGGTCACTCTCGTCGGCGACCGCGTCGAAGTCGGACGCGGCGGCGCCGCGGGCGAAGAACGGCACGATCTGGTGCGTGTGGTAGTGCGGGGTGTCCTCGATCTCGTTCTCCTTGAGATCGGTGAAGTCGGTGAACTCCGCCGCGGGCAGCTCGCCCGCGCTACCGGTCAGGGGCGTGAAGTCACCGGTGAACTCGACCCCGCCGTCGACGACGGTGCCCGAGCCCCACAGGTTCCCCGTCTCGTGGTCGGAGGTGACGATGACCGTGGTCTCGTCCCAGCTGGACTCCGAGTCGACCCACTCGATCACCGCGTCGACGGTGGCGTTGAAGTCGATCATGTTCTCGATCGTGCGGCCGAGCTCACCGTGGTGGCCGGCGCCGTCCACGTTGGCCTGCTCGATCACGGTGAAGAAACCCTCGTCGCTGGCGTTCGAGAGCACGTTGAGGGTCGCCGCGGCCATCTCCGGGAGGCGGGCCACGTTGTCCGCGATCGGCGCGGCGAACGGGGTCTCGCGGTCGCCGGGCCGGTCGTGCGTGAGGGCCCCGCTCGTCTGGGCCAGGCCGAGCACGCGGTCCGGCGTCTCGCCGGTGGCGAGCGCCTGGAAGTCGGCACGCTCCTCGACGAGGGTCCACGGCGCCAGCCCGGTGCTCGTGTCACCGGCCGCGATCGCCTCCCAGTCCGCGCGCGGGATGTTGTGGTAGCCCGGCGCCTGCGGCTCGCCGTTGTTGCTGAACGCGGGGTGGCCGCCGCCCATGACGACGTCGAGGTCCTCGTGGCGCAGCAGCTGGTCGATGATGAGGTCCTCGTCGCCGTCGTCGGCGTGGACGGCGAACCCGGCCGGCGTGTCCCCCCAGAACTGGCCGCTCGTGACGACCCCGGTCGCCAGGCCAGCCTCGCTCGCGACGTCGACCATGTCGGTCAGCGGCTCCTCGTCGCGGTCCCAGCCCAGGTAGCCGCCCCGCGTGCGCACGCCGGTCGACAGGGCGGTCGCCGCGGCCCCGGAGTCGGTGACGTTGAGCCAGGAGCCGTCGCGCTGGTCGCGGGTGGCGTTCTGCGGGTGCCCCCACGCCTCGATGGTCGAGTAGGCCGGGCTGAAGACATAACCCGTGTCCATCGAGAGCCGCGTCTCGAACTCCTGGTACTCCTCCGACGTCACGCTGTCCGAGCCGTGCGCCGCGAGGTAGGGGTTGTCGCCCTGGTCCTGGTAGGCCGCGGTGCCGTGCTCGTAGAGGCTGGCGGCATCGATGTGGTTGTAGCCCATGCCGTCGGCGATGAGCAGGATGACGTTGGTGCGCTCGTCGTCGTCGGCGACCGCCGCGGCGGGGGCAAGGGTGGCGAGCAGGGTCGCCGTGACGGCGGCGGCGGCCGCCCGTCCGGGGCGTGGCAGGCGCATCTGATGGGCTCCTCGTGGGTGCGTGGGATCGACGCCGGTCACCCAAGCAGGGGCGTATGAACCTGCGATGACCCCGGCGCGACGCGCGCGCACCCGTCCGATGAACACCCGGGGGTGCCGGAGCGATCAGCCCTCGAGCTCCTCGGCGGTGTGCAGCCACTCCTCCTCGAGCTCGTCGGACTCGGCGCGCAGCTGGTCCGACTGCGCGGCGAGCGACGTGATCCGCCCGACGTCCTGCTGCTCGGCCGCCTCGGCCATCTGCGCGTCGAGCCGCTCGATCTGGCCGCTCAGCTTCGTCATCCGCCGCTCGATGCGAGAAAGATTCTTGCGAGCCTCCCGCTCGCGCGCGGCATCCGGGGTCCTCGCGGTACCGGACGCGCCGGCCCCTCCCCCGGCCGGGTCCGTGGTGACCGCGCCGTCCGTGCCGGGCTCCGGAGTCGGGCCGGCCGCGGCCAGCGGGGTCCGCCCGCCACCTGCGGACTCGCGCTGGGCACGGCGCAGCTCGAGGTACTCCTCGACGCCGCCGGGCAGGTCCCGGATGTCGCCGCCGATGACGGCGACCTGGTGGTCGGTGACGCGCTCGAGCAGGTAGCGGTCGTGGCTGACCACGACCAGCGTCCCGGGCCACGAGTCGAGCAGGTCCTCCACGGCGGCGAGGGTGTCGGTGTCGAGGTCGTTGGTCGGCTCGTCCAGGAGCAGCACGTTCGGGCCGGCGACCAGGAGACGGAGCAGCTGCAGGCGCCGCCGCTCGCCGCCGGAGAGCTCGGACACTCGCGTCCAGGCGCGCTCGCGGGCGAACCCGAGGCGCTCGACGAGCTGGCTCGCCGACAGGTCCGTCCCGCCCACGCTCACGTGCTCGGCGACGTCGGCGACGGCCTCGACGACCCGCAGCTGCGGGATGTCGTCGAGCTCGCCGGTGTCCTGCGTGAGCACCGCGAGCTCGACCGTCTTTCCCCGCTTGACGCGGCCGCTCGTCGGTTCCTGCAGGCCGGCCAGCAGCCGCAGGGCGGTCGACTTCCCCGCGCCGTTCGCCCCCACGATCCCCACGCGCTCGCCCGGCGCGAGCCGCCAGGTGACGTCGTCGAGGATCGGGGGCGGTGCGTCGTACTGCACGGTGACGGCCTCGAGGTCGAGGACGTCCTTGCCGAGTCGTGCGCCGGCGGCGTCGGTCAGCGCGAGCGTGTCGCGCGGCGGCGGCTCGTCGGCGATGAGCGCGGCGGCGGCGTCGAGCCGGAACTTGGGCTTGGACGTGCGCGCGGGGGCACCGCGGCGCAGCCACGCCAGCTCCTTGCGCAGGAGGTTGTTGCGCTTCTGGGCGGCGACGGCGGCGCTGCGCTCGCGCTCGGCGCGCGCGAGGACGTAGGCGGCGTACCCGCCGTCGTAGGTCTCGACGTGGCCCGGCACCGGGGACCGCCCGCCCGCGCCGTCGTGCCCGGGGACCACGTCCCAGACCCGCGTGCACACCGCGTCGAGGAACCAGCGGTCGTGGGTGACGACGAGGAGCGCACCCTTGCCGGACGCGAAGCGCTCCGTGAGGTGGGCGGCGAGGAAGGCGACGCCCTCGACGTCGAGGTGGTTCGTCGGCTCGTCGAGGACGAGGACCTCCGCCGGGGCCGCGAGGACGGCCGCCAGGGCGACGCGCCGACGCTGACCGCCGGAGAGCGTGTCGACGTCGGCGTCCAGGTCGAGCTCGGCGATCAGCCCCTCGTGGAGCTCACGGACGGTGCGGTCGCCGGCCCACTCGTGCTCGGCGAGGCCGCCGTGGACCGCGTCGAGGATCGGGGCGCCCGGGGGGAGGGTGTCCTGCTGGTCGAGCACGGCGATCCGCGTGCCCGACGGCGAGGTGACGCGGCCGCCGTCGAGCGGGCGCCGTCCTGCCAGCGCGGCCAGCAAGCTCGACTTGCCGGCACCGTTGCGGCCGAGCACGCCGATGCGCATCCCGTCGTCCACACCGAGCCCGACGCCGTCGAGCAGCACCCGCGGGCCGGCCATGAGTCGGAGGTTCTCCGCGCCGAGGAGGTGGGCCATCAGGCGGCTCCACCGGCGCCGTGGTTCGCCGGGGTCTCCGGCGCAGCCTCGACCACGTGGGCACCCCGGGCCGGTGCCGTCGTCGTGAGGACCCGGTCGGCGACCTCGGCGCCCCTCACGACGGCGGCGACGGACGCCGCGTGCCGGGCGTCCAGCGCGAGGGCGGCCACGGTCGGCCCGGAGCCGGAGAGCACGGCACCCAGGGCGCCGGCACGCTCGAACGCGGCAAGGACGTCGCCGAGCTCGGGGCGCAGCTCGAGCGCAGGCTCGGTCAGGTCGTTGAGCAGGAGGCGGCCGAGGGCATCGGGATCGCCGTCGGCGAGGGCGTCGCCGATCGCGGCCTCGTGGGCGCCCGGGGCGAGCCCGCCGCTGCCCGGCCCTGCGGTGCCCGGCCCCACGGTGGTCGGCCTCCCGTCGCCGGGATGCGGCGTCCCAGGGGCGGAGGGCTCGTGCAGCATGCTCGGCACCGACGGCGGGCCGCCGCGCGGATGGCCGTGCATCGAGTCGTAGACCCCGAACACGGCGGGCGTCGAGAGTCCCGTGGCCTGGGTGGCCAGCACCCAGTGCCACTCGCCGACGTCCGGCATCACGACGAGCCGCTCCCCGCGGCCGGTGCCCAGCGCGCTCCCGCCGAACAGCGGGAAGGAGACGTCGGACCCGAGGTTGGCCGCGAGGGCGTGCAGGTCGAAGGCGCCGAGGTCGGTGCCCCACAGGGCGTCGCACGCGAGCAGGGCGGCCGCCGCGTCGGCGCTGCCGCCGGCCATGCCGCTGGCCGCGGGCACGCTCTTGTGGATGGTCAGCTCGACCCCGGCGTCGACGCCGGACGCCGCGCGCAGCGCCTCGGCCGCGCGGGCGGCGAGGTTGGAGGCGCCGAGCGGGACGCCGTCGACGTGCTGGGCGAGCCGGACCGTCGTGCTGCCGCGCGGTGCCGGGGCGGCGGTGACGTGCTCGCCGAGCTCGAGCGCCTGGAAGACGGTGACCAGCGGGTGGAAGCCGTCCTCGCGCGGCGGCCCGACACGCAGCGAGAGGTTGACCTTGCCGGGCGCCCGGACGGTGACGGGGGCGGCGGTGGGACCGGTCGTCATCGGGACTCCTCCGGGTCGTGGGTGGGACTGCGGGCGGCGCGGGCGGCGGCGATCGCGGCCAGCTGCGTGATCGTCAGCGTCTCCCCTCGGGCGGACGGGTCGACGCCGGCACCGCGCAGGGCCCGCTCGGCGGCGGCGGGCGATCCCGCCCATCCCGCCAGCGCCGACCGCAGGGTCTTGCGCCGCTGGGCGAACGCGGCGTCGACGACGGCGAAGACCTCGCGCCGGTCCGCGTCCACGACCGGTTCGGTGCGCCGCACGAGGCGCACGAGGGCCGAGTCGACGTTGGGCACCGGCCAGAACACCTGCCGCCCGATGGTCCCGGCCCGCTCCGCCCGCGTCCACCACGCGGCCTTGGCGGAGGGGACGCCGTACGTCCGCGATCCGGGCGGGGCCGCGAGGCGGTCGGCCACCTCGGCCTGCACCATGACGAGGACGTCGGTGACCGAGGGCAGGTGCTCGAGCGCGGTGAGCAGCACGGGCACGGCCACGTTGTACGGGAGGTTGGCGACGAGCCGGGCGGGCGGGGTCCCGGGCAGGAGGTCCGGCTCGGCGAGCCGCATGGCGTCCGCGGTCACGACCTGGAGCCGGTCGGCGGCGGCCGGTGCGCGCTCCGCGACCGTGGCCGGCAGGGCGGCGGCGAGGACGGGGTCGATCTCGACGGCGACGACGTCGGCCCCGGCCTCGAGCAGCGCGAGCGTGAGGGAGCCGAGCCCGGGGCCGATCTCGAGGACCCGCTCACCGGGGCGGACGCCGGCGGCACGGACGATGCGGCGGACCGTCCCGGCGTCGTGGACGAAGTTCTGGCCGAGCATCTTGGTGGGCCGCACGCCGAGCCGGTCCGCCAGCGCGCGGACGTCCGAGGCGCCCAGCAGCGAGACGTCGGACGGTTCGTTCACAAGGGGACAGCCTACGTGCGTGACGCGGGAGGTACCGGCGCCCGCCCCACACGATCCCACCGGGCGCACAGGGAAGACGCCGAGCCGGACCACGGCGTGGTCCGGCTCGGCGTGCGGTCTGTGGGTTCGGCGCGGAAGGGTGGTTTCGGCGCAGACGTGTGCGGTCAGCGAGGAACCGTTGACCCTGCGGCGTGGATCAGTACCAGCCGACGCTCTCCGAGTGGCCCCACGCGCCGCACGGGGTGCCGTAGCGCCCGGCGATGTAGTCCAGGCCCCAGGCGATCTGCGTCGCGGGGTTCGTGCGCCAGTCGGCGCCGGCAGCGGCCATCTTGGAGCCGGGCAGCGACTGCGGGATGCCGTAGGCGCCGGACGACGGGTTCTGCGCGGTCGGGTTCCAGCCGGACTCGCGCTCCCACAGGGAGTTGAGGCAGGAGAACTGGTCGGCGCCCCAGCCGCGCGAGGCGGCCATGCTCTGGGCGATCGCCCGGGGGTCACCGCCGCTGTAGGCGGGCGTCTCCGCGGCCGGGGCGGCCTCCTCGGCGGGCGCGGACTCCTGCGCGGCCGCGGGCGCCTCCTCGGTGGGCTCCGGCTCGGGGGCGGCCTGGACCGGCTCCGGCTCGCGCGTGCCGACGAGGACGACCTCGTCGACGCGCTCGTCCACCGTGACGCTGGCGACGAGCTCGCGCTCGTCCTCCTCGCCCTCGGCGGAGGTCACGCGGTAGGTGTTGACGACGCGGCCGTCGACGCCCTCGGTCCGGACCTGGGTCTGGCCGACCTCGAGCTCGTCGGTCTCGACCTCGGACGTGCCGTGCTCGTCGATGACCTCCTCGGTGACCGAGTCCGAGGTCACGCGGACGATCTCGACGTCGGTGACGGGCCCGGCGAGCGGGGCGGACACGCGGTCGTCGGCGCCGATCTGGATACCGGCCTCGTGCAGGGCCTCGTCGAGGGTCTGCGCCGCGGTGGTGAAGTCGAGGGTCTCGCCGTCGACGGTGACCGTGAAGCTCGTGGTGACCTCGGCGGTGTCGAGGGCGATGCGCTCGGCGGTGGAACGGCCGGCGGCGTCGCCGCGGTCGACGGGCTCCACCAGGGCGGCGCTCGCGGCGGTGCCGGAGTCGGCACCGAGGCCGGCGTCGGCGGCGATCACGCCACCGGTGACGACGAGTGCGCCGCCGGCCAGCACGGACGCCAGGACGGCGCGCTGGTGCCGGCGGAACCGGTCGGCGCGGCGGGAGGTCGTGGCTGTGTCGGTCACGGGGACGTCGTTCCATTCATCAGGTGTCCGGGGGGCGGCAATGAACGTAACCGTTCTGTGACCTAGCGACAAGGCTGCGACCGGGCGTGAGGTCAAGGTCACGACACGCCTGCGCGCACGGCGCTGCGACCTGGCCCACAACCTGTGCTAACAAGCACCCTCCCGACGCCGGGTCTCCTCCCGGCCGGCCGGGCCTCCGCGCGGCACCGTGACCTGGGGACGTGACCGTCCCGTGACCCAGGACCGTCGCCGATCACGCGGCACGAGCCCCACCGGTCACGCGGAGCAAGCCTCACCAGTCACCCGGCGCGGGCCTCCCGGTCACGCGGAGGCGGACCAGAACTCCCCGTAGACCTCGCGGGTCGTGGCGGTGAGCCGCTCGCACAGCCGCTCCAGGCCGACCCCGCGCTGCTCGGCGAGCGCCCGCACGGTGCGCGTGAGCACGTAGCTCGCGTTGGGCCGGCCCCGGAACGGCACCGGCGTGAGGTAGGGCGCGTCGGTCTCCACGAGCAGCAGGTCGTCCGGCACGAGAGCGACCGCCTCGCGCAGCTGGTCGTTGCTCCGGAAGGTCACCGGGCCGGCCACGGACACGTACCAGCCGTGCTCGGCGCACAGGCGGGCGAGCCGCTCGCCGCCGGAGAAGCAGTGGAAGACCGTCCGCTCGGGGGCGCCGTCGCGCAGGAGGATCTCGGCGACCTCGTCGTGGGCCTCGCGGTCGTGGATCTGGACCGGCTTGCCGAGCTCGCGGGCGAGCGCGAGGTGGTCGCGGAACGCGGCGACCTGGGCGTCGTGGCCCCGCCCGGCGGCGGTGCGGAAGAAGTCGAGGCCGGTCTCCCCCACCGCGACGACCCGGTCGTCGCCCGCGAGCTCCACGACGCGCTCGAAGGCCTGCGCGTAGGTCAGCTCGTGGTGGTCGCGCACGGCCGGGTCGAGGCCGTCCGGGGCGACGTCGTGCACGCGGGCGTGCAGCGCCGACTCGTTGGGATGGATGCCCACGGCCGCACCGATCGACGGCTCGGAGCGGGCGAGCTCGACCGTGCCGGCCAGGCTGGGGACGTCGCAGGCCACGCTGAGCAGGCCGACGACGCCGACCTCCCGGGCGCGCGCGAGCTGCTCCTCGGTGGTGAGGGGGTCGACGCCGCCGGGCAGCCCGGCGTCGCGCGGGTCGACCGGTGAACCGTCCGCCCGCAGGAGCGGCAGGTGGGTGTGGTTGTCGACGACGGCGCCCGGGAGCGCGTCGTCGGTAGGCGGGAAACCTCGCTCCTTCTTCTTCCCGTTCCCGCCGCTCACGAGTCGCTGCCCGCGGACGCCGCGGGGGGCGCTCCGTCGACGCCGAGCCGGCCGAGCTCCTCGGTGACGATCGAGTCGTCGAGCTTGGTGAAGATCGGGGACGGCTTCCCGACCGGGGCACCGACGCGCACGGGGCGTGCGGCCCACGGCGTGGGGTCGGAGTAGTCGCCGGTGATGATCGGGTACCGGCGGTCGTTCTCCAGGTCGTCGACCTCCTCGAGCCGGGGCATCGGCTGGATGTCGCCCGTCCCGCCGATCGCGGCGTCGACGGCGTTGCTCGAGTGCGGGAGGAACGGCGAGAGCATGACGTTGAGGTCCGAGACGGCCTGCGCGAGCGTGTGCAGGACCGTGAGCAGGCGCGGCCGCTGCTCCTCGCTCTTGAGGCGGAACGGCTCGGTCTGCGTGACGTAGGTGTTGGCGACGCCCACCAGACGCATCGCCTCGGCGATCGCCGCGCGCTGGCGGTGGGCGCCGACGAGCTGACCGACGGTCGTGAAGCCGCCCGCCACCGCGGCGCTCAGCTCGCGCTCGAGGTCGGTGATCTCGGCCTCGACGGGCGCCGGCACCTCGCCGACGTTCTTGGCGATCATCGACGCCGTGCGGTTGACGAGGTTGCCCCAGCCGGCCACGAGCTCGCCGTTGGTCCGGCGCACGAACTCCGCCCAGGTGAAGTCGACGTCGTGGGCCTCGGGACCGGCGGACGCGACGAAGTAGCGGAAGGCGTCGACCTGGTACCGCTGAAGCATGTCCCGCACGTAGATGACGACGCGCTTGGAGCTGGAGAGCTTGCGGCCCTCCATGGTGAGGAACTCCGAGCTGACGACCTCGGTGGGCAGGTTGAGCTCGCCCAGGTGCCCGGCGGTCCCGCCCCTGGCGCCGCGCCCCGAGTAGGCGAGGAGCTCGGCGGGCCAGATCTGGGAGTGGAACGTGATGTTGTCCTTGCCCATGAAGTAGAAGGACAGGGCCTCGGGGTCGTTCCACCAGGCGCGCCACGCGTCCGGGTCGCCGGACCGGCGGGCCCACTCCACCGACGCCGAGAGGTAGCCGATGACGGCGTCGAACCAGACGTAGAGCTTCTTCGTGGGGTTCTCGCGCCAGCCGTCGAGCGGGACGGAGATGCCCCAGTCGATGTCCCGGGTCATCGCGCGCGGCCGGATGTCCCCCAGGATGTTCTGGCTGAACCGGATGACGTTGGGCCGCCACGTGCCGGCGGCCTCGCGCTCGTCCAGCCAGCGGCCGAGCTCCTCGGCGAGGGCCGGCAGGTCGAGGAAGAAGTGCTGGGTCTCGACGAACTCCGGCGTCTCGCCGTTGATGCGGGAGACGGGGTCGATGAGGTCGGCCGGGTCGAGCTGGTTGCCGCACGTGTCGCACTGGTCGCCGCGCGCGCCGCCCGCGCCGCAGATCGGGCACGTGCCCTCGATGTACCGGTCCGGCAGGGTGCGTCCGGTCGACGGCGACACCGCGCCGTGCGTGGTCTGCTCGATGAAGTAGCCGTTGGCGTGGACGCCCTCGAACATCTCCTGGACCACCTTGTGGTGGTTGCCCGCCGTCGTACGCGTGTAGAGGTCGTAGGTCAGCCCGAGCGCGACGAGGTCCTCGGCGATGAGCCGGTGGTTCGTGTCGGCGAGCTCCTGGGCGGACACGCCGGCCTCGTCGGCGGCGATGAGGATCGGCGTGCCGTGCTCGTCGGAGCCGGACACCATGAGGACGTCGTGACCCGCCATCCGGGCGTACCTGCTGAAGACGTCGGAGGGCACGCCGAAGCCGGCGACGTGCCCGATGTGCCGGGGGCCGTTCGCGTACGGCCACGCCACGGCGGAGAGGATGTGGGTCATACCGCCCAGGGTAGTTGCGCCCACGCGTGCCGGAGGTCTCACCTCCCCTTGCGCCACGGCCACCTTCCGGTGGCAGGATGGCGCGGCACCGGGTTTACCCGAAACCGGTCAGTCGAACGGAGCAACGTGATGATGGGCGACCGCAGGCGCCGGAACCGGCGCGCACTGCTGGTGGTCGATGTTCAACCCACCTTCTGCGAGGGAGGTGCACTTCCGGTCCCCGGCGGCAACGAGATCGCGCGTCGGATCGCCGCCTACGCCGGGTCCCACAGCGACGACTACGCCGCGGTCGTCACCACCCAGGACTGGCACGTGGACCCCGGGGACCACTTCTCCGACACCCCGGACTTCATCGACAGCTGGCCGCCGCACGGCGTGGCCGGCACCGACGAGGCCGAGCTGCACCCCGCCCTGACGGACCTCGAGACCGACGCCGCCGTGAAGAAGGGCGCCTACGAGGCCGCGTACTCGGGCTTCGACGGGATCGATGCCGAGGGGCGCACCCTCGCCGAGATCCTCGACCAGCTGTGCATCGGCAGCGTCGACATCGTGGGGCTCGCGGAGTCGCACTGCGTCAAGGCCACCGCGCTGGACGCACGCCGGCTCGGGCTGCCGGTCCGCGTGCTCACCGACCTGACGGCTCCGGTCTCGCCCGAGCTGGGCGAGATGGCCCACGAGGTGCTCACGGCCGCCGGGGTCGAGCTGGTGGAGTCCGAGCGGGTGGCGCTGGCGGTCCGCTGAGACAGCGGCCCGGGTACCGCCACCGGACGCTGCGGGTGCAGCGACCGGGCGGCCCGGGCCGAACGCCTTCCCGAGAGACCGAACGCCTCCCCCGGGAGGTCAGCCGGCCATGCTGGGCGGCAGGCACTCCAGCTGGCGTGCTGACAGACCCGTCCGGATCCGCTCGAGGTGGGCGGTGGAGTAGTCGGGTGCGGGCTGGGTCTTGATCGGCGTCCGGGAGGACCAGGTGAAGGTGACGGAGTACCGGTCCCGGGCGACCGGGGGCGTCGCGCGGTGCAGCAGCCGGCAGTTGTCCGCCACGATCGTGGTCCAGGTCGGCCCCGTGGCCGTCCGGGCCGCGTCCGCGGGCACGAAGCTGTCCAACCGGTCGTCGGCCACGAACCCGGACACGTAATGAAGCCGGCCGACGGCCCGGAGGGACTCCGCCACGGGTAGGTAGGCGAACGGGCCACCCTGTTCGTCGACGTCGTTGAGCCAGACGAGGATCTTGACGGTCCTGCGGTCCTCGACATCGAGGTGCCACTGCCGCACGCCCTCGACCTGGCCGTTGCCCACCTCGCGGCGGACGTCCGCGCCGTAGTACCGGGCCGGGACCCCGAGGTAGTTCTCGACGACGTCCAGCAGCCGGGGCTCGAGCCCCCAGTGCCAGAGGGACATGTCGTCCAGCAGCTCGTCCAGCGAGGGGCGGAGCGTGCTGGCGCCGTCCGCCGACTGCGCCGCCAGCCGGCCGACCAGGGCGTCGAGTGCGTTCTTCAGCTCGGCCGTCCGGGGGATCGCGAGATCGTCGAGCAGACCGATCCGGATGGCGTCACGGTTCAGGGTGGACACCAGGGCGGCCTGCTGCGCATCGAGCACGGGCAGGTACGGCGCCCAGTGACGGCGACGCTCCTCGTGCCTCCCGTCTGCGGCCCACCGTGCGGGAGGAAACTGCGTGAGGATCTGGCGCTTGACCCGGTTGATGGTCCGGGACAGGGGTGCTGCCAGCTCGGCGCTGGGCGTCATGCACGGACATTAGCGGCGGATCCTCCGCGTGGCGAGGCTTCCGAGCAACCTGGTGCTGCTCAGGTAGATCCTGCGATCCGGCTACCTGGGACGACAGTGGAGTCGCCGATCGGACCGTGGCGCCCTGACCAGCACTTTCGAGAACCACGGCGCGCAGCTGCGCCGGGCCGTGCTGCCGGTCGGCCCCGGGCCCACTACCGGCCGCTGCGGGTGCAGCTACCGCGCCGACCGGGCCTCCAGCGCCGCCGCGTAGAGGTCGTTCTTCCTCAGGCCCGTGGCAGTCGCGACCTCGCCGGCGGCGTCCTTGAGGCGCAAGCCGTCCGCGGCGAGGGCGAGCACCTCGTCCACGTGGTCGGCCACCGTCGCCACCGTCGGCGGCGCACCCCCGACGACGACGCAGATCTCGCCTCGTACCTCGCCCTCCCAGGCGGCGAGCTCGGCGAGCGTGCCGCGGCGGACCTCCTCGTAGGTCTTCGTCAGCTCGCGGGCGACGGCCGCCGGCCGGTCCGCGCCGAACGCCTCCGCCATCGCGCCCAGGGTCTCGAGCAGGCGGTGGGGCGCCTCGAAGAACACGAGCGTGCGCGCCTCGTCGGCGACCCCGGCCAGGGCCCGCGCCCGATCACCCGCCTTGCGGGGGAGGAAGCCCTCGAACGCGAAGCGGTCGGTGGGCAGCCCGGACAGGGCGAGCGCCGTGAGGACGGCCGACGGGCCGGGCAGCGCGGAGACGCGTGCGCCGGCGTCGATCGCGTGGCGCACGAGGCGGTACCCGGGGTCGGAGACGGCGGGCATGCCGGCGTCGGTCACCACGAGGACGGTGGCCCCCTCCTCGACGGCGGCGAGCAGCTCGGCAGACCGGCTGTCCTCGTTGTGCTCGTAGAGGCTGACGACGCGGCCGGTCACGGTGACCTCGAGGCGGCGGGCGAGGTCGCGCAGCCGGCGGGTGTCCTCCGCGGCGACGATCTCGGCGGAGGCGAGCGCCTCGCGCAGCCGCGGGGAGGCGTCCCCGGCGTTCCCGATGGGGGTGGCGGCCAGGAGGACGACGCCGGACTGCTCGCTCATGCGCCCAGTCTCCCCCGTCGTCGGGCCGTGCTCGTGGCGAGGCCCCGTGCGCGCTCAGCCCTTCATCGAGATCCCGACGTACTTGGTCTCGAGGAACTCGTCGATGCCGCTCAGCCCGCCCTCGCGGCCGAGCCCCGACTCCTTGATCCCGCCGAACGGCGCCGCGGGGTTGGAGATGACGCCCTGGTTGAGGCCCACCATCCCGGCCTCGAGCGCCTCGCTCACGCGCAGCGCCCGGGTGAGGTCGCGGGTGTAGACGTAGGAGATGAGGCCGAACGGGGTGTCGTTGGCCATCGTCACCGCCTCGTCCTCGGTGTCGAAGGCCGTGATCGCCGCGACGGGGCCGAAGATCTCGGTGCGGGAGATCTCGGCGTCGGCCGGGACGTCGGTGAGCACGGTCGCCGGGTAGAAGTAGCCGGGCCGGTCCGCCGGATCCCCACCGATCCGGGCCCGGGCGCCGCGCCCGACGGCGTCGGTGACGAGCTCGTCGACCTTGTCCACCGCGCCCTGGTTGACGAGCGGGCCGACGACGACGCCGTCCTCGACGCCGCGTCCCATCGCGAGCTCGCCCATCCGCCGCGCGAGCCGGTCGGCGAACTCCTCGGCGAGCGGTCGGTGGACGAGGATGCGGTTCGCCGCGGTGCAGGCCTGGCCGATGTTGCGCATCTTGGCCTGCATGGCCCCGTCCACGGCGGCGTCGAGGTCGGCGTCGTCGAAGACGAGGAACGGCGCGTTGCCGCCGAGCTCCATGGACGTGCGCATGACGGTCTGCGCGGCCTGCTCGAGCAGGTGCTTGCCCACCGGGGTGGAGCCGGTGAAGGAGAGCTTGCGGGAGCGTGGGTCGAGGATGAGCGGCGTCATCGCGTCGCCGGACCTGCTGGTGGTGACGACGTTGACGACGCCGTCGGGCAGGCCCGCCCGCACGAGGATGTCCGCGAGCGCGAGCGTGGACAGCGGGGTCTGCGCGGCCGGCTTGATGACCGAGGTGCACCCGGCGGCGATGGCCGGTCCGATCTTGCGGGTGCCCATCGCCATCGGGAAGTTCCACGGCGTGATGAGGATGCTCGGTCCCACCGGCTGGCGGCTGACGAGGAACCGCGAGCCGCCCGCGGGGGCGGTCATGTAGCCGCCGTCGATGCGGACGGCCTCCTCGGCGAACCAGCGGAAGAACTCCGCCGCGTAGGCGATCTCGCCGCGGGACTCCGCGAGCGGCTTGCCCATCTCCAGGGTCATGATCAGCGCCAGCCGCTCGGTCTCCTCGACGAGCAGGCCGTGCGCACGGGTGAGGATCTCGCTGCGCTCGCGCGGCGGCGTGGCCGCCCACGCGGGCTGGGCCGCCGCCGCCGCGTCGAGCGCGGTCATGGCCTCCGCGGGGTCCGCGTCGGCCACCTCGCACAGCACCTCGCCGGTGGACGGGTCCTCCACCGGCATCGTCCTCGCCGCGGGCGTCCACCGTCCGCCGATGAACAGCCCCGACGGGACCGTCGCGATCGCTTCCTTCTCCTGCATGTCCGCCTCCCTTGCCGTCCCGACCATCGTAGAAGTATTGTCGACAATCAGACAACCACTCGAGGAGGTCTCCATGACGACGCTGTCCCCCAGACTCCTGCAGGCGACGCCGGTCACGGTCGACCACGCGCGCGGCAGCCACGTGTTCGACGTCGACGGGCGCCGGTACCTCGACTTCACCGCCGGCATCGGCGTGGTGAGCACGGGGCACTGCCACCCCAAGGTCGTGGCCGCGGCCCAGGAGCAGGTCGGGAAGCTGATCCACGGCCAGTACACGACCGTCATGCACGGCCCCCTGCTCGAGCTCACCGAGCGCCTCACGGACGTGCTGCCCGCCGGGCTGGACTCGGTGTTCTACGCCAACTCCGGCAGCGAGGCCGTCGAGGCGGCCCTGCGGCTCGTGCGCCAGGCGACCGGCCGGCCGAACGTGCTCGTCTTCCACGGCGGGTTCCACGGCCGCACGGTCGCGGCGGCGTCGATGACGACGTCGGGCACCCGGTTCTCCGCGGGCTTCAGCCCGCTGATGAGCGGCGTCCACGTGGCGCCGTTCCCCACGGCCTACCGGTACGGGTGGTCCGAGGAGGAGGCGACCGACTTCGCGCTGCGCGAGCTGGACTACCTCTTCGCCACGATCTGCTCGCCGGCGGAGGTCGCCGCGTTCGTCGTCGAGCCGGTGCTCGGCGAGGGCGGGTACGTCCCCGGCAACACCCGGTTCTTCCAGGGCCTGCGCGAGCGCGCCGACCGCCACGGCATCCTGCTCGTGATGGACGAGATCCAGACCGGTTTCGGGCGCACGGGACGGATGTTCGGCCACGAGCACTTCGACGTGCGGCCCGACGTCGTCACCATCGCCAAGGGCATCGCCTCGGGGTTCCCGCTCTCCGGGATCGCCGCGTCCACCGAGCTCATGGGCAAGGCCTGGCCCGGCTCGCAGGGCGGGACCTACGGCGGCAACGCGGTGGCCTGCGCGGCGGCGGTCGCCACGCTCGGCGTCATCGAGGAGGAGGGGCTCGTCGCCAACGCGGCCGAGCGCGGCACGCAGCTCCTCGACGGTGCCCGCCGGCTCGCCACCGAGGCGGTCGGCGACGTCCGCGGGCTGGGCCTCATGGTCGGCAGCGAGTTCACCGGCCCGGACGGCGAGCCGGACAACGCCCGCGCCCAGGCCGCGCAGAAGGAGGCCGCGCGCCGCGGCCTGCTCATGCTGACCTGCGGCGCGCACATGAACGTGGTGCGCATGATCCCGCCGCTCGTCGTCACCGCCGAGGAGATCGACGACGGCCTGGCCATCTGGGAAGAGGTCCTCGCCGCGGTCTGACCGCGGCCGGGGACGCAGGACCGGGGAGGGACACCGTGGCCCGCCACCTCACCGTCACGCTCGTGTCCCGCGGGGTCACGTGCCGAGCGCGCCTGCTCGACGACGAGGCCCCCCTGACGAGCGAGGCGGTATGGCGGGCGCTGCCCCTGTCCGGCGCCGCGATGCACGCGAAGTTCGCGCGCAACGAGGTCTACACGCTGCTCCCCCGCATCACGGATGCGCCGCGGCGCGAGAACCCGACGGTGACGCCGATCCCGGGCGACCTGTGCCTGTTCGACTTCGAGCCGTGGGAGATCGGCAACCCCGCCTTCGGCTACGAGCCGGGCTCGGCCGCCCACGCGGCCGGCGGGGCGACGGACCTGGCGATCTTCTACGGCCGGAACAACCTGCTCGTCAACGGCGACGTCGGCTGGGTGCCCGGCAGCGTGTTCGGCACGGTGGTCGAGGGCCTGGCCGAGATGGCCGAGGCGTGCAACGACGTGTGGCGCACCGGGTTCGCGGGCGAACGGCTCGCGTTCGCCCGCGCGGACTGACGGGCGCGCCCCCGCCGACGAGACGGCCGACCTGCGCCGTGCGTCCGCCCGCGCGGACCGGGGCGACCGGGCCCGCCGGGTGGCAGGCGCGGCCCGCTCAGTCCTGCAGCTGCTCGACGAACCGGGCGACGGCGAGCACGAGGTCGTCGGAGTGCCGCGGCCCCACGATCTGCAGCCCCACGGGCAGCCCCGCGGCGGTGGTGCCCACGGGGACGCTGATCGCCGGCTGCTGGGACAGGTTGAACGGGAAGCTGAAGGTGGCCCACTGCGGCCACCGCTCCAGCCCGGAGCCCGGCGGCACCTCGTGGCCGGCCTCGAAGGGCGGGACCGCCACGGCGGGGGTGAGCAGCAGGTTGTGGCGCTCGTGGAAGGTCCCCATCGTGATGCCGACCTGGGCCGCGACCGCGCGGGCCTGGAGGTACTCGACGGCGGAGAAGGTCTCGCCGCGGTCCCAGACCCGGCCGAGGCCGGGGTCGATCGTGTCGCGGGCGCCCGGCATGGTGCGCAGCAGGGTCGCGGCCCCGCTCGCCCACAGCAGCTCGAAGGCCTCGATCGGGTCCGTGAAGCCGGGGTCGGCGGCGTCGACGTGCAGGCCTGCGGCGTCGATGCGGGCGACGGCGGCGTCGACCACGCGGGCGACCTCGGGGTCGACCCGGGCGTAGCCGAGGTCGCGGGAGTAGGCGACGTGCAGGCCTTCGACGTTGCGGCCCAGCTCGCCGCGGAACGTCCGGGCCGGGGGCGGCATCTGGGTGGGGTCGCGGTGGTCGGGCAGGGCGAGGATGTCCATGAGCAGCGCGGCATCCTCGACGGTGCGGGTCATGGGGCCGGCGTGCGCGAGGGGCCCGAACGGGCTGGCCGGGTACATCGGGACGCGCCCGTGGGTGGGCTTGAGGCCGACGATCCCGCAGAAGGAGGCGGGGATGCGGATGCTCCCGCCGCCGTCGGTCCCGACGGCGACCGGCGCCATCCCGCCCGCGACGGCGGCGGACGCCCCGCCCGAGGAGCCGCCGGCGGTGAGCGAGGGGTCGACGGGGTTGCGGGTGACGCCGGTCAGCGGACTGTCGGTCACCGCCTTCCAGGCGATCTCGGGCGTGGTGGTCTTGCCGACGAACACCATCCCGTCGGCCCGCAGCCGCGCCGCGACCGGCGAGTCGACGTCCCAGGCCTGGTCCGGGTCCACCGAGCGGGAGCCGCGCAGCGTGGGCCAGCCCTTGGTGAGGAAGATGTCCTTGATGGAGATCGGGACGCCGTCGAGCAGGCCGGCGGCGTGGCCGCCGAGCCACCGCTCCTCGGACGCCCTCGCCTGCGTAAGCGCGGCCTCGCGGTCGAGCAGGCAGAACGCGCCGAGCTCGCCGTCGACCTCCTCGATGCGGTCGAGCACCGCGGTGGTGACCTCGACCGGGGAGAGATCGCCGGAGGCGTAGGCCGCCACGAGCTCGGCCGCGGACATCTCGACGGGGTTCATGACTCGCTCCCTGGACTCGGCACGTATCCCAGCTCCTGGTCGACGACGTTGCGCAGCTCCGCGCCCGACGTCCACCGCCGGTAGTTGTCGACGAACAGGTCGGTGAGGGCCTCCCGCCAGCCGTGGAAGTCGCCGGCGTTGTGGGGGGTGACGACCACGCCCTCCAGGTCCCACAGCTCGTGGCCCGGCGGCAGCGGCTCGGGGTCGACGACGTCGAGCGCGGCGCCCGCGATGCTCCCGGCGCGCAGCGCGGCCACGAGGTCGTCCGTGCGGACGAGCTCGCCGCGGCCGACGTTGACGAGCCGCGCGTGGGCCGGCATCGCGTCGAACGCGGCGGCGTCGAACATGCCGTGGGTCTGGTCGGTCAGCGGCGCCACCGCCACGACCCAGTCCGCCCGCGCGAGGGCGGCGTGCAGCTCGTCCGGTCCGGTGACGTCGCCGAGGTCGGGGTCCCCCGTGCGCGCGCGACGCCCGGAGACGGTCACCTCGATCCCGACCGCCCGCAGCAGCCGGGCGGTGGCCCGTCCGATCGGTCCCGTGCCGACGACGAGCGCCCGCGTCCCGGCGATGCGCTCGGACTCGCGGTGCACCCACCGGTGGTCCCGCTGCAGCCGCAGGGAGCCGGGGACGTCCTTGGCGAAGGAGAGGATCTGGGTGAGGACGTACTCCGCGATCGGCTCCTCGTACAGGCCGCGGGAGTTGGTGACGACCACGTCGCTCCCCCGCACCTCGGGCGTCATCACCTTGTTGACGCCGGCCGCCGCCACGTGCAGCCAGCCGAGCCGGTCGGCGGCGTGCCATGCGCCGGGGACGGCGCCGGAGAGGAAGTCGTACGCGAAGAGCACGTCCGCGCCCCGCAGGGCGTCGGCCAGGCCGCCCTCCTCGGCGAGACGGATCTCGGCGTGCTCGGCGACGGGGCGCAGGGCGTCCTCGGGCGGGACGAGGCCGTCGTGGAGGACGACGACGACGGGCTTCTCGGGCACGTTGACAACGTATGAGCGGCGTTCCTAGATTGTCAACAATATGGCAATCTGGCGCGGCGCGGAGGTGGGGCCATGGCTCTGACGGGCGCCGAGTTCGACGGCCCGCCGACCCAGCGCGGCATCGGCGTCATCGCGCCCTTCGACCTCGCCCTCGAGCGGGAGCTGTGGCGCTGGGCGCCGCTGGACGTCAGCTTCCACCTGGCACGCACCCCCTACGAGCCGGTGCCGGTGAGCCTGGAGATGGCCGAGCTGGTCTCCCGGCACGAGCACCTGCGCACGGCCACGCGGGACGTGCTCGGGGTGGAGCCTGAGGTCGTGGCCTACCTGTGCAGCTCGGGCAGCTTCATCCACGGCCTCGCCCACGAGGAGAAGCTGCGCGCCGCGATCCTCACCGCCGGAGCGCCCGCGGCGGTGACCACGTCCGGAGCCCTGGCCGAGGCGGTCAGGGAGCTCGGCCTGGAACGTGTCTCGGTGATGACGCCCTACGACGAGCCGCTCACCGACCGGCTGGTCGCGTTCCTCGCGGAGCTGGGCGTGGAGGTGGTGCGCTCGCTCCACCTCGGGCTCGGCGGCGGCATCTGGAAGGTCAACTACCGCACGGTGGCCGAGCTCGTCCTCGCGGCGGACGACTCGCGCTCGCAGGCCGTGTTCGTCTCGTGCACGAACCTGCCGACCTACGACATCATCACGCCGCTCGAGGACCGGCTCGGGAAGCCGGTCCTCACGGCCAACCAGCTCACCGTCTGGGCCTGCCTGGGACGTATGGGCCTGCCGATGGTGGGTCCGGGGCGCCGGCTGCGCGGCGTGTTCGACGACGCCGGCATCACGACCGCCGCCGGCACCGCCGTCGAGGAGGCCACATGAGCGCGCACGCACCGACCGTCGGCATCATCTACCCCGGGCACGCGGCGGAGGACGACTACGCCCTGGCCGCCGGGATCCTCGGCGCGCAGCTCCCGCTCGCCCACGTCTACGGCACCGACCTGCACGCGGCCGACGAGCTGCTCGACCTCGGGGCGCCGGAGCGCCTCGCCGAGGGAGCACAACGCCTCGCGCCCCACCGGCCGGGGTCGGTGATGTGGGGGTGCACCTCCGGCGGCTTCGTCCGGGGTCCCGAGGGCGCACGGCGACAGGTCGAGCGGCTGTCCCGGGCGGCGGGCGTGCCGGCGTCGAGCACGAGCCTCGCGTTCGTCGCCGCGCTCGAGGTCCTCGGCGTCTCGCGGGTCGCGGTGGCGGCCACCTACCCGGACGACGTCGCGGCGATGTTCGCCGGCCTCCTCGGCGACGCCGGGATCGAGATCGTCGCCGCCCGCAGCGCGGGGATCACCACCGCGGCCGAGGTGGGCACGCTCGCGCCGGACCGGGTGCGCGAGCTCGTCCTGGCCCACGAGCGCTCCGACGCCGGGGCGGTCCTCGTGCCGGACACCGCGCTGCGGACGATCGCGCTCGTGCCCGAGCTCGAGTCGCTGCTCGGCCGGCCCGTGCTCACGGCCAACCAGGTGACCGTCTGGCAGGGTCTGCGCCTCGCGGGGGCCCGCACCACGGCCACGGATCTCGGACAGCTGTTCACCCAGGAGGCAGGATCGTGACCATCGATGAGCTCCGGCCCGCGCGGCGCCGCTCCACGGTCGAGCACGTGGCCGAGGAGCTGCGCGCCGCCGTCATGTCGGGCCGGCTCACGCCGGGCACGCAGCTCGGCGAGGTGGAGCTCGCCGAGCGGTTCGAGGTCTCCCGGGGCCCGCTCCGGGAAGCCATGCAGCGCCTGGTGTCCGAGGGGATCCTCGACGCCGTCGTCAACCGCGGCGTGTTCGTCCACGAGCTGTCGCTGGACGAGATGATCGACGTCTACCGCACCCGGTCGGTCATCGAGCGCGGGGCCGTCGAGATCGTGCTGGACGGGCGGCGCGAGAAGGCGCACCGCGCGCTGGGGCGCAGCGTGCGGGCGATGCGGACGGCCGCGGCGCGCGACGACGCCGACGCGGTGGCGGACGCGGACCAGGAGTTCCACGAGGTGCTCGTCGCCTGCTCCGGCAGTCCGCGGCTCATCCGGGCGATGCGGACCCTCGTCGTCGAGACCCGCATGTGCCTGGGCGAGCTGGGGACCACCTACCCGGACCTGGGCGGCCAGGTCCGGGAGCACGAGGAGCTGTGCGAGGCGATCCGCGACCAGCCGGGCGACAGCGTCAAGGCGCTGCTCGTCGCCCACCTCGACGACGCCGTCGCGCGCCTCGTCACCAAGCGCGGGGACGAGCAGCCGGCACCGTCGCGGTCCCGCTAGGGGATGACCATCCGGACCTCGGCGAGCGCCGTCCGGTTCGCGGCCGCGATCCCCAGGGCCGTCCGCCTCGGCGGCACGCCCGAACCGAACCACTCCTCGAGCAGCTGGCCGACCTTGGCCCGCATCTCCGTGCCGAGGCGGTCGAAGGAGTCCGCGGGGTCGGTGCCGACCTGGCCCTGCAGCAGCCACCACGCCCACGCGGCGGCGCCGGCGTTCGCCACGAAGTCGGGCACCACCGGGATCCCGCGGGCGGTGAGCGTCGCCTCGGCGTCCGGCGTGAGGCCCGCGTTGGCGGCCTCCACCACCACGCGGGCCGCGACCCGGTCGGCGTTGTCGGCGCGGATCGCGTAGGACACGGCCGCGGGGACGAGGACGTCGGCGGCCACGTCGAGCACGACGTCGCGGTCGAGCTGCAGGACGTCGTCGGGGATCCGCGACCGGTCGATCTCCCCGTAGTCGTCGCGCAGGTCGAGCAGGGCGGGGACGTCGAGGCCGTCGGCGCGGTAGAGCGTGCCCGCGGCGTCGGCCATGGCCACGACGCGTGCGCCCGCGAGGTGCAGGTACCAGGCGGCGCCGCCGCCCATCGTGCCGACGCCCTGGACCGCGACCGTGGCTGCGGTCGGCTCCGTGCCTGCCGCGGTCAGCGCCGCGAGGCAGGCCTGGGCCACGCCGTAGCCGCCGATGATCTCCCCGAGCAGCAGGCCGTCGGGCGTGCGGGCGGCGAGCCCGGCCTGGACGCGGCGCAGCGCGCGGTCCGGCGCAGCGGAGCGCCCGATGGCGGCGTGGTAGGACTGCTCGAGCCCGAGGCGGGCGAAGGCCTCGTCGATCGTCGCCTGGGTGACACCGAGGTCCTCGGCGGTCACCCAGTGCTCGTCGAGCCACGGGAGCATCGCCGTGCAGAACCGCTCGAGCACGTCGGTCGCACGCGGGTCGTGCGGGTCGAGGTCGATGCCGCCCTTGGCACCCCCGACCGGGAGCCCGAACGCGGCGGTCTTGAGCGACATGCCGCGGGCGAGGTCCGCGACCTCGTCGATCGTGCAGCCCGCCCGCATCCGCGTGCCGCCCGTGGCCAGGCCGCCCACGAGGTTGTGCACCACGAGGAAGCCGCGCACGCCGGTGACCGGGTCGGTCCACTCCAGGCGGTGGGCGTCCACCGGCTCCGCGGAGGCCGGGAGGTGCTCCGGCGGCGCGAGAGTCGTGCGGGTGTGCGGGTCGTGCATGATCGTCACGGGGACCACCTCCGTCGATGCTTCGTGTCCCGCCAGCGTGCGAGCGGCTCCATGACGGCGTCCAGCAACAGTTCGTGCACGGTGCTCTGCACGTTTCCTGCACAGCGAGCGACCGGCGCGGCGCGGCTCGCCCCCGGCCGCGCGTGCTGTCCCGCCCCTACGCTGACCGCATGGAGCTGTCGCTACGTCGACTTCGCATGCTGCGCGAGCTCCATCGGCGCGGCACCGTGACCGCGGTCGCCGCCGCCCTGCACTACAGCCCGTCCGGCGTCTCCCAGCAGCTCGTCCAGCTCGAGCGGGAGGTCGGCATGCCGCTCGTCGAGCGGCACGGCCGCCGCGTGCAGCTCACCGAGCTCGGCGTGCTGCTCTCCGAGCACGCCGACGAGATCCTCGCGTCGGTGGAGCGCGCGACCGCCGCGCTCGAGGGCGCCCAGGAGGGCATCAGCGCACGGCTCACGGGCGGGGTGTGGGCGTCGGTGGCCACCGGGCTCGTCCCGTCCGCCCTCGCCCGGCTCGCCGTGGACCACCCGGGCATCGAGGTCCGCACCACCGAGCTGCCGCCCGAGGCGACGGCCGAGGCGGTGCTCGACGGCGTGCTCGACTTCTCGTTCGTCATCGACTACTCCGACTACCCGATGCCGTGGGAGGGCAATCTCGTCCGCACGGTGATCGCGGTCGAGCGGCTGCACGTGGCCGCGCCGGCGGGCGTGCTCCCCGGCGGCACCCTCTCCCTCGCGCAGCTCGCCGACTCGCCGTGGATCCTGGCGGGCTCCCGCTCGCACTTCGGCCGGGCCGTGCGCATCGCCTGTCAGCGGCACGGGTTCGAGCCGCGGATCGTCCACACGGTCGAGGAGCAGTCCACGGCGTTGGCCATGGTCGCCGGCGGGCTCGGCGTCACCCTCGTCTCCGACCTCGGGCTCACCCTCCTGCCCGACGGGGTCGACATCATCGCGCTCGACGAACCGGTCATGCGCACCGTCTCGATCGTCTCCCGGGCGGGCTCGCCGCTGCGCCCGTCGCTCGAGCTCGTCATCGACGCGGTCCGCGTCGCCGCCGCGGCCAAGGGGCTCGCGGCGAGCTCCAGCCTGCCCCTGACCGACGAGGCGTGAACGCGGCTACCGGCGGCCGGCCCGCCTGCCGGGGAGCACCGACCTAGACTCTCCGGGTGACGTCGAGCGACCCCGCGGACGAGCGCCCCGAGGCCTCCCCCGCCGCACCCGCGCCGACCGGACCGGACCCAGCGACGATCTCGTCCTCCTCCTCGACCCCGGGCCCCGGCGCGTCCCGGCACGGGCGGCCGTCCCGGCGCACGGGGCTGCTCCGACGTCGGGACGACTCGCCCCGTCCGCTGCACGGGAGCGCCGACGAGGTCGAGCACACGCTGCGCGCCCGCCTCGGCCTGCGCCCCCTCGGCGAGGTCCTCGACCCCCGCGCCCGGGTCCTCGGCTGGGTGGTCCCGCTGCTCGTGGGGCTCGTCGCCGCGGTGATCCGCCTGCCCCGGCTCGGCATCCCCGAGCGGCTGGCGTTCGACGAGACCTACTACGTCAAGGAGGCCTACTCCTTGCTCACCCTCGGGTACGAGGGCGACTGGGTCGGGGACGACGCGAACCCGCTGTTCGCGGACGCCGACTTCTCCGCGCTGACCTCCGATCCCGACTACGTCGTGCACCCCCCGCTGGGGAAGTGGATCATCGCCCTCGGGATGCGGCTCCTCGGCCCGGAGAACCCGGAGAGCTGGCGGATCGCCTCGGCTCTCGCGGGGATCGTCATGGTCGTCCTCGTCGCCCGGCTGGGCGCCCGGCTGTTCCGCTCGCCGCTGCTCGGCGGCGTCGCCGGCCTGCTCCTCGCCCTCGACGGCGTCGGTATCACGGCCAGCCGCATCGGCCTGCTCGACATCTTCCTCGCCCTCCTCGTGCTCGTCGGCACGATGCTCGTGGTCAAGGACCGCGAGTCGACGCGCGCGATCCTCGCCCGTCGCTCCGCGGAGGCGATCGCCCGCTCCGGCACGGGGCTGCTCCCCCGCTCCGGCGCCCCGTCGGTGGGCATGCGGTGGTGGCTGGTGGCCGCCGGCGTCGTGCTCGGCGCCGCGTGCGGGGTCAAGTGGTCCGGCGCCTACGCCGTCGCGGTGCTCGGCCTGATGATCTTCGTCTGGGACACGGCTGCGAGGCGCGCCGTGGGTGCGCGCGCCTGGCTCTCCGACGGGGTCTGGCGCGGCGGGGCGCCCGCGTTCTTCGCGCTCGTCCCGACGGCGGCGCTCGCGTACGTGGCCAGCTGGGCGTCGTGGTTCGCCTCGTCGTCGGCGTTCCACCGGACGTGGGCGGCCGACCAGCGGGCGGCGGGCATCCCGACGGGTTACCCGTCGTGGCTCCCGGACTCCTTCGTGTCCTGGTGGGACTACCACGCGATGATGATGGAGTTCCACACCGGGCTGGTGAACCCGCACGAGTCCCAGGGGCACCCGCTGGTGTGGCTGCTCCAGCTGCGCCCCACCCTGTTCTACCGGGCCGGCGGCGAGGAGCGGACCACGCTGGGGATGTGCGGCGACGAGCAGTGCATCGCCGGCGTGACCTCGATGGGGAACCCGCTGATCTGGTGGCTCGCCGTCGTCGGCCTGGGGGTCGTCCTGTACGCGGCGTTCCGGCTGCGGGACTGGCGCGCGTGGGTGGTCCTGTCCGGCTACCTGTCGATGTGGCTGCCGTGGGTGGTGCTGTACTCGCACCGCACGATCTTCCAGTTCTACTCGATCGCGTTCGTGGCGTTCGTCGTCCTCGCGCTGACCTACGCGCTCGGCTGGGTGCTGGGGATCCTCCGGCCACCGACCGACGCACCGGTCCCCCGCGGCGAGCCGCGCGAGAGCGAGGTCGCGCGGTGGCGGTGGCTCCGCGGCCACTTCGCCCGGGTCGTGCCGTTCGCGCAGCGGCCCGCCGTGCCGGACGTTTCCGGCGCGGTGCCCGCCGGGCCCGGGACCGGGAGCGACGTGCCCGACGACGGACGCCGGCCCGACGGCGAACGCGGGACCCCCGGTGACCGGCCGCCCGCCGCGCGCCCGGGGCTCCTCGCGCTCGCGGTCTCGGAGGACGCCTCGACCTCGATGGGGCGCACGGGGTGGATCGCCCTGGGCGTCGTGCTCGTCTCCGTGATCGCCGTCTCGGCCTGGTACTACCCCGCGTGGACCGCGTGGAACCTCACCGAGGCCGCGTGGGAGCTGCGGGTCTGGGGCGGCTGACCGGCACGGACCCGGTTGCGCGGCCTCAGCGCCGGGGGCCGATGCCGAACATCGCCCGGACCATGCCGCGGGTGCGCCGACCGTAGGGGGCGCGCACGAGCGCGAGCGTGTCGGGCCGCAGGGGCTTGCTGAACACCGACTTCTCGTGGCTGAAGAGCCGCACCGACGCCTCGCCGTGGTAGGCACCGGTCCCCGACTCCCCCACGCCCCCGAAGGGCAGACCGGGGGTGGAGAGCTGGAGCATGGGCGCGCCGAACGCCATGCCGCCCGCGCGGACCTCGCGCACGAGGCGCCGACGGTCGGCGTCGTCGTCGGGAAAGGCGTAGGCGGCGAGCGGGTGCTCGCCGGCGCGGATCTGGTCGATCGCCGAGCCGAGGGAGTCGACCTCGACGATCGGCAGGACGGGGCCGAAGATCTCCTCGCTCATCACCCGGTGGTGGGGGCGGACGCCCGTGAGGATCGTCGGCTCGAGGTAGCGGGCGGCGGTGTCGCGACGTCCCCCGTGGTGGAGGTGGGCTCCGGCGGCGACGGAGTCGTCGAGCAGCGCCGCGACGCGGGCGTGGTGCTGCTCGCTGACCAGGCATCCGTAGTCGGGGCTCGCGGACGGGTCCGCCCCGTACATGGCGCGCACGGCGTCGGCGAGGTGGTCGGCGAGCGGGCCGGCGGCGTCGGGCGTGGTGAGGACGTGGTTGGGGGCCACGCAGGTCTGGCCCGCGTTGAGCCACTTCGCCCAGGCGATCCGACCGGCGACCGCCTTCAGGTCCTGGCGCGGGTCGACCCACACGGGGCTGCAGCCGCCCAGCTCGAGCGTGACCGGGGTGAGGTTCTGCGCCGCGGCGGTCGCGACGATGCGGGCGACCCGGCTGCCGCCGGTGTAGAAGATGTGGTCGAGGCGCTCCTCCAGCAGCGCGGTCGTCGTCCCCGCCCCGCCCTGCACGATGCCGACGACGTCCGGGTCGAGGTGCCGGGCCGCGAGGCCCGCCAGCGCGCGCGAGGTGGCGGGCGCGACCTCGCTCGGCTTGAGGACCACGGTGTTCCCGGCGGCGAGCGCCCCCACCAGCGGTGCGAGGACCAGCTGGACCGGGTAGTTCCACGGCGCGATGACACCGACGACGCCGAGCGGCTCGCGCACGACGGTCGCCGACGCCGGCAGGAGTGTCGCCGGCACCGGCACGCGGCGGTTGCTGGTCCACCGCCTGAGGTTCCGGGCGACATGGTCGAGCTCGCCGACGGTGAAGGCGATCTCGACGAGCCAGCTCTCGGTCGGGTGCCGGCCGAGGTCGGCGGCCAGGGCGTCGCCAAGCTCGTCGCCACCCTCGGTCAGGAGGCGCCGCAGGTCCGCGAGGTGGGCACGCCGGGACTCGCGCGGGAGGGTGGCCCCGGCCTCGAACGTGCGCCGCAGGCGCGCGACGACGCCCGGGACGTGGGCCTCGTCGGAGGGCACCGGGGGATGCTGGTCGGCCATGTCCTCGACCGTAGCCGCCGGGGTGGGGTGCCGCAGGGTGCGGTGGTGGCGCCGGCGCGGATGCGGGTGCGGGTGCACCCACGTGCGGGTGACGTCTCCACAGGTGTCGCGGCGACCTCGCCATCCACAGCGGGTCGGCCGCAGCGTGCGCCGCCGGCCCGAGAGACGTCACGATGCACCTATGACGCAGACGAGCAGCGACGCCGCGACCGAACCCGGGGACGGCCTCGTCGTCGGGGAGGACGGTCTCGCCCGGCCGGGATGGGCGGCGACCGACCCGCTGCTGCGCGAGTACTACGACTCGGAGTGGGGCATGCCGGTCACCGACGAGCGGGGGCTGTTCGAGCGGATCAGCCTCGAGGTGTTCCAGTCCGGGCTCGCGTGGGTGACGATCCTGCGCAAGCGGGCGGCGTTCCGGTCCGCGTTCGCGCAGTTCGACCCGGACGCGGTGGCGGCGTTCGACGCGACGGACGTCGAACGGCTGATGGCGGATGCGGCGATCGTCCGCAACCGACGCAAGATCGACTCGACGATCGACAACGCGCGGGCGACCGTGGCCCTGCGCGAGGCCGGCGGGCTGGTGGACCTCGTGTGGTCCCACCGGCCGGATGCCACACCTGCCCCGCGGTCGGTGGACGAGGTCCCGAGCTCGTCGCCGGAGTCCGTGGCCCTGGCGCGGGCGCTCAAGACCGCCGGCTTCCGCCACGTCGGCCCGACGACGATGTTCGCCCTGATGGAGGCCGTCGGGATCGTCGACACGCACCTGGTGGGTAGCCACCGGCGCGGGACCTCGGGGGTGTTGGGGTCGGCCGTCTGATCGGCCCTCGTCAGGGAGCAGCGCCGGGGTCCAGGCGGCGCAGTCCCGGTACGCCGTCGAGGTCCCGGTCCGGCGAGACGATCGCGTCGAACCCCTGCTCGAGTGCGGTCGCTGCGTGCACGGCGTCGCGACCGCCCACGCCGCCGGCGGCGACGAGATCCAGCATGCGGGAGACGATCGTGTCGTCGAACGCGTGGACGCGGCACATGGTCCGCACGTCTCGCACGAGCGAGACTGCCACGCCCCGATCCCCCCGCCGCATGCGATGGAACAGGAGCTCCTGGATCGCCTCGGTGCTGATGTTGAGCTCGACGTCACCGGCCGCGGCGGCGTGGAGCAGTGCCCGGCAGGGCTCACGCAGCGGATGGTGGCCACCCACGGCGAGCGCCAGCACCGCGGTGTCGACGAAGATCCGCTCCCTCACTCCGCGCCTGTGGACGTGGCGTCGAGGACCGGACCGGGATCGCGGCCCGCAAGAAGGCTCGCCTTCGAGTCGGCCCAGTCGGGCTCGGCGGCACCGGGTTCGGCGGTGGCCTCAAGCACGCGCCGTGCGGCCGCTCCAGCTGCTGAGGTCGCTGCCGCGTCGTCGAAGTGGGCGTCGATCGCCGAGCGCACGAGGGCGCCGACGGAGCGCCCCGTGGCACGCGCCTCGGACTCCAACCGCTCGTACCTCTGCGCGTCGACGAGGACCTGGAGCCGCCGCTCGAGCAATGACATGCGCAGACCGTAGCATGTGCATACCTGCTCATGTCTGGAGTCCCCGCCGTCCCACCTGGTGGGCTCAGCCGGTTCCGCGCCGCACGACCCCAGGCCGGCACGGTTCACTACGCCGGACATCTCGTCGACCCCGAGGAGCAGCACGTGACCGACCACCAGACCTTCACCGCACGGCTCGACGCCGGCCCGGTGATCTGCGCCGAGGGATTCCTCTTCGAGCTCGAGCGGCGCGGCTACCTCACCGCCGGCGAGTTCGTGCCCGAGGTCGCGCTCGAGCACCCCGAGGCCCTCACGGCGCTCCACGTCGACTTCCAGCGAGCCGGGTCGGACATCGTGGAGGCGTTCACGTACAACGGCCACCGCGAGAAGATGCGGGTGATCGGCAAGGAGGATCTGCTCGAGCCGCTCAACCGCTCCGCGCTGCGCATCGCGCGCGAGGTCGCCGACCGCGTACCCGGCAACCTCGTGGCCGGCAACATCTCGAACTCCAACATCTGGGACCCGTCCGACACCGCGCGCCAGGACGAGGTGCGTGCGATGTTCGAGGAGATGGTCGGCTGGGCCGTCGAGGAGGGCGCCGACCTCATCGTCGGGGAGACCTTCTACTACGCGGGAGAGGCGCTGGCCGCCCTCGAGATCGCCAAGGGCTCGGGCCTGCCGGTGGTGCTCACCCTCGCGCCGATGGCCTTCCAGGAGATGGCCGACGGACTCGGGATCGTCGAGACCGCACAGCGCCTCGAGCAGGGCGGGGCCGACGTCGTCGGGCTCAACTGTTTCCGGGGCCCGGACACGATGCTGCCGTGGCTGCGCGAGATCCGCGCCGCCGTCTCCTGCCACGTGGGCGCCCTGCCGATCCCCTACCGGACGACGGAGGCCGAGCCCACGTTCTTCAACCTCTCCGACGTCGCCGCCTCCGTCCCCGCGCCGCACGGCCGGACGTTCCCGACCGCGCTGGACCCGCTGTACGCCAACCGCTACGAGATCGGCGCGTTCGCCCGCGAGGCCCTCGACCTCGGCGTGAACTACCTGGGCGTGTGCTGCGGCGCGGCGCCGATCCACATCCGCGAGGTCGCCGAGGCGGTCGGGCGGACCACGGAGGCGAGCCGGTTCTCCGAGCGCATGGAGAACCACTTCATGTACGGCAGCCACGAACGGCTCCCGGAGCACATCGCGGCCCTCGGGTCGCGCGCCTGACCTGGGTCGCCACCCTGCGGGCAGGCCTCGACAGCTTCAGGCCCGTCCGGGTAGCGTGCCGGCAACCCCCGGGGAGCGCCTGCAGGCGCTGAGAGTGCGGAACGACCGCAGACCCGCCGACCTGATCCGGTTCGTACCGGCGTAGGAAGCAGGGAGCCTGTCGGCCGCCGTGCCGGGAGGTCTCGATGTACCCGCGGGCCGAGGAAGGCACCGTGACCCAGCACGACACCACCCGGACGGACCCGGGCACCCGCTCGACCGGCACGAGCATCGCCACCGACACCGTCTCGACCGACGCCACCGAGCAGCGCGGGATCGGCATGCGCGTGAGCATCCACCCGCACACGAGCGACTTCGTCGACGTCATCCTCGGCTCGCTCGCCGACGTCGCCGACCGCGGCCTGCTCGACGGCCTGGTCGTCGAGTCCGACGCCGTCAGCACGTACGTCGGCGCCCGCCGTGCCCCGGCCGAGCAGCGCCTGGCCGCCTACGCGGCCGGGCTGGTCGAGGCGGCCTCGCGCCGCACCGACGGCGGCCACGTCGTCGCCCACATCCTGCTCTCCCGCGGCTGCCCCGGCGAGGTGACCTGCGAGCCGGGCGCCGTCGTCGGCGGCGGCGAGCCGGTCGAGCTCGCACCGACCGGGATCGCCGCGCGAGCGCAGTGGTCGCTCTACCCGCTGCTCGACGGCTCGTCCGGCGCCGGCGAGCACATGGAGCCGATCATGGCGGCCATCGCCGAGGCGCGGGAGCGGGGCGTGGCGAGCGAGGCCGCGCACTACGCGACCATGCTCACCGGCGACCTCGCCGAGGTCCTGGCCACGGCGACGGACGCGTGGGCGCGGGTCGGCGCGAGCGTCCCGCACGTCGTCACCCATCTCACGGTCTCGGTGGGTTCGCCGAGCGAGCAGGTGGCGTCATGAGCGGCGCGGACCAGAGCCACGGGTACGGCCCGTGGGCGCTGAAGGACCTCGTGATCGTGGTGGTGCTCGGCGCGGTCTTCGGGTTCGCCTACTGGGCTCTCGTCCAGGGCTGGAGCGGGCTGCGCGTCCTCATGGGCCCCGCGGGCGACCTCTCCGAGCACGTCCTCTTCGGTGGTTGGCTGATCGTCGCCCCGATCGCGGTGGCCATCGTGCGGCGTCCCGGCGCCGGCGTGCTCGCCGAGGTCCTCGCCGCGACCATCGAGTTCGCGTTCCTCGGTTCACCGGTCGGCCCGCTGCTCCTCGTGGCGGCCCTGCTCCAGGGCGTCGGCTGCGAGCTCCCGTTCTTCCTCACCCGCTACCGGAGGTTCGGGTGGGGCATCTTCGCCCTGGCCGGGCTCCTCGGCGCAACGCTGGTGTTCTTCTACTCCGCGTTCCGCTCGGGCTGGTACGGGCAGGACATCTTCGCGCTGCGCCTGGCGATCCAGGCGCTGTCCGGCGTCGTCCTGGGCGGGCTCCTCGCCAAGGTGGTCGTCGACGCGCTCGCGCGCACCGGGGTCGTGGACAACTTCGCCATCGGCCGGGCCGGTCAGGCATGACGGGCCTGTCGGCACGGCCGGCCCGGACCTCCCCCGACGACAGGGCCGCCACCGGGCACGACCGTCCGGCCGTGGGCACGGCGGCGGCGTCGGCCGTCGCGCTGACCGACGTGTCGGTGCACTTCCCGCGCCGGCCGGAGCCGGCGCTGAGCGGTGTCACGCTCGGCGTCGCGCCCGGCGAGCACGTGGTGGTCCTGGGGCCCTCGGGCTCGGGCAAGTCGACGGTGCTGCAGGTGATCACCGGGGTCGTGCCCCACACGGTGACGGCACGGGTCACGGGGGAGGTGACGGTGGCCGGGGCGCACGACCTCGGCACGCCCGTGGTCGAGCGCTCCCGCCGCATCGGCGCCCTCGCACAGGACCCGGGCGCCGCGGTGTGCCTGCCGGTGGTCGAGCAGGAGCTCGCGCTCCCGCTCGAGAACCACGGCACCGACCCGGCCGCGATCGACGACCGCATCGACACCGCGCTCGACGCCGTCGGCGCGGGCGCGCTGCGCGACCGGTCCTCCGCCGACCTCTCCGGCGGCGAGTCGCAGCGGGTGGCGCTCGCGGCCGCGCTCGTCACGGAGCCGGAGGTGCTCGTCCTCGACGAGCCCACCTCGATGCTCGACCCGGCCGGCATCGCCGCCGTGCGCGACGCACTGGGCACGGCGGTGCGGCGCCACCACCCGACGGTCGTGCTCGTCGAGCACCGGCTCGACGAGTGGGCGGGCCCGGCCGGCATCGCCGGGCTGCCCTCCCGCGCCGTTGTGCTCGGCCCCGACGGCACGCTGCTCGCCGCGGGCGACACCGTCGAGATCCTGCTCGCGCACGCCGAACAGCTCGTGGCGGCCGGCTGCTGGCTGCCGCTCGAGGCGGAGCTCGCGGCGGCCTGCGGTGGACCGGGCGGGCTGTCGTCTGCCCGCTGCACCGACTACCTGCGCGGGCTCGCCGCCGAGGTGGCACCGGGGTCGGGCCCGGGGACCGAGCCGGAGACCGATCCAGGACCGGGGCCCGAGCCTGTGTCGGCGCCCGAGTCGGCGCCGACCACTGCCGGACCGCCCCTCCTGTCCGCGCGCGGGCTGAGCGCCGGCCGTGCGGCCTGGCGCGGCGGACGTCGGCGCGCGGGGCGTCGCGGTGGGCGGGACGACGGACGGGGGGCCGGCCCGGCCCCCGAGGACCACCCGGTGCTCACCGGGATCGACCTCACGGTCCGAGCCGGGGAGGTCGTGGCAGTCCTCGGCCCCAACGGGGTCGGCAAGTCCACGCTGCTGCTCACGCTCGCCGGACTCCTGCCGCCGCTCGCCGGCACCGTCACGGGGGCAGCTCCGGGCATGGTGTTCCAGAACGCCGAGCACCAGTTCCTCACGCACACCGTGACCGCCGAGATCGGGCACGGGCTCACCGGCGCGGCGGGCGAGGCCGCGGTGGCGGACCGCCTGCGGCGTCACCGGCTCGAGCACCTGTCCGGGCAGAACCCGTTCCGGCTCTCCGGCGGGGAGAAGCGCCGGCTCAGCCTCGCGGCCGTCCTCGCCCACGACGCTCCCGTCCTCCTCGCGGACGAGCCCACCCTCGGGCTCGACCGGCGCGACGCGGTCGCGACGATGGAGACGCTGCGCGCGGAGTCGGCCGCGGGACGTGCGATCGTGCTCTCCAGCCACGACCTGCGCACGGTCGCCACGCTCGCCACCCGGGTGGTCCTGCTCACCGAGGGCGAGATGATCGCCGACGGTCCGACGCACGAGGTGCTGGGCGACGCGGCCCTCGTGCGGCGCGCGGGGCTCAGCCTGCCCCCGCTCGTGTCCTGGCTGCTCGCGCACGTGCCCGGCACGTCGGTCGCGCACGTGCTGCGCAGGCTCGACGAGCGGGTGCGCCGATGACCGCGCTCACCCGGGCACCGCTCGACGACGCCCCGCTGAGCCGCCGCAACCCCACGGTCAAGCTCGCCTCGCTCACCGCGGTCTCGCTCGCGGTCGTGTTCGTGCTCGACCCGCTCACGCCGCTCGTGCTCTACGTGCTGGCCCTGGCCGCCGTGGCCGTGGGCACCCGGGCCGCGCCGCGCACGCTGGCGCTGGCGCAGCTCCCGTTCCTCGTGTTCGGCCTGGGGGTGCTGTCGGTCAACGTCCTCACCCGTCCCGGGGAGGTGCTGTGGCAGTGGGGCGTGCTGCGCGTGACGGCCGAGGGGTCCGAGGTGGGCGCCGCGCTCGGCGTCCGCTCGCTGGTCATCGGGGTGTGCGTCGTCGGGTTCCTGCTGTCCACCGACGGCGTGGCACTGATGACGAGCCTGCACCACAACGCCCGGCTCGGCGCGCGGATGACCTACGCCGTCCTCGCCGGGTACCGGATGCTGCAGGAGATGCCGCGCGAGTGGTCGACGATCCGGCACGCCCACGCGGCGCGCTCCCCCGGCGTGCGGGGCCGGCCCCCACGAGGGGCGCGCCACCTGGCCGGGGTGGTGTTCACCCTGCTCGTGGTGTCGCTGCGCAAGGGCGAACGGATGGCTCAGGCCCTGGAGTCCCGGGGGCTGGGTCTCGCGCCCCGCACCACGTGGCGGCCCACCCCGGTGCGCGGCGCGGACTGGGCGCTGCTGGCCGGTGTGCTCGCGGTGCTGACCGCCGTCCTCGTCGTCAGCCACCTCGCCGGGACGCTGCGGGGCCCCGGTGCCCTCTTCGGATAGCCGGACGACCGCACCCACCGACGAACCACCACCACCGACGGAGAGATCCATGCACCTCGTCGCCCTGGTCAACGCCCCCACCAGCCAGTACGCGGAGTCGTGGCGTCACCCGCTCTCGCGTGGGGACTGGCTGAGCGCGCCGTTCTACGCCGACCTCGCCCGCACGCTCGAGCGCGGCCGGTTCGACATGATCTTCTTCCCGGACGCCCTCGCCGTCCCGGAGGACGCGGCCGGCGACTACGCGACCACCGTCCGCACTGGCGGCAAGGGGGCGATCTACCTCGACCCCGTCACCCTGGCCACGGTGGCGGCGTCGGCCACGACGCACCTGGGCGTGGGCGCGACGATGTCGACCACCTTCCTGCCGCCCTACGCCATCGCTCGCACGATGCTCAGCCTCGACCACCTCTCCGGCGGTCGGACGGCGTGGAACATCGTCACCTCGACCACCGACGCCGAGGCCCGCAACATGGGCCTGTCCGCGATGCCCGACAAGGCGGCCCGCTACGACCGGGCCGACCGCGTGGTGCGCACGGTCCTGGACCTGTGGGACTCGTGGGGGCCGGACGCCCTCGTGCTCGACCGGGAACGCCGGATGTTCGCGGACCCGGCGCACGTGCACCGGGTCCCGGATGCGGGCGCAGGCGCAGGTACGGACGCGGACGCCGTGAGCCGAGGACCGGTCACGCTGCCGCGCAGCCCGCAGGGACGACCGGTGCTCATGCAGGCGGGCGCCTCGGAGCGGGGCCGGACCTTCGCCGCCCGATGGGCCGAGGTGGTGTTCGTCGTCGCCGAGGACGCGGTCGCGATGCGCGCGCTGCGCACCGACCTGCGCGCCCGCGCCGCCGCGTGGGGCCGGGACCCGGACGACCTGCGGGTGCTGGCCGCGGTCCAGCCCGTGGTGGCCGCGACCGACGACGCCGCCCGTGCCCGCCTGGAGGAGATGGCCGCGCTGCTCGACGAGCGCGCGATCCTCACGATGCTCGGACGTCTGCTGCACGCGGACGACCTCGACCCGCACGCCCGCGCGGCGGACCTCCTCACCGCCCACCGGGGCGCGACCGGGAGCGAGGGGTTCGAGGACATGCTGCTGCGCGCGAGCCGGGCGGAGGACCTCACCGTGCGCGAGCTCGCGCAGCGGCAGGCGATCAGCCAGCTCAAGCCCCAGCCCACCGGCTCCCCGGCGACGGTCGCGGACGAGCTGTGCGCGATCGTCGACGCCGAGGCCGCCGACGGTTTCGTCGTCATGTCGGCGCTGTACCCGTCCTCGCTGACGGAGTTCGTCGACGGGGTCGTCCCCGAGCTCCAGCGCCGCGGGCGCCTGCGTCGCGACTACCGGGGCGGAACGCTCCGCGAGCACCTCGCGCCCGGCGCACCGACCGGCCGGACGGCCGACCAGCCGGCCGGCCGGCCCACCGGTCACCTACCGACGGCGACGAGCCCCGACTCGTAGGCCGTCACGACGATCTGCGTGCGGTCGCGCAGGCCGAGCTTGGTGAGGATCCGGGAGACGTGGGTCTTCACCGTCTGCTCGCCGAGGAAGAGATCGCCGGCGATCTCGCCGTTCGACCGCCCGGTGGCGACGAGGCGCATGACCTCGAGCTCGCGCTCGGTCAGCGGGGAGAGCACCGTGGGGTCGGGTCGTCCCGAGGGACGGGCCGCGTAGTCCGTGATCACCTTGCGGGTGATCGACGGCGAGAGGAGCGCCTCCCCGGCCGCCACCACGCGGACGGCGCCGGCGAGCTCGTCGGCCGTGGCGTCCTTGAGCAGGAAGCCGCTCGCACCGGCCTGCAGCGCGGCGAAGACGTACTCGTCGACGTCGAAGGTGGTGAGCATGACGACCCGCGGGTGCTCGTCGCCCGGCATGGCGAACACGGCCCGCGTGGCGTCGAGCCCGTTGACCTTCGGCATGCGGATGTCCATGAGGACGACGTCGGGGCGGGTGCGGCGCACGAGGTCGACGACCTCGGAGCCGTCCGACGCGCTGCCGACGACCGTCATGTCCTCCTGGGCGTCCAGCAGCGCGCCGAAGCCCTGGCGCACCATGGCCTGGTCGTCGACGACTGCCACGCGCACGACCGAGGTGCCCGGCGAGATGCTCACCGGGACACCGTAGTCGGGCGGCCCTCCCCGACGTCGGTCGACCTCCTGCCGTCCCGGGGCTCCCTCTGCCGTAGGGGCCCGGTTCACACCCACGGGTGACGCGGGAGCACCGACCACCGGACGACAGTCCCTGTCATGCACACGACCGCCGCGGTCCCCCACCGCTCCGACACACTGTCCCCACCCACCAGATACGGACGTGACCACATGACCACCGCCTCCGCCGCCGGACCACGCACCTCCCGCGCCGGCCGTGCCGTGCGCACGCTCGGCCGGGACCTCGGCTACCTCGTGCCCGGCACGGTGCTCGCGATCGTCGCGTTCGCCGTCCTGCTCGCGCTGTTCGTCACCGGGGTCGCCACGTTCGTCGTCTGGATCGGCGCGGTGATCCTCCCGCTCTGTCTCGTCGTCGCGACCGGGTTCGCGCAGATCTCCCGGGCGCGGCTGCGGGTCTGGGGCGCCGACGTCACCACGCCGCGCTACCGCGAGCACCGCGGCGGGCTCGGCGGCTGGTTCCGGCTGCTCGCCGACCCGCGACGCTGGCTCGACCTGCTCTACGAGGGACTCCTCGCCTTCCCCCTGCGACTGTTCACCGGGCTCGTGGCCATCATCTGGCCGGTCACCGCCCTCGGCGGGCTCACCTACTGGTTCTGGGGCCTGTTCCTCCCCGAGGACGACGCAATGACCGGCGTCGAGTGGCTGCTGCTCCAGCTGCCCGACGGATGGGTCTCGCAGTCGTTCGCGGAGAGCTTCGCCGCGGACGCGATCCTCACCGGGCTCGCCGGCCTGGTCTTCCTCCTCACCACGCCGTGGGTGGTGCGTCTCATGGCGCTGATGGACGCGGGCGCGACCACCGTCGCGCTCGCGGCCCCGCCGGCGACCACGGCCACCGGGGGGCAGCAGCGATGACGAGCACCGGCACCACCGACCCCGTGGCCGACCTCCTCGCGCTCCGTTCGCCGCGCACCGGCTGGGCCTGGCTGGGCAGCATCTACGCGGGCGTCATCCTCGTCGCCGTCGGGTGGCCCGTCCTCGCAAACGTCCACGGCGTGCAGGTCGCGATCGCCATGGTCCTCGCGTTCGCCACCTCGACGGCACTCGTCCTCGCCGTGCGGTGGCCGGCCGTCGCGATCGCGCTCGCCCTCGTGACGGCCGCGGGCACCGCGGCGGCGGCCTCGACCGCGGCCCCGTGGCCGTGGCCGGTCCCGACGATGATCGCGTTCCTCCTCACGCTGCTCGTCCTCGCGCTCCAGCACGGGTGGCGATGGGCCTCGGGCCTGTGGGCGGGCGGCGCGCTCGTCTCGATCGTCGCGATCCTGGTCCGGCCGGACACCGGCGGTGCGGTCGCCAACGCGATCGTGTGCGCGGGCATCGGTGCCGGACTCCTCGCGGCCGGCAGCGGCATGGGGCTCCTCCTGCGCAGCCGGCACGCCCTGGAGGCCGAGCAGCAGGCCCGGGCCGCGGAGTCCGAGCGGCGCACCGAGCTCCAGGAGCGCAACCGGATCGCGCAGGAGATGCACGACGTCGTCGCGCACTCCATGTCCGTGATCTCCGTCCAGGCGACGACCGCACCGTTCCGCCTCGACGGGACGTCGCACGAGGTGGATGCGGAGTTCGCGTCGATCGCGTCGTCGTCACGCGCCGCGCTCACGGAGATGCGCGGGCTGCTCAGCGTGCTGCGCGGGCGTGAGGACGCCGACCTGGCCCCGCAGCCCGCCCTCGTCGACGTGCCCGAGCTCGTCGACGGGGCACGCAGCTCGGGCGCGACCATCACGTTCGACCACCAGGGCGAGGATCCCGCCTCCGTGCCGCCGGCCACCGGGCTGACGGCCTACCGGATCGTCCAGGAGGGGCTGAGCAACGCACTGCGCCACGCGCCGGGGGCCGAGGTGGCCGTCACCGTGGCCGTCGGCTCGGACGAGGTCGGCGTCGCGGTCGTCAACGGGCCGGCCGCGGAGGAGGCGACGCCGTCCGGGCCGGGGGCCGGCCTGGGGCTCGCGGGGATCCGGGACCGCACCCGCGCGCTCGGCGGGACCGTCGAGATCGGTCCGACGCCGGAGGGCGGATTCGCGATCACCGCCACCCTCCCGGTCGGATGAGCACACCGGGCGGGCCGTGACCGCCATGTTCACGGCGGTCGGGGCCGACGGTTCCCGCGGGACGGTCGCCGTCAGATCCCGATACTGCCGAGGCCGCCGACGAGCAGGCTGACGGTCATGGCGACGATGACCGTGTTGAACGCGAACGCGAGCATCGAGTGGGTCCGCATGACCGACCAGGACTCGCTCGTGCGGCAGCGCACGCCGGCACCCTGCATCGTCGAGGTGAGCACCGACAGGGTGAGGTAGTCGCGGTAACGGGGCTCCGAGAGCAGGTCGAACTCGAGGACCCTGCGACCGACGTCGAGGCGCATGTACCGGGTGGCGTACGCGTAGATCATGAGCGCCCAGGAGCCGGCGACCGAGGCGAGCCCGAGCAGCAGCATCCAGGTCGAGGAGCGGAACTGGTCGGTCTGCGCGATCGCGAGGACGCCGACCGCAGCGACGAGGGCGCCCTGCACCGTCCAGGACTCCGCGCTCACGTCACCGACCATGGCTCGCCACCACCGGCCGCGCGAGCGCACCTGCACGGCGGCGACCCGCCGCAGGTCGATCGGCGTCATGCGGGAGAACGCCCGGTGGGTGAGGACGATGTGGACGATCGCGAAGATCACCCAGAACACCAGGACGATCGGCACGGTGAGCTCGCCGAAGTAGACCCGCAGCCATTCCCGCGCGCTCTCGTACTCGTCGAGCCGCCTCACCAGGGACGACATGCTCGGGAGGAACGCCACCATCGTGACGGCCAGCGCGACGGCGGACGCCACGTTGACGCGGAACAGCTCGCTCGCGAGCCGCGGGATCCGGTCCATGGGTCTCCTCGTGCGGTGGGCGGTGCGGCCACGAGGATGTCACGCGACGCCACGGTCGAGGCCCGACCGCGCCGACGGACCCGGCCCCGCGGTGGGGCGCGCGACGTGGGCGTCGGGGACGGTCGGCGAACCAGGGGCCGCGGCCTCCTCACCGGGCCGTCCCGGGCGCGCTCGGGTTGCAGGATCGACACACCTCGATAGGTTGTGACGCAGGCGATAGTTCTCGACGGGAGCGAGCCCATGGGACCGGGCGACGGCCAGGTGCAGAGCAGGCGCGGACGCCTGCCGCGCTGGGCAGCCCGTGGCCTGACGACGATCGGCGGCACCGGCGCGCTCGCCGTGCTCGGTTTCGCGCTGGCCTCGCCCGCTGCGGCGGACGGCACGTCGACGCCCGTCGACGACCAGCACTCGATCCTCGGATCCGTGCTGGACGGTCTCGGCGAGCACGTCGTCGACCCGGTCGTCGAGCACGTGGTCGAGCCGATCGTCTCGACGCCTCCGGACGTCGAGGATGCGGACCGAGCCGCTCCGGACGACGAGGACGTACCTGCCGACGACGCCGCGCGCACCGAGGAGGGGGCGCCGGGCGACGACGTGGGCACCGCAGAGGTGCCCGTCCTGACGGAGGACCCGGCGGTCATCCCTCCGGCGACCGACGTGTCGGCCGACGAGGCACAGGTTCCGACCGCAGCGCCCGCCACCACGGAGGATCCGGCACCGGCCGACGGGGTCATCCCCACCGACGCACCGGTGCCGACCGAGAACTCCGTGCCCACCGACGGGGTCATCCCCACCGAGGCACCCGAACCGAGCGAGTCCCCGGCACCGGCACCGACTCCGGCCGACTCGCCCCCGGCCGACGCGCCCGGTGCCACGGACGCACCGGCACCGGCCGAGCAGCCGCCGTCGGAGTCCCCCACCCGGACCACCGATCCGCTCGCCCTGCTGACGGACCCGCTGGCGGCCGTGCTCGAGGAGGCGACCGCTCCGCTCGAGGAGCTCACCGCCCCCCTCGGCCAGGTGGTCGGACAGGTCGTCGAGCCCGTGACCCCCGTGACGGACGCGGTCCTGCCCCCCGTCGTCGACGAGGTCGTGACCCCCGTCCTCGAGACCACCGGTCCGCTCACCGACTCGCTGCGTCCCGTCCTCGAGCCGGTCGGCCACGTGGTGCAGCCTGTGACCGGGGCCGCCGCACCGGTCCTCGACGTCGTGGAGCCGGTGCTCGACGTCGCCGCGCCGGTCACCCAGGCCCTCGACCCTGTCCTCGAGCCGCTCGCACCGACCGTGGACGAGGTCCTGTCGACCGTGCGTCCTGCCGTCGACGTCCAGGAGGTCGTCGACCTCGGCGAGCTCGCTCCCTCCCTCGAGGGCCCGACGGCTCCGACGGTCGACGAACCCGCCGTCGACCCGCCCGGCACGCCACCGGTCGTGCCACCTGCGCCGGCGGAGCCCGGATCGTCCGGGGCCGACACCGCGGAGCCGGCCGCCGAGCCTGGCGTCGGTACGACCAGCCGCGCCGACCACCACGCGCCCGCCGCCGCGGCCGCCACGCTCGTCCCCGACATCGCGGACGCGCCCCAGCCCGCCCGTTCGGACGCTCCCGTCACCGCGACCGAGATCACCCCCGAGCGGGCCGCGGCCGACCGGGACACCCACGAGTCGCCCACGGAGACGGTGGAGCTCCCGCACCTCCTCGACGCCGCCGCCTCTGGCGGACACTCGTTCGCGGTCCTCACGCAGGGCACCGACTCTCCGGTCCGCGCCGGCGGCGCCGACGCGGCGCCGGCGGGCCGCTTCGTACTCGACACCGCAGCCCTGACCTGGGCCGTCGGCGACTCTGCCGATCGGGCCCTCCTCGACGTCGACCACGAGGTCCCGGTCTCCCCTGCCTGAGGGGTGCCCGGTCGGCACACGCGTGCCGGCAGACGCATCCCGCGCATCCGCGCACCCCAGGCAGATCCCAAGGAGACTCATCATGCATGCATTGCTTCGCCATGCGCTGAGAGCCACGGTGCTCTCGGGCGGGCTGCTCGTCGCAGGGGCCGCAGCGGCCCAGGCCGACGACAGCCGGACGGACGACCTCTCGCTCGACGGCCTCGTCGAGGACGTCGTCGCCGACAACACGGTCACCGCACCGGTGACCATCCCCGTCGACGTCGGCGACATCACCGCCAGCGTCCTCGGCGACACGGACGTCGACTCGCAGGAGGTGCCGGCGCCCGAGCCGGCCCCGACCTCGACGGTCGACGTCACGACTGCGCCGGCGCCCGCGGACGATCCCTCGCCGCCGCCGGCCGACCCGGACGAGCCGCTCGCACTCGACGTCGTCGCGGACAACACAGCCACGCTGCCGATCACGGCGCCGGTCACCGCCGGCGACCCGACAGTCACGGCCGGCGGCTCGACCGATGTCGACGAGGCGATGGCCGTCGAGACGGCCGTCGCGGCACCGACGTCGCAGACCTCGGTGTCCGCCCCCGCCGAGTCCCCGGCCCCGGTTGCCGAGGACACTGCTCCGTCGCCCGAGGAGCCGACCGGTGACGACGGGATCGTCGAGGAGATCGTCGGCGACGAGCTCCTCGGCGACGGCGTCGCCGAGGACGTGGCGGCGGACAACTCGGTCACCGCACCGGTGACCATCCCCGTCGACGTCGGCGACATCACCGCCAGCGTCCTCGGCGACACGACGATCGACTCCACCCAGGACGCCGCACCCACCGAGGCACCCACCTCGACCACCACCGTGGACGCCCCGGGCGGGCAGGGCTCGACCGACGACGCGGCCGTCACGGACGTCGTCGCGGACAACACGGTCACCGCACCGGTGACCATCCCCGTCGACGTCGGCGACATCACCGCCAGCGTCCTCGGCGACACGACGATCGACTCCACCCAGGACGCCGCACCCACCGAGGCACCCACCTCGACCACCACGGTGAACACGGCCGACGCAGCGACCGGTACCGCCCCGACGGACGGCTCGGACGGACTGCTCGACGGTGGCCTCCTGGGCGACCTCCTCGGCGACGGCGTCGCCGAGGACGTGGCCGCGGACAACACGGTCACCGCACCGGTGACCATCCCCGTCGACGTCGGCGACATCACGCTGACGCTGATCGGTGACACGACCGTCGATAGGACCGAGGCCCCGGCTGCGCCGGCCGCCCCGGTCTCCGAGGTGGACGTGACCACGCCGTCCGAGCAGGGCTCCACCGGATCGCTGCTCGAGGACATCCTGGCCGGGAACGTCATCACGCTGCCGGTCACTGTGCCGATCGACCTCGGCGACCCGACCGTGACGATCATCGGCGACACCGAGATCGTCGACGAGGGCACGACGCCTGAGCCGGTGGACCCGACCGACCCGGTGGACCCGACCGACCCGGTGGACCCCACTGACCCGGTGGACCCCACTGACCCGGTGGACCCGACCGACCCGGTGGACCCGACGGTTCCGGGCACGGACCCGGGCACTGACCCGGGTGTCGACGGCACCACGCCCGTCGTCGTCGAGCTCGGTGCGCCGCAGGCTCCCGCCCCCGCCGGGGCTCCTGGACCTACGGACGCCGGTGCGCCGGTGCACGAGCTGCCGGAGACCGGCGCCGGAGCGACGCTCCTGCTGACCGGGCTCGCCGGTGCGCTCATCGTCGTCGGGCTGCTGATGCGGAGGCTCGGGCAGGTCTGACCCGACAGCCCTCGCGTCCGAGCGCGGCGCACGGCGTCGGGCCAGCCCCGGTGGGGATCCACACCACCGGGGCGGGCCCGGCGGCCGTGCCGTGCCCGCAGGCGTGGGCCCGACGGCGCGGAACCGCTCGCTCGCCGAACCGGCCAGAGGTGGTTACCGACCCGTCAACCACTGGACGAGGAACACGATCGGCACGATGACGACGGCGGAGGCGCCGATCAGGCCGACGATGAGTGCACCCTTGGCCTCGGCACCCAGCTTCGGCTTGGTCCATCCTGCGCGGTCGAGGACCGCCTGCAGCGGGGTGTTGAGGTCGGCGGTGTTCAACGTGTAGTCCACGGGCGTCGGCGCGCCGTCGGTGCTCGTCCCGAGCTCGACACGCTTCTCGAAGCGCCAGACCCGGCCGCCGCCGCTGCTGCCCCTGAGCGCGCCGACGACCGGCGCGCCCGCCTGCCAGTCGAGGGCGTAGTAGTGGTCGGAACGCGTGACCTTGCCAGGACCGGCCATGACCAGGCGGGTCTCGAAGACGCGGTTCGTCCCGTTCCGCTGGGCGAGCACCCACCAGGACCGGTCCTGCAGGTCCCAGCGCACGTGGATCACCTCGTCGTTGTGGGCGACGACGTACGGGGTGTCCCGCAGCTCGTGGGCCAGCGCGGCAGCGACCGCGGCGAGCGGCCACGGCGTGTCGGGCTCCTGGACGACCGGGTCCGGGGCCGCCGGCCTGAGGTCGCCGGCACCCTTGGCCCCCATCTCGCGCCTGGCGCGCGGCGCGAAGGCGAGTGCGGTCACGCCCACGACGAGGAACAGCACGGCGATGAATCCGACGGCGAGCCGATCACTCGTCTCGCTCATCACCACCAGCGCCGCGACGGCCGCGACCAGACCCAGGAGCGTGAAGATCACCCCGAAGACGATCATGCCGATCCACCGATGTCGCGGCTGCAGCTCCACTCGCACGTTCGATCTCCTCCCCCGTCGGGCCGCCGATGCTCGGCGGCCGGGGCCGACACGCTAGCTGCCGTCGGGTACGGACGGCCGGAGCGGATGGGGGGCAGGTGTCCCCGGACCTGCCCCCAGGGAGCACCTGAGGAGTCCCGCCGTCTGTCGCACGAGGTCGCACGCGATCTCGGCGAAGGGAGGGGATCAGTCCGAGGTTGTCGCCGTGGCGAGGCGGCGCTGGAGGTGGCGGCGTTCCGCGGGCGCGTGCGTGAGCGCGATCGCCCGCTCGTACGCGACCACGGCCTCGTCGGTGCGGCCGGCCAGCCGGAGCAGGTGGGCACGCACGACCCAGGCGGGCTGGTACCCGCCGGCCCGGTCGGCGATCCGCTCGAGCACGGCGAGTCCCACGTCCGGTCCGTCCGTCGTGCCGAGCACGGCGGCGTACGCCGTCGTCGCGCCGAGCGACGGTGCGACCTCGTCGAGCGCGCGGTGCAGACGTCGGAGCGTCGGCCAGTCGGTCGCCGCGCCCGGTGTGCGCGCGCAGTGGACCGCCTGGATCGCCGCCTCGAGCTGGAACCGTCCGACGACGCCGCGTGCGTGGGCGGCCCGCAGGTGCTCGTGCGCGCGCTCGATGAGCGAACGGTCCCAACGCCCGGGGTCCTGCTGCTCGAGGGGGACGTACTCACCGTCCGGTCCGCTGCCCGCTCCCGCGCGCGCGGCGGAGAGCAGGACGAGAGCGGCGAGCCCGCGCGCCTCGGGATCGGTCGGGGCCAGCTCGGCGACGATCTCGGCGAGGTACCGGGCCTCCGGCGGCAGCCTGCTCGGCTCCTCGCCGGTGGACCACTCGATGACGTAGGCGCCGTACACGGCCTCGAGCACGGCGGCCATCCGTTCGGGCAGGGCGTGCCGGTCGGGGACCTCGAACGGGACGCCGGCGGCCTTGAGCCGTCGCTTCGCCCGCGTCAGCCGCGTGGCCATGGTCCGGCCCGGGACCACGAACGCCCGGCCCACCTGGGCGGCGGTGAACCCCAGGACGACGTCGAGCATGAGGGGGGTGCGAACCGCCCGGTCGATGTCCGGGTGCGCGCACGCGAGCATGAGCTCCAGGCGCCGGTCGCCGACCGCGTCGGGGTCGACCTCCTCGACGACGCCGAGGCGGCGCGCCACGTCGTCGTCGAGGGGGCCGGTCAGGCGGGTCTCGGCCGATCGCCAACGGTCGCGCGCCCGGTTCCGGGCCACGGTGAGCAGCCAGGCTGCCGGGTCGTCCGGGACCCCGCCCTCGGGCCACGCGCGCAGGGCACGCTCGAGGGCGTCGCCGACGGCGTCCTGGGCGGCCTGGAGGTCCCCGTCGGCGGCGGCGAGCAGAGCGACCACCCGACCGTAGGCGTCCCGGGCCGCGCGCGCCGCGGCGTCGTGCGCGACCTCGCGCGCGTCCTGGGTGGTGCCGGCGCTCAGGCGGTCCATGTCCCGTCGACGATCGACGTCGCGGCCGGGCGGACCTCGATCGTCCCGTAGGAGCTGGCGGGGCAGCGCTCGGCCCACGCCAGTGCGGCGTCCGCGTCGGGCACGTCGACGACGAACACGCCGGCGAGCGCCTCCTTCGTCTCGGCGAACGGCCCGTCCTGGACCTGTGTCTCCCCCGTCCGCCGCGTGACGGTGCGCGCGTCCCCGGGCGCGGTGAGGATGTCGGCGCCGACGAGCACGCCGGCCCGCGTCAGCGCGTCGGCGTACTCGCCGAACAGGCGCTGCATGTCCGCCATGTCCTCGTCCGACACCTGCCCCGGGTCCGGCTCTCCGTTGTGCAGCAGCAGTGCGAATCGCATGATCGTCTCCGTCCGTCGTCGTCAGTCTCACGCAACCAGGATGGTCGCGCACAGTGATGACGATCGGCCGGGGCCCGGATCGTCACCCCGGTCGATCCGGCCCGACGCCGTGGGGGGGGACTACCGGTCGTGCACGCTGCGCGCGGCGGCGACGAACCGGTGGATGAGCGCGGGGTCCTTGACGCCGCGAGTGACCTCGACGCCGCTGGAGACGTCGACGCCCCACGGGTGGACACGGGAGATCATCTCGGCCACGTTGTCCGGCGTGAGCCCGCCGGCGAGCATCCACCGGCCGTGCGGGGAGGTCAGCTCCTCGACGTCCCACGTGTCCCCGGATCCCGGGGTCGCCGAGTCCAGGAGGAGGACCTCCTCGTCGTGCGCCCGGACCTCGGTCGGTCCGTCGGCCCCGGAGGTGGCCCGCCACACGCGCGGGAAGGTCGCGGCACCGCGCAGGTTGTCGGCCTCGCCGTACCCGTGGAGCTGGAGGACGTCGACGCCGACGTCCCGCGCGAGAGCCACGGCGTCGTCGACCGGCAGGTCGTGGACGACGAGAACGGTGGTCGTGCCCCCCGCTGCGCGGACGAGCCCGGGGATGTCCTCGGGCGGCACGGCGCGGACGCTCGTCGAGCTGACGACGATGCCGACCGCGTCGGCGCCGGCGCCGCGGGCCTCCCGCACGTCCTCGACCGTGCGCATCCCGCAGATCTTGACGAACACCGGCTCTCCCTCCCTCGGCACGACGACGCCGCAGCTCCTCCCGGTCCGGGCCCCGCAGGACCCGGGGCGGGCCGGACGCCATTGTGCCCACAGGCCCGTGCCGGCCCACCCTGCCGCGCGACCTGTGGACGCGCACGGACGCACCCTCGGCCGCCGGGCCACGCTCGTGGCATGACGGGCAGTGACACGACGGCGGAGGTGGAGGACCATGAGCGTCATGACGGTGATGCCGCGCACGGACGGGTGGACGGTCGACGACCTCGACCGGATCCCCGACGACGGCCTGCAGTACGAGCTGCTCGACGGGATCCTCCTCGTGACCCCGGCGCCGGTCCTCGCCCACCAGCGCGCCATCGGCAACCTGCACCTCCTGCTCAGCGCCGCCCGTCCGCCCGGGTGCGAGGTGCTGCTCGCCCCGTTCGACTGGCGCCCGGACCGCCGCACCTCCCTGCAGCCGGACCTGCTGGTCATCGGGGTCGGCGACTCCGGCCCGGCGAACGTGACGACGCCGCTGCGGCTGGCCGTCGAGGTGCTCTCGCCGTCGACACGCCGCAAGGACCAGGTGCTCAAGCGCTCGAAGTACGAGGAGTCGGGCGTCGAGTCGTACTGGATCGTGGACCCGCAGGAGCCGGGCATCCTCGCCCTCGACCTCGTCGACGGCCGGTACGTGGAGGTCGCGAGTGCGAGCGGCGCCGCGGCCGCCCACCTCACCGCGCCGTTCGACATCGACGTCGTGCCGGCCGAGCTCGTCCGCCCGCCCGACTGACCGCCGGACTCGATCCTGGCGAGGTTGCGCCATCGCGGGCGTCGTGCGCCCGTGCCGCGGTCCCGCGCCCCCTCCGCCGATCGGCTGATCCGGCCGTGCGTCCGCGTCCATAGCGTCGACAGCATGGACCGATCAACCACCACCACGGACCCGGGACCGGCCCGCGCGCTCGCTCCCGATCTCGCCCGCGGTCTCATGCTCGCCCTCATCGCGGTCGCCAACGTGGCGATCTACCTGCACGACCGCCCCTACGGGCTACGCCAGCACATCGTCGAGGACGGCGTGCTCGACCGCGCCGTCACCCTCGTCGTCGCCCTGGCCGTCGACGCCCGCGCCTACCCGCTCTTCGCCGCGCTGTTCGGCTACGGGCTCGTGCGGATCGCCGACCGGCAGCGCGACCGCGGGCTCGGCGAGGACGACGTGCGGCGCCTGCTCCGCCGCCGCTCGCTCTGGCTCGTCGCGTTCGGCGCCGGCCACGCCCTCCTCGGGTTCTCGGGGGACATCCTCGGCTGGTACGGGCTTCTCGGTCTCGTCCTCGCCGGGGTCCTGCAGATCTCGGACCGGGCGCTGCTGCGCGCGGCCGTGGTCTGGCTCGTGGTCGCCTCCGCGATCCAGGGACTCGTCTACGCCGACGGGGCCGTGACGACCCAGCGCGGCCACATGTGGTCGTTCGCCATCGGCGACCCGATCGAGGCGCTCGTGTGGCGCCCGGTCGAGTGGCTGATGGGTCCGGTCGGCCTGCTCACCGTCGGTGCGCCGATGCTCGTCGGTGTCTGGGCGGGCCGGCGCCGGATCCTCGAACGCCCCGGGGCGCACCTGGCTCTGCTGCGCCGCACGGCCGGCGTCGGCATCACGGTCGGGCTGCTCGGCGGGGTCGGCACGGCGCTGGCGACCGCCCGGGTGTGGACCCCGGGGGACATCGCCCTCGTCGGCTGGTCGTGGCTGCACATCCTCACCGGCGTCCTCGCCGGGCTCGGGTACGCGGCGGCGGTCACGCTGCTCGCCCGCCGTCTGGGCAGGGACCGCGACGGCGGCGCGGGCAGGCGCGTGATCGATGCGCTGCGGGCCACGGGCGAGCGCTCGCTGAGCTGCTACCTCGCCCAGTCCGTCATCTTCGTCGCGCTGCTGCCGGCATGGACGCTCGGGCTCGGGGGCGACCTCGGTACCGCCGCGGCGAGTGGGCTCGCCCTGCTCGCGTGGCTGCTCACCGTGCTGGGCGCTGACGCCCTCGCCCGGCGGGGTCGACGCGGTCCTGCCGAGGCGCTGCTGCGCCGGCTCACGTACGGCGTCCCTTCGCAGCCGACGCGGTCCGCCGTACGGTGACCGTCATGGCGGACGCACCGCGCAGCAGCTGGACCGATCGGGTCTGGATCCTGCTGCCCTACGTCCTCCTCGTCGCCTCGGCGGTACTCACGCTCCTGGCCGACGGCACCGGCCGGGCCGACCTGCCCGTGCTCGTCGGCGGGAGCGTGGCGCTGATGGCCTGGCACACCGGGTGGTTCTCCCTCCGCCCGGGAATCCTCGGCACCCGCCTCCTCCCGTCCGCCGTCTACTACGTGGGGCTGGTCGCGCTGTGCGCGGTCCTGCTCCACCAGTCGTTCAACTTCTTCCCGCTCTACGTCGTGTGCTTCCCGCTCGCGTTCGACGCGCTGCCGGGCCGCTGGGCGTACGTCGGGGTCGCGCTCACGTCCGGGGTCGTCATCGCCGGACCCGGCGACGTCACCCCGACCGTGGAGAACACCGTCGTCACGCTCGCCGCGGGCCTCGTCGCCGGTCTGGCCGGCTGGTCGATCCGCACCGTCGAGCACGAGTCCGCCCGCCGACGCGCCGCGGTGACCGCGCTGGCCGCGGCCAACGACGACCTCGCCCGCAGCGTCGAGGAGAACCGCTCGCTGCAGGGCCGGCTCCTCACGGAGGCCCGGTCCTCCGGGGTGGCCAGTGAGCGGGCCCGCCTGGCGGGCGAGATCCACGACACGCTCGCCGCGGGGCTCGCCGGCGTCGTCGCCCAGCTCGAGGCCCTCGACGCGGAGCTCGGTGAGGACCACCCGGCCCGCGGGCGCGTCCGGACCAGCGTCACGCTCGCGCGGGACGGCCTGGCCGAGGCCCGTCGCTCGGTGCGGGCGCTGCGACCCGGGCCGCTGGCCCATCAGGCACTGCCGGCCGCCCTGGCCGAGTCCGCAGCGCGGGTGCAGCGGACCCACGGGCTGCCGGTCACGATGATCGTCACCGGCGAGGAGCGGGAGGTGGCCGCCGACGTTGAGGACGTCCTCGTCCGCAGCGCGCGCGAGGCGCTGAGCAACGTGGTGCGTCACGCCCGGGCCACCGAGGTCCGGGTCACGCTGTCCTACCTCGACGACGCCGTCGCGCTCGACGTCGCCGACGACGGCACCGGCACCACGCCCGCACCGGACGACGACGGAGGCTCCGGCTCGGGCGTGGGATCCGACGGCGGGGCCGGCGCGGGCAACGTCACCGGCCCCGGCTCCGGTTCCGGCTCCGGCTCGGGATCCGGCCAGGGACTGGCGTTCATGCGCGGCCGGGCCGAGACCGCCGGGGGCACGATGACGGTGGACTCGACGCCCGGCAAGGGCACCGTCATCACCGTCACGGTGCCCGCAGCACCGGACGCGCGGAAGTCACCGAATCGGCCGGACGCGGCCGAGTGGCCCGATGCATCGACGGGGGCGCGCCCATGAGCGACCCGGGCGACCGGACACCGGGCGGGTGCCCCGGTCAGGACCGTGTCCGGGTGCTCCTCGTCGACGACCACCCGGTCGTCCGCGACGGACTGCGGGCCCAGCTCGACGCCGCCCCCGACCTGAGCGTCGTCGCCGTGGCGGCGAGCGCGGAGGAGGCGCTCGCGCTGCTGCGGCGGCACGCGGTCGACGTCGTCGTCACCGACCTGCGCATGCCCGGCCGCGGCGGCGTCGCCCTCGTCCGGGACGTCCGTGCCCACCACGAGGGGACCGAGGTGCTCGTCCTCACCACGTACGACACCGACGACGACGTCGCACCCGCCCTCGCCGCCGGCGCCCGCGGCTACCTCCTCAAGGACGCGAGCCGCGCGGAGATCGTCGCCGCGATCCACGAGGTCGTCCGCGGCCGGGCCGTCCTCGCGCCCTCGGTCATCGGCCGGACCGGCGCGGCCGAGCGCCCGCCCCTGCTCTCGGCCCGCGAGAGCGAGGTGCTCGCCCTGATCGCCGAGGGGCGGACGAACCGGGACGTCGGGCGCGCGCTGTTCATCGGCGAGGCCACCGTCAAGACGCACGTGCAGAACATCCTCGCCAAGCTCGAGGTGCCGGACCGGGCGGCGGCCGTTGCTGCGGGCTACCGGCGCGGCCTGCTCTGAGCGGTGGCGCCGCCCGCGCCCGCCGGCGCACTCCCGCGTCGAGACCCGGCAGGCCGACCCAGCCGCAGCGCTCAGGGCCGCCGGCCGAGCGGCAGCGGAGATCCGGTCGGGTCGGCGAGCCGCTCGGCGGTCACGGCCACCGCGGGGACGAGCGCGCGCGGCAGTCGGAAGACGTCACCCGTGCGCTCGACGACGTCGAGGCGGGCGAGCGCGAGCAGGTCGAGCCACACGAACCAGTCGTCGCTCGGCTCGGTCGTCCTGCGCGGCTCGGGCACGCTCAGGCCGTCCGGCCCGGCCGCCGCGAGGAGGGTGACGGCGGTCGACGGAGCGGCCGCCGCGCGCCCGGGGTCGGTCTGCCAGGCGAAGAAGGCACCGAGGACGTTGGAGTGGAAGAGTCGGGAGCGGCGCACCGTCTCGTCGATCGAGGGGCCACGGACGAGGACCGGCAGGCCGGGGCGGGCGCGGGTGGCGGCGAGTGTGACGGCGCCCGAGCCCACGAGCGCCGACCACACGACCGACAGCTCGAGGACGTCCCACATCGAGCTCCTGGGTTCGTTCCACGTCCTGATGCCGAGCAGCTCGGCGGCCTCCTCGGTGTCGCCACGTCGCAGTGCCCCGGTCCGCGTGGTCGGCCGGCCCTGCCCCAGCAGGTCGAGCAGCTGCCGCGCCCACCGGACCGCCCTCGAGGTGGTGAGCAGCGCCGCCTCCTCCTCGGGGCTCGGCCAGGTCCGGGCCTCGTCCGGCAGCGCGACGTCGTCGAGGAGCTCGGGCAGGCCGGGACCGAGCAGCACCGTGGGCAGCCCGTACGGGCCGCGCACGGACAGCTCGGGCGGGGGCACCAGGTCGGTCCCGCCGACCAGGCGCAGGTGGCCGCCCGTGCGCGCGTCGCCCGGCGGGGGTGTCCGTCTCCTGGCCATCCGTCCTCCGTCAGCGCTGCCGGCAACGACCGCAGGCGGCGGTGCCGTCTCGCGCGCCGCGGGCCCTCACGGCGACGCTAGCGGGATCCTGCCAGCACGTCCCGCAGGATCCACCGTGCCTGCCGCACTTCCGCATGCTGCCGCTCGCGTGGGCCCAGGCGTGGCCCTCCTCCCCGCACCTGGACCGACCGGACCGGGCGGCGCATAGCCTGGACCATGGCCCTGACGATCGCGGGACGGATCAGGCGGTACGACGTCGCGGAGGACACCCCGCTCCCGGCGCGGCCTCGCGTACCAGGGGTGGACCGGCTGCGCGCGGGCCCGACGGTCCTCGTCCACGAGGAGCTCCTCGACACGCCCGACGGGACCCTGGCGGGTGAGGACGGGGTCCTGGCGACGCACGGGGCGGCGCTGCGCCGGACCTTCGACGGCGCCACGACGCTCGCCGTCGAGGTCCCGCACCGCGGGGGGCACCTCGTGCTGGTCGACCCGGACCAGGACGGGGAGGTCACCGACGAGGTCACCGACGCACTGCAGGCGCTGCTGCGCGGGCGCGAGGTGGACGTCGTCGCGGCACGCGCCGTGCGACGCTCACCGGTCGACGTCCTCGACCCCGGCGGACGGGTCCTCGCGACGTTCGACGACGACGTGGTCGGGAGCGCCACGCAGGGCACGACGACGACGTCGTCCCGCGAGTGGTCGGTGACGTCGGACGACGCCGAGCTGCTCGAGGCGCTCGACGACGAGATCCAGGCCGCCGGGGGTCGGCCCGTCCGGCGCGGGGCCGCGGCCGGGGGGCGGACCGGCGACCTGGCCGCGACCCTGTCGACTGCGCTGTCCGCCCAGGTGTCGATCCTCGTCGGCTGGGACCCGCTCGTGCGGTGCGACGTGCCGGACTCCGTCCATCGCATGCGGGTCGCCGCTCGGACGCTGCGCTCGATCGTCCAGGTCTACGCACCGCTGCTCGAGCCGGGGGCCGCGAAGGAGGTCTCGGCCATCCTCAAGGGCCTCGGCCGGGCGCTCGCGTCCGCCCGCGACGCGGAGGTGCTGCGCGAGTCGCTCGACGCCCGGCTCGCCGACCTGCCCGGAGGGGCGGAGGGTGCCGTGGCGGACCTGGTCCCCCGCAAGGCACGGCGGCGGCTGCGCCGGACCCGCGCGGCCAACTATGACAAGGCGCATCGCGCGCTTCTCTCGGCGATGGCCGGACCCGCACACTGGGCCGACCTCGAGCGGATCGAGCGGTTCGCGCGCGAGGTCCCCGTGCGGCGGGACGCCTCCCCGGACGACGCGGCGCAGGGGGCGGTGGCGAGCACGCTGGCGGGGCTCGGTCGGGCGCAGGTCGACGTCATCACCGACCTGGTCGAGCAGGCGGACGCGGAGACGGACGACGACCGGCGCCTCGAGCTCCTGCACGACGTGCGCAAGGAGGCCAAGCGGCTGCGCTACGCCGTCGTGGCCGTGCAGGACGAGAACGGTACCGAGCTCGATCCCGAGCTGTCCGACCTCGTGGCCGAGGCGCACGCCGTCCAGAAACGCCTGGGCACGCACCGGGACTCCGTCATGCTGCAGGAGCACCTCCTCGACTGCGCGCGCAGGGCACGGAAGAAGGGCGAGGACACGTTCGCGTACGGGCTGCTGCTCACGGGCGAGATCGAGCACGGCGAGCGGGCGCTGCGCAGGGCCCGCAAGCGCCACGCCCGCCTCACGGCCGGGTCACCCACGGTCTAGCGTGGCCGACGGCCGGGTCGAGCTCGGCCCGGCGTGGCATCCGGCCGCGATCACGACCACGACCACCACGACGACGAGAAGAGGCAGTCGAGCATGTTCACGGGCCTGAGCGCCTTCCCCCTCACGCCGCTCGCGGACGACCACCTCGACGAGGCCGCGTTCGCCGGACTCGTCGAGCGCCTCGTCGACGCGGGCGTGGACTCGATCACCGCCCTCGGCTCTACCGGCTCCTACGCCTACCTCGACCCCGAGGAGCGGGCGCGGGTGGCCCGGCTCGCCGTCGCGCACGCCCGGGACGTCCCGGTGCTCGTGGGGGTGGGGGCGCTGCGCACCTCGCAGGTGCTCACGCACGTCGACAGCGCCGAGCAGGCGGGTGCGGCAGGAGTGCTGCTGGCGCCGATGACGTACCAGCCGCTGACCGACGACGACGTGCTCGAGCTGTTCCGCACCGTCACCGAGCACACGGACCTGCCGGTGGTCGTGTACGACAACCCCACGACCACACGGTTCACCTTCACCACCGAGCTCTACGCCCGCGTCGCCGCACTACCCGGTATCGCGTCGATCAAGATCCCCGGCGTGCCCGCGGATCCCGCTCAGGCCCGTCGGCACGTCGACGCGATCCGCACGGCCGTCCCCGATCACGTCACCGTCGGGGTCTCCGGCGACGCCCTGGGGGCCGCCGGGCTCGTTGCCGGGTGCGACGCCTGGTACACCGCGGTCGGAGGCACGCTTCCCGCTCCGATGCTCACGATCACCAGGGCCGTGCAGGCCGGGCGTCCGGAGGAGGCGGCCGCGGAGTCGGCACGCCTCGCACCGCTCTGGGAGCTCCTCCCCGAGCTCGGCGGGAGCGCCCGGGTCTCCGCGGCGATCGCCCAGCACCTCGGCCTCGTCCCGGGCTGGTGCCTACCGCTGCCGATCCGGGCCCTCACCCGCGCTCAACGGGCGCGGGTGGCCGACGTCGTCGACGGGCTCGGGCTCGGCCGGTAGCAGCGCGGGAAGCGGCCTCCGCACGAGACGAGAACGACGTCACCCAGAGGCAGGACCGATCGGGCTCCGGTCACCATGGGTTGGCACTGAGCTTGTGCAGCTGTCCGGGCGGCGGCGCGGAGGCAACTTGACGCCTTCGGTGAGCCCCCGCCCGGAAGAGGTGAGATGTCACACAGGTTCTCGACGTGACCGATGGTAACGACTTAGTCTCACGCGGTCACGTTCCGATAACAAGGAGAACCGACCGACGTGTTTGCACCCCCGCGCGGCCGCCACGCCCGGCGCCGCACCCTCGCCCCCCGGGTCGCCACCGCACTCCTGACCGTCGCCGCCGCGAGCGCGACCGTCACGACCGCCCAGGCGGCCGAGGCGCCCTCGGGCGTCCGCACCGTCAGCCCCGTCATCCGCACCGACGCCGGCTGGCAGAACCAGGTCGCCAACGCGATCGCCGCCCAGACCAACGCCTACCGCGCCGCCAACGGCCTGTCCCAGCTCACGCGCACCGGGTCCATCGACTCGGTCGCGCAGTCCTGGTCCAACCACCAGGCGAGCATCGGCTCGATGGTCCACCGCGGGGACTACGGCCGGTCGGCCGTGCCCGCCGGATCGACCGGCACCTCGGAGATCCTGTCCTGGGGCATCTACCCGGACCACCAGGCCGACTACTTCATGAGCCAGTGGCGCAACTCGCCGGTGCACAACAACATCCTGCTCACGGGGTCCTACACGCACTTCGGCGTCGGCGTGGCGGTCTCGGGGGACGGACGCGTGTTCGCCACCCAGAACTTCGCCACCTACCCGGGCGGCGGCCCCGGCGGCTCGACCCCCGCGCCGGCCGAGCCCGCGCCCGCGGAGCCGGCCCCGGAGCCCGAGACCGCGCCCCAGCCCGAGGCGCAGCCGCAGGACGAGACCGAGGCGCAGAACGACCAGGTGGCCCCGGACGCCGATGCCGCGCGCGAGGCGGACGCCGCCTCCCGCGACGCCGCGCGCACCGAGCCGGAGCCGGCCCCCGAGCCCGAGCCCGAGCAGCTGCCCGGCACGCCGCGCTTCCTGCTCTCGGACGAGCTCGCCGGCGACGCCGCGCACAGCTTCCTCTACGGCGTCGAGGGCGACGAGATCTTCGTCGGCGACTGGGACGGCGACGGGTCCGACTCGATCGCCGTGCGCCGCGGGAACGAGATCCACCTGACGAACACCCTCGGCACCGGCCCCGCCGAGCAGGTCGTCCGGCTCGGGGAGCCGGGCGACGAGATCGTCCAGGGCGACTTCGACGGCGACGGCACGGACACGTTCGCGGTCCGTGACGGCAACGTCCTGCAGATCATCAACGACCTCGAGAACCCGGGCGAGATCGAGCTCGCCGCCTTCGGTGCCGACGGGGACACGCTCCTCGTGGGCGACTTCGACGGCGACGGCACGGACACGTTCGGCATCCGACGCGGCTCCGACGTCATCTGGACGAACGATCCGACCGGCGCAGGCGTGGACGGCGAGATCTCGCTCGGCCGCGACGGTGACCTCGTCCTCGTGGGCGACTGGGACGGCGACGGCGCGGACAGCCTCGCCCTCCAGCGTGGCGCCGACTTCTTCGTGACGAACGAGATGGCCTCCGACGCCGAGGTGATCGAGACCCGCTACGGGCGCGACGGCGACGTCGCCGCGTTCGGCGACTGGGACGGCGACGGCGCGGACAGCCTCGGGGTCGTCCGCATCGAGCAGACCCGCTGATCCACGCT
>NZ_JBUZNK010000006.1:0-203617 GCF_055326445.1 Georgenia sp. Z2081
ATGGCTGAAGGCCCCCACCGGTGTTGGTGGGGGCCTTCAGAATGGTGTGTACGGCGGTGTCCTACTCTCCCGCACGGTCGCCCGTGAAGTACCATCGGCGCTGAGGGGCTTAGCTTCCGGGTTCGGAATGGGACCGGGCGTTTCCCCCTCGCTATTGCCGCCGTAACCTGGCGGAACCATCATCCAGTTGTATCTACCCTCCAAACCCATGACCACCTGGTGGGGTGGCCGGTTTGGGGGTGGGTGGTTCCAGAACCGTACAGTGGACGCGCAAAGTTGTTGCGTGTTGTGCTCGTTTCTTCCTCATGTCCCACCCTCGTATGCACGCGGTGCGTGCGTGTGGGGGTGTTGTGTGTTGGAAGTTGTCGGCCAATTAGTACCGGTCAGCTTCACGACTTTCGTCGCTTCCACATCCGGCCTATCAACCCCATGGTCTATAGGGGGCCTTCCCACCAAACGGTGGTGGAAACCTCATCTTGAAGCAGGCTTCCCGCTTAGATGCTTTCAGCGGTTATCCCTCCCGAACGTAGCCAACCAGCCGTGCTCCTGGCGGAACAACTGGCACACCAGAGGTTCGTCCGTCCCGGTCCTCTCGTACTAGGGACAGCCCTTCTCAAGTTTCCTGCGCGCGCAGCGGATAGGGACCGAACTGTCTCACGACGTTCTAAACCCAGCTCGCGTACCGCTTTAATGGGCGAACAGCCCAACCCTTGGGACCTACTCCAGCCCCAGGATGCGACGAGCCGACATCGAGGTGCCAAACCATGCCGTCGATATGGACTCTTGGGCAAGATCAGCCTGTTATCCCCGGGGTACCTTTTATCCGTTGAGCGACGGCGCTTCCACAAGCCACCGCCGGGTCACTAGTTCCGACTTTCGTCCCTGCTCGACATGTCTGTCTCGCAGTCAAGCTCCCTTGTGCACTTGCACTCAACACCTGATTGCCAACCAGGCTGAGGGAACCTTTGAGCGCCTCCGTTACTCTTTAGGAGGCAACCGCCCCAGTTAAACTACCCACCAGGCAATGTCCCTGGTCCGGATCACGGACCGAGGTTAGACGTTAGTAACGACCAGAGTGGTATTTCAACGATGACTCCACACACACTGGCGTGCATGCTTCACGGTCTCCCACCTATCCTACACAAGCCGCAACCAACACCAATACCAAGCTATAGTAAAGGTCCCGGGGTCTTTCCGTCCTGCTGCGCGTAACGAGCATCTTTACTCGTAATGCAATTTCGCCGAGTTCATGGTCGAGACAGCGGAGAAGTCGTTACGCCATTCGTGCAGGTCGGAACTTACCCGACAAGGAATTTCGCTACCTTAGGATGGTTATAGTTACCACCGCCGTTTACTGGGGCTTAAATTCTGAGCTTCACCCCCACAAGGGGGTTGACCCGTCCTCTTAACCTTCCAGCACCGGGCAGGCGTCAGTCCGTATACATCGTCTTGCGACTTCGCACGGACCTGTGTTTTTAGTAAACAGTCGCTTCTCCCTGGTCTCTGCGGCCCGCCAGGCTCACACCCGCTAGTGGTGATCACCCATAGGGCCCCCCTTCTCCCGAAGTTACGGGGGCATTTTGCCGAGTTCCTTAACCATGATTATCTCGATCGCCTTAGTATTCTCTACCTGACCACCTGAGTCGGTTTAGGGTACGGGCGGCTAGTCCCTCGCGTCGAGGCTTTTCTTGGCAGCAGAGGATCACCACTTTCCACCATACGGTGTCATCATCCGGCCTGAGGCTATGTGAGACACGGATTTACCTGTGTCTCGCCCTGCACCCTTGAACGATCCAAGCCATAAGGATCGCGCGGCTACCTTCCTGCGTCACCCCTGTTAATACGCTTACCTACTACCGGTTCGGGTCCCACGCGCCCCACCCACTCGCCCCGAAGGGCGATGAAGGTGGTTTGGGTGGTTAGCATCACCGGGCTCGGTATGGGCGGTCCTTCGCCGGTCACGGGAGTATCAACCCGTTGTCCATCGACTACGCCTGTCGGCCTCGCCTTAGGTCCCGACTAACCCAGGGCGGATTAACCTGGCCCTGGAACCCTTGGTCATTCGGCGGACGGGGTTCTCACCCGTCTTTCGCTACTCATGCCTGCATTCTCACTCGCGTAGGATCCACCACTGGGTCACCCCGCAGCTTCACCTCCCACGCGACGCTCCCCTACCCACCACAACCCCTGAACCACCCCACAAGGGGGGGCTTGGGACATGCTGTGGTGCCACGGCTTCGGCGGTGTGCTTGAGCCCCGCTACATTGTCGGCGCGGAATCACTTGACCAGTGAGCTATTACGCACTCTTTCAAGGATGGCTGCTTCTAAGCCAACCTCCTGGTTGTCACTGCAACTCCACATCCTTTCCCACTTAGCACACGCTTAGGGGCCTTAGCCGATGATCTGGGCTGTTTCCCTCTCGACTACGAAGCTTATCCCCCGCAGTCTCACTGCCGCGCTCACACTTACCGGCATTCGGAGTTTGGCTGACGTCAGTAACCTTGTAGGGCCCATCGGCCATCCAGTAGCTCTACCTCCGGCAAGAAGCACGCGACGCTGCACCTAAATGCATTTCGGGGAGAACCAGCTATCACGAAGTTTGATTGGCCTTTCACCCCTACCCACAGGTCATCCCCTCAGTTTTCAACCTAAGTGGGTTCGGTCCTCCACACGCTCTTACACGTGCTTCAACCTGCCCATGGGTAGATCACTTCGCTTCGGGTCTAGAACGCGCGACTCAAACGCCCTGTTCGGACTCGCTTTCGCTACGGCTTCCCCACACGGGTTAACCTCGCCACACGCCACTAACTCGCAGGCTCATTCTTCAAAAGGCACGCCGTCACCCCAACTATGGAGGCTCCGACGGATTGTAAGCATCCGGTTTCAGGTACTATTTCACTCCCCTCCCGGGGTACTTTTCACCTTTCCCTCACGGTACTTGTCCGCTATCGGTCACCAGGTAGTATTTAGGCTTAGCAAGTGGTCTTGCCAGATTCACACCGGATTTCACGGGCCCGGTGCTACTCGGGAACACATCCACACCACACGCGTCGCGGTACGCCTACAGGGGTCTCACCCTCTACGCCAGGCCTTCCCAGACCTTTCAGCTCCCACAACGATCACTGCAGCGCCCCTTTCGGCAGAAAGGAACGGACATGCCCCACAACCCCGCACGCACAACGCCTGCCGGCTCATCACGCACGCACGGTTTAGCCTGATCCGCTTTCGCTCGCCACTACTCACGGAATATCTCTTCCTGCGGGTACTGAGATGTTTCACTTCCCCGCGTTCCCTCACACGCCCTATACATTCAGGCGCGCGTGACCACCCATGACGGTGGCCGGGTTCCCCCATTCGGACATCCACGGATCACAGCTCGTTTGCCAGCTCCCCGCGGCTTATCGCAGGCTACGACGTCCTTCATCGGCTCCTGGTGCCAAGGCATCCACCGAATGCTCTTAAAAACTTCCCTCACCACCACCCACACACGAAAACGCGTGCGGACGGTGGAACACAATTAAGGAACACAACACTCAACAAAACATACAAAGATGCTCGCGTCCACTGTACAGTTCTCAAACAACCCACCCACACCCACCAACCCCCACCACAACAGTGGCAGGCTCGGTGAGCAGGGCACCAAGACAACCAACCCCACACCAACTCGTGGGGGTGGGTGGTCTCAGGACCCAACAGCGCGTGACCATCTCAGATGTTCCACCCATGAGCACCACCCACACCCCCAAGCACCAACGGCTCGGGCGGAACCAGCAGGCCACTCGGCCCACCAACCAACCCCCACACCAGCCGACCGGCCAACCGGGCCAGCTCCCGAAAAGAGGGGGCCGGCCCGCAGTGCCAGGACAGCGGACAGAAGGGGGTTTGTGAGTGCCAGATGCTCCTTAGAAAGGAGGTGATCCAGCCGCACCTTCCGGTACGGCTACCTTGTTACGACTTCGTCCCAATCGCCAGTCCCACCTTCGACGGCTCCCTCCACAAGGGTTGGGCCACCGGCTTCGGGTGTTACCGACTTTCGTGACGTGACGGGCGGTGTGTACAAGGCCCGGGAACGTATTCACCGCAGCGTTGCTGATCTGCGATTACTAGCGACTCCGACTTCATGGGGTCGAGTTGCAGACCCCAATCCGAACTGAGACCGGCTTTCTGGGATTCGCTCCACCTCGCGGTATCGCAGCCCTTTGTACCGGCCATTGTAGCATGCTTGAAGCCCAAGACATAAGGGGCATGATGATTTGACGTCATCCCCACCTTCCTCCGAGTTGACCCCGGCAGTCTCCCATGAGTCCCCACCATTACGTGCTGGCAACACAGGACAAGGGTTGCGCTCGTTGCGGGACTTAACCCAACATCTCACGACACGAGCTGACGACAACCATGCACCACCTGTATACCAGCCTTACGGGGCACCTATCTCTAGATGTTTCCGGTATATGTCAAGCCTTGGTAAGGTTCTTCGCGTTGCATCGAATTAATCAGCATGCTCCGCCGCTTGTGCGGGCCCCCGTCAATTCCTTTGAGTTTTAGCCTTGCGACCGTACTCCCCAGGCGGGGCACTTAGTGCGTTAGCTACGGCGCGGACCCCGTGGAAACAGGCCCCACACCTAGTGCCCAACGTTTACGGCATGGACTACCAGGGTATCTAATCCTGTTCGCTACCCATGCTTTCGCTCCTCAGCGTCAGTGATGGCCCAGAGACCCGCCTTCGCCACCGGTGTTCCTCCTGATATCTGCGCATTTTACCGCTACACCAGGAATTCCAGTCTCCCCTACCACACTCTAGTCTGCCCGTACCCACTGCAGGCGCGAGGTTGAGCCCCGCGTTTTCACAGCAGACGCGACAAACCGCCTACGAGCTCTTTACGCCCAATAATTCCGGACAACGCTTGCGCCCTACGTATTACCGCGGCTGCTGGCACGTAGTTAGCCGGCGCTTCTTCTGCAGGTACCGTCACTTTCGCTTCTTCCCTGCTGAAAGAGGTTTACAACCCGAAGGCCGTCATCCCTCACGCGGCGTCGCTGCATCAGGCTTTCGCCCATTGTGCAATATTCCCCACTGCTGCCTCCCGTAGGAGTCTGGGCCGTGTCTCAGTCCCAGTGTGGCCGGTCACCCTCTCAGGCCGGCTACCCGTCGACGCCTTGGTAGGCCATTACCCCACCAACAAGCTGATAGGCCGCGAGCCCATCCTCCACCGATAAATCTTTCCACACCCACTCATGCGAGCAGATGTCATATCCGGTATTAGCCCCGATTTCCCGAGGTTATCCCGAAGTGAAGGGCAGGTTACTCACGTGTTACTCACCCGTTCGCCACTGATCCACCCAGCAAGCTGAGCTTCACCGTTCGACTTGCATGTGTTAAGCACGCCGCCAGCGTTCGTCCTGAGCCAGGATCAAACTCTCCGTAAAAGTTTCGCACCCCAACCAACCCACAGGCCAGCCAGAGCGACTATCCATACGAAGACCAACCCAACCCCCAACAAGGAGCCAGGCGATCCCAACCAACCCCACCAACCCAGGAAAAACAAGCTGGCAGAGCCAAAAAAACAAACAAAAACATGCGAGGACACCAACACGCACAACCAACCCACAACGAGCCGGCCACGACGCATCGACACCCCCACACACATGGCATCAAAAACAATCACGCACTGTTGAGTTCTCAAACAACCCACCCACAACACCCAGACCCAGAAACACCCAGGCCCACAGCATCAGGGCAACTTGACTATCTTAACCACAAGTTCATCCGGCCTCTGACCACTTCTCGCGGTTTGTGACTGGACTTACTTCCGGTCCATCCTCCGGGGCGTCGGCTGAGCCAGCGCTCCTTGTGGATGTTGTGCCTTGGCCCGGCGGATCTGGGAGCTTGCGCCCCGTCCGATCCGGTGTCCCGGTCCGTGCGGCGAGATGCCACATTACGCGGGCCGGATCGACCAGGTCAACCTGATCCGGGCCCTTCGCAGGTGACCTGCCGCACCGCTCGGTGAGCGGGGGCACGGAGTCCTCGGCGCGTCGCTCGCCGCCCCTCGGGCTCAGCCCTGGTGGGTCTCCACGATCGCCATGTTCTTCTTGCCTCGACGCAGCACGACGACCCCGCCGGCGAGGAGGTCGCCCGCTGCGAGGAGTCGTTCGTCGTCGTCGATCTTGTGTCCGTTGACCGAGGCACCACCCGAGGCGATCGTCCGCCTGGCCGCGCCCCGGCCGGCCTCGAGGCCGGTCGCGACGAGCAGGTCGACGATGCTGGTCTCCCCCACGACCCCGGTGGCTCGCGGGAGCTCGGCGGTGGCGTCGCGCAGGGTGTCGGCGTCGAGGTCGCGCAGGTCGCCCTTGCCGAACACCGCGGCGGAGGCTGCCTGGACGCGTGCCGTCGCGTCGGCGCCGTGGACCAGGGTGGTGACGTCCTCGGCGAGCGTGCGCTGGGCGGCGCGGGCGAAGGGCCGGTCGGCGACCTCCGCGGCCAGCGCCTCGATCTCCTCGCGGGTGCGGAAGGTGAAGATCTTGAGGAAGCGGACCACGTCGTCGTCGGCCGTGTTGAGCCAGAACTGGTAGAAGGCGTACGGACTCATCATGTCCGGAGCCAGCCAGACGGCGCCGCCCTCGGTCTTGCCGAACTTCGTGCCGTCGGCCTTGGTGATGAGGGGGGTGGTGAGCACGTGGACGCTCGTGCCCTCGACCTTGCGGATGAGGTCGAGGCCGGAGACGAGGTTGCCCCACTGGTCGTTCCCGCCCGTCTGGAGGGTGACGTCGTGGCGGCGGTAGAGCTCGAGGAAGTCCATGCCCTGGAGCAGCTGGTAGCTGAACTCCGTGTAGCTGAGCCCCTCGCTCGAGGCGAGCCGCGTGGCCACGGTGTCCTTGGCGAGCATGGCGGACATGCGGAAGTGCTGGCCGACGTCGCGCAGGAGCTCGATCGCCGTCAGGCCCGCGGTCCAGTCGAGGTTGTTGACGACCGTCGCGGCGTTGTCCCCCTCGAAGGAGAGGAACCTCGAGACCTGGCCGCGCAGGCGCTCGGTCCACTCCGCGACGGTCTCGGCGGTGTTGAGCTTGCGCTCGCCGCTCATGCGTGGGTCACCGATCATGCCGGTCGCGCCGCCGACGAGCGCGTAGGGGTGGTGGCCGGCGTTCTGCAGGTGGCGCAGCAGCAGGAGCTGGACGAGGTGGCCGTGGTGGAGGGAGGGCGCCGTCGGGTCGAAGCCGCAGTAGTAGGAGACCGGTCCGTCGGCGAGGGCCGCGCGCAGCGCGTCCAGGTCGGTGTGCTGGGCGATGAGGCCCCGCCACTGCAGCTCGTCGAGGACGTCGGTCACGACGCGGACTCCTTCATGTCTCATGGGCGCGCCCGCCGGGCGCGGGCCGCCGTGCACGACGGCCGGGGCCCATCGTGCCACCAGGGCACCCTCCGTTCGGCGGTCGTGCCACGCCCGGGCCCGACGTCGTCGTTCACCGGCCGGACGGGGACGGCACCTCCGGGCGGTGCGGGGACGGGACCACGGCGGCCCCGGCGGCCCCGGCGAGCGGTCCGGCGCCGGCGTTGAGGCTCTCAGTGCGGAAGCGCCGCTGGTGGCGGGCGAGCAGAACGAGTCCGGCCACGTGGACGGCGCCGGCGGTGGCGAGGACCGGGACGTACCCGAAGGTGTCGGCGAGCGAGAGCGCGACCGCGCCACCGGCGAACGAGACGAGCATGGCGAACGAGCTCACCGCGGTGAAGTCGGTGCCGGGCGACTCGGCGCGCGCGTAGTCCATGTTGATCGTCCACACGATGATCGACCCGACGGCGTAGGCCGCGAAGAACACGGCGACCACGACGACGACGTACGCGGTCGGCGCCCAGCCGCCGGCGACCGGGAGGAACCCCGCGACGCCGAGCGCAGTGAGCGCGCCGACGGCGACCAGGCTCCGCAGCCGCCCGATCCGGCGCAGGATCGGACCGGCCCCCATGCTGACCAGCCCGGCGACGATCCCGCCGAACATCGTCAGCACGGCGGCGATCTCACCGACCGACCATCCCGCATCCACGAGCGCGGGGTTGAGGACGCCGTAGGCGGCGGTCAGCCCGCCCCAGGTCACGGGAACGGCGGCGAACACCCAGAGCGTCGCGCCGGGCTGGCGCAGGAGGGTCCAGGTCGCCGACCACGGCACGGGTCGCGCTGGGCGGCGGTGGGCGGGCTCGCACAGGGCGAGGACGGCGAGCGTCGGCAGGAGCGTGCAGACGGCGAGGGTGAGGAGCGCGACCTGCCAACCGGTCACCTCGTAGAGGATGGCGGTGAGGCCGCCGCCGAGGATGTTGCCGACGAAGCTGCCCGAGACCTGGATGCCGTTGACGGACTCGCGCTCGTGCGGGCGGACGAGCCGGACGGCCAAGGCGTCGACGGCGATGTCCTGCGTAGCACTGACCGCCACGTACAGGGCGGTCAGCGCGACGAAGATCCCGTACTGCTCGCCGATGTCCGTGAGGAAGGACATCGCCACGAGCACGGCGGCGCACGCGGGCTGCAGGACGAGGAGCCACGTACGGTAGTGGCCGCCGCGCCAGCCGGGGCCGACCCGGTCGATGAGCGGCGCCCAGAGGAACTTCAGCGCCCAGATCATCCCGAGCGAGGACAGCACGGCGAGCGAGTCGAGCGACGCGCCCATCTCCCGCAGGATCGACGCGGTCCCGTAGAAGAGGAACCCGATGCCGAGGTACTGGGAGACGTAGAGGGCGAGCAGCAGCGGGTAGCGCGGGACGCCGAGGGCCGGGAGCGGCGGTTCGACGTCGGTGGGGTGGGAGTTCGATCCGGCGGTCGAGCCGGAGCCTGCGCGGGCGATGGGGTCAACGGTGGGGTCAGAGGCGCGCACGGCCAACCTTCCAGAAGCCGGAGTACATGACGGCGCGGCGGTCCAGGCCGCGCTCCTTGACGAGGTGTCGGCGGGCGCCCGCCACGGCGGCGGCCTCGGCGCAGGCCCAGCCGTAGGTCGCGTCGTCGATGTCGGCGGCCGCCAGCGCCGGGGTAAGCGCACTGCCGGGCGGGTCCTCGCCCCGGAGCACGACGTCGATCTCCGTCTCGTCCACTTCGCCCGTGACGAGGTCGCGGCTCGGGACCTCGAGGATCGCCGTGAAGCGCCTACCGGGGTCGCCGCGGTGGGCATCGAGGATCGCGAGCATGCCGGGCAGACCGGTCTCGTCGGCGACGAGGACGTGATGGCCCTCGGCGGGGGCGTTGCCGTACGGGGCGGACTGGACGCGCACGCCGATCTCGTCGCCGACGGCCACGCGCTCGATCCACCGTGAGCCCGGTCCGTCGTGGCCGGTCGCGACGACGTCGACGTCGATCGTGTCCGAGCCGGGCTCCTGGGCGCGGATCGTGTACCAGCGCAGCTCGGGGCGTTCGGCCTCGGGGAGCTTCTTCAAGGGTCCGCGGGGGTTGATGGCCGGGGCGGGCAGGCGCAGCGGTGTGCCGGCCGGTGGCATGTAGATGCCGATGTACTCGTCGGGGCCGAGCCGATCGACGCCGGCCAGCTCCGGGGCGGTGATCCGCACCCGCCGGAAGGATGGCGTGAGGTCCGCCAGGCCGGTGACGCGGGCCGGGAACTCGGGGTAGACGTCGCGCAGCGGGGCCACGGACATCGTGCGGGCGTACAGGGCGTTGGCCGCGCTGACGGCGGTGCGCTTGTATGCGGGGTACTGCTCGGACATCGACACTCCCTCATTTAGGCCAGGCTTACCTAACTCGATCGGATGCCGGGCTGCAAGGGTGTCCGTGTGCGTCTTGCCGATCGGGCAGCGGGCGGTAGCGGTGTCGCGGGAGCGACGAGTGCCCCTGCGAGTGCTCAGTCCGTCGAGGTCTCGGGCCGCGGGTCGAACCGCTCCGTCGCCACTCTGAGGAGCTCCACCAGCTCCCACCGGTCGATCGCCAGCGGCTGATCGATCGTCACTCGCTCACCACGGATCTTGCGTGTGAGGGTCGTGCGGACCACCGGACGTCGGCCCATCCCGAACACTCTACTTGCGATGACCGACGGGTAGCTCGGTGCCTCGATCTGCTTGCCGAACCGGACCGTGGTCACCTCGAGGACGTTCCGCCATGGAACTCGGTGCATGTCCTGCTTGTCGTCGCCGACCCACCGGAAGAGGGGGACGTCCTCCGGCGTGAGCTCGAGGTGGTAGTTGTGCCGCATCCGTCTCAGGTGGACGACGCCGAACACGACGACGAAGAACAAGCCGGAGAACGCGACGACGCCTTCGGCTCCCATCACCAGGGGTGCCAGTCCGAGCAGTCCAAGGAGCACGCTGCCCACGATGCGAACGGTGGCGGTTGCTCTGGGCCGCACTCTCGAGGGTCGGCAACCGCACACTCGACGAACTGGGGGTCACCGGGAGCGCGGTTTGCCGGGGCGGTAGGCGGAGACGCCCACGCCGCCGGGCTCCCAGAACCGCCAGGGGAACCGCTCGCCGTCGCCGCCCTCGCCCGAGACGCCGACCCGCGGCCCCGACCGGTGCGCCACGCGATGCTCGGCGACCTCGAGCCAGATCCGGCCCTCGGGATCGAGCGCGGCTCCGGAGTCGTCCAGGGAGAGCCCAAGGGCTTGCCCGAAGTTCCCCGGCCCCCGGGCGAGGCCGGCGTCGGTCCTGGCCCCGCGCCGTCGGCCGCGTGCGAGCTCGTGGCCGCGCACCACCTCGCCGCCGCGCAAGAGCGCACCGGTCGCCTGCCCGTCCGTGCCGCACACGAGGTTGAGGCAGGTGTGCATCCCGTACGTGAAGTAGACGTACACGTGGCCCGCGGGACCGAACATCGGAGCGGTGCGTGCGGTCGGGACGCCGGACCGGGCGTGGGACCCGGGGTCGTCGGGGCCGAGGTAGGCCTCGACCTCCGTCAGCCGCACCGCGACCTCGCCCTCCTCGGACCGCACGACGACGACGCTCCCCAGCAGCTCCGGCGCCACCTCGGTCGCGGGCCGGGAGAGGAACTCGCGGACCGCGTCGGGAGTCAGGCGTCCTCCTCGTCGGACCGCTCCCCCACCAGTGCGCTGCGCAGCTGCCGGCTCAGCTCGCCCGCGCGGGCCAGCTGCTCGAGCACGCGCGCGGGCGCGGTGCCACCGTGGCCGTCGCGGGCGTCGACGGACCCCTCGGCGGACAGCACCTCGCGCACCTCCGGCGTGAGGTGCTCCGAGACGGACGCGAGCTCGGCGTCGGTGAGGTCCCACAGCTCCTTGTCCTGCGACTCGGCCACCCGCACGCAGCCGCCGGCGATCTCGTGGGCCTCCCGGAACGGCACCCGCTGGCGGACGAGCCACTCGGCGATGTCCGTGGCGAGCGAGAAACCCTGCGGCGCGAGCTCGGCCATCCGGTCGGTGTGGAACGTGAGCGTGGCGATCTGCCCGGCGACGGCAGGCAGCAGCACCGAGAGCGTGTCGACGGCGTCGAACACCGGCTCCTTGTCCTCCTGCAGGTCCCGGTCGTAGGCCAGCGGCAGTCCCTTGAGCGTGACGAGCAGCGCCGTGAGGTCGCCGATGAGGCGGCCGGCCTTGCCGCGGGTGAGCTCGGCGACGTCGGGGTTCTTCTTCTGCGGCATGATGCTCGACCCCGTGGAGTAGGAGTCGTCGAGGGTGACGAAACCGAACTCCTTGGTGGCCCACACGATGATCTCCTCGGAGATCCGGGACAGGTCGACGCCGACCATCGCGGTGATCCAGGCGAACTCGGCGACGACGTCGCGCGCGGAGGTGGCGTCTAGCGAATTCTCCTCGGCGCCCATGAACCCGAGCTCGGCGGCGACGGCGTGCGGGTCGAGGCCGAGCGTGTTGCCGGCGAGCGCCCCCGCGCCGTACGGGGACAGGGCGGCGCGAACGTCCCAGTCGAGGAGCCGCTCGACGTCGCGCATGATCGGCCACGCGTGGGCGAGCAGGTGGTGCGCGAGGAGGATCGGCTGGGCGTGCTGCATGTGCGTGCGGCCGGGCATGATCGCGTCCGGGTGGGCGGCGGCCTGGTCGATGAGCGCATCGACGACGTCGAGCAGGAGCGAGCCGACGTGGCGAGCCTCCTCGCGCAGATACCGGCGCACGAGCGTGGCGATCTGGTCGTTGCGCGAACGGCCGGCGCGCAGTCGGCCGCCGAGCTCGCTGCCGGCCCGCTCGATGAGGCCACGCTCGAGGGCGGTGTGGACGTCCTCGTCGTCGGGATGGGGGGCAAAGTCGCCGGAGACGACGTCGGCCTCGAGCCGGTCGAGGGCAGCCAGCATCCCGGTGAGCTCGTCGGCCGTGAGCAGGTCCGCCGCGGCAAGCGCCCGGGCGTGGGCGCGGGAGCCCGCGATGTCGTGCCGGGCGAGCCGCCAGTCGAAGTGCGTGGAGCGCGAGAGCTCGGTCAGCGCGTCGGCGGGCGCGACGGAGAAGCGGCCGCCCCACAGGCGGAGCTCGGCGGACTCGGGCGGCGACTGGGAGGCATCGGTCATGGGGTCCATCGTGCCGCGTCACGGGCGATGGGACGAACGGCGCCCACCGCACGACTCAGCGCGTCTGCCCCACCTGCGATCGTCGATAGGCCCGGATCAGGTTGTCCCGACGGTGCACACGAGCACCGGAGCACCGGAATCGTCCTCCTGAGGCATGTGCGCATTTTGCTACAATGACGCACATGGGACAGGTAGCAGTTCGGGACCTGCGCAACCACACGCGCGACGTGCTCAGGCGCGTCACCGACGGCGAGCGCCTCACCGTGACCCAGCACGGTCGTCCCGTGGCGGAGATCGGCCCCGTGACGTCGTCGCGGCCCACGTTTCTCTCCCGCACCGACCTCGCTGAGCTTCTCGCCACCAGCCAGGCCGACCCAGGGTTGCGCGCCGACCTTGCGGCCCTCGCCGGCGAGACGACGGACGAGCTCGGGCCGGTCAGGTGACGTCGACTGCCTCGCCCATGCCGCATGGCGTCGTGCGCGGCCTGCTTGACACGAGCGTGTTCATCGCACAGGAGTCGGGCCGACAGCTCGAGACGGCGTCGCTCCCCGACGAGGGCTATGTCTCCGTCATCACGCTCGCCGAGCTCGAGGCCGGGGTACTCGCCGCCCCCGATCACACTGTCCGATCCCGACGACTTGCCACCTTGACGCGAATCGCCGCACTCGAGGCACTCCCCGTCGATGCAGCCGCCGCCACGCACTGGGCCCGCATGAGGGTGCTGCTGGCCGAGAGCGGACGCCGCATCAACGTCAACGATCTTTGGATCGCCGCGGTCGCACTCGCGAACGACCTTGCGGTGTATACGCAAGACCTGGACTATGAGCCGCTCGCCGAACTCGGTGAGCTTCGCGTCATCACCGTCTGATCGGACGCTCAGCCGGTCAGGACTTCGGGTCGTCCTTGAGGGCCTCGGCGAGCTCCGCGACGAACGCACGGGACTCGGCCTCGGTCGATCCGTGGCTACGGCGGTGGTGCGCGGCGGCGTCGTCGAGCCAACCCATCTGGACGAGCTGGATGAGGCGGGCGTCCTCCGGCGCGACGGACGGGTCGATCGAGCTCTTCGCCTTGGGCACGAAGGTCACACTGATCGGGGCTCGCTCACCGTCTTCCTCGGGCGGCAGGAGCGGGGCGAGCTTCTCGAGGGTGCGGGCCAGCCGGTCCACCTCCGCACTGAGGTCGCCCACGCTGGTCTCGAGCCGGTACACGCGGTCGAACAGCTCGCGCAGGTCCTGCCGTAGACCCCAGTCCGAGAAGCTCATGACCCGACCGTAGTGGCGCGCATACCGTCCGCAGCCGGGCCGGCACGGGGAGGTCTCCACACTCCACTCGACACTCCACTCGACACTCCACTCGGGGTCTCGCGCGAGGGTGTCCCGCCGACGGCGGTCCGTCAGCGGGCGTCGGTCACCGGGCGCGCATCACCTCCGCCACCACCATCGACGACGACGCCTCCGCCCCGAAGGAGCACCCGGCTCCGATGCCGCGCCCTCCTCCGACCTCGACCCCGCCGTCCCGCCCTCGCCATCCGCCGGCTGCTCACGCGCTGCACACCAGCCGCGGACGATCTCCTCGACGTCAGCGGGCCTCACCGGCAGCACGGGCCCGGTCGGCATCCGGATCCACTCCACGACGCGGAGGTTGAGCTCGGAGACGCGCTCGCGCACGAGCTCCTCGGACGGCAGGGTGCGCACGGTCTCGGGCAGCTCGGCGAGCTCCTTGCGCAGGACGAGCACCGGCGGGAGCAGGGCGTCGTTGGGCAGGTTCTCGTCGCGGAGCTTGCGGCGGATCCACCAGTCCTCGTCGTGCTCATCGATGTCCCGCAGCGGCTTGCCGGCGCCGGGCAGGTTGTCGAACTCGCCGCGCTCCTGCGCCTCCCGGATCAGCTGGTCCACCCAGTTGCCCGTCGGCATCTCGGGCGGCTTGCGCTGCGTCATACCCGTCAGTGTCACCGAGCGATTGCCGCGCCGGCATCCCACTTCCGACGGACAGCTCGCACACACCGGAAACCGTCATCAATCCGCCCATTTACTATCAGTTCTGATGTAACTGACAGTAAGATGTCACTGTGGAATCAGTTCCCGCACCCGCCGAGCTGGCGATCACCCCTGTCGGTCACGACGAGCACACCTGGCTCGCCGAGACCGACGGCATGTCCAGCCGGGCTCAGATGCGCGCCGGCTCGGGGACCTACCGATCGACGATCCCCGCGCCGATCGCCGGCTGGAGGCCGTTGGTCCCCGCGGACCTGTCAGCGGACCTCGACGAGGCCACGGCGTCACTCGTCCGGCTCGACTGGCACGCCGCCAGCACCCTCGGCGAGAACCCTGGCGTGCTCGGTCCGATGAGCTCGGTGCTCCTGCGCACCGAGTCGGCCAGCTCGTCCCAGATCGAGAACATCACCGTCGGGGCGCGCCAGCTCGCACTGGCCGGCATCGGCGAGTCGCGGAGCCCGAACGCCCGGCTCGTCGCCGGGAACGTCCGCCAGATGGAGGCTGCTCTGGCGCTCGCCGACCGCCTCGACGTGGACTCCCTTCTCGCGATGCACGCCGCACTGCTGGGCAGCGAGCGGCATAACGCACACGACGACGCCGGCACGTTCCGCGACCAGCTGGTCTGGGTGGGTTCGAGCTCGATCAGCCCGCGCGGCGCGGACCACGTCGCCCCGCAGGCCGAGCTCGTCCCTGCTGCCGTGGCGGACCTCATGGCCTTCGTCGCGCGGGCCGACCTCCCGGGCCTCCTGCAGTGCGCGGTCGCGCACGCGCAGCTGGAGACGATCCACCCCTTCACCGACGGCAACGGCCGCACCGGACGTGCGCTCGTGGCAGCCATGCTGCGCGCCCTGCGCGTCACGGTCCTTACGACAGCGCCGCTCTCGGCCGGGCTGCTGACCAACACGAGCCGCTACATCGACGCACTGACGGCCTTCCGCGCGGGCGACGCCGCTCCCATCGCGCGACAGTTCGCACGGGCCGCGCGATTCGCGGCGAGTACCGGAGCTCGCCTGATCGACGACATCGCAGCCCAGCTCGACGACGCCCGCGAACGCCTCGGCGGCCTGCGCCCCCAGGCGGCCGGATGGCGGCTGCTCCCCCACCTCGTGGCCCAGCCGGTGGTCACCAGCAGATTCGTGGAGGACGCGCTCGGCGTGCCGAACGCCTCGGCGCAACGAGCGATCGCCCAGCTCGCGGCAGCCGGTGTGCTCACCGAGGAGACCGGCGGGCGTCGGAACCGGGTGTGGTCCCACCGCGGCATCCTCGACGTCCTCGACGCGTACGCAGAGTCCGCCCGTCGCGGCTGAGTCGCACCCACCGATGCGGCAGACTCCCCTGCCATGGACGACGCCGTGCCCGACACCCCTCCCGTGCCCTTCGTCGGCTCCGAGATCGGTCCACTGAGGGAAGTGATCGTGCACCGCCCGGGCGCGGAGCTCGAGCGGCTCACGCCGGCCACGATGGACGAGCTCCTGTGGGACGACCTGCTGTGGGTCTCCCGCGCCCAGGACGAGCACGATGCCTTCGTCGGCGTGCTCGAGGACGCAGGCGTGCTCGTCCACCAGCTCCCCGACCTGCTCACCCAGACCCTCGCCGTGCCCGAGGCCCGCGCCCACGTGCTCAACGCGACGTTCACCCGCGAGCACCTCGGCCCCTCGCTCGCCCCCGCGCTGCTCGCGCACGCGGACTCCCTCGACGGACGACGCCGAGCTCGCCGGCGTGCTCGTCGCCGGCCTCACGGGCCGAGAAGTCGCGGACCGGCTCGGCGGCGTCGACACCATCCCGCTGCACGTGCGCGGGCCGGAGGCACTCATCCTCGGGCCGCTACCCAACCACCTGTTCACCCGCGACGCGTCGTGCTGGGTCTACGACGGCGTGGCCGTCAACTCCATGCGCTACGCCGCCCGCGTGCGCGAGTCCGTCCACTACGAGGCGATCTACCGCTGGCACCCGAGGTTTGCGGGGCTGCGCCTGGGCGGGACTGCCGACGAGACCGGCCCCGGTCCCGGCGAGGTGGGCCTCGACGTCGGGACGGGACGGCCGGCGGGGCGCGGCTTCCACCGGTGGGCGGCCGGCCCGGCGGAGGGGGCGGCCAACGTCGAGGGCGGAGACGTCCTCGTGGTCGGCGGCGGCGCCGTGGTGGTCGGGATGAGCGAACGCACGACGCCGCAGGGGGTCGAGCACCTGGCCGCCCGCATGTTCGCGGCCGGGTCTGCGGACCGCGTGCTCGCGCTCGCGATGCCGAGCCAGCGCGAGCTCATGCACCTGGACACGGCGATGACGATGGTCGACGAGCGCACGTTCCTGCTCTACGGCGGGCTCGGGGACCTGCCCAGCTTCACCCTCACTCCCGACGGCGCCGGCGACGTGACGGTCACCGACCACGCCCCGGAGCGCATGCAGGCCGTGCTCGCCGAAATCGTCGGCCACGACGACCTGCGCTTCCTCACCCCGGACCTCGACGCGCGCACCGCGGCACGCGAACAGTGGGACGACGGCTGCAACGCACTCGCCCTCGCGCCCGGCGTGGCCGTCACCTACGACCGCGCGCCGGCCTCCAACGCGCACCTGCGCGCCAACGGCATCGAGGTGATCGAGGTGCCGGGCGGGGAGCTCGGCCGCGGGCGGGGTGGCCCCAGGTGCATGAGCTGCCCGGTGGTGCGAGAGGCTCGATGAGGTCCGCCGGTCCTCGACGCGGTCGTCGAGCTCCGGGGCTGCTCGCGTGACACGCCCGGCGTTCGGCAGTCCCCTCCGCGACGCCGACATTTCCACAACGGTAGGCTTGCGCAAGTCGCCGCTCACTGGCACGATCAAGCCTTATGCTGACGCTTCGTCAGCAACGTGCTGAACCTCGAACCTCCCGCGGGGCCTGAATGAGCGTCAACCTGTCCGAGCTGCTGCGGGACGCCACGCGCGCGGAGCACGAGCACGCGGAGACCCGCACCTTCGTCACCGACCTCATGGGTGGCGCTCTCGGCCGGGACGCCTACATCGTCCTCGCCCGCCAGCACCACGCGATCTACACCGCCCTCGAGGAGGCGGGCGCGCGTCTGGCCGACGACCCGGTCGCCGGCGCGTTCGTCCGCGACGAGCTCCTCCGCGAGCAGGCCGTCGCAGCCGACCTGCGCACGCTCGCGGGCGCCGACTGGGCCGACCTCGAGGTGCTCCCCGCGACTCACGACTACGTGGCGCGGCTGAACTCGATCGACGACGCCGCGACCTACCTCGCGCACGCCTACACCCGCTACCTCGGCGACCTCTCGGGCGGCCAGATCATCGCGCGGATGCTGCAGCGCCACTACGGGATGACTCCCGACGAGCTCGCCTTCTGCACGTTCGCCGAGATCCCCAAGACCAAGCCCTACAAGGACGAGTGGCGCGCGGCGATGGACGCCGCCGACCTCTCCGACGCCGACCGGGAGCGCTGCGTCGCCGAGGCGAAGCTCGCCTTCGACCTCAATGCGGCCGTGTTCGTGGCGCTCGGCGAGAAGCACCGGGCTGAGGCGGCCGTGACCGCCTGAGGCGCGAGCCAACCACCGACGCGAGAGCGGGCCGGACCGTCCATCGGACGGTCCGGCCCGTTCGGCCGTTCTGCTGTGCGATGGTCGCGCCCGCTACTCCTGCGGCTCGACGAAGATCTCCTCGTAGTCCGGCTCCTCGGAGATCATCCCCTGCTCGACGGCGGCCTCGCCGAATGCGCGCACGCTGTCCTGGTCGAGGCCCGGCACGTAGGTCGCGAGGTTCGCACCGGCCACGAGCTCCGGGTCGAGGTCGAGGGTCTCGGCGATCGTGGCCCGCACCTCGTCCGGGTTGTCCGTGGCGTACTCGTTCGCCCGGTCCATCGCGCGCTGGAAGCCGGCGACGACCTCGGGGTTGGCCTCGGCGAAGGCGCCGGAGGTGATGTAGTAGCCGAGCTGGGTGTCCGGGAACGACTCCACGAAGTTCGAGCTGAGGTTGACGAACCCGTGGCTCTCGGAGATCGAGCGGTGCGGCTCGACGGACCAGATCGCGTCCACGTCACCGCGCTCGAGGGCGGCCGGCATGTCGGAGTAGTTCATCGGCGTGAACTCCAGCGTGGAGCCGTCGACCCCCTGCTCCTCGAGCGCCCGGATGATCGTCAGGTCGCCGAGGTTGTTGACCGAGTTGACGGCGATGTTGGCGCCCTCGAGGTCCGCGGCCGTCTGGATCTCGCTGTCCGGGAGGACGAAGATCCCCGACGTGTCCGCCTCGGGGTCGCTGCCCGTGCCGCAGCAGTTGGAGACGAACTGGACGTCGAGGCCCTGGTCGATCGCCTGGAGGTCGCTGACGACGTTCGCGTAGCCGATCGGGCTCTCCTGGTTGACCACCGAGGGGACGATGGCGGAGCCGGCCTCGGCGATCTGGACGGTGACGTCGAGCCCCTCCTCCTCGAAGAAGCCCTGCTCCACGCCGAGGTGCAGCGGGCCTGCGTCCATCGTCGTGATCTGCATGACCGTGAGCTCGACGAGGCCGTCCTCGTTCTCGGCGACCTCCTCTCCCCCGCCGCCGCACGCGACGAGGGTGAAGGCGGCGGAGGCCAGTGCTGCTGCGGCGGCGAGGCGCCGGGGACGTGAGGTCATGAGGGGTCCTTCTCTGGATGGGTCGTGCGTTGGTCGAACGGTGGTGGTCAGGATCGGACGGCTCAGATCGAGTAGTCCGGGTCGGGCTGCGGGGCGACGACGAGCTCGCGGATCTCGGAGAAGACCTGCGCCCTGAGCTCGGCGAACCTCGGCAGTGCCTTGGTGCGGATCTGGTCGCGCTCGGCGGGCAGGTCGATGTCGACGATCGTCCCGATCCGGCTGGGCGACTTCGTCATCACCGCCACGCGGTCGGAGAGGTAGACGGACTCGTCGACGTCGTGGGTGACGAAGACGACCGTCATCTCGGACTCGGCCCGCAGCGTGAGGACGAGGTCCTCGAGGTCGGCGCGGGTCTGGGCGTCCACGGAGGCGAAGGGCTCGTCCATGATGAGCACCTTCGGCCGGTAGGCGAGCGCCCGGGCGATGGCCACGCGCTGCTGCATGCCGCCGGAGAGCTGCCAGGGATGCTTCGTGCCCACGCCCTCCAGGCCGACCTCCGCGAGCGCCCGCTCCACCCGCTCGGCGCGCTCGGCCTTGCCGACCCCGCGTGCCTTGAGCGGCAGGCCGACGTTGGACGCGACCGTGAACCACGGGAACAGCGAGCGGGAGTAGTCCTGAAGAACGACGGCGAACTCGTCGGGCACCGAGGTGACCGCCCGCCCGTCGAACTCCACGGAGCCGGACGTCGCGGGCTGCAGGCCGGCGAGGCAGCGCAGGAGCGTGGTCTTGCCGGCGCCGGAGGGCCCGACGATGGAGAGGAACTCGCCGTCGGCCACGTCCAGGGTGATGTCGGCGAGCGCCTGGAAGGCGGTCGGGCCGTCGCCGTAGGTCTTGGTGAGCGAGTCGATGCGGAGCATGTGTGCCTTCTCGAGGGTCGGGAGGAGGTGCGGGAGGGCGGTCAGTCGGCCTGGTCGTAGTGCCAGCGCAGCGTGCGGCGCTCGAGCGCGGCGAAGACGAGGTTGAGCAGCACCCCGAGCACGCCGAGGATGACGATGGCCCCCCAGACGGCGCTGAGGTTGAACGAGCTCTGCGCGGTGGTGAGGATGTAGCCGACGCCGAGGTTGGTGCCGGTCATCTCGGACGTGACCATGAGGATGAGGCCGAGCGGGATGGCCACGCGGATGCCGGACGCCGCGCGGGGAGCCACGGCGGGCACGACGACGAAGAGCTGGCGGAACGGGCCGCGGATGTTGAAGCTCCGCGTGGTGTCGTGCAACTGGGGCGGCAGGGCTCGGCAGGCGTCGACCACGTTGAGCAGGATGGGGAAGAAGCACCCCAGCGCGATGATGAAGGTCTTCATCTCGGTGCCGAGCCCGAACAGGACCATGGCGAACGGGACGAGCGCCGTGGCCGGGATGGCGCGGACGAACTCGAACGTCGGCGAGATCGCCTTGTCCACGAGCCGCACCTGTCCCACGAGCAGCCCGACGACGATCCCGAGCACGATGGCGATCGCGAGGCCGGCGAACAGGTTGACCAGCGAGGACACGAGGTGCTCGGTGCCCGGCCCGGTCAGCCAGTAGTCGACGACCCCGGTGAGGACGTCGGGCATCGGCGGGTAGTAGATGTTGGTCGACGCCGCGGACGTCGCCCACCAGATCACCAGCGCCAGGACCGCGCCGAGCACCTTGAGGAGGTTGAGCCTGGTCGTACGACTCATCGGGTCTCCTTCCGCACGGACGGGTGCCAGGAGATGGCGCGGTCGCCGATCCACCGGATGACCGCATTGAGGGAGAGCCCGACCACGCCGATCACCACGATGTAGGCGTACATCCGCGCGAGCTCGCCGCCCGACCGGGCGAGGTTGAGCCCCTGCCCGAGGCCGGGGACGCCGATGAGGATCTCGGTGGTCACCACGATGACGAGCGCCATGGCCGAGGCGATCCGCACGCCGGTGATGAGCTGCGGGAGCATCGACGGCAGGTAGACCCAGGCGATCCTCTGCCGGCCGGTGAGCCCGAAGGCGTTCGCGGTCTCGCGCGCGACCGGGTCGACGGAGCGGACCGAGTCGATCGCGGCGACGAGCATCTGCCAGAACGCCGCGAACGAGGCGAGGAAGACCTCGCCGGTGCGGCCGCCGCCGATGAGCAGGATGACGAGCGGGATGAGCGCGATCGACGGGAGGGGCCGCAGGAACTCCACGAGCGGGGTGGTCAGCGCGCGCAGGGAGTCGGACGAGCCGAGCAGGATCCCCACGGCGGTGCCGAGCACGGCGGCGATCGCGAGCGACATCGCCCATCCGGTGACGGTGGACCCGATGTGCCCCCATAGGGCCGCGCCGCCGAGCAGGCCGGCGAGCTCGCCGCCGATCTCGGTGGGCGGCGGCAGGTAGGCGGCCGGTATCGCGCCGGTGACCGCGAGGACCTGGAGCACGGCGAGAAGGACGACGACGACGCCGAGGGGCAGGAGCAGGTCACCGGCGCGGCGGATCCGCAGCCGGCTCCGCACGCGGTCGGGAGCGAGGCTCATAGATCGGGACCCTCCGCGGGTGCCGACGTGCTCGCGCCCGCACTCGGCGCGAACCGCTCGGCCGCCGGGTCGTCCGGGCTCCCCGCGTGGTCGTTCGGCCCTGCCGCCCGCTCGAGCGCGAGCCGCTCGAGGAGGTGCCGGTCGACCTTGTTGGTGCCGGACAGCGGGAGCTCGTCGATGACGTGCACGCGCCGCGGGTGGGCGTACGGCTCGAGGTGGTCCAGGGTGTGCCGGCGCAGCTCGTCCTCGGTCACGGACGCCCCCTCGGTGAGGACGACGAACGCGACCGGCTTGGCGCCCTTGATCTCGTCCGGGACGGGCACGACGGCGGCGTGCAACACGCCTGGGTAGGCCTGAAGCACCTGCTCGACGGCGAGGGGGTACACGTTCTCCCCGCCGGAGGAGAACATGTCGTCCTCGCGGCCGGCGAAGAAGTAGTAGCCGTCGTCGTCGACCTCGAAGAGGTCCTTGGAGTGGTAGAAGCCGTCCGCGGTGAGCGGGCTCGGCACGTCGGGGCGGTCGTGGTAGCCGCTCATCAGGGCCGGGACCCGGATCTCGAGGACGCCGCGGCGCGGGTCGATCTCACCGTCGGCGCCGACGAGCCGCAGCTCGACGTCCGGGGAGGCGAGCCCGACGCTGCCCTTCGGCGTCGGGCGGGCGAGGTCCTCCACGAACGCGACGGGGCCGGACTCGGTGGTCCCGTAACCGAAGCGCACGTGGGCGCGTGGAAAGAGGGCGCCGATCTCGTCCAGGAGGTCGTCGCTGGCGGGCGCGGAGCCGACGAACGCGAAGCGCACGGAGCCCAGGTCGAGGGACTCCACGAGGTCCCGCTCGCGCAGCAGCAGCGCGAACATCGGGGGCACGCCGGTCACCCGGGTGACGCGCTCATCAGCCGTGACCTGGAGGAACGCGCGAGCGTCGAAGGCCTCCAGCAGGACCACCGTGCCGCCCGCGGCGAAGGCGCCCTGGACGTTCGCGAGCGCGTTCATGTGGTACAGCGGCGCAGCCACGAGGGCGCGGTCGCCGCCCGCGCCGCCGCCGGAGCCCATCCCGACGCCGATGACCCACAGGTGGCTCGCGTGCGAGAGGACGACGCCCTTGGGCCGCCCGGTCGAGCCGGAGGTGTAGAGGATCATGCCGGGCTCATCGACGTCGACGCTCCGCCTGGCCGCGCGGGTGACCGGCGCGGTGCGGCCTGACGGCTCTGCGCCGTCGAGGACGCCGGCGAGCGGGGCGAGGGTGACGCCGGCGGGGACGCCGGTGACGACCGCCGGGTCCTCGGCGAGCAGGAGGCGGGCGCCGGAGTTCTCCAGCACGTAGCGGATGCCGTCGGCGGGCAGGCGGTGGCTGACCGGGACGGGCACGAGACCGGCGCGCTGGGCGGCGTAGAAGGCGACGAGCCAGGCGCCCGAGTTCTTCCCCAGGATCGCGATGCGCGCGCCGGGGGCGTGGCCGTCGGCGGCGAACCGGTCGGCCTGGGCCTCGATCGCGGTCTCGAGGTCGGCGTACGTCCAGCGCGTGGCCCGGCCGCCCTGGATCTCGACCAGCGCCTCGGCGCCCGGGTGGTCGGTCGAGACGGCGGTCCCGAGGTTGTCGGACGGCAGGGTCATGCGCGGGCGTCCTGGTCGGGTGAGGCGTCCCCCCGGCGGGCCTCGGCCGCGGCGCGGGCCTGCTCGGCGGCCGAAGAGAGGAAGGAGCCGCGTCCCACGGCGAGGAGGCGCCCGTCGGCGTCGCGGACCTCGGCCTCGGCGTGGCTGACCTGCCTACCCGGACGGACGGCGCGCCCCGTCACGGTGAGGGTGCCGGGGTGGGCGGCGCGCAGGTAGGAGATGGAGAAGTCGATCGTGGGCACGCCGGTACCGATCGCGCCGACGAGCGCCCAGTCGGCGGCGAGGTCGAGCAGCGTGGCGAGGATGCCGCCGTGGACGTACCCGGCGTCGACGTCGGCGATGAACTCCTCGCGGGCCTCGACCTCGATGGTGACGCTCTCGCGCGTCACGTCGGTGACCCTCAGGCCGAGCCAGCGGTGGAACGGGCTGCGCAGGAGCTCGGCCTCGACCTCGGCGGGGCTCGGGAGCGGAAGCTGCTCGCGGGGGCTCACGCGGACTCCTGCCCGGTGACCGGTCCGGACTGCTGCGCGTCCTCGAGCCACGGGTCGACGACGACCTTCCCGACGACGCCGCGGTCGCGCACGCGGGCCAGCCCCTCGGCGGCCCGCGACAGCGGGAGGACCTCGTCGACGACGGGCTCGAGGCGGCCGGCGGCGACGTCGTCGAGGAGGGCGACGAAGTCGGGCTCGGCGAAGCCGTTGGAGCCGATGATCTGCAGCTCGAAGGTCCAGATGTAGCGCAGGTCCTCGACCGGGTCGAAGCCGGCGGTGGCGCCGCAGACGAGGATCTTCCCGCCGAGCGCGGTGCTCCTGAGCGTGGGTGCCCAGGTGTCGCCGCCGGTGAAGTTGACGACGACGTCGAAGCCCGTGGTGTTGTTGAAGCGGTTCGGCTTGCCGAGGTGCTCCTTGGTCCACGAGTAGAAGTCCTGCTCGCGGTAGTTGATGACGTCGTCGGCGCCGAGCTCGCGCATGCGCTGAGCCTTCTCCTCGGAGCCGACGGCGGCCACCACCCAGGCACCGAGCTTCTTGGCCAGGAGGACGCTGGCGGTGCCGACGCCGCCGGACGCGCCGAGGACGAGCACGCGGTCGCCGGCCTTGATGGCGTCCTTGCCGACGATCATGCGGTGGGCGGTGCCGTAGGCGACGGGCAGGGCGGCGGCCTGCGGGAAGCTCACGCCCTCGGGGATGGCGATGAGCTGGTCGGCGGCGACGAGGGCGTACTGGGCGAGGCCGCCGTCGACCATCTCGCCCATGAGCTCGCCGGTCTCGCGCAGCGGGTTGACGAGCACGCGGTCGCCGGCCGCCCAGCCGGTCACGCCCTCGCCGAGCTCGTCGATCTCGCCGACCACGTCGAGGCCCGGGACGATCGGCATCGGCACGGTGATGCCGGGCATGCCCTTGACCGTGAAGATGTCGTGGTAGTTCAGCGAGGTCGCGCGGACCTTGACGACCGCGAAGCCGGGACGGACCTCGGGGCGGGGGTGGTTCTCCTCGAGCGTCAGGCCGTCGATCTCGCCGTGCTCGTGCAGGACGACTGCCCTCATGGTGTCCGTCATGGTCCTCTTCTCGTGGGTGGTGCTGCTGGTGTGTGCGGTCGGTGGCGCGTGGGCGTGGGGCGTGCTCGCGGCGGGCCGGCTCGGCGGCGCGCGTGGCCGGGGGGCCTAGAAGGTGATCTCGCCGGCGGGGCCGCGGACGGTGAGCCGGAGCCCGGTCTCCCCCGTCGTGACCTCGAGGTCGGTGCCCAGGGCGGTCAGCACGCGCTGGTACGGCCCGGGCTCGGGGTGGCTCGCGGTGAAGGAGACGAGCTCGAGGCGAGCGGCCGTGCTGGCGGCGGGCGAGGTGGTGCTCCCCCAGTCGATGAGGAACGGCACGAGCCCGGTGGGCTCGGCCAGCGGGCTGGTCAGCTGCCACTGGAGGAGCTCGCCGGCCTCGGTGCGGCGTGCGCCGTCGTAGGGGGCGCCGGGGTCGGTGCCGGCGTCGGTCGCGCGGGTGCGTGCGGCCTCGAGGTCGCCGGGGTGGATCGCCCAGGTCGAGACTGAGGTGGTGGTGACGTCGTCGAGCCGGAACGGGCGGCCGGAGGTGACCTCGGTGTTGGCGTGGTCGATGCCGAGCAGCTCGAGGTAGGTGTCCCCGCCGAAGGAGACGAGGTAGTTCGTGGTGCCGAAGCGCGGGTGGGCGCCGCCGGGCTCGGACGCGACGCCGGTGGCGCGCTCGACGGCCTCGACTGTGGCGGCGAGATCCGGCGTCGTGACCACGATGTGGTCCAGATGACGTGGCGTCGTCACGTGCTCTCCCTTCGACGTGGCGCCCCTAGGCCGCGGCCTCTGCGGGCCGGCCGGCTGATCAGGCAACCGATGGACCGTAACGCGCGAGGTGGACCACTCCATTCCCCCTGTCCGCGTCTGCTCACACCGTGAGACGGAGGGGTGGCGGGTTGCGGTGGGGCCGAGCGAGGTCGCGATCGATGTCACCGGCGGCAGTCGCGATCAGATGTCACTGGCGGCAGCCGATAGTTGCTCCGCGGGAGGTATCGATATAACGGAGATGTTCGGGGTGGCGTGGCGCACGGGAACTGATGCGCCGCCCATCATGTGCCGCCCCTCCCGCCACAGCTGCGCGGGTGCGGGCGCCGGCGCGACGGGCGACTCAGGGACTCCAGCCGCCTGCGATGAGCGCTGAGGCCGCGATGTCGCTCGTCACCGGTCAGCTGAAGGCGATGCCGCCGTCGACGATGAGGCTCTGCCCGGTGATGAAGCCCGCGGACTCCGATGCGAGGAACATCGCGGCACCGACGAGGTCCTCGGGAACCTCGGAGCGCTTGATGGCGCGCTGGGCGACGACCTTGGGCAGGTAGCCGGGGTCGTTGACGGCCAGGGTCGCCTCCGACTCCACCAGGCCGGGGACGACGACATTGACGGTGATGCCGTCGTCGCCGAGCTCTTTGGCCAGCGAACGGGTGATGGCGTGGACGGCGCCCTTGGAGGCCACGTAGTGGGCGTTGAAGGGGACGCCGTGGACGGTGGTGGAGCCGATGTTGATGATCCGGCCGCGGCCGCTCGCGCGCAGGAGCGGGTGGAGGGCCTTGATGGTCAGCCAGGTGCCGGTGGCGTTGACCCGCAGGACCTGGTCCCACTCCTCCAGCGTGATGTCGTCGAACGACTTCTTCGAGCCGATGCCCATGTAGTAGCTGGCGTTGTTGAGCAGGACGTCGACGTGGCCGAGGTGCTTCTCGCAGTGGGCGGCGAGGTCGGCGACGGAGTCCGGGGAGCCGACGTCGGTGGGGTGGAACGTGACTTCGTGGCCCTCGGCGGTGAGGCGGGCCGCGAGCTCCGGTCCCGGCTCGCGGTGGCCGGCGATGACGACGCGCGCCCCTGCTGCCGCGAACGCCTCGACGAACGTGGCGCCGATGCCGCGCGCGCCGCCGGTGATGACGGCGGTGGTGCCGGGGGTGATGGTCGGGCTCGGGAAGGATGCGGTGTCGCGGGCCTGTGCGGGCTCGTGCGCCGGGGGTGGGGTCTGGGAGGTCACCGGAGCGAGGGTACGGGAGCCGTCGGGGCGTCCGGATTCGTCTTGCGTCCGGACGGAGGCAGTGCCGGCCTCGTGCTGCCGGCGCGAATGGTGTCCTCCCTCACCGCCTCGGTGCAGCGGACTCCCGTGCCCTGGACGACGCCGAGCTCGCCGGCGTGCTCGTCGCCGGCCTCACGGGCCGAGAAGTCGCGGACCGGCTCGGCGGCGTCGACACCATCCCGCTGCACGTGCGCGGGCCGGAGGCACTCATCCTCGGGCCGCTACCCAACCACCTGTTCACCCGCGACGCGTCGTGCTGGGTCTACGACGGCGTGGCCGTCAACTCCGTGCGCTACGCCGCCCGCGTGCGCGAGTCCGTCCACTACGAGGCGATCTACCGCTGGCACCCGAGGTTCGCGGGACTGCGCCTGGGCGGGACCGCCGACGAGACCGGACCCGGCCCCGACGAGGTGAGCCCGCGCGTCGGGGCCGGCCTGCCCTCGAGATCCGTCCTCCCCCGATCACCATTACGGCCGAGATCACCGCGATCTGCACTGCCGGCTGACGAGCGCGAGGCTCCACCGTCCTACGTCAGCCCTCGCCCCCCGAGTGCTCCTCGATCAGCTCACGAGTCCGATCGAGGACCTCCTGCGAGTCGAAGTCGGCGCCGCTGTTGGCCTCCACCCACTCGTCAGCGAGCTCGCTCATGATCTGGTCCCATTCCGCGCGGTCGACCTCGCTCAGCTCCGTGATCTGGAAACTGTGCTCAGTCTCGGTCCACTCGACCGACTGCGCCACGTTGACGTCGTCGTGGTACTCGCTGGCGAACACCGACATCTCCTCGACGAGGGTGTCGATCTCGGTCCGGACGTCCTCGGGGAGCCCCTCGTAGTGTTCCTCGTCCATGAGGGCAACAAACGTGCCGCCGATGCCGAGCGGGTAGTCGACCATGTAGTTGAGGAACTCCCCCAGACCGAGGTCCTGCAGGACGTCGCGAGAGGACAGCGATCCCTGGAGCAGGTTCGTCTGGAGGCCCTGGGCCAGCTCCGGCGCAGGCAGGCTGACAGGGGTGATCCCCAGTTCCTCGGCCATGCGGACGAACGGACCAGGCGCACGTAGTTCCAGCCCGGCGACGTCGTCCGACCCCGTCACCTCGGTCGTGGTGAGGACGTAGGCCGGTTCAGTTGTGAACGCGGTCACCACGTGAAACCCGTCGAACTCGGAGGGATCGAACTCCTCGATCAGGTCGAGGAACACGGCGCTGGCTACCTGAGAGTTCGGGATCCCCAGCGGCAGGTTCATCACGGAGCTGAACGGAAAGCGGCTGGCGTCGTTGTGCGGGCTGTCGAGCCCGACGTCGACGACGCCCTCGTTGATGCCATCGTAGATATCGCCTGTTGCCAGGAGCGTGCCGCCGGCGAACGTCTCGACCGTCACCGCACCGTCGGTCCGCTCTTCGAGCAGGGACGCCCACTCGTCCATCTGGACCCCGGGGAACGAGGCCTGTGGGGCGTAGAAGGCATACCGCAGCGTGATCTGTTCGCCCGTCCCGCCCGCGTCGTCGTCTCCGTCCGAGCCGGTGCAGGCGGCGAGGAGAAGTGCGGTCGTGCTCGCGGCAGCGAGCGTAATGGTCCGCCTGCGATTTCGGGCACGGACCGTGTACTGAATCGTCATGTGTCTACCTCCTGGTACGCCGCGCCGTCGCGACGGTTGTGGGTGGGCTGGTGCTGGGAGGGGGCGGTCGTTCAGTGGTGGTCAGATCAGCGCGGTGACGTCCGGCTCCGAGCCTGTAGCGATGGTCCGCAGGGTTGCGAGTGTCTCGAGGTCGACAATCGCGACCTGGTTCCTGTCGAGCAGTGTCACGAAGGCGATCGGCTCTGATCGATGGAACGAGATGCCCGCCGGGATGGCGTCGAACTGCAGGGCGTCAACCTCTCGAAGATCGGTGTCGTAACGCGTGACAGTGCGATTCTCGATGTCGGTCGTCAGGAGCGCGCGGTCGCCAGGCACGACGTAGACCCGCAGCGGGTCTCCCTTCACGGCCACCCGCTTCTCCTCCCGCATAGTCTCGGCGTCGAGCCGGACCAGCGACTTGGCGCCGCGAACCCCCACATAGAGCTGCTTCTCGTCCCTGCTCAGGGCGCAGCTCTCCGGGAGCGGCCCCGGCGCCGCGACGAGAGGCGGCGCGGAGGCGTCGTGCGGGTCGACAGCGCTCACTGTCCCCGAGAGCAGTCCCGTGACGTAGGCCCGGGTTCCCGCGCGGTTGATCACCACCATGTGGGTCTTGATCCCGCCCGTCGCCACAGCGCCGGAGGGTGCCCCGGCCGTCGCGGGGTCGTCGATCCGCAGCAGAATCGCCTTCTCCTCGCTGAGGACATAGAGGCGGTCGTGATCGTCGATCGCGATTCCGTGAAGTCGATTGAACGGGCTCAGCTCGATGGTTCGCTCGAGCCTCCTCGCCGCTAGGTCGACGACGAACACGCGCGTCCCACCCGCTCCGGCGTCGCCCGACATCCGGACGCCGTAGTGAGCGACGTACGCGTATTTCCGGCCGGCGTCGATCACCATCTCGTGCGGGTACGCGCCGAGTTCGACGCGGCCCAGCAGCGACCCGTCGGACACGTCGTGGAACGCGATCGCGTGGCCGCTCTTCTCAACGACAGCAAGCTCCTCCGTCGTGTCTCCGATCGTCATCACGTACCACAGCCTTTCGTCGAGGCATGAACCGAGTCGTGGGCTTTACGAGGGCAACTCGACGGGATAGACCGCGTCCCGGCCGTCGAGCAGGCGCTTCACCTGGTCCACCGCGAGCAGGGCGAGCCCGTCGTAGGCCTCGTTGCTGTGCCCCGCGTTGTGCGGGGTCGCGATGACGTCGGGCCGGCGAAGCAATGGGTGGTCAGGCGGGGGCGGCTCTTCGGACCAGACGTCGACGGCCGCGCCGGCCACCTGTCCACGATCGAGAGCCTCGGCGAGCGCGATCTCGTCCACCACCCCGCCGCGCCCGACGTTGACCAGGAATGCACCGGACTTGATCACCTCGAACGCCGCCGAGTCGAGCAGCGCCCGGGTGCTGTTCGTCAGCGGTACCTGGACGCACACGACGTCGGACTCGCGCAACAGCTGCTCGAGCGGCACCACCTCGACGCCGGACAGCTCGCCCACCTGCGGGTCCGAGCCCACGAGCCGGCAGCCGAACGCGGCAAGCCGCTCGGCGACGGCACGTCCGATTCGGCCGAGCCCCACGAGACCGACGGTCCGGGTGCCGAGGAGTCCACCGACGTCGATCAGACGTTCCGCACCGGCAAGAAGGTTCGCCTCCTTGGCCTTGATGCGGTGAACGATCGACAGCGTCAGCGCCACAGCGGCCTCGGCCATCCCGACATAGTTCTCAGGCGCCGCCCCGTGGGCCACCGCGATACCGCGGTGTGCCAGGGCCTTGAGCGGCAGGTGGTCTGTGCCGATCACGGGGCTGACCACGGCGCGCAGCTCGCGCGCACGCTCCAGCTCGTCCACCGACAGCAGGCGCTCGGGTGGGACGATAAGCGCGACCGCACGCTCAAGCAGCTGATCGGCCGCCTCACCGGGCTCACCGAGCATCGCCCGCTCGAGGCCCGCCTCCTCAAGGGCGTCCTCGACGAGCGAACGTCGGAACTGGTCCTGACCGACGAGGACCAGACCTGCGGTCATCAGTCCCACCGCCCTGCGACGAGGAACTGCTCGATCGCGTCGGGCACCAGCTCGAAGCCATGGCCGACGGTGTCGGGAATGAGCGCGTGGCCGTTCTCGAACTGCAGCGGGCTGACGAGCCACTTGTCGACCCACGGGAACTGCTCGAGGTAGGCGGCATTGGGGTAGGCCGCCATGAGGTGGATGTGGATCTCGGGCAGGAAGTGGGGCGCGAGCGCGACGCCCTCGGACCGAGCCATCTCCGAGATCTGGAAGAACTCCGTCGGGCCGGCGAGCTGTCCGACGTCGGGCTGGAGGAGGTGGGCAGCGCCGCGCCGGGCGTACTCCTTGAACTCGCCGGCGCTCTGGAGGTGCTCGCCGACGGCGATCGGCACGTCGATGGCCTTGGCGAGGGCAACGTGGCCATCGACGTCCCGGGCGGGCATGGGCTCCTCGAACCAGTACACGCCGAGGTCAGCGAGACGCCGACCGAGCCAGATCGCCTCGGGCAGGACGAGGCGCTGATTGGCGTCGCACATGATGCGCAACGCGTCGCCGAACTCGGACCGCAGCGCGGAGACGCGGCTGAGGTCCTTCTCCGGGTCCATCCCCACGCGGAGCTTGACCGCCGTCAGTCCCATCTCCATCTGCTTGTGGACATTCTCGATGACCTTCTCCATCGGGAGTGTCGGTGCGAACTGCCCGCTCGAGTAGGCGGGGACAGAGGCGCGCACCTTGCCGACGTGGTCGGCCAGCGAAATGCCACGTTCGACAGCGGCCAGGTCCCACAGGGCCATGTCGACCGCGCCGATCGCGATCGACGCGAGGCCACGCCGGACACGGTCGATCCTGAGCATGCTCGTGTTCCAGATGTCCGCGACGTCGTGGCTGCTCCGGCCGATCACGGCCGGAAGGAGCACCATGTCGATGATGCTGCGGATGGCCTCGCTGCCGTCCCACTCCACGGTGAAGCCGAAACCGCGTCCGATGTGACCGTCGGCGGTCTCGAGGGTGACACCAGCGACATTGCAGTTGTTCTCGTCACCGACGACGTGGTCACCGGGAAGGGGGATGCGCAGGATCCAGCTTCGGGCGGCAACGATCTCAACCATGAACTCTCCTTAGATACCTAGTGACATGCTCGATCGATGACTCATTCGGCGAGGACGCCCTCCAGGAGCTCGACCTGCTCGCCGAGGTAGCTCTCGAACTCATCGCCCGTGAGGAACTCCGGCTGGAGCAGCGACGACTCGATGTAGGAGTCGTAGGCCTCGGACTCCGTGTACGCCTCGACCATGTCCTCCCAGTAGGCGCGCTGCTCCTCGGTGATGCCGGCCGGGGCGAGGACGCCGCGCAGCTGGCTCACCGAGACGTCGTACCCCTGCTCCACCGCCGTGGGGATGTCGCCCAGCGCGCTGTCCTCCGGGTACCGCTCGTCGGCGAACACCGCCACCGCAACGAGGTCCCCGCTCTCCAGCTGGCCGGCAACCTCGTTGGGATTGACGACCGCCATCTCGATGTTTCCCGCCAGGATCGCGGTCACGATCTCGGCTCCCGACTGGAAGACGACGCGGTCGAACTCGGAGCCCGTCTCACCGATGAGCACGTCCAGGGTCACGGAGTCCGGCCCGTCCTGCCCTGCAACACCAGCGCGGACCTCGCTCGAGTCGTCGATCACCCCTTCGAGGGAGTCCCACCCCGAGTCTGCTCGAACCACCGCGATCGAGACATCCGTCCCGACCATGGCGATCGGCGTGAAACTCTCCCAGGTGTAGCTGACGTCCGTGGTGATAGGCAGGGACAACGTCGAGATCGTGGCGGTCAGGAGGAAGTGAGGATCGCCCTCCTGCTGCTGCACGTAGGACGAACCTGTCGCGCTCGATCCACCGGGTCTGTTCTCCACCACGACGGTGACGTCGTCGTCGGTCTGCGAGAAGGAGTCGGCCATCGACCGAGCGAAGATGTCCTGACCGCCGCCGGCATTGGCCGGCACGATGAAACTGACGTCCTGCTCAGGTGACCACTCCCCGTCCGAGGTCTCACCGCTATCGGCGTCTCCCCCGGAGCAGGCTGCCAGCACCAGCGCAAGGGCGCCGATCGAGGCCGGCATGGTGATTCCCCGCAAGTTCCGTGTCATTACAGTCTTCCTCGCCAATCGTGTGAATGTCTTCGTCGTCAGAGATATGTGTTCTGCGGTCGTTCAACGTGATCTCGGTGGTCCTCAGCGCACGGGCCCTACCTGCTCACGAGCTTGTCTGCGGACCTGGTGCGCCGGGACCGGATCCCGCGCACCACGGGCGGCAGGACGAGGGCGAGCGCAGTGAGAGCGAGGAACACGAGCGCGAGCGGACGGTCCGCGAAGATGGCGTAGGAGCCCCCACCCATCTGCACCGACTGTGCGAGCCCCTGCTCAAGCATCGGTCCAAGGATCAGGCCGAGGATCAACGGCAGTAGGGGGTAGTCGTACTTCTGAAGGAAGTAGCCGACAATGCCGAACGCCACGGCGACCCACACGCCGGTCATGGAGTTCTCGACTGCATACGCGCCGATGATGCAGACCGCCAGGATTACGGGATACAGGCGCTTGTAAGGCACCGTGAGAACCGAGGCGAACAGCGGTGCGAGCGGCAGGTTCAGAATGAGCAGGATCGCGTTACCGATGAGGAACGAGGCGAGCACGCCCCACACGAGGACAGGCTGCTGCTCGATGAGAAGTGGTCCGGGCTGGATTCCATGAAGCGTGAGCGCGCCGAGCAGGACTGCCGTCGTCGCCGAGCCGGGGATCCCGAGCGATAGCGTGGGGATGAACGATCCGTTGGCGCCGGCGTTGTTCGCCGCTTCCGGACCGGCCACACCCTGGATGGCTCCCTTCCCGAAGCCCTTCCCCTTCGCGACGGTTCGCTCGACGCCGTAGCTCGCGAACGACGCGAGGGTCGAGCCGGCGCCGGGTACAACTCCCATGACGGTGCCGATGCCGGATCCTCGCACGATGGGGGCCGTGCTGACCTTGAGGTCGTTCTTGGACAGCATCATCTCGCCCCAGCTCGGGCGAGCGACCTGCGGGGAGTGGCGGGCGGACACGTTACGGAGAATCTCCGCGATCGCGAACACCCCGATCACGACCTCGATGAACCCCAGGCCGCCAAGCAGCTCGATGCGGCCGAACGTGAATCGTTCTGTCCCCAGCACGGGGTCGATGCCCACGGTCGCGACGACCAGACCCAGACCGAGGCAGAGCAGACCCTTGGTTCGCCCTCCAGCGGTGAACCCGACGGTGGCGACCAACGCCAGCAGGATGACTGCCACCATCTCGGGGGGGCCGAACTGCAGTGCGACGTTGGCGAGCAACGGTGAGACGAACATGACCACGACAAGGCTCAGCACGCCGGCGACGAACGAGGCGATGGCCGCGATCGCCAGGGCCTGGCCGGCTCGTCCGCGTCGGGCCATCTGGTGTCCCTCGAGAACCGTGACGGCCGTGGCGGCCTCGCCCGGTGCTCCGATCAGGACCGATGAGATCGTCCCGCCGTACTGGGCGCCGTAATAGATCCCGGCCAGCATGATGATCGCTGTCACCGGCTCGAGGCCGAAGGTCAGCGGAAGGAGCAGACCGACTCCCGAAGCGGAGCCGAGGCCGGGGAGCATACCAATGACGGTGCCGAGCGTAACGCCGATGAGGCAGTAGAGAAGGTTCGTCGCTGTGAATGCAGTCTCGAAGCCAAGAAGAATCTCAGTCATCGCCGATCACCACAAGGTCCCGGTGGGGACCGGTACCGCCAGCAGCTCCTGGAACAGGAACCACACGGCGCCACCGACGATCACCGCGAACAACGCGCTGTAGACGATCTTCCACCGTTCGATGAGGAGCGATACGAACAGCACGTAGGCGCCTACGGCCGGAGCCAACCCGATCAGCGGAATCGCTGCGGCCAGTGCGACCAGTCCTGCCACATTGATCCAGCGCTTCCACACCGCATCCGCTTCCGGGGCCTCGTCCGTCATCGGAAGCGTCTCTGCGATCTCCCGCCGACCGTCGTCCCGAGGAGCCATCGGCTGATCAACGGCGGAGTCACTCGATTCTGTCGTCGTAGCTCGCATCCGCTTGGCGACCGCGCCGAGCAGGAGCGCAGCAGCAAGCACCACCATGGTCGAGCCGACGACAGCGGGCAACATTCCAGCGCCGAGCGATCCGTTCTCGGTCGACAGGCCGAGCTCGAAGCCCCGGCGCGCGACCAGGACCCCGAGCAGCACGAACACTCCGCGGACGATCAGGTCGCCCAGCGGTACCGCCGCCTCAAGCTCCTCAACATCGTGTTCGTCACGCTCCGTGTGTGCTTCTGTCGAAGAGTCGGGCGGTGAATGAGCCATACGGGTATCTCCGTCGCGTAGTGGTCTAAGCGTCATTGCTACAGCTCGCTTTACGGCGTGAGACCCGACATTAGGGACTCTGGTCACGACCAGTAAGTACCCGTCCGGGTACAATGACGGCTTTGAAATCACCGCGACGACGGGACTGCTCCATGGGCATTTCTGTGTTCTCGCGCGACGCTTGATCGACGCACTTTTTACGGTCGGTACTCGGTTGATATGACCGTGATCGTTCGCGATCGGGCGGCCAGTGCGCACATCGCCGTGATGCACAGCGCGGGGCCGGAGACTCGACTAGTGGTCAGCTTCGACCCACGCGAGCATGGCTCAGCCTCCCGGCGGGCACTCCTGGCCGAGGTCGTGTCGCTCTGGATGAAAACGTCGATCACGCTCGTCTCGCGTGCGCGCTGCAGCACGCTGGCCGCCCAGCAGAGCAAGCCGCATTCGGGAGCGTGGCATCCCAGCTGTACGACGACGAGACGTGAAACACCAGCCGCCGCCCTACTCACTCCGGGCCCGCAGCACCGTCGCCGCGACTCCCAGCACGGCGGCGATCCCGAGCCCGATCGCGAACAACGTCACGAAGTCTCCCCGGTCCGCGAAGACCGCTCCGAGCGCCGTTCCGGCCGCGCTGCCGATGAACAGCGACGAGGCGAAGAGGCTGACGCTCGTCGCACGGGCGTCGGGCGCGACCTCGGTGGCCCACTTCTGCAGCGTGGAGTGCATGAACGCCCACGCTCCGGCCAGGAGGACACACGCGATGAGCACGCCGGCGGTGCCGGGGTCGATGACGAGCCCCACGAAGGCGCCGGCACCAGAAGCGCCCCCGACAGCGACGAGCTGCGCCTGCGTCATGCGGTCCGCGACGGCCTTGACGACGCGGGTGGCCAGGATGACGGCCACGCCGTAGGCCGCGGTGACGGCCCCGGAAAACGTGGTGCTCATCCCCTGGTTCTGCAGGACCGTCGGCAGGAAGTTGAGCACGCTGAGCAGCACCACACCCTCGACGAACGCCAGCGCGAACACGACGAGCGCCCATCGGTTACCGAGGACGCGCGTGAGCGCTGCCCGTACCGAGAGTCGCTCGCCCTGCGCCGCGACCTCCGGCAGACGGGACATCAGCACGACCACCAGCAGCACGACCGCGGCGGGGACCCCGAAGGCCAGCCGCCAGCTCGCGAGATCGGCCAGGAGAGCGCCGACGAGCGTGGCGGCTGCCATGCCGGTCGCCGTCATCATCATGACGTCCGTCAACGGGCCGTGACGCTGGGCGACAGGCACCGTGTCGCCGACGTAGATGAGCGCGCCGGGGACGATCGCCGCGAAGGCCCCACCGGCGACGAACCTGGCCAGCAGCAGCGTCGCCACGTCCGGCGCAGCCGCGGTGGCGATGCCGGCGACCGCCGCGAGGAGCAGCGCGAGCCGCATGGTGCGCACGCGCCCGAGCCGGTCCGAGACCATGCCCCACACGATCTGCATGACCCCGTAGCCCACGAGATAGACCGACGCGATGATGCCGGCATCCGCCAGCGAGATCCCGAGATCGTCCGCGATCGCCAGCAGCAACGGCGCGATGACGAGGCGGTCGAACGAGCTGCAGAAGACCGCCAGGTGCAGGAGACCCAGCGACGGAGCCTTGCTCATGGTGAGCTCGGTCCGCCGGCTCGACGACTCCGCGCCACTAGTACGGGTTGGCGACGAAAAGGTCCTGGGCGGGAAACTTGGTGAGGACCTCGATCCCGTAGTCCGTCACCACCACCTCCTCCTCGATGCGAGCGGCCGACGTGCCGTCCGAGGCCGGGCAGTAGGTCTCCATGGCGAACACCATGCCAGGTCGGATCTCCACCGGGTCCTTCATCGAGTTGAGCCTGGAGATGATCGGGCGCTCGTGCAGACCGAGGCCCAGGCCGTGCGCGAACTGCAGACCGAACGCCGCGAGCTCGTTCTCGAACCCGAAGTCCTCCGCCTTGGGCAGGACCGCCGCCACCTCGTCGCTCCCGACCCCGGGCCGGATCGAGTCGAGCGCCGTGTCCATCCATTCGCGGGCCTTCTTGTACGCGTCCTTCTGGCTCTCGGTCGCCCAACCCACGCCGAAGGTGCGGTAGTAGCAGGTCCGGTAGCCGTTGTAGGAGTGGATGATGTCGAAGAACGCCTGGTCGCCCGGCCGGATGATGCGGTCGGTGAAGTTGTGCGGGTGCGGGTTGCACCGCTCCCCCGAGATCGCGTTGACGGCCTCGACCTGGTCGCTGCCGTACTCGTAGAGCCGGGCGTTGGCCAGCGCCACGATCTCGTTCTCCCGGACGCCGGGCCGCAGCGCGTCCACGATGTCCTGGTAGACGCCGTCGACCATCGCCGCGGCCTGATTGAGCAGCATGATCTCGTCCTGGTTCTTGATCACGCGCGCATCGAGCATCGACTGCTGGGCGTCGGCCACACGGATGCCCTGCCGCTCGAGCTCGAACAGGAACGGCGGCTCGACGATGTCCAGCCCGAGCGGGGCGTCGGCGACACCCGCCTCCGTGAGGATCGACCTGATCTCGGAGACCGCGTCCCGCATGAGGCCGCCGCCCTCGGGGTCGACCGCACCGCGGAAGCCGAGGAACCCGGGCCGGTGATGCTCGTCCGGCATCCAGTCGCTGTACAGCTTGTGATGCCGCACGGCCGAGCCGAAGTCCCAGAGAATCGGTTCGCGATCCCGCAGGATCAGCGCGTACCTGATCATCTTGTCCCCGAGCGCCCCGCCGATCCACGTCTGGGTCGTGTACCGGATGTTGTAGAAGTCGAAGAGCAGGAACGCGCCGCACTCGCTCGCCTCCAGAGCCGCCTTGGCACGCCCGAGCCGGTACTTCCGCAACCGGTCCATGTCGACCCGATGCTCGTAGTCCACCGCCATCTGGCCGGGAGCGGGCAGGTCGCGGGCGCCGTGGGGCCGGGCGGACGGACGTGCGAACAGCTTTCCTCGTGCGGGCGGGTGGCTGTGCACCCCGCTCATCACTCGGCCTCGAGGCCGTCGCTGACGTCGGCCTCCTCGGACTGGATGTCCAGCCCCGAGCCACCGGCCACGGTGAGGACGAGCGAGGCGAAGTCCTGCTCGACGTTCCCGTTGCCCACCTCCTGCGCCACGAGGTCGCGGGTCAGGCCGGCGACCGGCATCACCACCCCGAGCTCCCGGCCCGCGGCCAGGCCCAGGTCGAAGTCCTTCTGGAGCAGCACGTTCGTGAAGGTGGGCGTGAAATCCAGGTTGACCAGCGCCGGCGTCTTGTAGCGGGAGAACACCGAGCCCATCACCGAGTCGTTGAGGAAGGACAGGAAGTCCGCCCGGCTGACTCCCGACTTCTCCGCGAGCACGGTGATCTCGGCCATCGACTGGATGACGACGCCGAGGAAGACGTTGTGGGCGATCTTGACGATGCGCGCCGCATCACCCTCGCCGACATAGGTGACGGAACGACCCCACGAGGCCAGCAGCGGCTCGACCTCGTCGAACGCGGCACGCGAGCCGGAGGCGGCCACGCTGAGCTTGCCGGAGGCGATGACCGCCGGGTTGCCGGAGACAGGAGTCGCGAGGAACTGGCCGCCACGCTCCTCCACCGCCGCGCGGACCGGCGCGCTGGCCTCGACGGACACCGTCGACGAGTCGCAGACCAGCCGGGGCGCGCGCTCCGGGTCGGTGAGCAGGCCGTCCTCACCCTGCATGACCTGGCCGAGGTCCTTGTCCGCGGCCACCATGCTGAAGACGACGTCACGCCCGGCGAGGTCGACCGGTCGGTCGACGACGGTCGCCCCGAACTCGGTCAGCGGCTCGGCCTTGGAGCGGGTGCGGTTGTAGACGGCGACGTCGTACCCGGCCGCCAGGAGTCGCTTGACAAGCTGGAACCCCATGCGTCCGGCGCCGATCCAGCCGACGGTGGGCTTCGAGTCACTCACGGTGGTTCTCCTTCGTAGACCTGGCTGAGGGCGTCGTTGCCCCTTCAGCAATCGATTGCAATTCTCGTTGGGTCACAGGGCAAAGTCAAGTGGTGGACGAGTCTCTCTGGCCGTGTCTCTCTACACGCCGGCGGGCGCCGCGGCGACCACGTGGAACTCGAAGCGCAGGCGGGGGTCGGTGGCCAACCTGGTCACCTCGACGGTGGTGCTGGTCGGGACGTGCCCGCCGAACCACTCCCCCTGGTGCTTGTTCACCACGTCCTGGTCCGCGTCCACGTCGGTGAAGAAGCGCATGATGTTGACGACGTCGTGCCGGTCGCACCCGGCTGCTCTCAGGGCGAGGTCCAGGTGGTCGAACGCGTTGGTCACCTGCCCCTTCGCGTCCATCGGCATGCTGTCGAACACCTCGGCGACGTGCGGATGGTCGTGGTAGACGGGAGCTCCGGTGACCCCGCTGATGAAGACGAGGCGTGCGCCGTCGACGGCGCGGATCGCCGGGACGAACGGGCTGACGATCGTCTCGTCGTAGCCCTCGTGGTGGATCACCTCGGCATTGCCGGTGCGACGGGGGGCGGGTACCTCGGTCATGCTGCTCTACCTCCTGGTGGGGCCGCCGCGGCGGTGGTGGGTGCTCGGTCTCGGGTGATGCTCGCGGCACGCAGGTCCGCGCGAGCGGCGATGCTCTCCGGCGGGGTGCGAACTGTGCTAGGCGGTTCGCAAACGTTTGCGGTATCAGCCTACGAGCGGTGTCATGACGTGTCAACGGACGCAGCTCGCCGTGCTCGTGGGGGCGCCTGCAGCGGGCCGGCGCCCCCACACGGCTCACACGAGCAGCGCCAGCGGGCTCTCGATCGCCCTGCGGAACTCCTGCATCCACCGCGCCCCGAGCGCGCCGTCCACGGCCCGGTGGTCGGCCGAGAGCGTGCAGCGCATGACCGTACCGACGATGACCTGACCGTCCTCGACCACGGGCTGCTCCAGCGCCGCACCGACGGCGAGGATCCCGGCGTGCGGCGGGTTGAGGATGGCGCTGAACTCTCGCGTGCCGAACATCCCGAGGTTCGACACCGTGAAGCTGCCGCCCTCGATCTCGTCCTGCTTGAGGCGTCCGGCCCGGGCTCGCCCGGCGAGCTCGGACACCGAGGTGGCGAGTGCGCTGATCGGCATCTGCTCGACCCCGCGCACGACCGGCGTGACCAGCCCGCCGTCGGTGGCGACGGCGACCGCGACGTCGACGCCCCGGTACCGGTGGATGACGTCCCCGCCCCAGGTCACGTTGACGTCCGGCACGGCCGCCATCGCCGCGGCGACCGCCTTGAGCACGAAGTCGTTGACCGAGACCTTGACGCCCTGCGACTCGTTGACCTGGCGGCGCAGGGCGAGCAGGGCGTCGACCCGGCACTCCTCGGTGACGTAGAAGTGCGGCACCGTGGACTTGGACTCGGTGAGGCGCCGGGCGATGGCGCGGCGCATGCCGCTCACCGGGACGTCCTCGACGGCGTCGGAGGTCACCCCGGCGACAGCCGCCCCGGCACCCGCTCCGGCAGCGGCCGGGGTCGTTTCCTCACGGGGCGCCGGCGACGCGGCGGCGAGCTGTGCGGCCTGCGCCTCGACGTCCCGCCGCGTGATCCGCCCGCCAGGTCCCGACCCGGTCAGCCGAGCAGGGTCGATACCACGCTCCCGCGCCATCTTGCGGGCGATCGGGCTGATGAAGATCCGCCCGCCGGGACGGGCATCCCTCTCGGCGAGCGGGGCGGATGGCTCGGGGGGCGCGCCCGCAGGTGCCTCCCGCAGGTCGCGCGCGGCATCGGCACCGTCGGCGCCGCTCGCCCGGCGCGCGGGTGTCGGCGTCTCGTCGTCGAGCCGCTCGCCGTCGGGCTGTTCGCCGTCGCCACGCGCACGATCACCACCCTGCGCCTCGCCGTCGCCCGGCGGCACGTCGACGAGCTCGGAGAGCTCGTAGGCCTCACCGGCCTCGGCGAGCAGGATCGCGATCGGCTCGCCGACCTGGACCGTGTCCCCCTCGGCGGCGAGAAGCCTGCCGATGACGCCCGCGTCCTCGGACTCGAAGTCGACGAGGGCCTTCTCGGTCTCGATCTCGGCGAGAACGGTTCCCTGGACGACCTCGTCGCCCTCGGCGACCTGCCAGCCGGCCACGATGCCCTCGGTCATGCTGGCGAGAACTCCCGGCATCCTGATGACGGTCGCCATCTCAACCACCGAATCCGTCGACGACGCGCCTGAGACCCGCGACGACCTCTTCCGTGCCTGCGATCGCCGCTCGCTCGAGGACCTTCGAGATCGACGGCGACGCCTCGGCGCCGGTCACGCGCGCCACGGGCTGGTCGAGGTGGTCGAAGTAGCGCCGCTGGATCTCGTCCGCGAGCCAGCCGCCGTAGGACGTCCCGACCGCTCCCTGCTCGACGACGAGGACGGCGTTGGTCTTCCTGATCGACCGCCCGATCGTCTCCCAGTCGATGCTCGCCCGGTCCAGCCAGCGCAGGTCGATGACCTCGGCGTCGACACCGACCTCGTCGACCGCCTCCAGCGCCTTCGCGACCATGCTGAGGTAGCTGATCACCGTCACGTCGTCGCCCTCGCGGCGGACGGCCGCGCTGCCCACGGGGATCTGGTAGTCGAGGTCGCTCACCGGGATCTCTCCCTGGGTGCCGTAGAGGTCGACGTGCTCGAGGACGAGGACCGGGTCGTCGAGCGCGAGCGCGGTGTTCATCAGACCCACGTAGTCGAACGGGGTCGAGGGCGCCACGATGCGCCAGCCCGGACTGGTCGCGAAGATGCCGGCGGGGTCCATCGAGTGCTGGGACCCGTAGCCGGTCCCGGCGGCAGCCTTCGTGCGCAGCACGAGCGGGACCGGGTTGTCGCCGCCGAACATGTGCCGGGCCTTGGCGATCTGGTTGAAGACCTGGTCGGCGGCCACCCAGAGGAAGTCGGGGTACATGAACTCGACGACGGGGACGAAGCGCCCGTCGAGCGCGATCCCGCCGCCGAGGCCGGCAAAGGCGTTCTCGCTGATCGGCGTCCCGAGGACGCGCCCGGGGTAGGCGGCGGCGAGTCCCTTCGTCGCACCGTTGGTGCCGCCGCCGAGGTTGTGGACGTCCTCGCCGAGGATGACGATGCGCTCGTCGGTTCCCATCCTCCGGTCCATCACGCGGGCGACCGCCTCGATGAACCTTCCCCGGCTCAGGTCCCCGCCGAAGGTCTCCTGCTCCTCGGTCCGCGCGCCCTCGACCTCGCTGAGGTCGCCGCGCACACCGACGTCGACGAAGTCGGTGCTCGGCCACAGGTCGGGTCGGATGCGGCGGGTGCCCGGCTTTCCGTCGGGGTCGGCCTCGAGGAGCTCGGCGACGACGTCGGTCATCGCCTCGGTCGCCTGACGCCGCACCGCCTGGACCGCCTCGTCGTCGACGAGATCGAGCGTCCGCATCTCGGTGGCCACGCGCTCCAGGGGGTCGCGGGCACGCCAGCCGGCCTCCTCGTCCTTGGTGCGGTACCCGAACGCGCTGCCCGGGTACGGGCCGTTCTGGTGGAAGAACCTGTAGACCTCGGCCTCGACGACCGTGGGCCCGTTGCCGGCGCGCATGTGCTCGAGCGCGGCCTGCGTCGCGAGGTGGACGGCGAGCGGGTCCATCCCGTCGACCCGCCACGAGGGGATGCCGAAGCCCGGGCCGCGGCCCGAGAGCCGCGGCTCGGCGGTCGCCTCGGCCACGGTCGTGGAGACGGCGTAGAGGTTGTTCTCCACGAAGAAGCACAGCGGGACGTCCCAGGCGCCCGTGAGGTTCATCGACTCGAGCACCGAGCCGATGTTCACGGCGCCGTCCCCGAAGTAGGAGATCGTCACGTCGTCGGTTCCGGCGTGGCGCTGGGCCCATGCGTTGCCGGCGGCGAGCGGGACGCCGCCGCCGACGATCGCGTTGGTGCCCAGTGCGCCGGCCTCGTGCCACTGCAGGTGCATCGACCCGCCCCGGCCGCGGCAGAACCCCTGGGCGAGCCCGAGGATCTCGGCGAGCGTGCGGCGCAGGACGGTCCGGATCTCGTCGTCGACGAGACTCTCCAGGTTGAGTCCGTCCGGCGCCACGTGGCCGATGGCCTTGGCCAGGAACTGGTGGTGGCCGCGGTGGGAGCCGTTGACGCCGTCGGAGGATCGCAGCCCGACCACGGACCCGACGGCGCCCCCCTCCTGGCCGATGCTCGAGTGTGCGGGGCCGTGGACGAGCCCCTCGCCGGCGAGCTCGAGGACGGTCTCCTCGAACGCCCGGATGAGGTGCATCTGGCCGAGCATCGTGGCCAGCAGGCCGGGGTCGGCGGCGCGCCAGTCCTCTGCGGTGGTGGACAGCTCGACCCAGGAGACCTCGGGCTCGAGCGGGACAAGTCGGGGCATCGGAGCGTTCTCCCTCGAACGGCGGTCAGGCAAGACGACGTGCTCTAGACCTTGACCAGATTACGTGAGCATTGGATACGATGACAAGACCAGGGCCGCGTGATCACCATGAATGACCACGGTGATCGAGCGCCAATGTATACATTACGAAGGAGTCGGTCATGGCAGGACTTCCCGGACTCGTCGGTACCGAGCACATCGGCTTCACGGTCCCCGACCTCGAGGAGGCCGAGCGGTTCTTCGTGGACGTCATCGGCTGCGAGCGGATCTACTCGCTCGGTCCGTACCAGCACGACGACGACTGGATGACCGAGCACCTGGGCGTCGACGCGCGCGCAGTGATGCGCGAGCTGCGCTTCTACCGGTGCCGGACCGGCCCCAACTTCGAGATCTTCCAGTACGAGACGCCGGGCGCGCAGGCGCCCCAGCCCCGCAACAGCGACATCGGCGGGCACCACCTGGCGTTCTACGTCGAGGACCTCGACGCCGGGGTCGAGCACCTGCGCGCCCATGGCATCCGCGTGCTCGGCGAGCCCACCGCGAGCACCAGCCACAGCACGGGCCAGCGATGGGTCTACTTCCTCAGCCCGTGGGGCATGCAGCTCGAGCTCGTCAGCTTCCCGAACGGGAAGGCCTACGAGAAGACGGCGCCCACGAAGCTGTGGCACCCGGCCGACCCGACCGCGTAGGCCCGGGATGACCGTCAGGGACAGGACCGCCTCCGCCCGCATCGTCGCCGGTCTGCGCGAGCGCATCCTCGCCGGCGAGCTCAGGCCCGGGGACCGCGTCCGGCAGGAGGAGGTGGCGGAGTACTTCGGCGCGAGCCGGCTGCCGGTGCGGGACGCCCTGCGCCAGCTCGAGGCGGAGGGACTGGTCCGGCTGGTCGCGAGCTCGGGCGCCTGGGTCGCGAGCCTGAGCCTGCAGGAGTGCACGGACGCGTACCTCATCCGCGAGCAGGTGGAGCCGCTGCTCATCGAGCAGTCGCTCCCCCACCTCGACGCCGAGACGATCGACCGGCTCGACGAGCTGGCCGACGAGATGGAGGGCGCCGACCTGCAGACGTTCCTGCAGCTCGACCGGGAGTTCCACCTGCTCAGCTTCAGCGCGGCGCGCCCGGGCATGGTCATCGACCTCGTCCACCGGCTGTGGAACACGACCCAGCACTACCGGCGCGCCTACGCCCTGCTCGTGGGTGACTCACGCGACCGGACCACCACGGCGGAGCACCGGCTGCTCGTCGACGCCGTCCGACGCCGAAGCGTCACCGACGCGCAGGCGGTGCAGCGGCTGCACGTCCGCCGCACCCGACTGGCGCTGGCGGAGCATCCCGAGCTGTTCGACGCCGACTGAGACCGGGGAGCCGGAGCCTGAGCCGGCGCGGCACACACTCATCGCGCGTGCGCCGAAGCGTCGTGGACGACCTGCCCACCGATCACCGTGAGGTCCGCTCGGATGGCCGGGAGCTCGCTCGCGTCGACCTCCAGGTAGTCCTGATCCAGGACCGCGACGTCCGCCAGGAATCCCGGCTGCAGCCGTCCTCTGCTCCCCTCCTCGAAGGAGAACCAGGCCGCCTGGGTGGTGAGCAGGGCGAGCGCCTCGTGGCGGTCGAGCACCACGGACTCGTCCCAGATCTGGGTGCCGGACAGCGAGCGACCGGTCGTGAGCCACTGCAGCGTGGCGAACGGGTTGTAGGTCGCGACGCGCATGCCGTCCGAGCCCGCGGCGATGCGGACGCCCGCGGCCTGGAGCGCGCGGACGTCCGGGGCGGCCCGGACGGCGTCCGCGCCCCACAGCTCGGCGATGTGCTCCCCCTCCATGCGCAGGATGGCCTCGCAGATGACACCGGCACTCATCGAGGCAAGGACCTCGGCGTGCTCGGCCGTGACCGACTCGCCGTGCACGATCGTCCAGCGCAGGTCGCTCAGCGGGATGGCCGCGTGGATGCGGCGCCACATGTCGACGACGACGTCGGTGGTCTCGGGCCGGAAGAGGTGCATCTGCACGGTCCAGCCGCGCTCGGCGCACGACCGCAGGATCGCCTCGATGCGGTCGCGGTGCTCCTGCGCGAGGTCCGGGAGGCGGTCGACGCCGTCGTGCATCGGCCACATCATGATCTCGCCGACGCCGAGCACCGAGAGCCGCTCGTCGCCCTGCCGGGGGTGCACGAACCGGGTGATGCCGTCGAGGTCCTCCTCCTCCCGACCCGGCCCGCTGGAGTGCACGGTCAGGCGCACGCGCGGCACGAGCTCGCCGCGGCGCCAGGTCTCGAACAGGGGCCGGTAGACGTCGGGGCCCGTGTTGGCGCCACCGCCGTCGATGAGGCCGACCACCCCGAACGTGGCGAGCTCGCGTCCGGCCGCGGCGGTCGAGGCCACCTGTTCCTCGAGGCTCGGCACGGGGAGCTGGGCGTAGAGCCACCTGAGCGCGGTCATGGTGCGGACGAGACCCGTCGGGGTGCCGGCGTCGTCGGTCTCCACGGTGGCGGGGTCGATGCCCTCGTCGATCGCACGGGCCAGGGGGACGCGGGCCAGGGCCGCGCTGTTGAGCATCCCGTACGAGTAGAGGTGCTGGATCATCACCGGGTGCTCGGGCGCGGCCTCGTCGAGCTCGTCACGGGTGGGGTGGCGCCGTTCGCTGAACTGCGCGGGGTCCCAGCCGCCGATGACCATGATCCAGGTGCCCGCCGGGCTGCTGCGAGCCCGCTCGGCGATGAGCGCAAGCCCCTCGGCGAGGCTGGTCACCGTGCCCCAGCGCACCTCGTCGTTCCAGGTGAAGCCGGCGCGGGCGAAGTGCACGTGGGTGTCGATGAGGCCCGGCACGACCCGGCGGCCGGCCAGGTCGACGATCCGGGTGTCCGGGCCGGTCCATCCGTCGATCTCGTCCGCGGTCCCGACGGCGGCGATGCGGTCACCGACGATCGCGAGCGCCTCGGCCTCGGCCGGGACGCCGGTGACGTCCTCAGCCATCGTCGTGACGAGCCCACCCGTGAGGACCAGGTCGGCAACTGTGCGTGACATCTGTCGATCTCCTTGTGCGGTGCGCGGATACGTCGTTGGTGGACAGGCGGTGGGTGTCGGGCTCCGATACTGCGCCCGGCGTCTGGCACGGACTCAGCTGGACGGAGCGGATGCGCCGATGGCGGCGTCCCGCATCGCCACGGCCTCGTCGAGGTCGCGCGCGCGGGCGACCTCCTCGGCGAAGTGGCACGCCGAGATCTGGCTGGTCCCGGGCACGGGCCGCGGCTCGGGCCGCTCTTCGCGGCACCGGTCCACGGCGAGCGGGCACCGCGGGTTGAACGGGCATCCGGCCGGGGTGTGCAGGGCGTCGGACGGCTCGCGCGCGGTGCCGGCGCTCGGCCGCCAACCGCCCTTGGCGGCGTTGGCCTTCGGGTTCGCGGTCAGTGTCGAGTCGAGCAGCAGCCGGGTGTACGGGTGCGCCGCGCGGGCGTAGACCTCGTCGGTCTCACCGACCTCGACGAGGCGGCCGAGGTACATGACGCCGACAGAGGTCGAGACGTGCTTGACGACCGTGAGGTCGTGAGCGATGAAGAGCATCGCGACGTCGGTCTCCCGCTGCAGGTCCATGAGCAGGTTGATGACCTGGCTCTGGGTGCTGACGTCGAGAGCGCTGACCGCCTCGTCGCAGATGACGAGCCGCGGCTGGATGATGAGGGCGCGCGCGATCGCGACCCGCTGGCACTGCCCGCCGGAGAGCTCGTTCGGCACGCGGTCGAGGTGGTGCTCGGACAGCCCGACGTGCTCCAGCGCCTCGACCACCGCTGCCTCGACCGCCTGGGCATCGGTGCTCACGTGCCGTCGGGCGACCTGGCTCAGGCTCTCGCGGACCGTCTGGCGGGGATTGAGCGAGGAGGTCGGGTCCTGGAAGATCACCTGGACGTCGCTGCGGTACTTCAGCGGCGTGCGGCGCCCGAAGCTCGAGATGTCGGTGCCGTCGAAGCGGATGGCACCGGACGCCCGGTCGACGAGCCGAAGGACGGCCCGCCCGGTGGTCGACTTGCCCGAGCCGGACTCCCCCACGAGGCCGAAGATCTCGCCGGCCCCGATGGTGAAGCTGACGTCGCGCACGGCGTGCAGGGTGCGGCGTCGGCCGATCCCTTCCCCCGGGAGCCGGAAGGTGATGCTGAGGTCCTCGACCTCGAGCAGCTGGTCAGCGCTCATGGGCAGGTCCCTCCAGGACGAGCTCGTCGACGCGGATGCATCGGGCATTGTCGGTCATCGGTATCCGGCCCACCGCGCAGTCCGGCGTCGCGAACTCGCACCGGGGGTGGAAGCGGCAGCCGGTGGGCCAGTCCCACGCGGGCGGGACGGTTCCGGGGATCGTGGGGAGCCGGTCCTGGGTCTCGGTGCCCTCGGCGGGCAGGGCGTTGAGCAGGGCCTCGGTGTACGGGTGACGCGGCCGGCTGAAGAGCTCGGCGGTGGTGCGCCGTTCGACGATCTGGCCGGCGTACATGACCGCGACGCGGTCGCACGTGCTGGCCACGACACCCATGTCGTGCGTGATGAGCAGGACCGACATGTCCAGCCGGTCGCGCAGGTCCACCAGGAGGTCGAGCACCTGGGCCTGCAGGGTGACGTCGAGCGCCGTCGTGGGCTCGTCCGCGATGAGCAGCTCGGGATCGCTCGCCAGCGCCGCGGCGATGCCGACGCGCTGGGCCATGCCTCCGGAGAACTGGTGCGGGTAGGCCTTGAGCCGCCCCGTCGCGTTGGGGACGCCGACGAGGGAGAGCAGCTCGCGCGCCCGGGCCTCGGCGGCCCGGGCCGAGACCTTCTGGTGCGCCCGCACCGCGTCGACGAGCTGGGCGCCCACGGTGTGGGTCGGTGACAGGCTGGAGATGGGGTTCTGGAACACCATCGCGATGCGCGCACCGCGGATCGCCCGCATGCGCTGTGCCGGCAGACCGACGAGCTCCTCCTCCTCGAGCATGATCGAGCCCGCCGTCACCTTGAGCTCCGGCGGCAGGAGGCCGGCGATCGCCTTACCGGTGACCGACTTGCCCGAGCCCGACTCACCGACGAGGCCGTAGATCTCGCCACGGTTGATCCCCAGCCCGATCGAGGAGATGAGCTCGATACCCTCCGACCCGCGCGGGGCCCGCACGGTCAGCCCCTCGAGGGTGAGCAGGTCACCCTTCTCCGAGTCCGCGAGCGGGATGAACTCGGTCCGTTCCGCACCGACGGAGGCCGTCTCGTCGTCCTCGTCGTCGTAGGCGTCCTCCAGCGGGTCCGGGGCCCCCGCCGGGGCGGGCACGACGTCGATGCCGCCTCGCACCCTGCGCACGGACAGCCGGTCGCCCAGCGCGTCGCCGGTGAGGTTGAACAGCAGGATCACCACGGTGATCGCGATGCCCGGGACGATCGCGAGGAGCGGGTGGTTGTAGAGCTCGCCGCGGGCCTCGTCAAGCATGAGACCCCAGCTGACCTGGTCCGGGCTCGCCCCGACGCCGATGAAGCTGAGCATCGACTCGATGAGCAGCGCGACGCCGAGCAGCACGGACCCCTGCACGATGAGCGGGCCGGCGATGTTGGGCAGGAGGTTCCGTACGACGACGTACCACGGGAGTCCCGTGACCCGCGCCGCGTCCATGTAGAGCATCTCCTTCTGCGAGAGGACCATCGCCCGGGTCACCCGGTAGCAGCTGTCGATGAAGACGATGCCCACGGCGGTCATCGCGTTGGTCAGTCCGGCGCCGAACACGGCGATGAAGGCCAGCGCGAAGAGCAGTGCCGGCACGGACTGCATGACGTCGGCGACGCGGGTGCCGATGCGGTCCCACCACCCGCCCCAGTAGGTGAACGCGATGCCGAGGCTGACGCCGACGCTCATCGCGATGGCGACGGCCTGGACGGAGGCGAGCATCGCGGTCTGTGCACCGCCCAGCAGCCGGGAGAAGACGTCACGCCCCAGCTGGTCGGTGCCGAGCAGGTGATCCGCGCTGGGCGGGGCGAGGCCGGGCCCCACGTTGAGCCGGGACGGATCGTACGGCGCCAACCACTGGGCCGTCACCGCCACGACGGTGATCAGCCCGAGGCCGACGAGGCAGGCCCACAGGAGGACGGAGCTACGGCTTTTCACGAGTGACGCACCTCACGCTCAGCTCGCCCGGATCCTGGGGTCGATCCCGCGGTAGACGATGTCCACCACCAGGTTCAGGAGCAGGACGAAGACGACGATGATCAGGACTCCTGCCTGCAGCAGGAACGGGTCGGAGCGCTGGACCGCCCGGGTGAGCTCGGTGCCCAGGCCCGGCTGCGAGAACACGCTCTCGACGACGAGGGTGCCGCCGACGATGATCGGCACCTGGATCCCGATGGTGGCGACGACGGGGACCATCGAGTTCTTGAAGATGTAGCGGTTGACGATCCGGTTCTCGCTGATCCCTCGCGAGCGCAGTGCGGTGACGAACTGGCTGTTCGACATGTCGCGCACCGCGCCGCGAGTCTGACGCGCGATGACCGCTGCGGGATTGAGGCCGAGCGCGATGCCGGGCAGGATCAACGAGCGCGCCCACTCCACCGGGTCCTCGGTGATCTCGGTGTACCCGGAGACCGGCAGCCATCCCAGCTGGACGCCGAGGAGGATGGCCAGCAGCAGGCCGACCCAGAAGTTCGGGACGGCGATCCACAGGGCGTTGATCACCGAGATGACGCGGTCCGCCCACGACCCGGCCCGCAGCCCGGCGATCGTGCCCAGCCCCAGGCCGAGGACGACGGCGCAGGCGATGCCGGCGATCGACAGGGAGATGGTGACGCCGACGCTGTCACCGATGAGCTCGGCGACCGGCCAGTTGGCGTACACCGAGTCTCCGAAGTCGCCCTGGACGGCATTCCACAGCCAGCTCCCGTACTGGACCGGCCAGGAGCGGTCGAGCCCGAGCTCGGCGCGGACCTCGGCGACCTGCGCGTCGGTCGCGCCGTCGCCCAGCAGCACGCGCGCCGGGTCGACCGGCATGAGCTTGGCGAGGACGAAGACGAAGATCGAGGCGGCGATCAGCACCGGGATCATCAGCGCGAGCCGGTTGAGGATCATCTTCAGCATGCGTGGTCACCCGTCCGACAGGCCGTGCGGACCGCCCCGCCCGTCCCCGCGACCCGGAGGCGCGACGAGGACGGCGGGACGGCCGGCACGGCAGGATGGTCGATCGTCGAGGGCATGGGTCAGCCGCTGATCTCGACGTCCATGTAGTTGAAGGTGTCGATCCGACCGGGGATGGCCTCGAGACCCGAGACAGCCTCGGGGTCGGAGATCCAGATGCCCGTGAGGTAGAACTGGCCGCAGTCGTAAGCTTCCTCGAGCGCGATCCGCGAGAACTCCTGGTAGGACTCCTCGGCGCTCTCCTCGTCCTCGGCGGCCGCGCCCTCCTGGACCGCGGCGAGCAGCTCCGGGTACTCCACGCCGTGGGCGTTGCGGCCCGACTCCGGCGCGTAGCGCGTGAGGTAGTAGGCGTAGGGACCGTGGGCGGCCAGGTTGCTGAAGAGGATCATGGGCGCCTCGCCGTTGTTGTACGTCGAGATGAACTCACCGAACGGCATGACGTCGAGGTTGACCGTGATGCCGATCTCCTCCATCTGGGAGGCGAACACCTGATAGATCGGCTGGTACTCGTCCGGGGTCGGGAGCGTGAACTCGACGTCCGGGTTTCCCGCCTCCTCGAGGAGTGCGATCGCGGCGTCGACGTCGTAGGGGTAGAGGTTGTCCACATCGGGGTTGAACCCCGAGGTGCCCTCCCGGAAGATCTGGCTCGCGGTCTCGCCGTGCCCGGAGTAGTGCGCGTCGAGGAACTGCTGCGAGTTGATGCCGTGGCAGACGGCCTGCCGGACGTTGACGTCGCTGAACACGCCCTCGACGTCGGACAGCATCGCCGCCCACTGGACCTTGGGGTAGACGACGACGTCCATGCCCTCGGCCTCGGCCTGGTCGATCTGGCCACCCTCGCCGTAGATGACGTTGGCCCGGCCGGTCTGCAGTGCGTTGAAGCGCTGCTCGGGCTCCGTCATCTCCAGGTAGGTGACGCTGCTGGGGCCGACCTCGTCGGCGTTGTAGTAGTCGGGGAACGCATCGACGACGATCTCGGAGCCGATCCGGGACTCGTCGGCGTTGTACTGGAACGCGGCGGAGCCGATGGGCTCGCGGAAGCTGCCCTCCTCGATCGTCGCCGGGGCGACGATCGAGCCGGGCCAGTCGGCAAGTGTCTCGAGGATGCCTCCGGTCGGCTCGGACAGCTCGAGGCGGACGGTCGTCTCGTCGACCGCGACGATCTCGGTGACGTTGGCGAACACGGCCTGGGAGTTGTGCGGCGTGTCCCGGATGCGCTCGATGTTCTGCACGACCGCATCGGCGTCGATCGGCGTGCCGTCGTGGAAGACCGCGTCGTCCCGCAGCACGAACTCGATGTGCTCCGGCGTCTGCTCCCACTCCGTGGCGAGCATCGGCTCGAAGCCGCTGCCGTCGGCGTTCCAGGCGATGAGCGTGTCGAAGACCATGGACATGTATGCCGGGTTGGCCTGCTGGAGCGGGTCCCAGTTGTCCAGCGGCTCGGGCCCGGCGATGACCAGCGCGCCGCCCTCCTCGCCGTCTCCACCGTCTCCGCCGCCGTTCTCCGCGGAGTCCCCGCCGCCGCAGGCGGCGAGCACCACGAGCGCGGCCGTCGCGGCGGCACCCGTGGCTGCACGGGCAGTTCTCTTTGACTGAGCCATCTTCTTCACCATTTCCCGCCGGAAGATCGGCGAACCAAGGTCGGTCGACACTGACAACACCTCAGGCGCTCACGTGACCTCCTGCGTCACGCGCCGTTCCTGCCCCTCGTCGACGAGGTCGGACGACACGATTGTCGCGAGGAATACAAACGATTGCGCTACGTGGCAGCCTCCTCCGTTCGGCGTGTTCTGTCAAGCACCGCACGGACTTGATGAACATTCTCGGGAAGGAGATCCACAGGACACCGCGATGCATGGTGCGAACGATTGCTGGAAAGTCGGGCCGCCCCACCGAGGCGAATGAACGGATCCCGGCGCCAGGTCAGGTGGTGAGGTCAACCTGCCAGACCGGAACGAAGCGTGCCCCGGATCAGGAGACGGGGACGGGACCGGTGGAGTCCCGGACGACCAGCTGAACCGGCAGCGAGACGGTGCGCGCATCGTCCGCCTTGGTCTCGAGCCGGCGGATCAGCAGACGCGCCGCCTCCGCACCGATCTCTGCGTGCGGCACGCGGACCGTCGTCACCGCCGGGGAGAGCTTGTCCATGAGCGGCATGTCGTTGTAGCCGACGACACTGACGTCCTCGGGGCAGCGGAGTCCCCGCTCCCGCAGCGCGTCGAGCACGCCCACGGCGATCTGGTCGTTGCCGGCGAGGATGGCCGTCGGGCGCGCGCGCCCCAGGATCTCGTGCGCGACGCGGGCGCCCTCCTCGATGGAGTACGTGCTCACCTCGCCGCTGAACGTGTCGTCGAGCTCACCACCCAGCTCGAACATCCACTGGCGGAACGCACGCGCACGGAGGGCGCCGGTCGAGATGCTGCTGGGGCCCGCGATGTGCCCGATCCTGCGATGGCCGAGGCCGAAGAGGTGCCGCATCGCCTGCTCGACACCGTGCCCGTCGTCGCCGAGCACGACGGGCAGCTGGGTGTGCTCGTCGCGCCGATTGATGAGCACGAGCGGGATGCCGGCCCGATGGGTCGCCTGGACCGTGTCGTCGTCCCGGCGGGCGGACGCGACGATCAGGCCGTCGACCTGGCGTGTCTGGAGCGCCTCGAAGGAGTCGCGCTCGCGAGCGGGGTCGTTGTCCGTGTCGGCGATCAGGGTCGTGTAGCCGGCGCGGGCGAGCTCGAAGTCAGCGCCGCGCACGATCGGCGGGAAGAGCGGGTTCGTGAGGTCGGGGATGACGATGCCGACCATCATCGACCGATTGGTCTTGAGCCCCTGCGCCATCGGGTTCGGCCGGTAGTTCAGCGCCTTGGCCGCCTGCTGCACCTTGCGAAGCGTCGCCTCGCTGACCAGGCCCTGGGTGGCCGGGTTGAGCGCACGCGAGGCCGTGCCCGCATGGACGCCGGCGCGGCGCGCCACCTCCTGGAGCGTGACCGACGACCGGCCCTCCGCCGACGCGCTCATCGACTCCCACCCCCTTCCGGCAGCACACGGCGACGTCGTGGTCAGGAACGATCCCGACCTCCCCGAGGTCTACCGGTCCCGACCGTCAGAGTGCCGATGCAAACGTTGTTGTCACCAGTCTACGGCGACGTACTTCGACTCCGCGTACTCCAGGAGACCCTCGTGCCCGCCCTCACGACCGAGGCCCGACTGCTTGGTGCCGCCGAACGGTGCGGCGGCGTCCGAGACGACCCCCCGGTTGAGACCGACCATCCCCGAGTCCAGCGCCTCGCTCACGCGCAGCCCGCGCGAGAGGTCGGTGGTGAACACGTAGGAGACGAGCCCGTACTCGGTGGCGTTGGCCCGCTCGATGGCCTCCTCGTCGGTGTCGAACACGACGACGGGGGCGACGGGACCGAAGATCTCCTCGCCGAGGATCTGGGAGTCGCCGTCGACGTCGGCGAGCACGGTCGGAGGGTAGAAGTAGCCGGATCCGTCCGTCTTCTCGCCGCCGGTAAGGATGCGGGCACCACGAGCCGTCGCGTCAGCGACGAGCTCCTCGATCTTGGTGATCGCGTCGTCGTTGATGAGCGGCCCCACCTCGGTGCCGACGTCGAGACCCGGCCCGACCGTCAACGCCTCCATCGCCCGCGCCAGGCGCGCCGCGAACTCCTCCGCGATCGGCCGCTGCACGTAGATCCGGTTGGCCGCCGTGCACGCCTCTCCCCCGTTGCGCATCTTCGCCAGCATCGCCCCGGCGACGGCCTTGTCGAGGTCGGCGTCGTCGAGCACGACGAACGGTGCGTTGCCACCGAGCTCCATCGAGCAGGAGATCACGCGGTCCGCCGCCGTCCTGAGGAGTCTGCGCCCCACCTCGGTCGAACCGGTGAAGGACAGCTTGCGTACGCGGGGGTCGTGCAGGATCTGATCCGCCACCGCGCCGGAACGACGCGAGGGCAGGACGTTGACGACGCCGTCGGGCACGCCGGCCTCCGCCAGGATCGCGCCGACCGCGAGAGCGGTCAGCGGCGTCTCGGACGCTGGCTTGAGTATCACGGTGCAGCCGGCGGCGAGGGCAGGACCGATCTTGCGGGTGGCCATCGCGGCGGGGAAGTTCCACGGCGTGATGAGCAGCGAGATGCCGATCGGTTGATGGATCACCATGATCCGGTTGGCCCCCGAGGGCGCCGTCTGGATCTCTCCCCTGACCCTGACCGCCTCCTCCGCGTACCAGCGGAAGAACTCGGCGGCGTACCGCACCTCACCCAGCGCGTCGGACAGCGCCTTGCCGTTCTCTCGGACGATGAGCTCGGCGATCTGCTGCTCACGCTCGATCATGAGGTCGAACGCCTTCATGAGAATGCCCGAGCGTTCCCGCGGGCTCGTGGCGGCCCAGCCGTCCGCGGCTGCTTCGGCGGAGTCGACGCATGCGGCGGCGTCGTCGAGCGTGCCGTTGGCGACGGTTGCGAGCACTTGCGCGGTCGCGGGGTCCGTGACCTCGAAGGTGCCACCGTCGCTCGCGGCGCGGACCTCGCCGTTGATGAGCACGCCGGTGGGGGTGTCGATGCCGACGACGATCTGCGTCATTGCGAGATGCCTTCCAGAGGATTGCAAGCGTTTGCAGTCAACGGTAGATCCGCGGTCGAGCGTGGTCAAGCGGCGTGACTCCGGAACGACGCCTGCATGCGCAGCAGGGCGGCGCGCGGACGACCCCCCGGCTGGACGCACGTGCGGCCCGACGCATGATCGCGTCGGGCCGCACGTGGTCGGTGGTGGCGGAGGGCCGGCTCGCAGCCCTCGCCCCGTCAGCTGGTGAGGACTACAGGACCCTCAGGTAGACCGGGTTCCCCGCGACCCAGGAGTTGGGTCCCACGCGGGTACCCATGCCCGGGTTCCAGGCGCCGATGTTCTGGCCGTTGCCCGTGTAGATGGCCACGTGGCCCGGCCACCAGATGAGGTCGCCCGGACGCGCCTGACTCGCCGGCACCTGCTGGTAGTGCGCGAACGCGCCCCACGCGGTGGTCCGCGGCAGGGTGACGCCGAACTGGGCGTACACGTACCCCGCGAAGCCGATGCAGTCCCAGCCCGACGGCGTGGTCCCGCCCCAGACGTACGGCGAGCCGAGGTACTGGTGCGCCACCGAGACGACGGCGTCGCCGCGCCACGCGGGTGCGGGAGCCGGCGCGGGGGCCGGCGCAGGAGCTGGCGCCGGTGCAGGAGCAGGCGCGGGGGCCGGTGCAGGAGCAGGCGCGGGGGCCGGTGCCGGTGCGGGTGCAGGAGCCGGCTCAGGCTCCGGCTCGGGAGCGGGCTCGGGAGCGGGCTCGGGCGCCGGCTCAGGCTCGGGAGCCGGTGCAGGCTCCGGCGACGGGGCGGGCTCAGGTTCGGGCGTCGGCTCCGGCTCCGGCTCGGAGGCCGGCACGGGAGCCGGCGTGGGCTCGGGCTCCGGGGTCGGCTCCGGCTCCGGCTCCGGCTCGGGCTCCGGCTCCGGCTCGGGCTCTGGGGCGGGCTCCGGCTCGGGCTCTGGGGCGGGCTCCGGCTCAGGGGTCGGCTCCGGCTCAGGGGTCGGCTCCGTCTCAGGCTCCGGCTCCGTCTCAGGCTCCGGCTCCGGCTCGGGAGCGGGCTCAGGCTCAGGAACGGGCTCGATCTCCGGCTCGGGCGCCGGCTCCGGCTCCGGCTCCACCAGCTGCCCACGGTCGATCGCGAAGGTGCTGCGACCGTCGGCGAGGCTCGAGACGACGATCGTGTCGCCGGCCTGCCCGTAGTGGAAGACGTGGTCGGCGGCGCCGTGGTCGCGGGCGTTGCGCACGTACATGGCGTTGCCGCGGCGGACGGTCACCGACGTGGCACCGTCGCCGTCCCAGTCGCCGACGAACAGCGCGTCGCCCTCGGCACCCAGGCTCACCGCCGTCGTGCTCGCGTCGTCCCCGGACAGCGGCGCCGCGGGCTCGTTGGACGGCCAGGAGGCCAGCGTGGGGGCCGCACCGAGCGGGCTCGTCGCGGCCGGCCCGAAGGTGAAGGCGCTCGACGTCACCGACCCGAACGTGAACGTGGACGACGACGCGGTCAGTCCGTGCAGCGCGATCCGTGTGACCTGGTCGGCCGGGGGTGTCGCTCCGACGTCGCCGTTGGTCCCGTAGGCGGCCGAGCTGGCCACGCACGCGATCGCCAGGCCCACCCCCGCACCAGCGGGCAGCCATCTCTTCAGACGCACAGGTTCTCTCCTCGTTCGCACTCAGGCCCCCCAGCCCCGTCCCACCTGCCTCGCTGCAAGCGATTCGCGGTGGCTGTCGACGGCACGACGTGCCGTGTTACTCGTGAGACTAGAGGTAACCAGAGTGAACCCGTGTGACTCAAGTGAAATGAGACCTACATCTCATCGAGACAGGGGCGGCCCCAGGTCGTGACCCGGCCGACCCCGGATCGTGATCCGACAACGAACCGTCCCGCACGGCTCGCCGAGCCGTCACCGGGCTCGAGCGCGCACGGCGCGGCAACTGCCGCCCACACGTCGCACGATCGGGCCTGGGTGAACCCGGGTCGGTACGTCACGCCCGTTCGGCGTGCTCAGCCCGCCCGGCGCTCCCCCGCCGGCTCCTCGACGCGCCGCTCCGGCGTGCGCCGCCGCTCCGACCGGTACGCCCGCACGACGGCCACCGCCACCACGAGGACGAACACCGCGAACCCGACCCAGATCATCCACTGGGCCGTGTTGAGGGGCGCACCGTCCACACCGGGCGTGCGTCCGCCGTCGCGGCCGGTGGCGGCGACCAGCAGGAGCACGAGGATCGTCGCGGTGGCGGCGACGCGCGCGACGAGCCGGCCGACGCGGGCGACCGTCGTCGCCCCGGGCCGGTAGGCGGGCCGCAGCAGCCGCACGAGGAGCAGCCCCGCGACCGGCAGCTGCAGCAGCCAGACCGTGGTCCGGAACGGACCGTCGAACCACACGCTCGTGCCGTACAGCAGGGTGTGCCAGGCGCTGAGGACGTAGACGACGATGACCGACGCGTGCAGCGCGCGCCACGTGCGCGGCCCCATCGCGCGGCGCGCGTAGAACGCGAGTCCCAGCGGGACCGCCAGGTAGAGCGCGAGCAGCCCGATGAGGATGGCGATCACGCCGGTGCCGCTGCTGTACCCGCCGGGCACCCACGACTGGACGAACGCCTCCCACACGCCGGCGGCCCAGCCCGACTCCGCGGTGTTCTGCCGCACCATCTCGGCGAAGAACCACACGACGTGGGCGAACATCAGCGCGATGGTGGTCAGGCTCGTCTGGCGGTGCCACCGCTCGAGCGTCCCGACGGACATCGGCATCCAGCTCGGGTGCCGGCTCGAGCGCATGAGCCCGAGCATCACCGTGATCCAGACCCACAGCATGGCCGTCCAGCCGAACGCCTGACTCACCCAGTACATCCAGTACTCGCCGGCGGCGAGGTCCGGCATCACCTCGATCGTGTCCGACGTGCCCTGCTCGATCCGCCACCAGAGCAGCGCGACGATCGCCAGCGTGGCCACGAGCGCCACGCTCGCGTCCAGCGCCGCTCCGCGGATGTCTCGCGTCAGCGCGGCGGAGTCGAACCACGCCCTGCGGCGTCCTGCCTCTGTCCTGGTCATCGGTGACCATCCTGTTCCCCCGGCCTGCGGGCGAAGCTCGTCGTCGAGCGCAGCACCCCTTCCGCTCACCGCTGTAATAAGGGTCCGCGCCCGTGGCCACACCCGGTCGGCCCGAAGTCGGAACGGACCACGAGGCGGGCCGGGAGCGAGCCGTTCGCCGTCGGGCACGTCCCGCGACCTACGTACGCTTGTGGCATGACCACCGCCCACTCCCTCACCGGCCGCCACCTGCTCAAGGAGCTCGACTTCTCCCCCGCCGAGTGGCTGCACCTCGTCGACCTCGCCGCCCGCCTCAAGGCCGAGCGCCTCGAGGGCCGCGAGGAGCGCCGGCTCACGGGTAAGGCGGTCGCGCTCATCTTCGAGAAGACCTCCACCCGCACGCGCGCCGCCTTCGAGGTCGCCGCCGCCCACCAGGGGGCCGCGACGACGTACCTCGACCCGTCGGGCTCGCAGATCGGGCACAAGGAGTCGATCCCGGACACCGCCGCCGTGCTCGGTCAGATGTACGACGCCATCGAGTACCGGGGCGACCACCAGGCCACCGTGGAGACGCTGGCCGAGCACGCCGGCGTCCCCGTCTACAACGGCCTCACCGACGACTGGCACCCCACCCAGATGCTCGCCGACGCCCTGACCATCAAGGAGCAGGTGGCCAAGCCCTTCTCCGACGTCGTGCACGCCTACCTGGGTGACGCCCGGTTCAACACCGGCCGCTCCCTGCTCGTCTCGTCCGCGCTGCTCGGCATGGACGTGCGGATCGTCGCGCCCGAGGCCTACCAGCCGCCGCCGGACGTGGTCGAGGCCGCCCGCGCCATCGCCGAGACCACCGGCGCCCGCATCACGCTGACCTCGGACGTGGCTCAGGGGGTGCGCGGGGCCGACGCCGTCTCCACCGACGTGTGGGTGTCCATGGGCGAGAAGAGGTCGGTGTGGGACGAGCGCGTCGCCGCGCTGCGGGGCTACCAGGTGACCGGCGACGTCATGGCCGCCACCGGCAACGACTCCGCGATCTTCCTCCACTGCCTGCCGGCGTTCCACGACCTGGGCACCGCCGTCGGGCGCGAGGTCTACGACGCCACCGGCATGGACGCGCTCGAGGTCACCGACGAGGTCTTCCGGTCCCCCGCCTCGAAGGTGTTCGACCAGGCCGGCAACCGGATGCACACGATCAAGGCCGTGCTCGTCGCGACGCTCGCGGGGGTCTGAGGCAGCTCGCGGAATGGCAGGACGGAACTCGCCGGAACGCCGGCACACACTCGCTGAAACGCCATGCGGAACTCGCCGGAACGCCGGCCGGGCCGCGCGTCAGCGCACGAGATCCCCGTCCCGGTAGACGGATGTCGGGCGCAGGTCGTGATCGGTGAGGACCACGTCGGTGCGGGTGCCAGGAGCGAGGCGACCGACGTCGGTCCGACCCAGCACCCGCGCCGGCCCGGCGGAGGCCATGAACACCGCGTCGACGAGCGGCACGCCGGCCCCGTGAACGGTGCGCACGACGTCGATCAGGTGGCTCGTGCTGCCGGCGAGCGCCCCGCCGTCGGCGAGGCGAGCGACGCCGTCGGTCACCGTGACGCGCAGGTCGGCGAGGTGGTGCGCGCCGTCGGGCATGCCGGTCGCGGCGGTCGAGTCGGTGACGAGGACCGCCGCGTCGCGTCCGACGATCTCGACGACGTCGCGCACGAGCGACGGGTCGAGGTGCACGCCGTCACCGATGAGCTCGACGACGACGAACCCCCTCGCGGCTGCGGAGAGGATCGCGGGGATCGGACCCGGGTCGCGGTGGCTGAACGGACGCATGCCGTTGAACAAGTGCGTGACGGTGGGCCTGTGCGAGCGGGGCGCGGGTCCGGCCGCTTCCACACTCGCGTCTACGAGGAGCCGGGCGGCGTGGGCGATCGCGGCGCGGGTGGTGGCGGCGTCGGCGTCGGTGTGGCCGAACGACGGGAGCGCGCCGCCGCGCGCGAGGGCCGCGACGACGTCGTCGGCCCCGGGGAGCTCGGGCGCGAGCGTCATCGTCGCGAGGTGCCCTCGGGCGAGGTCGATCAGCTCGGCGGTGAGCGCCGCGTCCGGCGGGCGGATCGCGTCGACATCCTGCGCGCCCGCGCGGGCGGCGGAGAGGAACGGTCCCTCGAGATGGATGCCGGCGAGCTCCCCGGCCTCGCACAGGTCGGCGAGCAGGCGGATGCGGGACGTGAGCGCCTCGGGAGGCGCGGTGACGAGGGAGGCGAGCATCGTCGTCGTGCCGTGGGAGCGGTGTTCGCGGACGGCGCGCAGTGTGGTGGCGGCGTCGACGGGGTCGGGGAAGCCCACGCCGGCACCGCCGTGATTGTGCAGGTCGACGAGTCCCGGGAGTACGTAGCCGTCGGTCTCATGACGGTCGACGCCCGTGAGGTCGAGGTCGCTCACGGGCGCGACGTCGACGATGCGGCCCGCCTCGACGACAACCGCGGCGTGCTCGAGCACCTCGTCCGGCGTCACGACCCGGCCGAGGAGCGCGAACCGGGCGGAGGTGGGCATGGTGCCAGCCTGCTACACGGGCGGCGGGGCGCGACGTCGCGGATCGCGCAGGGACCAGGGACCAGGACCCCGGCCGGGGCCGAGGGTGCGGGCGTGCGGCGTCAGGATCCGCCCTGGAACGTCGCGGCCGGCGGCGGTGCCCTCCGGCTACCGTGGCGCCATGCCTGGACGCCTCACCCGCACCCTCACCGGCGTGCTCGCCGCCGGTCTGCTCGCCACCGGCCTGGCCGCCTGCGGCGGTGGCGACGAGCTCTCCGAGGCCGACGCGTGCGAGCAGTACGAGACCACGTACAGCGAGTTCGAGGCGCGCGCCGCCGAGCAGGACAACGCCTCCGACGACATGTCGATGTTCGAGGAGTACGAAGGTGAGCTGACCTCGCTCGCCGAGCAGTCCCCGGACAACCTCGCCACGCTGTTCGAGTCCGAGGCCGAGCTCATGGCCTCCATCGCCGACGGCACCGCCGAGATCACCGACCTCGAGGCCTCCCAGCAGAACAGCCAGGCGATCGCCGACATCTGCGGCTGATCCCGGAGTCCGGTACAGGCTGCGGAGCGGGAGCCGTGCGGCCGTCCGCCCTATGATCGCCAACGGGTCGCGCGTCCCGCACCGACGACTCGCGCGTGTTGTCGTGGCCCCGTACCCACGAGACGCTCGTGCCGCTTCCGACCGATACCGACGACAGTCACGGAGAGCACCGATGATCAGCCGCCGTTCCGCCGCCGCCCTCCTCGCTGCCGGCACCCTGGCCACGACCCTTGCCGCGTGCGGCGGAGGGGGCGAGGAGCTGTCCGAGTCCGAGGCCTGCGACGAGTTCTCCACCATCTACCAGGACATGGAGAACCAGACGATCGAGCTCACCGACTTCACGGACATGGACGCCGTGTCGGACATCTTTGCCGAGTACGGCGAGCGGACCCGCGAGCTCTCCGAGCAGTCGCCGGACAACCTGCGTCCCCTGTTCGAGCAGGAGGCCGAGTTCGGCGAGAGCGTGAGCGGCGGCGACCAGCCGGACGCGGACGTCATCGCGAACAACGCGGAGAACGAGGCCGCGATCCGCGAGATCTGCGGGGAGTTCAGCGGCCTCGGCGGCGGCTCGGTCGGCTGACGGATCCCGGTCCGGCGGATCGGCCGGCAGGTCACGGGTCCGGCGACCGTCGGGCGCCTGCATGGACCGCACACTCAGTCGAGCGCCGTCAGGCCTCGAACCACGCGGTCGAGACCGTCCCGGAACGCGGCGTCCAGGTCCAGCGCTCTGGCCGGTGCGTCGCTGAGCTCCGTGAGCCATGGATGACGACGCGCGACTCCGGTGCGGTCCAGGCGCCGGACCTCACCGTCCCACCAGCCCTCGAGGCTCGCGAACGACCGCCGCGTCTCCTGCTGCTCCGCGACGAGCAGCAGGCCCATGCCCTGGATATAGGCGCTGAACGAGACGTACCGGTCCCGCGACACCTCGGCACCGAGGCCGAGCGACCGGAAGGCCTCGACCGCCGAGCGCGCGGCCGCCAGGACGGCAGGCACGAGCGGCGGACGCGTGCTCGCGAGCACCGGGACCAGCCAGGGGTGGCGGCGGTACGCCGTCCACTCGTCCAGGCCCAGGCGTCGCAGGACCGATCCAGGCACCGGATCCTGCGCCTCGCCCATCGTCCGGGCGGCGAGCACGCGCTGCACCATGGCCGCCACGAGCCGGTCGCGACTGCCGACCTCGCGCTGCACGCGGAGAAGCGGCACCCGGGCACGCGCCGCCACGGCACGCAGGGTCACCCCCTCGGTACCGTCGGAGTCGGCGATGGCGACCGCGGTGTCGAGCATCGTCACCCACTCGTCCCTGGAAGCAGGACCGTCGGCGGATCCGGAACTGCTCGGCGCACCCCCGACGGGCGCGCCACCGGCGGTCGAACCCCCGGCGGCTGCGTCGAGGCGTCCGCGATCACGACGGCGCCGGTACGCGCGCGCCTGGCAGGAACGTGAGCAGTAGCGCCGCGGCCGCCCCGTGCGCGCGGCCTCGTCGATCTGCTCCCCGCACTCCGCGCACCGCACGCCGCGCCACCCTTTCGTCACAGATTCAGTGTGACGAAACTACTGGAGGACCTGCCGACGTCGAGGGACGGTGATCGTCCCAGACGCCGACCCGGGAGCCGCCCCATGCCCGCCATCGCCCGCCGTCCCACCGCCCGTCGCGCCACGGCCGCGGACCTCGACCGCACCGTCGACCTGGCCCTGGACGCATTCGCCGACGAGGCCGTCATCACCTGGCTCATCCCCGAGCCCACCGCCCGCCGGGCCTATCTGGAGCAGACGTTCAGCGCCTCCGTGGCGGACGCGGTCCGGGCACGCCTGGTCGTCGTCGCGCAGGCACCGGGCGGCAGGCTGACGGCCGCGTCGTTCTGGCAGCCCCGCCACCAGTACGACGACGCGGATCCGCCGTCGGCGAGGGACGAGCAGGCAGGTCCGAACACGGAGACGAGCGACGACGACGGACCGACAGGCGCGCGCCTGGCCGCGCTCCTCGAGGCGACCGGCACCCGGCAACCGGACGTCGCCCACCTGCACCTCTCCGCCATGGCGGCGCTGCCTGACCAGCGCGGTCGCGGGTCCGGGTCCGCCATGGTCGCCGCCGGTCTGAAGCACGCGGCCGAGCTGGGGCTGCCGGTCTACCTGGAGGCATCGACGCCGGGCAGCCTCCGCCTCTACGCACGCCACGGGTTCGTGTCCCTCGGCGCATCCATCCGGCTCCCGGACGGCGGCCCCACCCTGCAACCGATGTGGCGCGACGCCTGAACAGCGCACAGGTTCACGAGAGCGGGGGTCGTGCGCGAGATCGCTGGATATCACCCGCGATCTCGAGCACGACCCCCGCTCTCGTCGAGGTGACGTGAGTTGAGGCGGAGTGAGGAGCTGCAGAGTCCCCCTCCGCCCCGCATCAGTCGGTGAAGAAGTCCACCCCGTTGCCGAACTTCTCGTCGCGCGCCGCCGACAGCTTCGAGGTGAGGCCGTAGATGTCGATGAAGCCGACCGAGCTCGACTGGTCGAACGTGTCCCCGGCGTCGTAGGTCGCCAGGTTGAAGTCGTACAGCGAGGAGTCCGAGCGGCGCCCGGTGACCGTCGCGCGGCCGCCGTGCATCGTCATGCGGATCTCGCCGGAGACGTAGCGCTGCGTCTCCGCCACGAACACGTCGAGGGCCTTCTTCAGCGGCGAGAACCACTGGCCGTCGTACACGAGCTCGGCCCAGCGCTCCGAGACCCGCCGCTTGTAGCGCGCGAGCTCCCGCTCGACGGTCACGTTCTCGAGCTCCTTGTGCGCGGCGAGCAGCGCCATGGCGCCGGGCGCCTCGTACACCTCGCGCGACTTGATGCCCACGAGCCGGTCCTCGACGACGTCGATCCGACCGATCCCCTGCGCGCCCGCCCGGCGGTTCATCTCCTGGATGGCCCGCAGCGGGGTGACGGCCACGCCGTCGATCTCGACCGGGATCCCCTGCTCGAACCGGATGATGACCTCGTCCGGCAGCGGCGGGTAGGTGGGGTCGTCGGTGTAGCTGAAGATGTCCTTCGTCGGGGCGTTCCAGATGTCCTCGAGGAAGCCGGTCTCGATGGCGCGACCCCACACGTTCTGGTCGATGGAGAACGGGTTGTTCTTCGTCGTCTCGATGGGCAGGTCGTGCTTCTCGGCGTACTCGATGGCGACGTCGCGGGTCAGCGCGAGGTCACGGACCGGCGCGATGCACTTGAGCTCCGGCGCGAGCGAGGTGATGCCCACCTCGAAGCGGACCTGGTCGTTGCCCTTGCCGGTGCAGCCGTGGGCGACGGTCGTGGCGCCGAACCGCTTCGCCGCGCGCACGAGGTGCTTGACGATGACCGGGCGCGAGATCGCGGACACGAGCGGGTAGGCGTCCTGGTAGAGGCCCTGGGCCTGGAGCGCCGGCATGCAGTACTCGGCGGCGAACTCGTCCTTGGCGTCGGCCACGTAGGCGTCGACGGCGCCGCAGTCGAGCGCGCGCTGGCGGATGACCTCGAGGTCCTCACCGCCCTGCCCGACGTCGACGGCGACCGCGATGACTTCCGCGCCCGTCTGCTCGCCGATCCAGCCGATGGCGACGGAGGTGTCGAGCCCGCCGGAGTAGGCGAGGACGACGCGATCCTTGGCCCCGCCGGTGGTGCCGGTGCCGGCCCCGCCCGAGGGAGCGGGGGTGGTCGGGGAGGTCTCGGTGGTCATGCGTCCTTCCTTTCGGCCTCATCGGGCCTGGTCGACTCCGCGTGGGAGGTGGAACGGGGCCCGCCGCGGCGGGCCAGCTCGAGGAGCCGGGCGACGAGCCCGGCGGCGGTGGGGTCGTCGCGCGTGATGACGAGGACCGTGTCGTCGCCGGCCACGCAGCCGAGCACACCCGGGAACCGGGACTGGTCGACGGCGGAGGCCAGCAGCTGGGCGGCGCCCGGCGGGGTGCGCAGGACGGCGAGGTTCTGTGCGTGGTCGGCGCTGACGAGGACCTCGACGCACCACCGTTCGAGGCGCGCGTGAACCTGGGCGGCGTCGGTGATCGGCGCGGGCGCGACGAGGGCGGGCAGCGCGTAGACCTGCGAGCCGTCGGAGCCGCGGACCTTGACGGCGCGCAGCTCGTCGAGGTCCCGGGACACCGTGGTCTGTGTGACCGTCACGCCCCGCTCCGCGAGCAGACCCTGGAGCTCGGACTGCGAGTGGACCTCCGCCGTGGAGATCAGCTCCTCGACGAGCGAGTGCCGCGCGGCCCTGGTGGTCGGGGCGCTCACCGTGGGATCTCCTCGACGCCGGTCGCGTCGGTGTCGGCGTCGGCGTCGGCGTCGGCGTCGGCAGAATCGCGCTCACTCGTCACGGGTGGCGGGGCAGAACCGCGCTCACTCGTGGCAAGGGCGCGCTCGACGCGGCCGAGAGCCAGGGCGAGCTTCTCGGCGGCCTCGGCCACGTCGTCGTCGGACAGGACGAGCGCCGGGGCGAGGCGGATCGCATCCGGCTGGACCGGATTGACGATGAGGCCGGCGTCCTGGGCGGCGGAGCTGATCGCGGCCGCGTGCTCGCCGCTCAGCTGGACGCCGATGTGCAGGCCCGCGCCGCGGGTCCCGGTCACGAGCGGGGACCCGACGGCCTCCACGGCGGCGCGCAGCGCGGAACCGGTCCGGTCCACGCTCTGAAGGAAGCCGGGCGCCCCGACGACGTCGAGGACCGCGAGCGCCGCCGCGGCCGCCACGGGGTTCCCGCCGAACGTCGTGCCGTGGGCGCCGGGACCGAGCTGCGCGGCGGCGTGCTCGCCGAGCGCGATCGTGGCGCCGATCGGCATGCCGCCGCCCAGGCCCTTGGCGAGGGTGACGACGTCGGGCACGAACCCGCCGCCGAGCTCGGGTCGATGGTGGCCGAGCCAGGTGCCGGTCCGGCCGATGCCGGTCTGGATCTCGTCGATCACGACGAGCGCTCTCGCCTCCCGGGCGGCCTGTCCGGCCGCCGCGAGGAACCCGTCGGGCAGCGGCGTGACGCCGGCCTCGCCCTGGACGGGCTCGAGGAACAGCCCGGCGACGTCGCCGACGGCGAGCTCGCGGCGCACCGCGTCGATGTCCCCGGGGGCGACGAAGGTGACGTCGGGGCCGAGCGGAGCGAACGGTTCGCGGTAGGCGGCCTTGTGGGTGAGCGCCAGCGCGCCGAGGGTGCGGCCGTGGAAGGCGTGCTCGAGGGCGAGTATCCGGCCCGGGCGGCCGGGGCCGAAGCGCGCCGACCCGTGGCGGCGGACGATCTTCACGGCTGCCTCGTTGGCCTCGGTCCCCGAGTTGGACAGGAACACGCGCGAGCCCTCGGGGGCGCCGCCGGGCACCGCGATCCCCAGGAGCCGCTCGGCGAGGCGCACCTGCGGCTCGGTGGTGAAGAAGTTCGAGACGTGCCCGAGACGGGCGACCTGGTCGGCGACCGCGCCGACGAGGGCCGGGTGGCCGTGACCGAGCGAGAGCACGGCGATGCCGCCGAGCAGGTCGAGGTAGGTGCGCCCCTCGGAGTCGGTGACGTGCGTGCCCGACCCGGAGACCAGCTCCAGGCGCGGGACGCCGAACGTGTTCATCACGGCGCCCGTGTAGCGGTCCTGCCAGGTGCGCGGCTCGGCCGACGCGGCGGGGGCGTCGGTGGCGGCGCCGGGCGACCCGGCCGAGGCGAAAGTCCCCTCACTCGTCGAGTCGGGGGAGTCGGCAGAGGCGGAAGTCCGCTCACTCGTCGGATCGGACGAGTCAGCGGGGATAAAAGTCCCCTCACTCGTGGGGCGGGGGTGATCACCGGGGTGCGGCGTCGTCGTCATGCGGGCTCTCCCCTGGTCTCGGTCGCGGCGTCGGCGGTGGGGGCGTCGTCGGGCAGGACGAGGGTCCCCACGCCCTGGTCGGTGAAGATCTCGAGCAGCATCGAGTGCGGCTTGCGGCCGTCGATGACGTGCGCCTGGGGCACGCCCGCGCGGACCGCCCGCAGGCAGGCCTCCATCTTCGGCACCATCCCGGCCTGCAGGCTCGGCAGGAGCGCGGCGAGCCGGCTGGCGGTGACCTGCGACAGGAGGGAGGAGCGGTCCGGCCAGTCGGCGAACAGCCCCTCGACGTCGGTGAGCACCACGAGCTTGCGGGCACCCACGGCCGAGGCCACGGCGGCCGCGGCGGTGTCGGCGTTGACGTTGAGGACCTGACCGGCGTCCTCGACGTCGACGGCGATCGTGGAGACCACGGGGATGCGTCCGGCGTCGAGGAGGTCGGTGATCGCGTCGGGGTTGACGGTGACGACGTCACCCACGTGCCCGACGTCGACGCTCTCGCCGTCGACCACGGCCCGGCGGCGGCGCGCCAGCAGCAGCCTCCCGTCCTCCCCCGACAGGCCGACGGCGTGCGCGACGTCGTGGTTGAGCAGCGTGACGAGCTCGCGCTGGACCTGTCCGGTGAGCACCATGCGCACGACGTCCATCGCCTCGCCGGAGGTGTAGCGCAGCCCGCCGCGGAACTCCGAGTCGATGCCGAGGCGGCCCAGCATCGACGAGATCTGCGGGCCTCCGCCGTGCACGACCACCGGCCGCAGGCCCACCTGGTGGAGGAAGAGGATGTCGGAGGCGAACGCGCGCTTGAGCTCCTCGTCGACCATGGCGTTGCCGCCGTACTTGACGACCACGGTGGCGCCGGCGAAGCGCTGCAGCCACGGCAACGCCTGGACGAGGACCTCCGCCTTCTGGTGCGGGAAGAGGTCGCGCTCGGTGTCGAAGTGGAAGTCGGGGTCCACGCCGGCCGCGGCGGCAGGAGCGGTGGCGGTCGCCGCGGGGTTCGTCGTCGCGGGGTTCGTCGTCGTCGGGTCGCTCATGTCGAGTACGCGCTGTTCTCGTGGACGTAGTCGTGCGTGAGGTCGTTGGTCCACACCGTCACGGCGGCGTCGCCGGCCTTGAGGTCGACGAGGACCGCGACCTCCCGGTCGGCGGCGAGGTCGACCAGCTCGCGCGGCTCGCCGACGCCGGCGTCGCGGCAGACCATGACCCCGTTGACCGAGACGTCGATCGTGGTGGGGTCGAACGGGGCGACGTCGGCGGGAACGGTGCCGGCCGCCGCGAGGATGCGACCCCAGTTGGGGTCGTTGCCGAACACCGCGGCCTTGAACAGGTTGGAGCGGGTGATCGCGCGGGCGACGGCGAGTGCCGCGTCCTCGTCGGTCGCGCCGGTGACGGTGACGGCGATGTCGTGGGCCGCGCCCTCGGCGTCCGCGATCAGCTTGCGCGCGAGATCCGCGCTCGCCGCGGTGAGGGCCTCGGTCAGCTCGTCCTCCCCCGGGGTGACGCCGGAGGCGCCGGACGCGAGCAGGACGACGGTGTCGTTGGTCGACATGCACCCGTCGGAGTCGACCCGGTCGAACGTGGTCCGCGTGGCGGCGCGCAGGGCGCGGTCGGCGGTGGCGGAGTCGACCGCGGCGTCCGTGGTGAGGACGACGAGCATCGTGGCCAGGCCCGGCGCGAGCATGCCGGCGCCCTTGGCCATGCCCCCGACCGACCAGCCGGCGGCCTCGACGTGCACCTGCTTGGCCACGGTGTCGGTGGTCATGATCGCGTGCGCCGCGTCGTCGCCGCCGGTGGTCGCGAGCGTCTCGGCGGCGGTGTCGATGCCGCCGAGCAGGGCGGGCATGTCGAGCCGCTCACCGATGAGCCCGGTGGAGCAGACGAGGACGTCGCCGGCGGAGACGTTCAGCGTGGCCGCCACGTGCTCGGCCGTGCGGTGGGTGTCGGCGAAGCCCTCCCGACCGGTGCACGCGTTGGCGCCCCCGGAGTTGAGCACGACGGCGTCGGCCCGGCCGTCGCTCGCCACCTGGCGCGACCAGGTGACGGGGGCGGCCTCGATGCGGTTCGTCGTGAAGACGGCGGCGGCGACGCGCTCGGGACCGTCGTTGACGACGAGCGCGACGTCGGGGGTGCCGGACGCCTTGAGCCCCGCGGTGACGCCGGCGGCCCGGAACCCGGCGGGGGCGGTGATGCCGGCGGGTGCGCCGTCGGGGGCGGAGGAACCGCCGGGGGCGGTCATGCCGGTGCTGCTCACGGGGCGACTCCCGTCGTCGGCAGGCCCGCGGTCTCCGGCAGGCCGAGGGCGAGGTTGAGGGACTGCAGGGCGCCGCCGGCGGTGCCCTTGACGAGGTTGTCGATCGCGCACAGCGCCACGATGCGGCCGGCGCGGTGGTCGACCGCGACCTGCACGGTCGCGAGGTTGGAGCCCGCGACCTGGTTCGCGGTGGGCCACGTGCCCTCGGGCAGGAGGCGGACGAACGGCTCGTCGTCGTAGGCGGCGTGCCAGGCGGCGGCGACGTCCCCGGCCGTGGCGCCCTCCGCGAGCGGCGCGGTGACGGTGGCGAGGATGCCGCGCGAGAGCGGGGCGAGGACCGGCGTGAAGGAGACCTTCGGCGTGGCCGCCCCGGCGACGGCGAGGTTCTGCTCGATCTCCGGCACGTGGCGGTGCGTGCCGGCCATGCCGTAGGGCTGGAGGTTGCCGGCGGCCTCGGCGGCCGTGAGGTGCGGCTTGAGCGACCTGCCGGCCCCGGAGTAGCCGACGGCGAGCACCGCGACGACGTCGGAGGAGTCGACGACGTCGGCCGCGACGCCGGGCTGGAGCGCGAGCGTGACGGCCGTGACGTTGCAGCCCGGGACCGCGACGCGGCGCGAGGTGGTGAGCGCGGTGCGCTGGATCGCGGGCGCGGTCTCGTCGGCGTGGAGGAGCTCGGGCAGACCGTAGGGCCAGGCGCCCGCGTGCGGCGTGCTGTAGAAGTCGTCCCACGCGGTGGGGTCGGTGAGGCGGTGGTCGGCGCCGGCGTCGAGCACCACGCCGTCGTAACCGAGGTCCTCCAGCGCGGCGGTGACCTCGCCGGAGGCGCCGTGCGGGAGGGCGAGGACGACGACGTCGTGCTCCGCCAGCCGCTCGGGGTCCGTGGGCTCGAGGATGCGGTCCGCGAGCGGGAGGAGGTGCGGCTGGTGGCGGTACAGCTGGTCGCCCGCGGAGCTGTTGGCGGTGAGGGCGCCGATGGTCAGGTCGGGGTGCGCGAGGGCGAGGCGGAGGACCTCGCCACCGGCGTACCCGGAGGCACCGGCGACGGCGATGGAGAAGGACACCGCATCATCATACATGGGTCCGTATATCAATGCGCGGGGGTGGGCTGGCCGGTGCGTCGGGCCTCTGCGCCCCCGGGCGTCCGCGCGCCATGGCCCCCACAGCTTCCCGGGCCTCCGTGCGCCCGGCCTTACCCCGCCTCACTCGACGAGATCAGAGGAAGTGCTCGAGATCAGGGGATACAACCCGTGCACTCGCGACCTTTCCTCTGATCTCGTCGATCAGGGCGACAGCAGAACAGCCCACACCCGCGATCAGCGGATCGGCTGCACCGCGGGATCCCCACACCGGCCGCCGGACGCTGCCGTCCACAGCCGGCCGCAGCCCGGCGGCGCCGTGCCCCGCCGTTGCGGCACCGTCGCGGCATGGAGCCGTCGTCGGTCAAGAAGCCCATCAGGCTCACGGTCGCGCCGTCGAGCATGCTGGAGGCCGTCCGCGCCTCGCTCCGCGACGGGGACGAGATCGTCAGGCTGAGGCGCGGGAGCTTCGCCGTCGTGCCGCCGGGTCTTGATCGGTGGCAGCGAGAGATCAGCCTGCACCTCGCACTGTGCGCGGCGATCAGTCGTGACGTGTCGGCGGAGCACGCGCTAGGTCTGACGTCGGCGGCACGCGTGCACGGGCTGCGCACATGGACGGTCGTCGAGAAGCCGCACCTCATCATCGGGACCAGGACGAGCTCACGGAGCGCCACCGATCACCACCGCCACCTCCTCGACCTGCCGGAGGAGGACGTCGTGGTCGCCGCGGGGGTGCGGGTGGTAGGGCTCGAGCGGGTCGCGGTCGACTGCGCGCGGTTCCTGCACCCGCGGGACGCGCTCGTCGTCGTCGATCACGTGGTGGCCGTGCTGTCGAGGGCCACGTTCAAGGAGCGGGTGCGGACCGAGCGTTCGGCCGCGACCGTGCGCCATGAGCTCACGGGGCGGATCGAGCGACTGCCGGGCAGGAGTCGAGGGCGGGCGCGCGCACGTGCCGTCATCGCCTGGTCCACGCCGTGGTCGGAGTCGGCGTGGGAGAGCCACCTGCGCTGGGTGGTGCTGTGCTGGGGGCGGCGGGACGTCGTCGTGCAGCAGGTGGTGCCAACTCGGCGCGGCACGTACCGCACGGACCTGTCGATCCCCCTCGAGGTCCGCCCCGGCGGCGGCATCCGGTGGCTGCACATCGAGTTCGACGGGCTCGTCAAGTACAGCGCCGGGGACCCGGAGGCGAATGCGCAAGCGATCGTCGACGAGCGGGAGCGTGAGCGGGCGATCGAGGCGACGGGCGACGTCGTCGTGCGGTTCACCTCGCAGGAGGCCCGCAGCGAGCTCCACGTCGTCCGGGCTCTCGAGCTGCACCTCCTGAGGTCGCCGCTGCACGCACGACGTCCGGTGCGCGAACTGGTGGTCTGATGGAGGGACACCGGCACCGGCTCCTGCCCGGGCACCGGCACCTGGACCTGCACCGGCACCTGCACCAGCTCTGGTCCGGGCACCGGCACGGGCACCAGCACCAGCGGCGCCCGCCGCGCCGTCGGCAACGCCTCGGCCCCCTCGGCAGCACCGCCCACGTCGCACCGTGAGGCACCATGGCCACATGCGCGCCATCGTCCAGACCGCGACCGGCTCCCCCGACGTCCTGCAGCTGACCGAGGTCCCCGACCCGGTCCCGGGTGCGGACGACCTACTCGTCGACGTCGCGCACGCGGGCGTCAACTTCATCGACACCTACCGGCGAAGTGGGCAGTACCCGATCGATCTCCCGCACACGCCGGGGACCGAGGGCGCCGGCACGGTGGCGGCGGTCGGCGAGAACGTCACCGGCTGGTCCGTGGGAGACCGGGTGGCCTACGCCGCGGGCCCGGGCGCCTACGCGGAGCAGGCGATCGTTCCGGCCGCGGTGGCGCTCCCTGTCCCTGACGAGCTGTCCCTCGACGTCGCGGCCGCGCTCCCCCTCCAGGGCATGACGGCGCACTACCTGGTCGACGGCGCCTCCCAGGTCACCGACGGCTCGACCGTCCTGCTGACGGCGGCCGCGGGCGGCGTCGGGCTGCTCGTCACCCAGCTCGCGAGCGCCCGCGGCGCACGCGTCCTCGCGCTCGTCGGCTCGCCGGAGAAGGAGGAGCTCGCGCGCGCCGCCGGCGCCGCCGAGGTGATCCACTACCGCGAGCTGGCCGACCTCACCGCCGAGCTCCCCCGCATCGTGCACGAGCTGACCGACGGGCGCGGCGTGGACGTCTCGCTCGACGGCGTCGGGAAGGACACCTTCGACGCCTCCCTCGCGTCGCTGCGCACCCGCGGCACGCTCGTGCTCTTCGGCGCCGCGTCGGGGCCGGTCCCCCCGTTCGATCTGCAGCGGCTCAACTCCGCCGGATCGGTGTTCGTCACTCGGCCGACGCTCGTGCACTACACGGCCGAGCGCGAGGAGCTCGAGCGGCGGTGGCACGAGGTCTCGGGCCCGGCCGCCGGCGGCGACCTCGACGTCCGGATCGGCCACCGGTTCCCGCTCGCCCAGGCTGCCGACGCCCATCGCGCGATCGAGTCCGGCACGACGACGGGGAAGATCCTGCTCGACGTCTGACGCACGAGTCGGCCGACCGCCCGCGCTCGCGCGCCAACTACCCTGAGTCCGTGGACGAGCAGCGGACGTACCGGCGCACCTCCGACACCGCTCCCCGTCCCCCCGAGTGGGACCGGCCGGTCACGCGCTTCTGGCCGGAGGCGCTGCTCGGCGTCCTCGCCGTCGGGCTCGCGTACGCCGCCGTGACGATGCCGACCAGCGGTGCGCTGCTGGGCACGATCGCGGTCTTCCTGCTGCCGCTCGCCGCTCTCCTCGGCCTGGCGGCCCTCCTCGGTCCGCGCTCGCGGCGCCGGCCGGGGACCCTCGTCGCGGCCCGCTCGCCGGAGGGACATCTCCGCCTCGAGGCCGATCCGTCGGTCGCCCGCCTCGCGTTCTCGGCCTTCCTCGCGGCGGGTCTGACGGGCCCGTTCTTCGCCGTCGACGTTCTTCTGCAGGGCTCGAGCGCGGTGCTGCCACCGCCGTGGCTCACGCTCCCGATGTTCGTCGCCACGCTCGCGGGCCTGCCCATGGCGTGGGAGATCGGCCGGGGCCGCCTGCGCACCGCGCGGATGACGATCACGCCCGAGACGTTCGTCGTCGACGCCGTGATGACCACGCGCACGGTGATGTGGTCGCGGGTCCGCTCGATCGAGCCGGTCCCCGGGGCCGGGGCACGCGTGAAGGTGTCGAGCTCGGCGCCCATCGGCCGCGAGCGCCGCGGCAGCACGGGCCGCGGGCGGGCGACGACGGTCGTCGAGGACCCGCAGCTCACCGAGACGTTCTCGCTGGCCTCCTACCCGGGCGACCCCGCCGTCCTGCTCTCGATCCTCCGCTCGCTCGCGGACTCCCCCGACGCCGCGACCCGCCTGCTCGCCGAGACCGACCCGGGACAGGCCGCCGCCGAGCTGTGAGCGCGCTCAGGCGCCGGCGTGCTCGGTGAGCTGTGCGGCGATCTCACCCGCGAAGGCCTCGATCTTGTCCCACTCCCGGTAGTCCCCCTCCATGCCGCCGGCCATGCGGATCACGCTGCGCTCCCGCAGGCCGAGCAGGCTCGGGTCCAGGCGGCCGCGGAACGTGCGGTAGTCGATCGGGTCCAGGGCGGAGATGAAGCGCGCGGCCCGCATCGGGTCCTGCACCTCACCGTGGGGCACGCCCGCGAGCCCCACCGAGAACACCCACACCGGTAGCGCCCTCAAGACGTCCGCGCGGCCGGTGACGAAGGAGCGCATCGACTCCATCCACTGCGTCATGTAGACGGCAGAGCCGACGACGACGGCGTCCACGCCGTCGAGCGAGACCGTGGCCGACGGCGCGACGCGACGCGAGAGGTGGCCGGCGGAGCGCAGCACGTCGACGATGCGGTCGCCCACCTCGTCGGTGGCGCCGTGCCGGGAGCTGGTGACGACGAGGATCTTCATGACCTCACGATGACCGACGACGACACTCACCCACCAGGGACCATCGTCCCCGGGGACGGACGGTCCGCTGGGCGAGCAGGACCGCTCCCGGCGCGGTGGAGGCGTCCGCATGCGGTCACGGCTCTGGCCGGGCCGTGCGGCCGGACCACCTCCACCCCCGCAGGACCGAACTCCCCCACCTCCACGCTGACGTCACCCCGCCGACCGAAATAACGTAAGTCCTCGTCCCCAGCTCACTCGTACCCCGTAAGGCGCCGCATGAAGATCCCCGTGACGAGCTCGATCGTCCTCCCTCCGATCGTCTACGTGCCGGTCAGCCCCGGCGCCCACAGCGGGTCTCCGCACCACGACCTGCTCGAGCAGGAGGACGGGCGCACGGGTCTTCCCGTCTACACCGCGCTCGACCGGCTCCAGTCCGCACGGGGCGTCGAGCACGGCTGGGCTCTCATGAGCCTCGCCGGCCTCGAGACCGCGATCAGCGAGGGCCTCGCGCACGTCGTCGTGATCGACCACGACGCCAGCCACCCGGCGCCCAGCGCCGAAGAACTGGCCGCCACTGCCCAGCTGGGGACCACCGGCCAGGCGGACACGAGATCCACTTCCGACAGGCCGCTGACGCGCGCGACACCACCCACCACTCTGAGGGCCATGCCCGGATGGAGCACCAGCCGATGAGTGACGTTCTTCAGCTCGACGAGATGACTTTCGATGCCATGAAGCGGTATCACCTCGAGGCCGCGGACGCCGGCGCCCAGCTCGCCGAACCGGCCGACGGCGACTTCGGCTGGGGCGACGTCGAGGTCGCGGGCATCGTGGCACGCATCGCGGAGTGGATCGGGAGCTCGATCACCCACAACGCCGAGGTGGCCGCCGTGCTCCAGTACACCTGGGACAACTTCCAGGAGGACGACGACGCTGCAGCACTCTTCGGGACGGTGTGACGCGATGCCGATCGATACCGAGGTGCCCGGTGACCCGGACGTCGTGCTCGAGGTCGCCGACTGGTTGAAGAAGGCGCACGAGGCACTGGTGGCCGCCTCGAACGGCGCCGCGCTCGCCGTCCAGCAGGGGAGCCAGGGGTTCTTCGGCGACGCCGGAGATGCCTACAACGGGTGGTGCTCGGACCTGAGCGACGCGCTCTCGGAGGCGAACCATCGGACGGACGACGCCGAGGGCAAGGTCCGCGCGTACAACACGAAGCTTCGGATGCTCCAGTCCGAGATGACGACCATCCGCACAGGGGCGGTCGACGACGGCCTCGAGGTCAGCGGGTTCCTCATCCTCGAGCCGGACCCGGCGCCGGGTGTCGCCGCCTGGAACCCGTTCAACCGGAACCGCACGTTCGGCGACTACCTGCGAGAGATGGAGGACCACCGCCTCCAGCACGAGAAGGTCGATGCCTACGACGATGCCTTGACGAAGGTCACGCGCGAGAAGGAGGAGCTTCTGGACTGGATCGACTCCGACCTGGGTCCGGCACTCGAGGCGGTGCAGGCCCAGGCGGGCCTGGACCTGCTCACCGGTGTCACGATGACGGCCGGGATGGAGATCGGTGAGGCCGGGCTGCGCGAGGCGGCCGAGCGGTGGGACCGGCGGGCCGAGGACTGGTATCAGCGGTCCGACGAGATGCCCGCCAAGGGCAACCGCCGGCCGCGCAGCCGAACCTGGCAGTACGGCAACGACAACGCCGGGGCGGCGAAGTGGACCAAAAGGATCGGAAAGTCGGTGCCGTTCGTGGGCTGGGGCCTGACCGGGTACGACCTCTATACCCGTGACGACGACTCGACCGTCCTGGTCGAGTCCATCCCGTTCATCGGGTGGGCCGCGGGCCCCTTCTACGAGAAGCATGTACCCGAGCACATCCGCACCCGCGCCGACGACCTCATCGACGACGTCACCGACGACATCTTCGACAAGGCCCAGAAGGTCTGGCCCTTCGGCTAGTCCGGATGATCGGCCGGTCCGCATGCTCGATCTGCGCGGACCGTGCTCGACGGGCGCGGACCGTGCTCGACGGGCGCGTACCGCACTCTCGACGAAGGGCTGCGCCCCGAACCGGTCAGGCTCAGCCGCGGAGCGTCGCCCCGTGCCGCGTGCCCACCTCGGTGACGATCCGCTCGCGCACGGCCGCGATGTCCTCGGCCGTGAGCGTGCGGTCGGGTGCCCGGAGGCGCACGGCCACGGCGTAGCTCACGCGGCCCTCGCCCACCTGGTCGCCGGCGTAGACGTCGAACAGGCGGACCTCCTCGGCGAGCTCGCCGGCCGCCTCGGCCACCGAGCCCACGACGTCCGCCGCCGGGATCACGGCCGCGACGACGAACGCGAAGTCCTCCTTCGCGGACGGATACGTCGACACGGCACGCACCTGCACGGGCTCGGTCGGGGCGGAGGTCAGCACGTCGAGGTCGAGCTCGAACGCGGCCGTGCGGGCCGGCAGGCCGAGCCCCTTGACCACGTCCGGGTGCAGCTCGCCGGCGTGCCCGAGCACCGCGTCCTCGCCGTCGGCCACGCCCACGCCGACGATCCGCGCGCTGCGGCCCGGGTGGAACGGCGCGATCGCGTCGGCCTCGACCCGGACCTCGACCCCCACCACCGCGGCGGCGGTGCGGGCGAGCTCGATGGCGTCGGCCCAGTCGGCGGCGCGCCCGGGAGCGAGCGGGCCGGCGGGGACCTGGACGCCCCCGAGCACGCCCGCGACGTGCCGAGGCTGGTCCGGGACGGCGGCGTCGAGGGCGGCCAGCTCGTCGTCCGACGGCCGTTCGGCGGCGCTCGGCGTGCTCGTCGCGACCGTCCCCGACGGGCGGGTGACGAGCCCGGTCTCCAGCAGCGCGAGCGGCCCGGAGCTGCGCGCGACGTTCCGGCGCGCCGCCTCGAGCAGCGTGTCGAGGATCGACGTCCGGAGCGCGCCGGCGTCCTCCGCCAGCGGGTTGGACAGGCGCACGACGGCGCGCCGTTCGTCGTCGGGGGCGTAGCCGAGAAGATCGTGGACGTCACCGATGAACGGGTAGGTGAGCACCTCGGTGAGGCCGGCCTCGGCCAGCGTCCGGGACACGTCCCGACGCCGGACCTGCGCCCGCGTGAGGCCGCCGCCCTGCGGGGCCGACGGGAGGATCGAGGGGATCGCGTCGTAGCCGTCGAGGCGGGCGATCTCCTCCACGAGGTGCGCGGGGCCCACGAGGTCGGGGCGCCACGACGGCGGGGTCACCGCCAGCGGCCCGGAGGGCTCGATACTCGCGTCGGTCTCGGACCCGAGCGTCCCGAAGCCGACAGCGCACCCGATCTGCGTGAGCAGCTCGACCACGCGCTCGCGGGAGTAGTCGACGCCGACGAGCCGGCGCGCCTCGGCCGGGTCGAACACGATGGCCTGAGGCAGGGCGGGCTCGCCGACGTCGCCGACCATCGCCTCGTCCGCGGTCCCTCCGCCGAGCTCGACGAGCAGGTCGACGACGCGCTGCGCGGCCACGGGCGCGAGCAGCGGGTCGACGCCGCGCTCGAACCGCTTCGCGGCCTCCGACGGCAGCCGGTGTCGGCGCGCGGTGCGGGCGACGCTGACCTGGTCGAAGTGGGCGGCCTCGACGAGCACGTCGGTCGTCGAGGCGGACACCTCCGTCGAGGCGCCGCCCATGACGCCGGCCAGGCCGAGCACCCGGGAACCGTGGCCCGCCGGGGAGTCCGTGATGAGCAGGTCCTCGGGGTGCAGCGTGCGCTCGACGTCGTCGAGGGTGGTCAGCCGCTCCCCCGCCGCCGCGCGGCGCACGACGATCGGGGCCGCCAGCGCGCCCAGGTCGTAGGCGTGGATCGGCTGGCCGAGGTCGAGCATGACGTAGTTCGTCACGTCGACGGCCAGCGAGATCGGGCGCATGCCGCTCGCGCGGAGGCGGGCGGACAGCCACGTCGGCGTCGGGCGGGCGGGGTCGATGCCCCGCACGACGCGGGTGACGAACCGGTCCGCGCCGGCGACGCCGTCGATCGGGGCCTCGTCGGCGAGCTCGACGCCGAAGGCACCGGCCGTCGGCGCGGGTACCGCGCCGCCGGGCAGGTTCTCGGGCAGGCCCGGGTCGGTGAAGGCCGCACCGGTGGAGTGGTGGTACTCCCGCGCGACGCCGCGCATGGCGAAGCAGTAGCCGCGGTCGGGGGTCACGTTGATCTCGAGGACCTCCTCGCCCAGGCCGAGGACGCCGGTGAGGTCCGAGCCGAGCGGCAGGTCGTCGGCCGCCTCGGCGCCGAGGAGGTCACCGAGGTCGATGATCCCGTCGTGGTCCTCGGACAGGCCGAGCTCGGCGGCGGAGCAGATCATGCCGTCGGAGACGTGCCCGTACGTCTTCCGGGGCGAGATCCGGAAGTCGCCGGGCAGGACGGCGCCGGGCAGGGCGACGACGACGAGCTGGCCGGCGTACACGTTGGGCGCCCCGCAGACGATGCCGCGGGAGGCGACGTCGGCGGGCTCCTTGCCGGTACCCGGGGCGTCGTTGAGGTCTCCGACGTCGACCCGGCAGTAGCCGACCGTCTTGCCGTTGGCGTGGGTCTCCTCGACCCGGGACAGCACGCGGCCGACGACGAGGGGCCCCGTGACGGCGGGCGGGACGACGCCCTCCTCCTCGAGCCCGACGCGGACGAGGTCCTCGGCGAGCTGCTCGGCGGAGGTGCCGGCGGGGACGGCCGCGTGCTCGACGAGCCAGGAGATCGGGACGTACGGCATCTCAGTTGCCCCTTCCGGTGGTGCCGAACTGCTGGGTGAAGCGGACGTCGCCCTCGACGATGTCGTGCATGTCGGCGATGCCGTGACGCAGCATGAGCGCGCGCTCGACGCCTACGCCGAACGCGAAGCCCGTGTAGCGCTCCGGGTCGATGCCGACGGCGCGCAGCACGGCCGGGTTGACCATCCCGCAGCCGCCCCACTCGATCCAGCCGGCGCCGCCCTTCTTCTGGGGGAACCACAGGTCCATCTCGGCGCTCGGCTCGGTGAACGGGAAGAAGCTCGGGCGCAGGCGCGTGCGCGCCTCGGGGCCGAACATCGCGCGGGCGAAGTGGTCGAGCGTGCCCTTGAGGTGGGCCATCGTCAGACCTTCGTCGACGGCGAGGCCCTCCACCTGGTGGAACACCGGGGTGTGCGTGGCGTCCAGGGCGTCGGTGCGGAACACCTTGCCCGGGCAGGCGATGTAGACGGGCGGCTCACGGTCGAGCAGCTCGCGCGCCTGGACGGGTGAGGTGTGGGTGCGAAGGACGAGGCCGTCCGCGGCGCCGTCGATCGCCGTCCCGGACGGATCGGTGACCTCGCCGACGTAGAACGTGTCCTGCATCTGCCGCGCCGGGTGGTCCACGCCGAAGTTGAGGGCGTCGAAGTTGAACCACTCGTGCTCGAGCTCGGGGCCCTCGGCGATCCGCCAGCCGAGCGAGCTGAAGTGGTCGGAGACCTCGTCGATGAGCCCGGTCAGCGGGTGGCGGGCGCCGGCGGGGCGCGGTCGGCGCACGGTGACGTCGACCGTCTCCTCGCGCAGGACCCGCTCGGCCTCCTCCGCCTCGAGCTCGGCCTGCCGGGCGGCGAGCGCCCGCTGGACGCGGCCCTTGGCCTGGTCGAGGATCTTGCCGGCGGCGGGCTTGTCGGCCTTGTCGAGATGCCGGATCTGCTGGTTGGCACCCGAGATCGGCGAGGAGTCGCCGACGTGGGCGAGGCGCGCGGCCTTGAGCTCCTCGAGCGTGGCCGACGCGGCGAACGCGTCGGTCGCGGCGGTGACGGCGGCATCGATGCCGGCCTCGTCGAGCGGGCTCAGGGGCTGCGGGTCGTCGATGGGCACGGTTCCCGATCCTACCGACGCAGCGGGCCGGGCCTGACCGCGGGATTGCGGCGCCCGGGGTGGCGGAGCCCGGGGTGGCGGAGCGCGGGGTGGCGGAGCGCGGGGTGGCGGAGCGCGGCTACGCCTCGGGGTCGGCCCAGTCGTCGGGCCGGACGGACGCGGCCACGACCGTGCGGCGCAGCCACTCGACCGCGGGCGAGAGCCCCTCGCGGCGGTGGTAGAGCCGGACCGAGACCTCGGGGACGTCGAACGGCAGGCTGCGCGTCACCAGGCCCGCACGCCCCGGGTAGGACCGGTAGGCGCCCCACGGGAGGACGGCCACGAGGTCGGTGCGCTCGAGGATCGCGGGGACGGCCGCGAACGTGCGCGTGCTCAGCGCGACCCGGTGGTCGATGTGCAGCCGGTCCATCACCTGCTCGGGGATCCGGTGCCCGACGGCGACCGGCACGACCACGTGGGAGGCGGCGGCCACGTGCTCCGGCGTGAGGCGCACGTGCGCGAGCGGGTGCCCGCGGCGCATCGCGAGCACGTACCACTCGTCGAACAGCAGGTCGTCGGCCAGTCCCCCGCCCAGCGTCGTGGTGGCGACCGCGAGGTCGACCTCGCCGGTGAGCAGCCACGTGCGCGCCTGGTCGACGTCCATCGCCACCACCTCGAGGTCGACGCGCGGCGCCTCGTCGACGAGCCGCTCGACGACGCCGGGCAGGATCGCGGTCTCCCCGAGGTCCGTGAGGGCGAGCCGGAACCGGCGCTGCGACGTCGTGGGGTCGAACCCGCGCGCCCGCTCGACGGCGACCCGCAGCGCACCGATCGCGCCGGCCGAGTCGCGGTAGAGAGCGTCGGCGAGCTCGGTCGGCCGCACCCCGCCGGGAGCGCGCACGAAGAGCTCGTCGTCGAGGCGCCGTCGCAGCCGGCCGAGCGCGTGACTCACCGTCGGCTGGGACAGGCCGAGGTCCGCCGCCGCCCGCGTGACGTTGCCCGCCTCGTAGACGCGGACGAACGTCGCGAGGAGATCCAGGTCGACGTCGGCCATCCGCCGATCATAGATGTGGTGCATGTCGATGGAGAAGCAATGTCATTGGTCGTGCATACGGAGCGCCGCTAGCATCACGGGTGGCGGCCTCCCGACGTGCGGGGCCGCGTGCCGGTCACCGCCGACCGGGCCAGCCGCACGAAGGAGTGCAGATGAGAACCTCGAGAGCACTGCCGACGCTCGCCGTCGCCATGCTGACCCTGGCCGCCTGCGGGGGCGGCGACGACTCCACCGAGGACGACGGCGGCGCCGGCGAGGACACGGCGGCCGACGAGAACGGTTCCGACGGCGGCGGGGACGCCGGAGGCGGTGAGCTCACGCCCGTCACGGTGGCCGCCATCCCCATCGCGGACACCGCGGCCGTGTGGCTCGGCGTCGACGAGGGCTTCTTCGAGGAGGAGGGGCTCGACGTCACGATCACGACGACGGGCGGCGGCGCGGAGGCCATGGCCGGCGTCGTGTCCGGGGAGAACGAGTTCGCCTTCAGCAACGTCATCTCGATCATGCTCGCCGTCGAGCAGGGCCTGGACGTCCGGTTCGTGACCAACGGGACCTCCGCCGAGGGCTCCGAGGGCGGCTTCGGCGCGCTCGTCGTCTCCGAGGACTCCGAGATCCAGAGTGCGGACGAGCTCGAGGGCCTCACCGTCTCGGTGAACAACTTCTCCAACATCACCGGCGCGACGGCCAGCTACTCGATCGAGGCCGCGGGCGGCGACCCGGACACGGTCGAGTGGGTGGAGATCGCCTTCCCGGACGCGCAGGCCGCCGTGGAGGCCGGCAACGTCGACGCGGCGATGATCGTCGAGCCGTTCATCACCGCGGCGGTCGAGAGCGGCAACCGGGTGATCGCCTGGCCGTTCCAGGAGATCCCCGACCTCGACATCGCCGGCTACTTCGCGTCCGGCGACACGATCGAGAACGACCCGGAGCTCGTCGCCTCGTTCCGGTCTGCGATGAACCGCTCGCTCGAGTACGCCGCGGAGAACCCCGACGCCGTGCGCGACATCATCGGCACCTACACCGAGATCCCCGAGGACGTGCTGGCGGAGATCGCGCTGCCCACGTTCCGCACGGAGTTCAACGTCGAGGCGATGACCGAGCTCGGCGAGGCCGCCACCCGGTTCGGGATCCTCGCCGCCGAGCCCGACCTCGAGCTCGTCCTCCCGCTCGAGGAGTAGGCCGGAGCCCGAGCACGCACCACCGGCGACGTGGCCGCACCGCCCGCGGCCGCGTCGCCGGGGCGTGCCCGGACAGTCGTACCAGACCAGCAGACCCACCGGGCGTACCGGCACACCCTCTCGCCGGACCCGGCAGATCAGGAGCAGCACCATGCGCGTCGCAGAAGCAGTTGGCCGGACTCTCGTCGAGCTCGGAGTCGAGCAGGCGTTCGGCGTCGTCGGGAGCGGGAACTTCCACGCCACCAACGCCCTGACCGACCACGGCGGAAGGTTCGTCGCGTCCCGGCACGAGGCCGGGGCGGCGCTCATGGCCGACGCCTACGCGCGCCTCACGGGCCGGGTCGCCGTCGTCAGCCTCCACCAGGGCTGCGGCCTGACGAACGCGATGACGGCCCTGACCGAGTCCGCCAAGAGCGGCAGTCCCGTCGTCGTCATCGTCGGGGACACCCCGCCGACGGCGCGTCACACGTCGAACTTCTGGATCGACCAGGCGGGCGCCCTGCGCGCGCTCGGGATCGAGGTCGCGCGGGTGCACAGCGCGCGGACCGCCGTCGCCGACACCGCCGCCGCCCACCGCCTCGCGCTCGAGCACGGCCGGACGGTCGTGCTCAACATGCCGCTCGACGTCCAGGAGGAGGACGTCGAGTGGTCCCCGGAGAGCGTCCCGGCGCCCGTGCCCGTCCACGTCCCGGCACCGGACCCGGCCGGTGCCGACGAGATCGCGCGACTGCTGGCGAGCGCCGACCGGCCCGTCATCGTCGCCGGGCGCGGGGCCCGCCACGCGCGCGCCGAGCTGGAGCGCCTCGCCGAGGCGAGCGGCGCACTGCTCGCGACCTCCGCCGTCGCGCGGGGCCTGTTCGCGGGGAACCCCTGGGCGCTCGACGTCATGGGCGGGTTCTCCTCACCGGGCGTCGCCGACCTCATCGCGGGGGCGGACCTCATCGTCGGGCTCGGCGTCGCCCTCAACAGGTGGACGTGCCGCAACGGCGACCTCGTGGCGAACGCACGGCTCGTGCACGTCGACCGCGACGCCGCCGCGATCGGGAAGCACCGCAGCGTCGACCTCGGCGTCGTCGGGGACGCCGCGCTCACCGCGACCGCGGTGACGGACCGCCTCTCGACGTGGGCGCGAGGATCCTCCGCGCGCGGTCCGGAGGCCGGCTCCGCGCCCGCCCCGCCGGCCGGCACCTCGAACGGCTTCGCAGCCGGCTCCGCCCCCGGCGGTGCCGCTCCGCGCGAGGGGTACCGCAGCGCACGGGTGCGCGCGCTGCTCGACTCCGGCGTGCTCTGGCCCGACGTCCCCTACGAGGACACCTCCGGGGACGGCCGCATCGACCCACGCACGCTCACGCTCGCGCTCGAGCGCGTGATCCCGGCCGAGCGCGTCGTCGTCACGGACGCCGGCAACTTCACCGGGTATCCCGCGAACTTCCTGTCGGTGCCCGACGCCCGCGGCATGATCCTGCCGCTCGCCTTCCAGTCGATCGGGCTCTCGCTCGGCATCGGGGTCGGGGCCGCCGTGACGCGGCCGGACCGCCAGGTGGTCGTCGCGGTGGGCGACGGCGGCTTCATGATGAGCCTCGTCGAGCTGGACACCGCGGTGCGCGAGCGGCTCCCGCTGATGGTGGTCGTCTACAACGACAGCGCCTACGGCGCCGAGATCCACCACTTCGACGCCGGCGACGACATGACGACCGTGACGTTCCCCGAGACCGACGTGGCCGCGATCGCCCGCGGCTTCGGGTGCGAGGGCGTCACCGTGCGCGAGGTGGGAGACGTCGAGCAGGTCCGGGCGTGGCTCGACGGCGACCGCTCGCGCCCGCTCGTCGTCGACGCGAAGACCACGGTCTTCCGCTCGTGGGTCGAGGAGCACGTCTTCCAGGGCGACGCGTAGCGGTCCGACCGGGCCGCGCACCCGACGACGTCGTCGGGGTGGCCATCGCCACTCGCCCCTGGGGCGGAACCGGTTCTACGGTTGTGGCATGACCGTACCGACCGAATCAGACGTCCCCGGCCTCAAGCGGCTCGAGCCCAGCCCGAACCGTCGCGGCGTGCGCGAGCACATCGTCATCGTGGGCGGAGGATTCGGCGGACTGGCCGCCGCGCGCGCCCTGAAGAACGCCGAGGTCGACGTCACGCTCGTCGACAAGAACCTCTACAACACGTTCCAGCCGCTGCTCTACCAGGTGGCCACCGCCACGCTGAACCCCGGCGACATCTCCTACTTCCTGCGCTCGGCCCGCGGCAAGCAGAAGAACCTGCGCGTGGTGCGCGGGGAGATCACCGGCGTCGACGCCGAGGCGCACCGCGTCCAGCTCGCCGACGGCCGACGGATGCGCTACGACCGCCTGGTCCTCGCCGTCGGGGTGACCGCGAACTTCTTCGGCACGCCCGGCGCCGACGAGCTCGCCTACCCGCTCTACACACGCAGCCAGGCCATCCGCCTGCGCGACACCCTGTTCGCCCGGCTCGAGGCGGCCGCCCAGCACCCCGACCCGGGTGACGTGCGCGTCGTCGTCGTCGGAGGCGGCGCGACGGGCGTCGAGACGGCCGGGGCACTGGCCGAGCTGCGCAACAAGGACTTCCCCATCGCCTACCCGGACATCGACAAGGCGCGGATGCACGTCACGCTCGTCGACATGGCGCCGAACCTGCTCTTGCCCTTCTCCGAGCACAGCCAGCGCTACACCGCCAACGCCCTGCGCGAGCGCGGCGTGGACCTGCGGCTCGGCAACGGTGTGAAGGAGGTGCGCTCCGACGGCGTCGAGCTCGCCGACGGCACGTTCCTGCCGGCGATGGTGGTCATCTGGGCCGGTGGCGTCACCGCCTACCAGCAGGTGGGCGAGTGGGGCCTGCCGCAGGGCAAGGGCGGCCGGTTCGAGACCGACGAGTACCTCAGGGTGGTCGGCGTCGACGACGTCTACGCCGTGGGCGACGCCGCGATCAGCCCGGCCGGTCTGCCCCAGCTCGCGCAGCCGGCCATCCAGGGCGGCGAGTACGTCGGCGCCGTCATCGCCGAGGAGACCGGCGCGGCCCGCGACCACCGGCCCGCGCGCCGGGCGCGACCCTTCACGTACGACGACCAGGGCATCCTCGCCACGATCGGCCGCAGCTCGGCGGTCGCCGAGGTCCGCGGGCTGCCGAACCTCACCGGGTTCCCGGCGTGGACGATCTGGACCGGCGTGCACCTCATCTCGCTGCTCGGCCAGCGCAACCGCGTCGCGACCATGGTCAACCTCGGCTCGCGCTACCTCACGTGGCGCGGCGGACACAACATCATCGTCGGCGACGCCCCGCCCGAGGCCCGGTTCCCGCGCACGCACGTGTCCGGTGGCAAGCCCGAGATCAAGGCCCCCGCGGGGACGTAGCCGCCACAGGTGTGAGCGCGCCGGCCCGCCCCCGTCCGCGGGGTGGGCCGGCGTCTCGCTGCTCCGGTCGCGCGTCCGGCGGGAGACGACGAACGGCCGACGAGGAACGGCGGGCGAGCTCGCTCCTGCTACTCCGAGATGTCGGCGAGGCGTGCCCTCAGGGCCGCGACGACGTCGTCGGCCTGCGCGGTGATGCCGATACCGTGCGCTCCCCCGCCGATCGAGATCCGTCTGCCGGAGACGGCCTCGTCCGCGATCACCGGCCACGCGGTGGTCGACCCGAAGGGCGTGATCGTGCCGCGCTCGTATCCGGTGACCTCGAGTGCGCGCGCGGCGTCGGGCATCGACAACCGTGAGACACCGAGGAGCGCCCGGAGCTTGGGCCAGGAGATCTGGCGGTCGCCGGGGACCAGGGCGATAACGTAGTGCTCGTCGTCGATGCGCACGACCATCGACTTCACGAGGTCGCGGGGCTCGACGCCGCGCGCGGCTGCCGCCTCCTCGAGGGACGAGACGCGGCCGTGGCTCGTGATCTCGTGCTCGATGCCGGACGCACGGACCGCCTCGGTCGCCGGGGTCGACACCGACGTCTCGCTCTGCTCGCTCATGGCCCGAGACTACGGCGCCCGCCGGCTCGGTCGGTCGCCGCGGGCCAACGCTCCCGGCCGGGGCCGGGCCCGTAACCTGGACGGATGCGCAGCACGGAACGACTCAGGAACGTGGCGAACGCCGCCGTCACCGGTGGGATTGTGTGCGTCTGGTACGCCTTGCCCGACCACCTGACCCGCAGGGGACAGCGCGTACCCGCCAAGATCGGCCTGCTGCTCGGCGGCATCGCCCTCTCCGCCGCCCTCAACCGTTCGAGCGACGGGGCTCAGCAGCACGGGTCCGAGCTCCACGAGGACCTCGCCGAGCGGGGTGGTGACGCCGGTGTCGTGCGCGAGGGTGCGGCTGCCGTCACATCCGCGGTCGGCCGCGGGCCGGCCGTCCCGGCCACGCACGAGCAGACTGCGGCGTCCGACCTTCCGTCGGACGACGCGCCAGCGAGCGGCCTCGCAGGCGCGCTCGGTCGCCTGTCCCCAGCCGCCGTCGTGGGCGTCGTCGGCGGCGTCCTCGCCCTGACGACGGTCGCCACGGTGGTGCAGGAGCGCCTGCTGCACCGACTCGGCGAGCGCCTCGGGCGACGGGGAGTCTCGTCCCCGCACACGAAGGTGGGTCTCGCGCTCGGCGCCGTCGCCGCTCTCAGCACGGCGGTACGGCCCGCAGGCGAGGGTCCGATCCCCTCAACCCCGGACGTCTCGTAACCCCGCGGCGCGTGACCCACGCCATAGGAGCGACTACCATCGCTCCATGCGCATCGACGAGGTGGTCCGCCGCAAGGGGCACGAGGTCGTCACCATCCGTTCCGACGCCACCATCGGGGAGCTCCTCGACCTGCTCGAGCAGCACCGGATCGGCGCCGTCGTCGTGTCGGACTCCGACGGTCGGGTCGACGGGATCGTCGCCGAGCGCGACCTCCTGCCGCTCCTGCGCGAGAACGGCGCGACGAGCCGGCACGTCCGGGACGTCATGGTCCGCGACGTCGTCACCTGTGCACCAAAGGACGAGCTCGAGACCCTCGCCCGCACCATGACCGAGCAGCGGGTGCGGCACCTGCCCGTCGTCGACGAGGAGCGGATGGTCGCGATCGTGTCGATCGGCGACGTCGTGAAGAATCGGCTCGACGAGCTGCAGGCCGAGCGTGACCACCTCGAGGGGTACGTCCACGGCTGACGTGCGCGTGCTGCGCTGACGGACGCGTGCGGCGCTCTGCGCCACGCCCACGGGCTGACAGGAACATCGGCCGCGGGGTGCAGCGCCCGTGACGATCCCCGCGACCGCCCCGCTGCGACGCCGGCCAGCGGGCCACCCGGAGACCACCCGGAGCATCCGCAGGCCCTCCGCCCTGCTGGGGCTGATCTCCCTCCCTCCGCCTCCGAAACTGAGTCCCCACAGGGCTTGCATTCGAACACCAGTTCGACTAGGGTGGGGTGTACAGCGCTTCGAGGGGGTGAGAGCAATGATGCCGACGACCACTGACATCGGGGAGATCGACGTCCACAGGCTCTCGTCCGAGCTCGAGGACTGGTGGGACGAGCAGGCCCTGCGGGACTGGGCGGCCGAGGACCCGCTGGCCGACCAGGACCTGGCAGCGCTCCCTCTTCGTGAGGCCGACCTGCAGAGCTGGATGGCCGACTTCCTCGGCCCCGACGCCGAGCACGAGCTGATCGGCACCACCGGTGTCGACGCGGACGTCGAGCCGTACATGTCCGGGTCCACGGCCACCGACCCTGTCCACCGCAGCGGCGAGGTGCAGGACCATGGCGAGGACGCCGGCACGCCCAGCACCGCCGTAGGGACCCTCGATACCGGCCCTGATACCCGCGCACAGTCGTTCAGCCGACCGGGTGCCGCCACCGGTTCCGTCAGTGATCCGGTCGAGCTGCTGTCGTCAGCGGTCGCGGCGTGTGACGCGGTCACCGCCGCGGACTGGCACTCCCTCCCCGGGGACCGGGTCCACCAGGCCCAGCAGCTGCTCGAACAGGTCGAGCGCAAGCTCAGCGCTGCTCGTGCCGGCGTGCTCACCGCCGCCGAGGGCAACGGGCTGTGGGCGTTGGAGGGGTGGCGGACCTTCAAGGCCTACGTCCGACACCACACTGGCACCAGCAATGCGTCCGCTGGCCGCCAGATCACCATGGCCCGCACCATGCGCGACCACCTCCCCCGCACCGCCACGGCCCTGGCCGAGGCGCAGATCGGTGTCGAGCACGTCAACGTCCTGGTCCGCGAGGCCGTCACCACCGACGAGCTGCGGGCCAGGCTCGACGACGACGGACTCGGCGAGGCGTTCCTCGTCGCGCAGGCGAAGGTCATGCACGCCAACGACTTCGCCCGCGTGGTCAAGAAGTGGGCCACCATGGCCGACCCCGACGCCGCGGACCGCGCCTGGCGCGAGGCCGACACCAAGGAAGAGCTCAGCATCTCCCCCACCCTGGGCGGCTACCACGTCAACGGCTGGCTCGACGAGCTCTCCGGACAGGTCGTGCACACCGCACTGACCGCCCACATGGGCACCAAGAACGCCAACGACACCCGCACCCCCGCCCAACGCCGCGCCGCCGCCCTGGTCTCCCTCGCCCACCAGTCCCTGGACACCGGACTCCAAAGCGCGCACGCCCGCGTCCGACCACACGTCACCGTCACCGTCGACATCAACACCCTCCGCGGCCTCGCCGCAGCCACCGGATCCGTCATCCCACCCAGCACCCCGGCAGAGAGCACTGCGGGTAGGAGTCGCAGCGGCGGCGCCACGACCGCAGCCGACGGCAGCACCGGCTACCCGCCGGGCGCGAGCTTCGGCCTCACCACCAGCACCGGCACGGGCGCGGGCGCGGGCGATTCCTCATGGCCGGTGACGGCAGACGCGACACTGTCCGCCCCGGGCGGGCCCCGCGATCCCGGCACCAACCTCACCCTGTTCGACCTCTCCGACGACGCCCGTCAGTGGCTCGACGCCTGGGCCCCCGGCGACTACCACGTCATCTCCACCGCCATCGACCACCAGGCCATGACCGGGCTCGAGCCCGCCACCCTGGCCGACGGCACCCCCATCCCGCCCACGCTGCTGGCCCGCCTGGCCTGCGACAGCGCCCTGTCCCGCGTGATCTTCGGCCCCGAGTCCACCGTCCTGGACGTCGGGAGAGAAAAACGCATCTTCCCCGCCAACATGACCAAGGCGATCATCGCCCGCGACGGCCACTGCCAGTACCCCGACTGCAGCGAACCACCAGGCTTCGGCGAGATCCACCACTCCCTGCAGTGGTACCGGGACAACGGACCCACCAGCGTCGAACACGGCATCCTGCTGTGCTGGCACCACCACGACCTCGTCCACGCCCGCAACATCACCATCACCCGCCGCACCGGCCACTGGCACTTCCACGACCGCAACGGCCACCCCATCGAACCCACCACACCCATGGCACTCGTCACCGATCCCGGCCCGACCAAGAACGACACGACAGGCACGAGCACGAGCACGGGCATCGACGCCACCAGCACCCGGATCACATACGACCGACCCCGCACGAGCAGCAAAGCAGTCGCGCCGACCGAACCGCCTGCTTGATGATCTGAGCATGGCCCATCTCGACGTCGCCGGCATCACCTACGCCCTGCCCGACGGGCGTCCCCTGCTCAACGAGGTGAGCTTCGCCGTCGGGGACGGTGCGCGAGTGGCGCTCGTCGGGCCGAACGGGACCGGGAAGACCACGCTCGTGCGCCTCGTCACGGGCGACCTCGACATGCAGGACGGCGCGATCACCCGCCAGGGCGCCATCTCGCACATGAGCCAGCTCGTCGGCCGCGCCGGCGACGGGTCCACCGTGCGGGACCTGCTCCTCGGCGTCGCGCCCGAACGGATCCGGGCGACCGCCCAGGCGCTCGACGACGCCGAGCTCGCCGTCATGGAGATCGACGACGAGCCCGCCCAGATGGCCTACGCCCAGGCCCTGTCCGACTGGGGCGACGCCGGCGGGTACGAGTTCGAGACGACCGTGTGGGACACCGTCTGCACACAGGCACTCGGCCTCCCCTACGAGCGGGCGCGCTGGCGCGACGCCGCCTCGCTGTCCGGCGGCGAGCAGAAGCGCCTCGTCCTCGAGGCGATGCTCTCCGGCCCCGCCGACATCCTCGTCCTCGACGAGCCGGACAACTTCCTCGACGTACCCGCCAAGATGTGGCTCGAGGACCGGCTGCGCACCTCGTCGAAGTCCGTCCTCCTCGTCAGCCACGACCGCGAGCTCCTCGCGGCCACGACGACCGCCGTCGTCACGCTCGAGCCCGGCGCCGCCGGCGCGGTCGCCTGGACGCACCCGGCCTCGTTCGCGACCTGGCACGAGGCCCGCGAGGCCCGCAACGCCGACCTTGCCGAGCAGCTCAAGCGCTGGGAGGAGGAGCGCACGAAGCTCCGCCGCCTCATGCAGATGTACAAGCAGAAGGCCGCATACAACTCGGACATGTCCTCCCGGTACTCCGCCGCCGTCACGCGCCTCGAACGGTTCGAGGTCGCCGGTCCGCCGGAGAGGGTGTCGATCGAGCAGGACGTACGGATGCGGCTCGTCGGCGGGCGCACCGCCAAGCGGGCGATCGTCACCGAGTCCCTGGCGCTGCTCGACCCCGGGGACGCCTCGGGCACGCGACCGCTCATGGACGCCTTCGACGCCGAGATCTGGTTCGGCGAGCGCGTGGCCGTCCTCGGTTCGAACGGGTCGGGCAAGTCCCACCTCCTGCGCATCCTCGCCGGGGGCGGCACGACGCCGGAGAAGGAGCACCTCCCGGTGGGCGACACGGTCGTACCACCCGTCGCGCACACCGGTACGGCGCGCCTCGGATCACGCGTGCGGCCGGGCTGGTTCGCCCAGACCCACGACCAGCCGGCGCTGCACGGCCGGACGCTGGTGGAGATCCTCCACCGCGGGGACCAGCACCGCGCCGGGCGACCCCGCGATCTCGCGGCGCGGGCGCTCGACCGCTACGGGCTCGCGCGGTCCGCCGAGCAGACCTTCGACTCACTCTCCGGCGGCCAGCAGGCACGCTTCCAGATCCTCCTGCTCGAGCTGTCCGGCGCGACCCTGCTGCTGCTCGACGAGCCGACCGACAACCTCGACCTCCACTCGGCCGAGGCCCTGCAGGAGGCTCTGGCCTCGTTCGAGGGCACCGTGGTGGCGGTGACGCACGACCGGTGGTTCGCCCGGAGCTTCGACCGGTTCCTCGTGCTCGGGGCCGACGGCACCGTGCGCGAGACCACGGAGCCCGTGTGGGACGAGGGACGGGTCGCTCGCCAGCGATGAGCGACGACGACGCGGCCCGGGGTGACGCCGCGGCATCGCGTCGGTTCGACGTGCGAGCATCCGCGAATCCCCTCGTCCGGCGGGTCTCGCGCGCACTCGCAGCGGTCAACGCCCGACATCCGTGGAGCCACAACGACCACTTCCACCCCTGGATCGTGCGCCGCCTTCCACGCAACAGACCACGCGCACTGGACGTGGGCTGCGGACAGGGTCGGCTCCTCCGGACACTCGCCGCCCGCGTCGGGGACGTCACGGGGACCGACGTCGACGCCGAGATGCGACGGCAGGCGACCGAACGCTGCGCAGGGCTGACGAACGTCCAGATCGTCGACTCGCGGCTCGGCGCGCTGGACGGGCCGTACGACGTCGTCACCATGATTGCGGTCCTGCACCACCTGGACGACGACGTCCCGACCGCCGAGCCGACGATGCCCTACGACGAGCTGCGCGCCGTCGTCGGTCGGGTGCTGCCTGGCGCACGCATGCGGCGTCGGCTCGGCTTCCGCCACACGATCGAGTGGGAACGTCGCTCCTGACGGCCACCAGCGTGGGCGCCCCTCCCGGCGGCGACCAGTGAAGGCGCTCCGGTTCACGGCATCACACGGCAGACCATCACCCACCGTGCTTACCCTGGACGGATGACCAGTGTGCTGACCGTCGGGCACGGGCGGCAGAGTGCTGAGGAGCTGCTCGGGCTGCTGACCGGAGCGGGCGTCACGCGGCTCGTCGACATCCGCTCGTTCCCCGGCAGCCGGAGGAACCCGCAGTTCGGCCGGACCGAGATGGCGGCGTGGGTGCCCGACGGCGGCATCGAGTACCGCTGGGCCAAGGCGCTCGGCGGTCGGCGTCGACCGGTGCCGGACACCCGGCACGTGGCACTCCGGCACGAGTCGTTCCGCGCCTACGCGGACCACATGGAGACCCCGGAGTTCCTCGGCGGCGTGGAGACACTGCTCGGCCTCGCGAACGAGGCGACGACCGCGGTGATGTGCAGCGAGTCTGTGTGGTGGCGGTGCCATCGCCGGCTGCTCGCCGACCACCTCGTGCTCGTGCGCGGCGTGGCGGTCACGCACCTCATGCCGGGCGGACGGAACGCCGAGCACCGGCCGACCGAGGGTGTCCGGGTCGAGGGCGAAGGCGCCCGGCTCGTCTACGACGTCGGGGCTACGCCGCCGCTCGTGTAGGGCGCCGGACGCGAGGAGGCCCTCAGACCTCGCGGCGCTGGGCCCGGGCGCTGGCGTAGAGGCACAGCGCGGCGGCGGTGGCGAGGTTGAGGGACTCGGCCCGGCCGTGGACGGGGACGCGGACGACGGCGTCGGCGAGCTCGCGCTGGGCGCGGGTCAGACCGTGCGCCTCGTTGCCGAGCAGCCAGACCGTGGGCACCGCGAGGTCGGGCGCCAGCAGGTCGGTCGCGGCGAGCTCGCCCTCGACGGACAGCTGCAGCCCGTGCGCCCGCGCCAGGGCACGGTCCGCCAGCTCGTCGAGATCCCACTCCCCCGCGCCGTCGGCAGCGAGGACCTGCAGTCCGGCCGCGCGCAGCTCGGCAACAGCCTCATCGATCTCGAGACCACCCACCACGGGAAGGTGGAAGAGTGACCCCGCGGTCGCCCGCACCACCTTGGGGTTCGTCACCTCGACGCTGCCCGCACCCAGGAGCACGGCGTCGGCGCCGGCGGCGTCCGCGGAACGGATGACGGTCCCGGCGTTGCCGGGGTCACCGGCCGCGACCAGCACAGCGACCAGGGACGGACCGGACGCGACAACGGAGGTGAGGTCCGGCGTCGTGGCGGGCTCGGTGCCCACGACGTCGGCGACCGCGAGCACGCCCTGCGCGTCGGCGCTCATCGCGCGGACGACCTCGGCGGTCGCCTCGTGCAGGTGGAGGCCCGCGCCGATCGCCGCCTCGACGACGTCGTGGTGCGTGAGCGCGGCGTCCTGGGCCACGTAGACGTCCCGGACCCGGCCGGGGGCGAAACGCACGAGCTCCCGCACGGCCTGCGGACCCTCGACGAGGAACTGGCGGTACCGGGAACGCGACGAGCGCCCGGACAGCGCCGCGACCCTCCGCACCCGCTCGGAGCGGGGGTTGGTCAGCAGCGTGTCCGGGCGCTCGGAGCGACCGGTGCCGTTCGGCGTCAGGTCAGGCCGCCGGCGCGTTGACGTCGGCCGGCAGAGCCTTCTTGGCCACCTCGACGAGGGCGGAGAACGCGGCCGGGTCGGAGACCGCGAGCTCGGCGAGCATGCGGCGGTCGACCTCGACGCCTGCGGCCTTGAGGCCCTGGATGAACCGGTTGTACGTCAGGCCGTCGGCGCGTACCGCGGCGTTGATCCGCTGGATCCACAGACGACGGAAGTCACCCTTGCGCGCCTTGCGGTCGCGGAAGGCGTAGGTCTCCGAGTGGAGGACCTGCTCCTTCGCCTTGCGGTAGAGCCGCGAGCGCTGTCCGCGGTATCCCGATGCCTTCTCGAGGGTCGAGCGGCGCTTCTTGTGGGCGTTGACCGCCCGCTTCACACGTGCCATGTCAGGTGCTCCTCAACCTCTGCTCAGGCCTTACAGGCCGAGCATCTTCTTGACGTTCTTGGCGTCGCCGCCGGTGATCTCGCCGTCGTTGGACAGGCGACGGACCTGGCGGCGCGACCGCTCGGCGAACTTGTGCACCTTGCGCGTGCGCTCGTGCATGATCTTGCCGGAACCGGTGACCCGGAACCGCTTCTTCGCACCGGAGTGCGTCTTGTTCTTCGGCATGCTTCCCTCTCGGTCGCGCCCTCGCGCGACGTAACTGTGCTCCCGGGACCTGACGGCCGTCGGACGTTCCTTGCTGGACGCTAGGCCGACGCCTTGGGGGCGCTCGGCCTCGGCGCGGCCGGCCGGGGCGTCGCCGACGGCTTCGGCGCTCCCGGCTTGGGTGCAGCGGCCGGCCTGGCGGTGGTGGCCGGCGATGCTGCGGGCGTGGGCGTCGAGGCCGGCGTGGTGCCGGTCGACGGGGCGGGCGTCGTCGACGAGCCCGACGACGCCGGGCGGGCGGACCCGCTCGTGGACGAGGCCGGGCGGGCGGACCCGCTCGAGCTCGAGGCCGGGCGGGGCGAGCCCGACGCCGGACGGGCCGAGCCGCTCGCGGACGAGGCCGGACGGGACGTGCCCGACGACGGGCGCGAGGAGCCGGACGACGGGCGACCGGAGCTCGCGGGGCGCGTGCCCGACGACGAGCGCGACGGGCCCGACGAGCGCGGGGCACCCGTCGACGCGGGGCGCGCCGGGGCCGAGGTCCGCTCCGACGGCGGGGCCTTGGCGAAGACCGGAGCCTCGATGACCGGGGCGTCGGGCGCGGCGGCCGGCGCCTGGGCGGCCGGCCTCGCGGCCTCGGCCTGCTTCTTCTCGCCCTTGTGCTCCTCGGAGGACGCCTTCCGGGCCTCCTTCTCGGCCGCACGCTTCTTCAGCTGCTCGGTGTGCGCCTCGGACTTCTTCCGGTGCGGACCGATGACCATCGTCATGTTGCGGCCGTCCTGGCGCGGGGCGGACTCGACGGAACCGAGGTCCTCGACGTCCTCCGCGAGCCGCTGGAGCAGCCGGATCCCCATCTCCGGGCGCGACTGCTCGCGGCCGCGGAACATGATCATGACCTTGACCTTGTCGCCGCCCTCGAGGAAGCGCACGACGTGACCCTTCTTGGTCTCGTAGTCGTGGGCGTCGATCTTCAGGCGGAAGCGGATCTCCTTGAGCATCGTGTTCGCCTGCTTGCGGCGGGCGTCACGCGCCTTCACGTCCGACTCGTACTTGAACTTGCCGTAGTCCATGAGCTTCGCGACCGGCGGTCGCGCGTCGGGGGCCACCTCGACGAGGTCGAGGTCCGCCTCCTGGGCAAGCCGAAGGGCGTCCTCCACGCGGACGACGCCGACCTGCTCTCCGCCAGGACCCACGAGTCGGACCTCGGGGACGCGGATACGGTCGTTGATACGGGTCTCGCTGATGCTGAGCTCCTTGATCGTGGATGGGCCGAGACCGACCGTCAGGAGCCACGAGAAAGGCCTCCGACGCAAGAGCGCGGAGGCCTGGGTGTGCGCAGCTACGCACGTGGACGAGACACCATGCCCCGCCCGACCAGATACCCGGTACCCCAGGGGTGCCAAGGTGGGATCTCTCCGCTTGCTCGCCGGTGCCGCGGACGGTACCGGCCGGTCAGCCACCCACTCTAGCAGGAGCCGGCGCCGCGCCCCAGTGGTGGGGCACGTGCCGTGCGTCTCGGGCGGAGCGCTGCCCGGCGACGATCGCTGCTCGGGCCGCAGCGCTACTCGGCGACGAGCGCCGGGTACAGCTCGAGGGAGTCGACCCGGTGGCGCAGCTCCTCGAGCTCGCCCAGCCGGGTGGACACGCGCGCGAGCTCGGCCTCGAGGCCGGCGCGGTCGAACCCGGGCCGTACCGCGAGCACCACCCGCAGCTCGGCCCGCACGCCCGCCTCGAGCCGGACGCCGAGGATGTCGGACGAGCCGCGCAGGGCGGACGTGATCGCCGTCGGCAGCTCCTCGTCCTCCCAGGGCGGCACCCAGTCCTCGCCGGCCGCGACGGCCCCGACGGCCGGCCGGCCGACGAGCACCGGGCGGTCCGAGGCCGGGTCGAGCACGAGGATCTGGTCCGGGGTCTGCGTGGCCGAGGCCGCGGCCCGGGTCCCCTCGACCGGGACCGGCCGCGCCGCCGGGTCCCACGCCCGCATGGCGTCGTAGCTCGAGAAGGCCGGGAGCGCGGCCCGTCCGTCCGGGGTCGCCACGGTGACGGACGCGGCCGACGCCACGGCGTCGGCCTGGGCGTCGCCGGAGATCTGCTTCTCGTGCCGCGCGACCTCGCCGGCCTCCCGGCCCGGGTGGTCGTGGGCGACCACGGGCACGAGCACGCGCCCGGTGCGCAGCTCGGCCACGACGTCGACGATGCGCCGTGCCGGGTCGGTCTGTGCCAGGGCAGCCGCCATGGACTCGGTGACGGAGCCGTCGTCGCCGGCGAACGGGTTCGCCCTGAGCATGCGGCCCGCCCACGCCTGTCCCGCGGAGTCCGAGAGCTCCGTCGGGCGCCGGCCGGACCCGGGGACGATCTCGCTCATGCCCGACCCGCCACCTCGAGCGCCTCGGGGAGCGTGAACGCGCCGGCGTACAGCGCCTTGCCGACGATCGCACCCTCGACGCCGACCGGCACGAGCTCGCGCAGGGCCGCGAGGTCCGACAGGCTCGAGATGCCGCCGGACGCCACGACCGGGGCGTCGGTGCGCGCGGCCACCCGGGCGAGGAGATCGAGGTTCGGTCCCTGCAGGGTCCCGTCCTTCGTCACGTCGGTGAGGACGTAGCGGGAGCAGCCGTCGGCCTCCAGGCGGTCGAGCACGTCCCACAGGTCGCCGCCGTCCTCGGTCCAGCCCCGGGCCGCGAGCGTGGTCCCGCGGACGTCGAGTCCCACCGCGACCTTCTCGCCGTGCTCGGCGATGACGCGGCTCGTCCACGTCGGGTTCTCGAGCGCGGCGGTGCCGAGGTTGACGCGCGTGGCACCGGCGTCGAGGGCGCGGGCGAGCGACGCGTCGTCGCGGATCCCGCCGGAGAGCTCGACCGAGACGCCGAGCTCGCCGACGATCCGGCCGAGCAGCTCGTGGTTCGAGCCGCGCCCGAACGCGGCGTCGAGGTCGACCAGGTGGATCCAGGTTGCGCCGTCGGCGACGAAGCGGCCAGCGACGTCGGCGGGCTCGCCGTACTCCGTCTCCGAGCCGGCCTCGCCCTGGACGAGCCGGACCGCGCGGCCGTCGACCACGTCGACCGCGGGCAGCAGGACGAGCGGTGGCGCCTGGCCGGTGGACGAGGTGGCCCGGTCGCCGGGAGCTGAGGCGGTGGGCGCCGCGGGGGCGGGAGCGGGAGTCGCCGGGTCGGGCGTGGTCATCGGGATCCTCCGAGCTGGTCCACCCAGGTGCGCAGGAGGTGCGCGCCGGCGTCGCCGGACTTCTCGGGGTGGAACTGGGTCGCGGTCAGCGGGCCGTTCTCGACGGCGGCCACGAAGGGCGCGCCGTGCTCGGACCAGGTGACCTGTGGCGGGGTGGTGCGGCCGTCGGCGAACGGCGCGGCCGGGTCGGTGAGCACCCCGTAGGAGTGCACGAAGTAGAACCGCTCGTGCTCGACGCCGGCGAACAGGCGGCTGCCGGCGGGCGGCGTCACCGTCGCCCAGCCCATGTGCGGGACGACCTCCGCGGGCAGGCGCGTGACCTCGCCGGGCCACTGGGCCAGCCCGTCGGCCCGGACACCGTGCTCGGTGCCCGCCTCGAACAGCACCTGCAGGCCGACGCAGATGCCGAGCACCGGGCGCCCGCCGGCGAGACGCCGGTCGAGCAGGCGCGGCGCGTCGACCGCGCGGAGCTGGTCCATGACGGCGGCGAACGCGCCGACACCGGGGACGACGACGCCGTCGGCCGCCTCGACGTGGGCCGGGTCGGCCGTGAGCGCGACGTCGGCGCCCGCGCGCTCGAGGGCGCGCACGGCGGAGCGCACGTTGCCGGAGCCGTAGTCGAGGACGACGACGCCGGGCCGGTCGGTGCCCACTCAGCCTCCCCGGCCGAACAGGCGGCGCTTCGGGCCGCGCCCCGTGACGTCGATCGCGCGCACGGCGCCCGGGATCTCGTCGGGCGCACGACGGCCGAGGACGATGTCCTCGACGACGTCGTCGGCGTTCGCCAGCAGCAGGCCCGGCGCGACGTCATTGCCGGGCTCGCCGGCCGTCCACTCGCGGGCGACCAGGTGCCCGGCAAGACCGGACTCGAGGCCCGAGTCGACCCCGAGATCGGCCTGGACGAGCACGACGCCGCGGCGCGTGATCGTCGACATCGCCGTCGCGAGCTCCTCGCCCGCGTTCTCGCTCGGCTCGGGCCGGTGGGCGGCGGTCACCGCGTCGTCCGCGGTGATCTCGTCGGCGGTGATCTCGTCGGCAGCGGGGGCGTCAGGGCTGGTCGCGTTGGAGCCAGTGGCCCCAGGGGTGCCGGCGGTCTCGCTGGTCCCCATGGTCCCGCCGGCCTCCGGTGTACCTGCGCCGGCCGGAACGCCCGGAGCGTCCAAGGCTTCCGGGCTGTCCGGGATCGTCGGGTCGGACGCGGTCGCGCCGGACGCGCTGGCGTCGCCCAGCAGCTCGGAGATGTCCCAGTCGGTGTGCTCCACCCTCGCCGGCAGCGGCCGGGTCACGACGACGCCGGAGCGCGACGGCACCGCCACGGCGTCCGTCATGCCGAGCTGGCGGCACGCGGCCGCGACGACGTCGGGCCGGGCGAACGGCGTGAGCACGATCGCGAGCCGCTCCGGAGCGCCGGGCACGCTCACAGCGCGCCCTTCGTCGACGGCACGCCCGTCACGCGGGGGTCGATCGCCACCGCCTCGCGCAGCGCCCGGGCGAAGGCCTTGAACTGCGCCTCGACGACGTGGTGCGGGTCGCGGCCGGCGAGCACGCGCACGTGCAGGCAGATCGCCGCGTGGTGCGCGACCGACTCGAAGACGTGCCGCGTGAGCGAGCCCGTGAAGTGGCCGCCGATCAGGTGCATCGCCTGCGCCTCGGACTCTCCCGTGTGCACGCAGTACGGCCGGCCGGAGACGTCGACGACGACGTGGGCGAGCGCCTCGTCGAGCGGCACGGTCGCGTCCGCGAACCGCGTGAGGCCGACCTTGTCGCCGAGCGCCTGACGCAGCGCCTGGCCGAGGCTGATCGCCACGTCCTCGACCGTGTGGTGCACGTCGATCTCGATGTCCCCGGTCGCGCGCACCGTGAGGTCCATCCCCGAGTGCTTGCCCAGGGCGGTGAGCATGTGGTCGTAGAACGGCACCGACGTGGAGATCTCCGTCCGCCCCTCGCCGTCGAGGTCGAGCTCGACGAGAACCTCCGACTCGGACGTCGTGCGCTCGACGCGTCCCGTCCTGCTCATGACAGCACCTCTTCCAACGCCGCCCGGAAGCGGACGTTCTCCTCGGGCGTGCCGACCGACACGCGCAGCATCCCCTGCGGGCCGACCTCGCGGATGAGGACGCCCCTGGCCACCAGAGCGTCCCACACCGCGTGGCGGTCCTCGAAGCGGCCGAACATGACGAAGTTCGCGTCCGACTCGACGACCTCGAGCCCGCGGCCGCGCAGGTGGTCGACGAGGGCGTCGCGCTCGTCGCGCAGGAGCTTGACCTGCCCCATGAGCGAGTCGCGGTGCGCGAGGGCGGCGAGCGCCGCCGCCTGCGTGATCGCGGACAGGTGGTAGGGCAGGCGGACGACGCGCAGGTGGTCGATCAGCTCGCGGGCCGCGGCGAGGTAGCCCAGTCGCAGGCCCGCCATCCCGAAGGCCTTCGACATGGTGCGCGCGACCGCGAGGTGCGGGTGGTCGGCGAGGAGCTCGAGCGCCGAAGGGGTGCCCTCGCGACGGAACTCGCCGTAGGCCTCGTCGATCACCACGACGGTCGCGGTGGTGCTGCCGTCGCCGCTGGTGGGGGCGCCGACGGCCGGTCCGGTGGAGGCGTCGGCGGCGGGGCCGGTGGTCCGTGCGTGGTCGAGCAGCGCGACGAGGTCCCGGTCGGCCAGCGCCGTTCCCGTGGGGTTGTTCGGGCTGGCGAGGACGAGCACCGCCGGACGGTGCTCCGTCATGGCGGCACGGGTGGCCTCGAGGTCGACGGTGAAGTCCGCGGCGCGGTCCACGGTGACGAAGGACGTCTGCGTGTCGCGCGCGTACTCGGGGTACATCGAATAGCTCGGCGTGGCCGTGAGCAGCGTCCGGCCCGTCCCGCCGAAGGCCTGGAGGACGTGGAGGAGGACCTCGTTCGAGCCGTTGCCCGCCCACACCTGCTCCGGGCCCAGCTCGACCCCGGACTCGACCGCGAGGTAGGCGGCCAGCTGCTCGCGCAGCTCGGGGAAGTCCCGGTCCGGGTACCGGTTGAGGCCCGTCGCCGCCGCACCGACGGCGCGCGCGATGTCCTGGGCCACCTCGGGGGCCGGCGAGAACGGGTTCTCGTTGACGTTGAGGATCACCGGTACGTCGATGCGCGGCGCACCGTAGGGGCTCAGGCCCGCCAGGTCGGGGCGCAGCGGCAGCCGGGGTGGTCCGGGGTTCGTGCTCGGGCTCGTGCTCACCACCCGATCGTAGGAACTCCCGCCCCCGCGTGGCACGCGGTCTCAGCCGCGGGGACCGGGCGTGGGGTTCGACGTCGGGCGTGGGGTTCGAGGTCGGGCGTGGACGTGGGCCGGAGCACATGGGGTGGCGCCGACCACGCTCGGATCGAGACGTGGCACAACCTTTGCCCGCTAGCGGTGTCCGGTCTCACGAATCAGGTGCGCCTCGCCCCCTGAGCAGGCGCGGACGGCGCGGCTAGCCTGGCTGCTGTGGAGCACATCTGGCACCTGGCGTACGCGGCGGACCTCGCTGACGCGCGCGAGACGGGGATGTACCGGGTATCGACCCGCGGCGCGACGCTGGAGTCCGTCGGGTTCATCCACGGCTCCTACCCCGACCAGCTCGCCGGCGTCGCCGCGGCACTGTACGCGGACGACCCCGAGCCGCTGGTGGTGCTCGTGCTCGACGCGCACGTGCTGCGCTCGTGCGGCCTCGAGATCCGCGAGGAACCGGACCCCGCCGACCCCACCGGGCCCGCGTACCCGCACATCTACGGCCCCATCCCGATGGACGCCGTCGTGGCGGTGCGGCCCGCCGCCCTGGCCGCCGGCGAGCTCGTGGTGGGCGCTCCCGCCTGACGGGCGTCGGACCTGCGCGCAAGCCCGCGGGGTCCACACGTGCCGCGGCCGACGCTGCGTCCACAGTCGGCAGGGAACCGGCGGCGCGGATGTCCGGCGTCGTGCGTAGCGTGACGGCATGATCTCGACCGACCCCGCCGTGACCGCTCCTGCCCTCACCGAGCTGCGCGACCGGGCCGAGGGCGTGCTCCGCGCGCTCGTGGGGCGCGACGACGTGGCGCTGCGCGAGGACCAGTGGCGGGCGATCGAGGCGCTCGTGGGTGGGTCGAGGCGCGTGCTCGTCGTCCAGCGCACCGGCTGGGGGAAGTCGGCCGTGTACTTCGTGGCGACCGCGCTGCGGCGCCTGGCCGGGGCCGGGCCGACGGTCATCGTCTCGCCCCTGCTCGCGCTCATGCGCGACCAGATCGCGGCGGCCTCGCGGGCGGGAATCACGGCCGTCACCCTCAACTCCACCAACGTCCAGGACTGGGACGAGGTGCACGCCGACATCGCCCGCGGCGCCGTGGACGTGCTCCTGGTGAGCCCGGAGCGGCTCAACAACCCGCAGTTCCGCGACCAGGTGCTGCCGCGCCTCGCGGCGGACGCGGGCCTCGTCGTGGTCGACGAGGCGCACTGCATCTCCGACTGGGGACACGACTTCCGTCCCGACTACCGGCGCATCCGCACGCTGCTCGCCGACCTTCCGGGCGGCGTCCCCGTGCTCGCGACGACCGCCACGGCGAACTCGCGCGTCACACGCGACGTCGCGGAGCAGCTCGGCGGCGCGGACGACGTGCTCGTGCTGCGCGGCAGCCTCGACCGGCCGGCGCTGCACCTGGGCGTCGTCGACCTGCCGGACGACGCGGCGCGGATCGCCTGGCTCGCGGGGGCACTTCCCGCCTGGGACGGGTCGGGGATCATCTATGCGCTCACCGTCTCGGCCGCGCACACCGTCGCCGAGCAGCTGCGCAGCGCCGGGCACGAGGTGCGCGCCTACACGGGACGCACGGAGCCGGCGGAGCGCGAGGTGCTCGAGGCGGACCTCAAGGACAACCGCGTCAAGGCGCTCGTCGCCACCTCCGCGCTCGGGATGGGGTTCGACAAGCCGGACCTGGCGTTCGTCGTCCACCTCGGCTCACCGTCCTCGCCGGTGGCCTACTACCAGCAGGTCGGGCGTGCGGGCCGCGCCGTCGACCGTGCCGACGTCGTGCTCCTCCCGGGGCGCGAGGACCGGGCGATCTGGCAGTACTTCGCCTCCCTCGCGTTCCCGCCCGAGGAGTCGGTGCGCACCGTGCTGGACGTCCTCGCCGAGCAGGGCGTGCAGTCCACGCCCGCGCTCGAGACGGCCGTCGACCTGCGACGCACGCGGCTGGAGACCATGCTCAAGGTCCTCGACGTCGACGGCGCCGTGCAGCGGGTGCGCGGCGGGTGGGAGAGCACCGGGCAACCCTGGACCTACGACGCGCAGCGCTACGAGCGCGTCGAGGAGTCGCGGCGCACGGAGGCCGAGGCGATGCTCGCCTACGCGCGTCTGGAGGCGCCGCAGTGCCGGATGGCGGTGCTGCGCGCCCACCTCGACGACCCCGACCTGGCCGAGGGCTGGCGGTGCGGGCGGTGCGACCTGTGCGGCGGCATGGAGCTGGCGTCAGGCGTCGACGAGCGGGCGGCGGAGCAGGCGCGGGCCGGGCTGGACCGTCCCGGGCTCGAGATCGAGCCGCGCAGGCAGTGGCCGTCCGGGATGGCCCGGCTCGGCGTCGAGCTGTCCGGGAAGATCCCCGAGGGCGAGCGCGCCGAGACCGGCGTCGCCGTGGGTCGGCTCGACGGCGTCGGGCTCGCAGGCGCGCTGCGCACCGCCCTCGGGCCGGCGGCGGGCGACGGGCCGGTGCCCGCCGACCTCGTGGGACCGCTGCGTCAGACCCTCACCGCATGGGCGGCCGGCACCGATCCGGTCGCCGGGATCGTCGCGGTGGACTCCACGACGCGGCCGCAGCTCGTGCGCGACCTGGCCGTGCACGTCTCGCAGACGCTCGGGGTGCCCGTCGTCGGCGCACTGGCACCCGCCCCGGGGACCGAGCCGGGTCGGCACGACGTCAACTCGGCGAGCAGGCTCGCCTCCGTGGTGCGCCGCCTCGAGCTGGGGCTGTCCGAGGCCGCGCTCGCCGGACTGCCCGGTCGCCGCGTGCTGCTCGTGGACGACTCCACCGACTCCGGATGGACGCTGACGGTCGCGGCGCGGATGCTCAGGCGCGCCGACGCGGACGCCGTCGTGCCGCTCGTGCTCGGGGTGCGCTGACGCGGACCGCGGAGCCGTTCGGTGAGCGGGGCTCGGCTCGACCGGCGGGCTCGGCCGCCCCCGTCAGCGGCCGGAGAAGCGGCGGACGTTGACGGCGTCCGCGTGTGCCGGGAGGTCCTCCGCCTCGGCCAGTGCCCTGAGGTAGGGGGCCTCGGCCGCGAGCGCGTCCTTGGAGTACTCGACGAGCTGCACCGGCCGGAGGTAGGCCATGACCGACAGGCCGGCCGTGAACCGGGCCGTCCCGCCCGTGGGCAGCACGTGGTTCGAGCCCGCGAGGTAGTCCCCCAGCGGCACCGGCGAGTACCCGCCGACGAAGATGGCGCCCGCGTTGCGGATCCGGCGCGCGACCGCCGGCGCGTCGGCGGTGTGGATCTCGAGGTGCTCGGCCGCGTACGCATCGGCGACCGCCACGGCACGGTCGAGGTCGTCGACGACGACGCTCGCCGACTGCGGACCGGAGAGGGCCGTGGCGACGCGCTCGTGGTGCCGTGTCGAGGCCGCGAGCTCGGTGAGGTGGCGCTCGACGGCGTCGGCGAGCGCCTCGTCGTCCGTGATGAGCACGCTGGCGGCGGCCGGGTCGTGCTCGGCCTGGCTGAGCAGGTCCGCGGCGACGTGCAGCGGGTCCGCGCTCGCGTCGGCGACGACGGCGATCTCCGTGGTGCCGGCCTCGGCGTCGATACCGACGACACCGCGGACGAGGCGCTTCGCGGCGGCGACGTAGACGTTCCCCGGCCCGGTGACGACGTCGACGGGCTCGGCGAGCGCCTCGCCGTCGGACGTGCCCTCCTCCCCCGCCGCGCCGTATGCGAGGAGCGCGATCGCCTGGGCGCCGCCCGCGGCGTAGACCTCGGTCACCCCCAGGAGGGCGCAGGCGGCCAGGATCGTCGGGTGCGGCAGCCCACCGCGGTCCGCCTGCGGCGGGGACGCGACGACGAGCTCCTCGACGCCGGCGGCCTGGGCGGCGACGACGTTCATCACGACGCTCGAGGGGTAGACCGCGAGGCCGCCGGGCACGTAGAGGCCGACGCGACGCACGGGCACCCACCGCTGGTGGACGAGCCCGCCGGGAGTGATCTCGGTGGTGACGTCGGCCGGGACCTGCGCGGCGTGGCCCGCGCGCAGGTGCTCCGCCGAGCGGGACAGGGCCTCGCGGACCGCCGGGTCCAGGGAGTCGAGCGCGTCGACGAGCGCCTCGGCCGGTACCCGCAGGTGATCGGGGCGGACCCCGTCGAAGCGCTCGGCCGCATCGCGCACGGCGGCGGCACCTCGGGCACGGACGTCGTCGACGACGGGCGCGACGGCGGCGGCCGCCGCCTCGACGTCGAGGGCGGCCCGGGGCAGGGTGTCCGCCAGCGCGGCGCGCGTGAGAGCGCGGCCCCGAAGGTCGATTCGACGCAGCATGCGTTCAGCCTAGGGCGCGAGCCCCGGCGGTGCCGCGGGACATCGCCGTACGGACGCCGCCTGCGAGGCATCGGTCGCGACCTCGGCGCGCGGGGGCCACCCGGCGCCGTCGGTACGCTCCGGGCCATGACCACCGACATCGACGAGCAGGGCCGTCACGAACCGCCGCTGGAGGGCGACGAGTGGGAGACCCTCACCGGCTTCCTCGACTTCCAGCGCGCGACCCTCGGTTGGAAGACCTCCGGCCTCGGCGCCGAGGCCCTGGCACGCACGCTGCCTCCGAGCACGATGACCCTCGCGGGACTCCTCAAGCACCTCGCCTACGTCGAGGACGACTGGTTCTGCCGGTGGCTGCGCGACGAACCACGCAGGCAGCCGTGGTCCGAGATCGACTGGTCGGCGACCCCGGACTGGGACTGGGACTCCGCCGTCGACGACGAGCCCGCGGTGCTCCGCCACCTGTGGGGCCGCAGCGTCGCGCGTGCGCGGACCGCCGCCGAGGACGCCTACCGGGACGGCGGACTGGACCACCCGGCCGCGCGAACCTGGCCCGACGGGCGATCCCCCAGCCTGCGCTGGATCCTCGTCCACATGATCGAGGAGTACGCACGGCACAACGGGCACGCCGACCTCCTCCGCGAGGCCGTCGACGGCCTCGTCGGCGAATGACGGGCCGATCCGTCTGGGACGATGGGCCCGTGCCTGCCCAGCCCGCCGACATCCCGGTCCGCGTGCCCGTGCGCCTCGGTCAGCTGCTGCAGCTGTCCGGCATCGCCGACACCGGGTCGGACGCCCGCACCCTCGTGGCCGACGGCGACGTCCTCGTCGACGGCGCGCCCGAGCTGCGGCGCGGCCGTCAGCTCACCGGCGGCGAGATCGTCGAGGTGCGCCGGTCGAGCGGCGTCGAGTCGGTCCGGGTCGTGGCCGACGGCCGCTCGGAGGGCTGACCGGCCGTCCCTCTCACCCGACCGGCAGCATCCGGCCGAGCTCGACGGCCGCCGCCAGACGCTGGATCGCGCGTAGCGCCGGGGACCCGACCCCGGTCTCTGGCACCTGCTCGAAGAGATCGCCCAGCGCGTCGAGGAAGCCGAACCACCCGCCGAGGGCCGATCGCACCTGCTCCTCGTCGTCGCAGGCGTAGGTGAGGGTGAGCAGGACCTGCACGGGTGCGTCGTCCACCTCCCGCCCGACCTCGGGCGAGCCGGTCGAGGACGGGTAGTGCGCCGCGGCCGGCTCGCCGATCTCGATCCGCACGTCGGCCCGCCCCTCGCCCGTCGTCCGCCACGACGTGTCCACGGACCGACCCGGATCGACGTCCCGGACGACGACCTCCGACGTCGCACCGCCCCCGTGATCGATCCGGACCGTCCCGGCCCCGCTCAGCGGGGCGTCGAGCTCGCCGAGCCACGCAGGCGTGTACCGCGGGTCGGTGAGCGCGGCCCACAGCGTGGCGGGCTCGACGGCCCACATCCTCTGCTGCACGAGCACCGTGCGACCGTCCTCCCCACGGGTGATGCTGCCGATCTCGTGGGGCGCGAGGCCGCTCAGGGGCGCGTTCATGCGGGCGTCACGGTCCCCAGGCAGCCCGGCCCGAGGAGGGCCTTGAGGTCGCCGTAGAGGGCGGGGGAGGACGAGACCCGGTACCGGTCCGACAGCGAGAGGACGGTGTGCACGGTGGAGTTCTCGACCACCACGCGCACCTCGGTCGATCCGGGGTGCTCGCCGAGGACCCGGCCGAGCCGGTCGACCATCGCCGGGTGGATCCGGTGCTCCGGCAGGAAGATCGACAGCGGCCCGGTCCCGTCCTGCAGGGTGGGGATCGTCATGGAGTCCGCGACGACCTGCACCTGCTCGTCGCGTACGGAGGCGCGCCCCTTGATGGAGACGATCGTGTCCTCGGCCAGCGCGTGCGAGACCCCGATGTAGGACTGCGGGAAGAACATCACGTCGATCTCGCCGGACAGGTCCTCCAAGGTGGCGATCGCCCACGGGTTGCCCTGCTTGGTCAGCTTGCGCTGGACGCTGGTGACCAGCCCGGCCAGCGTGATGCGGCGCCCGTCCACGGGGTTGTCCTCCGAGGCGGCGAGCAGGTCGGAGACGGCGGCGTCCGCGTGCTGACCGAGGGAGCCCTCGAGCCCGGCGAGCGGGTGGTCGGAGACGTACATGCCCAGCATGTGCCGCTCGAAGGCGAGCTTCTCCCGCTTGTCCCACTCGGGCAGGTCCGGGATCTCGATGTCGAAGCTCGCCTCGGCACCCTCCACCGCGGCGAACAGGTCGAACTGGCCGACGGCCTCGTTCCGCTTGACGTCCACCACCGCGTCGACGGCCTCCTCGTGCCGGGCGACCAGGGCACGCCGGGTGCTGCCGAGCGTGTCGAATGCCCCGGCCTTGATCAGCGACTCGATCGTGCGCTTGTTGCACACCACCGCGGGGACCTTGTCGAGGAAGTCCTGGAAGCTCGTGAACCGGCCCTTCTCCTCACGAGCCTCGATGATCCCCTTGACGACGTTCGCCCCGACGTTGCGGATGGCACCCAGACCGACCTTGATCTGCTCGCCGACCGGCGTGAAGTCGGCGGCCGAGGTGTTGACGTCGGGTGCCTGCACCGTGATGTTCATGTGCCGGCACTCGGACAGGTAGAGCCCGAGCCGGTCCTTGTTCTCCTGCGAGTTCGTCAGGAGCGCCGCCATGTACTCGACCGGGAAGTGTGCCTTGAGGTACGCGGTCCAGTACGAGACCAGGCCGTACGCGGCGGAGTGTGCCTTGTTGAACGCGTAGTCGGAGAACGGCAGGAGCACGTCCCACAGCGCCTTGACCGCAGCCGCGGAGTAGCCCCTCTCGAGCATCCCGGCCTCGAAGGTGACGAACTGCTTGTCCAGCTCCGCCTTCTTCTTCTTGCCCATCGCGCGCCGCAGGAGGTCGGCCTGTCCGAGCGTGTACCCGGCGACCTTCTGCGCGATCGCCATCACCTGCTCCTGGTAGACGATGAGGCCGTACGTGGTCCCGAGGATCTCCGACAGCGGCTCCTCGAGCTCGGGGTGGATCGGCTTGATCGCCTGCTGCCCGTTCTTGCGCAGCGCGTAGTTCGTGTGGGAGTTCGCGCCCATCGGGCCGGGCCGGTAGAGGGCGCCGACGGCGGAGATGTCCTCGAAGTTGTCCGGCTTCATCTGGCGCAGCAGCGTCCGCATGCCGCCGCCGTCGAGCTGGAACACTCCCAGGCTGTCTCCACGCGCGAGGAGCTGGTACGTCCCGGCATCGTCGAGCCCGAGGTGCTCGAGGTCGACCTGCTCCTTGCCGTTGAGCTCGATGTTCGTCATCGCGTCGTCGAGGACGGTGAGGTTGCGCAGCCCGAGGAAGTCCATCTTCAGCAGACCGAGCCCCTCGCACGTGGGGTAGTCGAACTGCGTGAGGATGAAGCCGTCGCGTGGATGACGCATGACGGGGATGACGTCGGTGAGCGCCGTGCTGGACATGATGACGGCGCAGGCGTGAACGCCCCACTGCCGGGTCATTCCCTCCAGCCCGGTGGCCATCTGGTAGACCCGGTTGGCCTCGGGGTCGGCGCTGAGCACGCCCCGGAACTCGCCGGCCTCTGCGTACCGCTTGGACTGCGGGTCCTGGATGTCCTTCAACGGGATGTCCTTGGCCATGACCGCGGGAGGCATCGCCTTGGTGAGCTTCTCCCCCATCGCGAACGGGTAGCCGAGCACGCGCGCGGAGTCCTTGAGCGCCTGCTTGGACTTGATGACGCCGTAGGTGACGACCTGGGCGACCCGGTCGTCGCCGTACTTGTCCACCACGTAGTCGATGACCTCACCGCGCCGGCGCTCGTCGAAGTCGACGTCGAAGTCCGGCATGGACACGCGGTCCGGGTTGAGGAACCGCTCGAAGATGAGGCCGTGGACGAGCGGGTCGAGGTCGGTGATGCGCATGGCGTACGCGACCATCGAGCCGGCGCCGGACCCACGCCCCGGACCGACGCGGATCCCGTTCTCCTTGGCCCAGTTGATGAAGTCGGCGACCACGAGGAAGTACCCGGGGAAACCCATCTGCGTGATGACGCCGACCTCGTACTCGGCCTGCGTGCGGACATGGGCCGGGATACCGTCCGGGTACCGGTAGCGCAGGCCTCGCTCGACCTCCTTGACGAACCAGGAGTGCTCGTCCTCCCCCGGCGGCACGTCGAACCGGGGCATGAAGTTGGCCCCGTCGGCCGCGGTCGTGAACGTGACCTCGCACTGCTCGGCGACCAGGAGCGTGTTCCGCACGGCGTCGGGGTGGTCGGCGAACAGGTTCCACATGTCCTTCGACGAGCGCAGGTGGTAGCCCGTGCCGTCGAACTTGAAGCGGTTCGGGTCGTCCAGGGTGGAGCCGGAGTTGAGACAGAGCATGGCGTCCTGCACGGACTTCTGCTCGGCGGTGACGTAGTGCGAGTCGTTGGTGGCGAGCAGTGGCGCGTCGATCCGCTTCGCGAGCTCGAAGAGCTGCGGCATCGTCTTCTTCTCGAAGTCGTTGCCGTGGTCCATGATCTCGACGTAGAAGTTCTCGCGGCCGAAGATCTCCTGGAGCTCACCGGCGGCGCGGACCGCCTCCTCGGTCTGGCCGAGCCGGAGCCGCGTCTGCACCTCGCCGGACGGGCAGCCGGTGGAGGCGATCATGCCCGCCGCGTACTGCTGCAACAGGTCCCGGTCCATACGGGGCCACTTGCCCATCTGCCCGTCGAGCGACGCGTGGGAGGCCATCCGGAAGAGGTTGTGCATGCCCTCGGTGGTGCGGGCGAGCATGGTCAGGTGGGTGTAGGCGCCTGACGCGGACACGTCCTCGCCCTTCTGCCAGTCCTCGCCCCAGCGCACGCGCGTCTTCTTGTCGAACCGCGAGGTCCCGGGCGTCACGTACGCCTCGACGCCGATGATCGGCTTGATGCCCTTCGCGGTGGCGGCCCGGTAGAGCTCGAAGGCCCCGAACACGTATCCGTGGTCGGTGATCGCGACGGCCTTCTGCCCCTGCCGCTCGACCTCGTCGACGAGCGCCTCGATCTTCGCCGCCCCGTCGAGCATCGAGTAGTCGGTGTGGACGTGGAGGTGGGCGAAGTCCTGCTGCGCGGGGGTCGAGGCCATACCCACGATCGTAGGTTCGCCCACCGACGCTTCGGGGCCCGATCCGCCCGACCGGCGAGGTCCCCGGCGTGTCAGGGCGTGTCCCGGCGTGTCGCGGTCGCACCACCCCCGACGGGCTCAGTGCCGCAGCGTGAGTGCCATGTCCTTGTGCCAGATCCCGGCGTCGAGGTACCGGTGCTGCGAGACCAGCTCGTACCCGAGCCGGTCGTAGAACGCGATCGCGTGCTCCTGCGCCTCGATGTCCACCCGGACGGATCCGTCCGGGCCCAGGTGCTCACCGACCGCCACGTCGTGCAGTGCCTGCATGACCGCGCGTCCGGCCCCCGTCCCGCGGGCGCCGCGCAGGACGGCGACCCGCCCGATCCGTACGAGCCCGGGTCCCGCCGGCAGGAGACGCGCCGTCGCGACCGGGTCCTCGCCGCCGGCCCGGTCGACGGTCGCGAGCACGTGCGTGGTGGTGGGGTCGGTGTCGAGCGCGTCGATCTCCTCGTCGCCGGGGACGTGCTGCTCCTCGACGAACACCTCCCACCGGATGCGCCAGCACGCCTCGAGGTCGTCCCGCCCGGTGACGATCCGCGTGCGCGGCATCGGTAGGGGCACCGGGTCCGCCGACGGGCCCGTCACAGGCCGGCGGCGCGCAGGACCTCGAGCGCCCGGTCGAGGTCGTCCGGATAGGGCGAGGCGACCTCGACGCGGTCGCCGGTCACGGGGTGGGCGAACCCGAGCCCGACGGCGTGCAACCACTGCCGCGTCAGCCCGACCCGTGCGGCGAGCGTGGGGTCCGCCCCGTAGGTCGTGTCGCCCACGCACGGGTGCCCGACGGCCGAGGTGTGGACCCGGATCTGGTGGGTGCGCCCGGTCTCCAGCTGGACCTGGAGCAACGACGCCCCACGCATCGACTCGAGCGTCTCGTAGTGGGTGACGGCGTCCTTGCCTCCGGTGACGACCGCCATCCGGTAGCTGTGCCGTGGGTCCCGCCCGACCGGTGCGTCGATCGTGCCCGCGCTCGGGTCCATCTGGCCCTGGACGAGCGCGTGGTAGGTCTTGTCGACCGTGCGCTCCTTGAAGGCCCGCTTGAGCGCTGTGTAGGCCCGCTCGGACTTGGCGACGGCCATGAGGCCCGAGGTCCCGACGTCGAGGCGGTGCACGACGCCCTGTCTCTCCGGCGCCCCCGAGGTGGAGACGCGGCGACCGGAGGCGGCGAGCGCGCCGACGACGGTCGGACCGTCCCACCCGGGCGAGGGGTGCGCGGCGACGCCGACGGGCTTGTCGACGACGACGACGTCGTCGTCCTCCAGCGCGATCAGCATGCCCTCGACGGCGGTCGGCTCCGGAGGGCCGGCCGGGCGCTCGGGCTCCGGGAGGGTCACCTCGAGCCAGGCGCCGGCGACGAGCCGGTCGGACTTGCCGACCACCGCTCCGTCGAGCACGACGTCGCCGCTCGCGGCCAGCTCGGCGGCGCGGGTCCTGGACAGACCGAGCAGGCGGGAGATCGCGATGTCGACGCGTTCGCCGGCGAGCCCGTCGGGCACGGGCAGGGACCTGACCTCAGGCACCGGGCTCGTCCGTCCGGGCCGCCCGCGCGGCAGCCTCGGCCGCCTCCCGACGACGGCGCAGCTCACGCCGCGTGATCCGCTCGCCCGGGGCGGCGTCCAGCGTCTCGGCGGGCATCGGTCGGTCGCCCGGGGTGGCGCTGCCCGTGGTCGTCGCGGTCTCGGCCCCCGCTCGCGGCTCAGCCTCCGGGCCGGGCCCGACGCCCGCATCCGGCGCGTCGCCACCGCCGGCCCTGTCGGTCGTGGCGTCCGCCGTGAGCACGGAGTCGTCGGGCTCCGGCTCCGCCGACCGGTGCTGCTCGGGGGCCCCCGCAGGCTCGCCCGCCGCTCCAGCTGTCCCGCCGGCGCCGGTGCCGACCGCGAGGCGGCGCTCCCACCAGGCCTCGGGGTCCTCGTCGTCGGCGCGCGGGGTGCCCGGCCCCGTACTCGCCGCCACCAGCCAGTCGGGATCGGTCCGGGCGGCGTCGTCGGCCTCGCCCGCACCGACCGTCCCGCTCCCCCCGTCCCGCTCGTCGCTCGCCCCGTCGCCCGCCGCCGAACCGTCGGTCGCCGACCGGTCCCCGAGGCGGGTGCCGTCGATCTCCCGACCCAGGAGCGCGAGCACGCAGATCATGCTCGCCGCCACGACGATGGCGATGTCGGCGACGTTCCCGACGAACCAGTTGTAGTAGGCGATGAAGTCGATGACGTGGCCCTGGAACACGCCGGGGTCGCGGAAGATCCGGTCGATGAAGTTGCCGACCGCACCGCCCAGGAGCAGCCCGAGCGCCACCGCCCACGGGACGGACCGCAGCCTGCGGGCGTAGAAGAGGATCACCACCACGACGACGGCGATGATGACCGTGAACAGCCAGGTCGTGCCGCTGCCGAGGCCGAAGGCCGCTCCGGGGTTGAAGACGAGCCGGAGACCCAGGTACTCCCCCAGGAGCTCGATCCTGCGACCGTCGGCGAGCTGGTCGAGCGCGATCGCCTTGGTCACCTGGTCGATGACGGCGACGGCGGCCGCCAGCCCGAGTAGGAGGGCCGGCAGCCGCCGTGACGCGCCGGGGGCGGCAGAGGTCATGGGGTGGTCAGATTCCGCTCTCGCGGTTGCCGGTGCCGCCCTCGACCGTGCTGAGGAGCTGGTTGAGGTAGCTCTTCAGGCGCGTGCGGTAGTCGCGCTCGAACGTGCGCAGCTCGTCGATCTTGCGCTCGAGGAGCGAACGCTCCTGCTCGAGCTGCGAGAGCGTGCGGTTGGAGTGGGCCTCGGCCTCGGTCACGATGCGCTCGGACTCGGACTGGGCCTCGGAGACGAGGCGGGCCGCCTCGGCCTGGCCGTCGGCGACGTACTCGTCGTGCACGCGCTGCGCCATGGCGAGCATGCCGGCGGCGGAGTCGGACGCGCCCGTGGTGGCCGCCGGTGCGGCCGGGGTCGTGGCCGGCGCGGCCGGGGCCGACTGCTCGACCGGCTCCGCGGCGGGGACCTGCGTCTCCGCGGGCGACTGGGGCTCCGCGGTGGCGGCGGCTGCGTAGGGCTGCGGCGTGGCGGGCGCCGCGTCGTGCACGGAACGGCGGTTGGGGGCGGAGGTGACGGAGGGGGTCTCCGCCGTGTCGTCGGCGGCGGGCACCTGGGCCTCGGCGTCCGGGGCGTCCTCGGTCGCCGCAGCGTCGCCGGAGTGTCCGGACAGCTCCGCGACGCGGGCCTCGGACGCCTCCAGGCGGGCCTTGAGCTCCTCGTTCTCGGCGTAGACGGACCGGAGCGTGTCGACCACCTCGTCGAGGAAGTCGTCCACCTCGTCCTGGTTGTATCCCTCGCGGAACTTGGTCGCCTCAAACTTCTTGTTGAGGACGTCGTCGGCGCTGAGCAGTGCCATCTCGTCTCACCTCGATCTTGGTCGGTCGTGGCTGGACGCCACGCGCGTCCGCGCCCCAGATTACTCGGAGGAGCGCGGATGCATCGGTACCCGGGCCGGTGCGCCGCGGCCCGCCCGCGGCGCCGTCGTCCGGGTGGGCGTCACAGGAGCGCCGCGGCGAGGACCGGCAGCAGGAACCCACGCACGAGCTGGACGCCGAGGAACAGGATGATGAAGCCCAGGTCGAGCGAGATCTGGCCGATGCGCACGGGCGGCACGAACCGTCTGATGAACCGCAGCGGCGGGTCGGTGAGCCCGTAGACGACGTTCGCGAGGACGAGGACGATGCCGGTGGGCCGCCACGTGCGGGAGAAGATCTGGACGAGGTCGATGACGACGCGGGCGAGCAGGACGAGGAGGTAGAGCCACAGGATCAGGCTCAGCGCGCTGAGGACGATCCCCACGATGTCAGGCGCGGGCGAAGTCGAACCCCGAGCGGGGAGACTCCTCCTCGGCGTGCGTCACGGCCACGCTGCGGGGGGCAAGGATGAAGGCTCCCGGCGAAACCTTCTCGAGCACCCCGCCGAGGGCCATGGCGAGTCCGGCGGCGAAGTCGATGAGGCGACGCGCGTCGGCCTCGGAGATCCCCTCCATGTTGAGGATCACCGGAGTGCCGGAGCGGTAGGCGTCACCCACCGCGGGCGCGTCGTTGTAGCTCGTGGGACGCATGGTCACGATGCGGGAGAGCTCGACGTCCACTGGGGCCTCCTGGCGGGCGGGTGCGAGGCGGGTGATGTGGGTGACCTCGGCGTGCCGTTCGCGGGCGGCGGGCTGCTCGCGGGTCTCCTCCGCCTCGCGCCGGTCGTCGTACGACCGCCGGTCCTCGGCGACGCGTCGGTCGTCACGACGGCGGTCGGCGGGCTCGTCGTAGCCTCCCTCACCCTCGTACAGGTCGTCCTGCGGCTCGGCGAAGGAGAGGTACTCCATGAACTTGCGCATGGTGCCGGGCATGGGGGTCGCTCCTCGGTCGTGACGGGCGGCGGGAAGGTCGCTCCCGCCACGCACCTGACGCTAACCGGTGGAGGTCCGCGCCGGTGGTGCGACGCGCCGGGCGGGTCACGGGCCGAGCGTGACGATCCCCGCGAACCGCCCGGTACGCGGCTCGCCGGCGTGCGTGGCCCGCCGGTAGGAGTACAGGCGGCGGTCCTCGTAGGTGCAGGCGCTGTCCCGGGACACGCGGCCGACCCCGGAGGCGAGCAGCGCCGCCTCGACGGCGCCGGCCACGTCGAGGCCGGGCGTGCCGTCGTGCGTGATCGCCTCGGCGGCGGGATGCGCGGCGAGGACCTCTGCCTGGAGGCGGGCGGGAACCTCGTAGCAGCTTCCGCAGATCGAGGGCCCCAGGTGCGCGGAGAGCTCCGACGGGTCGACGCCGGCGTGCGCGAGCGCCCGGACGGCGGTCCCGACCGCGTCCGCGACGAGCCCCGCGCGCCCCACGTGGACCGCGGCGGCCGCCCGGCCGGCGGCGTCGGCGAGCAGAAGGGGCACGCAGTCCGCCACCATGACACCGACCGCGACGACGTCCCCCGCACGCGGCAGCGCGAGCAGCACGTCGGCCTCGCCGACGCTCTCGACGGGTTCCGGCCGCCCGGTCACGGCCGCGACGGTCGTGCCGTGCACCTGGGTCATCCAGGCGACCGGAGCACCGACGAGGCTCGCGACCCGGTCGCGGTTCGTACGGACACGGCTCGGGTCGTCACCGACGTGCGGCCCGAGGTTGAGACCGTCCGCCGCGCCTCCGGTCGCCGACCCGGACCAGGTCGCCGCCGCAGGGACGGCCGCGGCCCACGGCGGGCGTGAGACGCCGCCGTGGGCCGTGGTGAACACTCCGTGCGCCGCCGGGCCGAGGTCGGCGACGCGGACAGGGACAGACATGCGCCGCCGGTTACTTCAGGAAGTCGGGGATGTCGAGGTCGTCGTCCCGGCCGTCGCTCTCGGGGAACACGCGCGGGACGCGCCCGGTCTGGGACGCCGGACGCTGCTGCCCGTTCGGTGCGTACCCACCCGGACCGGGCTGCCGGCCGTCCTGCCCGTGGCCGCCCTGACCGTTGCCGCCCTGACCGTACGCGCCCTCGGCGTGCTGCTCGCCCGGGAAGCGGTCGTCGACGGGACGCTCGTCGCCGTAGGCCGGTCCGCCCTGCGCGTGCGCGGGCACCTGCTGCGGCTGCGCGGCACCCTGGCCCTGGGCCTCGACCGGGACGGGCCGCTGGTCCGTCCGCGGGGTCTGCTCGAACGTCGGGCGGGCGGCCTGGCCGGCACCCTCCCGCGCGCCGCGCGCACCGGCGTCGGCGGGCTCGGCCGCGGCGCGCACCGGGGCGAGCGGCCGACGGCCGACGGTGGACTGTGCCCCCGCGGGGCCCTCGCCCTCGTCGAAGCCCGCGGCGATGACCGTGACGCGCACCTCGTCCCCGAGGGCGTCGTCGATGACCGTGCCGAAGATGACGTTCGCCTCCGGGTGCGCGGCCTCCTGCACGAGCCGCGCCGCCTCGTGGATCTCGAACAGCCCGAGGTCGGAGCCGCCCTGGATCGAGAACAGCACGCCGTGCGCCCCGTCGATGGACGCCTCGAGCAGCGGCGAGGAGATGGCCCCCTCGGCGGCGTCGACGGCGCGGTCGTCGCCGCGCGCGGAGCCGATCCCCATGAGCGCGGAGCCTGCGCCCTGCATCACCGACTTCACGTCGGCGAAGTCGAGGTTGATCAGGCCCGGCGTCGTGATGAGGTCGGTGATGCCCTGGACACCGGACAGGAGCACCTCGTCGGCGGCCTGGAAGGCGTCGAGGATCGAGACGTTCTTGTCCGAGATCGACAGCAGCCGGTCGTTCGGGATGACGATGAGGGTGTCGACCTCGTTGCGCAGCGCGTCGATGCCGGACTCCGCCTGTGAGCCGCGGCGGCGCCCCTCGAAGCCGAAGGGACGTGTGACCACACCGATGGTCAGGGCGCCGAGCGAGCGGGCGATGCGCGCGACGACCGGCGCACCACCGGTGCCCGTGCCACCGCCCTCGCCCGCGGTGACGAAGACCATGTCGGCCCCGCGCAGGACCTCCTCGATCTCCTCCTCGTGGTCCTCCGCCGCCTTCTTGCCGACCTCGGGGTCGGCGCCGGCGCCGAGCCCGCGCGTGAGGTCCCGTCCGACGTCGAGCTTGACGTCGGCGTCGGACATGAGCAGGGCCTGCGCGTCGGTGTTGATGGCGATGAACTCCACGCCCTTGAGCCCGGAGTCGATCATCCGGTTGACGGCGTTGACGCCACCGCCGCCGATGCCGACGACCTTGATGACCGCCAGGTAGTTCTGCGGTGCTGCCACGTGAGTTCCCCTCGTCGTCGCTCGACCTTCAACCTCGACTTGAAGGTGAGACTTCTGTCCTTGTCTGGCGCAGGGAAGGTAGTCGCGACGACCCGGTTCGTGGGGAGCGACGCGCCACGAGAACCACACCGGTGTCGTTCGGTCGACGAGGGCGGTCCTGGGGTCCGGGTCCGCCCCGCGTCAGCCCGTGGTCGGTCGAGCGGGGACGGACACGTCGTAGCGCTGCGCCGGCGACTGCTCGAGCAGGACGAGCAGCACCTCGGACTTCAGCGCCGAGTCCTCCGCGCTCCCCCAGAGCACCTCGGCCTCGTCCGCGAGCGTGAGGGTGATCGTGCCGGGGGCCGACGCCGACGCGGACGCGACCTGGGAGCGCAGCTCGGTGGGCATCTCCCCGAGCGCCGAGAGCAACGCGGTCAGGGCCCGGCGTCCCTCGTCGGGGTCGTCCGGGACGTCGACCTGCGGCAGCGCGTCGTCGGGCTCGTCGGTCCGCGCCACCTCGGCGCCCGTGGCGTCGAGCAGGGCCCAGCCGTCGTCGACCTGCGTGCGGGCCACCGGCACCCGGGGCGTCACCTCGATCTCCAGGCCGGTGGGCCAGGCACGCTCGACCTCGACGTCCGCGACGCCTGGTAGCTCGCCGACCGCCTCGTCGACCGCGCCGGTGTCGACCCGGGCGAGCGGGGTGCCGACCTGTGGGTCGGCGACGGCCGCCACCTCCGCCAGGTCGACGTGGGGCGAGTCCTCGGTCGTCGACACCGACACGTCCTCGAGGGCGGTGAGCGGGGAGAGCAGGACCGCCCAGGCGACGGCGAGGAGAAGAGCGAGCGCGGCCGCGCCGATGACGATCCGCCGCACGGTGAGCCGCCGGGCGGCGTGCTCCTTCTCCGCGCGACGTTGGGCGAGCGAGGCGGTGGGCCGCGCCGGGCCCCGCCGACCACCGCGCGCGTGCACGGGCGGCGCACCGCCCGACGACGCGGCCGACTTCGCCTTCCCGTCCTTCGCCGGCTCGACCGACTTCGCCTTCCCGGCCTTCGCCGGCTCGACCGACTTCGCCTTCCCGTCCTTCGCGGGCCCGTCCGACGTCCCCTTGTCCGCCGCCGACGTCCGCGCGTCGGTACCACGGTCCCGCGAGCGCTCCTGCGGGCGCGACCCTGCGCGCCGGGGCGGAGTCGGTTCACCCCGCCGCGGCGGCCGCGGCGCCCTCACGTCCCCTCGTCCAGGTGCGCGAGGACGACGGGCGCGAGCTCGGTGACGTCGCCCGCACCCATCGTGAGCACGAGGTCCCCGGGCCGCGCGGCGGCCGCGATGGCGCGGGCGGCCTCGAGACGGTCGGCGACGTACCGCGCGCCGGCTGCCCGGTCGGCGACGAGCGAGCCGTCGACGCCGGGCTCCGGGTCCTCGCGCGAGGCGAACACGTCGGTGACGACCGCCCGGTCGGCAGCCTCGAGCGCGGCCGCGAACTGTGCGGCGAACGCCCGGGTCCGGGAGTACAGGTGGGGCTGGAAGAGGACGAGGACCCGTCCGCCGTCGGCCGCGTCCCGCGCGGCGGCCAGGGTCGCCGCCACCTCCGTGGGGTGGTGCGCGTAGTCGTCCACCACGCGCACGCCGCCGGCCTCGCCGCGGGGCTCGAATCGTCGGCCCGTCCCCCGGAACCGACCGAGACCGTCCGCCAGGGCCGCGAGGCCGACGCCCAGCTCCAGTCCGACCGCGACGCACGAGGCCGCGTTGCGCAGGTTGTGCTCCCCGCCGACGGCGAGCGCGAGCTGGGCTCGCTCGCCGTCGACCTCGACCTCACCGAGCGCGCCGGTGGTCCGCGCCTCGCCGACGTTCAGCGCGACGTGCCGCTCCGCGCCGTCGACGCCTGCGGTGGTCCCGTACGTGGCCACCCGGGTCCCGCTCGCCGCGGCGGTCGCGGCGAGGCGCCGGGCCCCGGGGTCGTCCGCGCAGGCGACGAGCAGGCCGCCCGGGCGCAGGCGGGCCGCGAAGTCCTCGAAGGCGGCGTGGAACGCCTCGGCGCTGCCCCAGTGGTCGATGTGGTCGACCTCGATGTTCGTCACGACCGAGACGCGCGGGGCGTAGTTGAGGAAGGAGCCGTCGGACTCGTCGGCCTCGGCGACGAAGGCCCGCCCCGCCCCCAGGTGGGCACCGGTGCCGAGCCCGACGACGGACCCCCCGATCGCGTAGGACGGGTCCAGGCCGGCGACGCGCAGGGCGACGGCCAGCATCGCGGACGTCGTGGTCTTGCCGTGGGCGCCGGCGACGGCGACGAGGTCGAGGTCCTCGGCGACGAGCTGGAGGGCCTCGCTGCGGTGCAGGACGGGCAGCCCGTGGGCGCGCGCGTGGGCGAGCTCCGGGTTGGTCTCGCGCACGGCCGTCGACACGACCACGGTCGCCCCGTCCGGCACGTGCTCGGCCGCGTGGCCGACGCTCACCTGTGCCCCCGCGTCGGCGAGGGCGGCGAGGACCGCGGAGTCCTTCGCGTCGGACCCGCTCACGCGTGCGCCGCGGGCGAGCAGGAGGTGGGCGACGACGGACATGCCGGCGCCGCCGATCCCCACCAGGTGGTAGGCGGTCTCAGCCACGAGCCACCGCCACGACGAGCTCGGCGAGCGGACCGGCGCCGTCGCCGGGGCCCGAGGCGACGGCCGCCTCGCCCATCGCGCGCAGGCGGTCGGCGTCACCGAGCAGCGGGACGAGGTGCTCGCGCACGTAGGCGGGCGTGAGCGCGGCGTCCTCGACGAGGACGCCGCCGCCGGCACCGACGACGTCCGCGGCGTTGAGCCGCTGCTCCCCGTTGCCGTGCGGCAACGGGACGTAGACGGCGGGCAGGCCCAGAGCGGAGAGCTCGGCGACGGTCCCGGCGCCGGAACGGCACACGACGAGGTCCGCGCAGGCGAGCGCGTGCTCCATCTCGGGCAGGTAGTCCAGGACGTGGTAGTCCGCGGCGTCGCCGACGCGCGCCCGGACCGGGCCGTCCTTGTCGCGCCCCGTGAGGTGGAGGACCTGGGCGACGCCGGCGAGGTCGCCGGCGCTCGCGGCCAGGGTGTCGTTGAGGCGCTGGGCCCCGAGCGAGCCGCCGGTGACCAGGAGGATCGGCCGGTCCGGGTCGAGGCCGAGGGCACGCGCGCCCGCCACCCGGGCGGCCGCGCCGCGGTCGTCGCCGGTGCGCTGCGCGACGAGGTCGGCGACGGCGCCGCGCAGGGGCAGCCCGGTGACCTCGGTGCGGCCCCGGCGGGCGGCGAGCGGCGTCGTGGCGAACGTGAGCGCGACGGCGGCGGCGGTGCGCGCGCCGACCTTGTTGGCCAGGCCCGGCCGGGCGTTCTGCTCGTGGACGACGACCGGGACGCCGGCGCGGCGCGCGGCGAGGTAGGCGGGCGTGGCGACGTAGCCGCCGAACCCGACGACGACGTCGGCGCCGGTGGCCTCGATGGCCTCGCGCGCGGCGCGGACGGCGGCCCGCAGGTTGGTCGGCAGGCGCAGGAAGTCCGCCGAGGGCCGCCGGGGCAGCGGGACGCGCGGGACCGGGTGCAGGTCGAGGCCGCTCGCCGGGACGAGGCGGGACTCCAGCCCGTCGCTCGTGCCCAGGGCGGCGCAGGTCGCCCCGTGCTCGCCCGCGAGCGCCGACGCCGTGGCCAGCATGGGGTTGACGTGGCCGGCGGTGCCGCCGCCGGCCAGCAGGACGCGCAGCGGATCAGCCACGGCCGCTCCTTCGCCGGGGCGCCGTCACCGAGCCCGTGCGTCGGGCGCTGCGCGAGCGCACGCGCAGCGCCTCGCGCGCGCCGGGCTCGGTGCGCGCGAAGCTGAGCAGCACGCCGACGCCGAGCAGGGTGGCGATGAGCGCAGAGCCACCGGCGGACACGAGCGGGAGCGGGACGCCGAGGACGGGCAGCAGACCGATGACGACGAGCATGTTGACGATCGCCTGCCCAAAGATCCAGGCGCCCAGGCCGGCGGCCGCGATCTGCACGAACGGGTCGTGGTGCCGGCGCACCACGCGGTAGATGCCGGCGGCGAGGACCGCGAACAGGGCGAGGACGACGAGGGTGCCGATGAGGCCGAGCTCCTCGCCGATGATGGCGAAGATGAAGTCGTTGTGCGCCTCGGGCAGGTACTCCCACTTCTCGCGGGACGCGCCGAGCCCGACGCCGGAGATGCCGCCCGAGCCCAGCGCCCACAGGCCGTGCAGGGGCTGGAGCCCGGCGCCGAGCGGGTCGGACTCGGTGAGGCCGAAGAACTGGGCGACCCGCTGGCGGCGCGAGTCCGAGGACATGATGAGGAAGGCGGCCAGGCCGGCACCGACGACGCCGACGACGGCGAACCAGCGCAGCCTGAGGCCGGCGACGAAGTAGGCGCCGGCGACGAGGACGACCATGATGGCAGCGGTGCCCATGTCGTGCCCCGCGAGGACGAGGGCGATCGCGGCGACCGACCCGAGGACACCGGGGATCGCGGCGTGCAGGAGGTTGTCCATCACCCGCACCTTGCGCGCGAGGACGGCCCCGAGCCAGATGGCCAGCGCGAGCTTGAGGAACTCGGCGGGCTGGATCACCTGCCCCGTGCCGGGCACGACGATCCAGTTGAGGTTGCCGCCCTGGCCGCGCGCGAAACCGGTGAAGATGAGGCTCTGGAGGGCGAGCCCGCCGGCGAGCAGCACCCAGGCCGCGCGCCGGTAGAACCCCGGCGGCAGGATCGCGGCGACGACCGCACCGACCACGCCGACGACGACGAAGAGCAGCTGACCGACCCACTCCTGGTAGGGCGAGCCGGTGTCGGAGATCGCGGTGACTGTGGAGGCGGACAGGCGCATGACGGCACCGAAGGCGACGAGCAGCGCCGAGGAGGCGGCGATGAGGTAGAAGCTCAGCGCCGGGTTCTCCTCGCGGCGGGGCTGGGCACGCTCCTGGGTGACGACCCGGCGCGCGGCGGTGGCGGTCATCGCTCCTCCTGCGTCGCGAGGGCGCGGACGGCGTCGGCGAACGCGCGCCCGCGCTGGTCGTAGGACCGGAACTGGTCCATGGAGGCGCTGGCGGGTGCGAGCAGCACGGTCTGCCCGGGCAGGGCGCGGGCGGCGGCGAGCCCGACGGCGCGTTCCATCACCGCCTCATCGTCGTCCCGGGTGACCTCGACGAGCGGGACCTCGGGTGCGTGTCGCGCCAGGGCGTCGAGCATCGGCTCGCGGTCCTTGCCGATGAGCACGACGTGGGCGAGCCGGTGGGCGTGGGCGGCGACGAGGTCGTCGAACCGGGCGCCCTTGGCCAGCCCGCCGGCGATCCACACGACCGAGCGCTCGGCGTGGGCGGACAGGGCGGCGTCGGCGGCGTGGGCGTTGGTGGCCTTGGAGTCGTCGACGTAGGTGACGCCGCCGAGGGTGGCCACGTGGGTCGCGCGGTGGTCCTCGGCGCGGTAGGCGCGCAGCCCGTCCCGCACGTGGTGGGGCTCGACGCCCGCGGCGCGGGCGAGCGTGGCGGCGGCGAGGGCGTCGAGGACGAGGTGGTCGGGGACGTCGCCCGGGCCGGCGGCGTCCCCGAGCAGGTGCGCGAGGTCGGCGACCTCGCCGAGCTCGGTGGCCGTCGTCCAGCGCCCCGGGCCGACGCGCTCGGCCAGGACGCCGTCGACGACGCCCACCTGGGACACGGCGGGCGGGCCGAGGGTGAGGCCGACGGCGCGGGCGCCCTCGGCCACGTCGGCCTCCTCGACCATGGTCCGGGTGACGGGGTCGGCCTCGGAGTACACGCACAGGCCGGTGACGCCGCGGTAGACGCGCGCCTTGTCCGCCCGGTAGGCGGCGTAGGAGCCGTGCCAGTCGAGGTGGTCGGGCGCGAGGTTGAGGCACACGGCGGCGAACGGGGCGAGGGAGTGCGTGGCGTGCAGCTGGAAGCTCGACAGCTCGGCGGGCAGCACGTCGGGCCCCGGCCCGTCGGCGGTGACGATCTGGACGGGCGGGGTGCCGACGTTGCCCACGGCGGGGGCGTCGAGCCCGGCGGCGGCGAGGATCGCGGCCGTCATGGTGACGGTGGTGGTCTTGCCGTTGGTGCCGGTGACGGCGAGCCACGGCGCGTAGCCGCCGCCCGGGCGGGGGCGCTGGAGCCGCCAGGCGAGCTCGATCTCGCTCCACACGGGGATCGAGAGCTGCTGCGCACGCACGAGCAGGTCGGACGTGGCGGGGATGCCGGGCGAGACGACGAGGACGTCGGGGTCCAGGCCGAGCGTGACCTCGGCGAGCTCGCGCGGCGTCGGGCCGGACGCGAGCACCGCGTCGGGGACCTCGACGGATGCGCCCTGGAGCGCCTCGTCGCGGCCGTCGGTGGCCAGCAGCGCGCCGACCCGGCCCTGGAGCGCGCGCAGGGCGGCGCGGCCGGACGTGCCGAGCCCGACGACGGCGACGCGGGCGCCCGCCAGGTCCCGCGCCTCGCGCTCGGCCCACCGGGCGCGAGCCGCGTCGCGGGCGGCGCCGTGCCCGGGCTGCGCGTCCTCGCCGGGCGTCATGAGACCGCGACCCACTCGCCGTAGAAGATGGCGAGACCCGCGGCGGCGCACAGCAGCGCGATGAGCCAGAAGCGCACGACGATCGTCACCTCGCCCCAGCCGGACAGCTCGAAGTGGTGGTGCAGCGGGGCCATCTTGAACACGCGCTTGCCGGTGGCCTTGTAGACACCGATCTGGATGACGTCGGAGATGACGACGGCGACGAACAGGCCGCCGATGACGACCCCGAGGAACTCGGTGCGGGTGAGGATCGTCATCCCGGCGAGCGCGCCGCCCAGGGCGAGCGAGCCGGTGTCACCCATGAAGATCTTCGCGGGGTTGGTGTTCCACCACAGGAAGCCCAGGCAGGCCCCGACGATGCAGGCGGCGATGATCGTGAGGTCGCGGGGGTCGCGGATCTCGTAGCACCCGGCGCCGGGCGCGTCGAGCACCTGGCAGGACTGGTTCGACTGCCAGAAGGCGATGCCCGTGTAGGCCGCGAACACGATGGCCGACGCGCCGGTGGCCAGCCCGTCGAGGCCGTCGGTGAGGTTGACGGCGTTGGTCCAGGCCGTGATGAGGAAGTTCGCCCAGATGATGAAGAGCACGAGGCCGATGCCGGCGCCCGCGAAGGCCAGGTCGAGCGGGAGGTCGCGGACCCAGGAGATCGCCGTCGATGCCGGGGTCCGGTTGTTCTCGGAGGGGAACTGCAGGGCCATCACCGCGAACGAGATCCCGATGAAGGCCTGGCCGACGATCTTGGCGCGCGCGTCCAGGCCGAGGGAGCGGGCCCGGGAGATCTTGATGTAGTCGTCGAGGAAGCCGATGATCCCCATGCCGACCATGAGGTAGAGCAGCAGCAGTCCGGAGACGTGCGGCAGCCGGCCGGCCGAGATGTTCGCGACGGCGTACCCGATGACGGTGGCCGCGATGATGATGACGCCGCCCATGGTGGGCGTGCCGCGCTTGGTCTGGTGGCTGGTCGGCCCGTCCTGCCGGATGAACTGGCCGTACTCGCGTCTCACGAGGAGCCGGATGAACGCGGGCGTGCCGAGGAGCGTGACGACGAGCGCCACGCCGGCACCAACGAGGACGGCTGTCATGGGCGCATCTTCTCGTCCCGGGCCGCCCCCGGCGCCGAGGCCCGGCCGCCGCCGGGTGTGAGAAGGTCCGCGACCTCCCACACGCCCGAGCCGCGCGAGCCCTTGAGCAGGACGGCGTCGCCGGGCCGGGTGATCTCCCGCACGCGCCCCGCGATCGCGTCGGGCGACGCGCCGGTCAGGTCGTCCACCTGGATTCCTGCGTCGCGCGCGGCGTCGGCCAGCGGGGCGGCCTCGGCCCCGACGACGACGACCGCCTCGATCCCGTGCGCGGCCAGCTCGGGCGCGAGGCCGGCGTGCTCGGCGGCGGACTCCTCGCCGAGCTCGAGCATGTGCCCGAGGACGGCGACCCTGCGGCGGCCGGGCGCGATCGCGCTCAGCGTGGCCAGGCCGGCGCGCATCGAGTCGGGGTTGGCGTTGTAGGAGTCGTCGAGGAGCAGGACGTCGCCGTCGAGCGTGGACACGGCGGTGCGGTGCGCGGACCTCGGGCCGGCGACGCGCAGCCGCGCGGCCAGCTCGGCCAGGTCCTCCCCCAGCGCGAGGCCGGCGGCGGTGGCGGCGAGCGCGTTGGCCACGTGGTGGGGCCCGACGAGGGCGAGCACGACCTCCGCGCTGCCGCGGTCCGTGCGCAGGGTGAAGACCGCGTGCCCGGCGTCGTCGCTGCGCACGTCGGTCGCGACGACGTCGGCGCCGGTGGCGCCCGAGGCGGAGAACGTGAGCACCTCGCCCGGTGCGAGGCGGGCCATCGCGGCGACCCGCTCGTCGTCGGCGTTGAGCACGGCGGTGCCGCCCGGCGCGAGCCCGGACACGAGCTCGGCCTTGGTGCGGGCGACGTTGTCGATCCCCCCGAAGTGGCCGAGGTGCGCGCGGCCGACGGCGAGGACGACCGAGACGTCCGGGGGCGCGACCGACGTGAGGTAGGTGAGGTTGCCGACCCGGTCGGCGCCCATCTCCAGCACGAGCGTGGTGGTCGCCTCGTCGGCGCGCAGGACGGTCAGCGGCAGGCCGACCTCGTTGTTCAGCGAGCCCGGGGGCGCCACGAGCGGTCCGCGCGGCTGCAGCAGGTCGACGAGCAGGTCCTTCGTCGTCGTCTTGCCGACCGAGCCGGTGACGGCGACGACGCCCGGCCGGCCCGAGCTGCGCAGAGCGGCGAGGGAGTGTCGGGCGAGATCGCCGAGGGCGTCGACGGTGTCCGGCACGACGACGAGGCGCGCGGGGTCGACGCCGTCCGCGACGGGCCGCGCCGGGTCGGTGACGAGGGCTCCGACGCCGCCCGCCGCGAGCGCCGCGGCGACGTGCGCGTGCCCGTCGGTGCGCTCGCCGGCGATGGCGACGAACAGGTCGCCCGGGCCGACGACCCGCGAGTCCTGCTGGGCGCCGCCGGTCACGTCCACGTCGTCGACGGCGGAGGCGGACCCGGTCGCGCGGGCGATCTCGGTCAGGCTGAGAGTGATCACGCCCCATCCTCCCCCGTGCCCGCCCCGCGCCGGGCGAGCGCCGCCCTCGCCTCCTCGCGGTCGTCGAGGTGGTGCGCGACGTCGCCGACCTCCTGGATCGTCTCGTGGCCCCGGCCGGCCAGCAGCACGGTGTCCTCGGGCGCGGCGGCGAGCACGGCGTGGGCGATGGCCTCCCGGCGGTCGCCGATCTCGACGACCGAGGTCCCGGCCACCGACCGGGCACCGGCGAGGATCTGGGCGCGGATGGTGGCGGGGTCCTCGGAGTGCGGGTCGTCGTCGGTGATGACGACCTCGTCGGCGAGGCGCGCGCTGACCTCGCCCATGAGGGGGCGCTTGACGGCGTCGCGGTCCCCGGCGGAGCCGGTCACGCACCACAGGCGGCCCTTCGTGGTGGGCCGCAGCTCGGCGAGCACGGTCTGCAGCGCCTCGGTGTTGTGGGCGAAGTCGACGACGACGCGGGGGCTCTCGGCGAGGACCTCCATCCGGCCCGGCACCGCGGGGCTGACCCCGCCGTGGTCCGCCAGGGCGCGGGAGACCTCCTCGGTTCCGTGGCCGGCGCGCAGGACCATGCCGACGGCGAGGGCCGCGTTGGCGACGTTGAACGCGCCGGGCATGTCGGTGGCCGTCCGCACGTCGCCGCCCGGTCCGGTGAGCACGAGCGTGCCGGGCGGCGCGGCCTCGATCCGCAGCCGGGCGTCCGCGGACCGGCCGAGGGTCCACACCTGACCGGGGCGAGCCCGACCGGCGTCGGCGGCGAGGCGGGCGCCCCAGGAGTCGTCGACGGTGATCACCCCGGTGCGCGACCGGTCCGGGGCGAACAGCCTGGCCTTGGCGGCGAAGTACTCCTCGACCGTGCGGTGCAGGTCGAGGTGGTCCGGGGTGAGGTGGGTGAACCCGGCGACGTCGAACGTCACGCCGTCGACCCGGCCGAGCATGAGCGCGTGGGAGGAGGCCTCCATGACGAGGTCGGTGACCCCGGCCTCCGCCATGGCGGCGAGCATGGCGTGCAGCTCGTCGGCCTGCGGGGTGGTCAGGGCGGCCGGCACGGAGGTGCCGGCGACCCGGATCTCGACCGTGCCGATGAGCCCGGTGGTGCGGCCGAGCGCGGTGAGCACGTGGTCGACCATGAACGCGGTCGTCGTCTTGCCGTTGGTGCCGGTCAGGGCGAACGTGCGCAGGCGCTCGGCGGGGCGGCCCCAGGCGAGAGCGGCGACCGGGCCGACGACGGCGGCGACGTCGTCGACGACGACGAGCGGGACGCCCGGGTCTCCGCCGGCACGGGCGAGCCGGGCGCCCTCGGGATCGGTGAGGATCGCGGCGGCCCCGCGCGCGACGGCGTCCGGGGCGAAGCGCGCGGCGTGGTGCCGGGCGCCCGGCCGGGCGACGAACAGCTCGCCGCCGATGATCCTCCGGTTGTCGGCGACCACGCCGGCGACCCGGGTGCCGGCGCCGGGCGCCGGCCCGACGAGGTGCTGCTCGGCAGCTCGCGTGAGCTCGGCGAGGTCGACGGGCGCCACGGAGCTCGGCCGTAGCGAGAAGGTCACTGGGGCCCCCACTCCACCCCGGGCTCGAGCGGCAGGTAGGGGGCGGGCTCCGTCGAGGGCGGGACACCGAGGTGGGACATCGCGACCTCGGCGACGTCGGAGAAGACGGGGGCGGCCACGCGCGAACCGTACGACGCGCCGTCGGCGTTGTACATGACGACGCCGATGGCGACCTCGGGTGCGTCGGCGGGGATGACGCCGATGAACGTGCCGACACGTCCCGACAGGGGGCCGTTCTCGTCCGGGACCTGGGCGGTGCCGGTCTTGCCGGCCACGCGGTACCCCTCGACGGCGGCGAGCTGGGCGGTGCCCTCCTCGGAGACGGCGCCCTCCATCATCGCCAGGGTGTCCGCCGCGCTCTCCTCGGAGACGACCCGCTGGCCGTCGAGGAGCGGGGTGGGGGTCATCGTGCCGTCGACCTCCTCCACGGCCTCGACGACGTGCGGGTCCATCCGGACCCCGCCGTTGCCGATCGTCGCCGCCGTCGAGGTCGACTGCAGGAGCGTGAGCGCCAGGCCCTGGCCGAACATCGACGTGTAGTTCTGCCGCTCGTCCCAGCTCTCGTAGGGGGCGAGGATGCCGGACGACTCGCCGGGCAGCTCGATCCCGGTCCGCTGGCCGAGGCCGAACCGCTGGAGGTAGTCGTACCGGACGTCGATCGGGACCGTGTCGCCGATCTGGACGAGCCCGGTGTTGTAGGAGCGGGCCAGCACACCGGCGGTGGTGAGGGTGACCGGGTCGTGCGAGTCGTTGTCCCGGAACTCCTGCCCGTTGGGCATCGTGATCCGGTCCGGGGTCAGCCACTCGTCGTCGACCTCGACCCCGCCGGCGTCCAGGGCCATCGCGAACGTCGGGATCTTGCCGGTCGAGCCGGGCATGTACGGCGTGGTGACCGCGCGCGAGCCGCGGTCCTCGGGGGCCGAGTCCTGGTAGTTGCCCGGGTCGACGGTGTTGTTGTCGCACAGCGCGAGGATGCGGCCGGTGCCGATCTCCTCGACGACGACGGCGCCCCAGGCGGCGCCGTGCCGCTCGACGGCCTCGTCGATGATCCGCTGGCACTCGTACTGGAGGTTGCGGTCGATCGTGGTCTGGACGTCGCGCCCCTGGACGGCCGGGACGTCCTCGCGGGTGGCGCCGGGGATCACCTGGCCGTCGCGGCCGATCTCGACCGTCGTCGAGCCGTCGGTCCCGGACAGGACCTCCTCGTAGCTCAGCTCGAGGCCGGCGAGCCCGACCCCGTCGCGGCCGACGAAGCCGACGACGTTCCCGCCGGTGTTGCCGTTGGGGTACAGGCGGTCGACGGCGGCCTCGGGCTCGATCCCGATGATCCCGAGCTCGCGGATCTGACGCCACTGGGCGGGGCTGATGTCGCGGGCGATGTAGGCGAAGGTCGAGTCGCCGACCATGAGCGCGCCGAGCTCGGCGGGGTCGACGTCGAGGATCGGGGCGATGCGCTCGGCGGCGGCGGAGATGCCGGTGCCGACGACCTCCCCGTCCTCGTCGCGTGCCTCGTAGGAGGTGATGAGCTGCTGGTTGACGCCGAGGTTGTACGTCTGGACCGAGGTGGCCAGGACCTCGCCGTTCGCGTCGAGGATCTCGCCGCGCTGGGCCTGGATCGCGTACGTGCGGGTCCGGTTGTCCCGTGCGTCGCTCGCGAGCTGCGGGCCCTCGAGCGCCTGGACCCAGATGAGGCGGCCGGCGACGACGAGCAGGATCGCCAGGAGGACGACGAGCAGGAGGCGGGTGCGGCGGATCCAGTCGCGCGGGTCGGCGGACACCAGCGGCGAGCGTGCCATCAGCTGTTCTCCTCCTCGGTGGGCCCGCCGGTGACCTCACCGGTGCCGAGCTCGATGAAGTAGGTGGTCCCGGGGCGGCTCATGCCGAGCTCCTGGGCCTGCTCGTCGAGCGCGGCGGGCGAGCCGGCGGCGTCGAGCTCGATCTGGAGCGCGGCGACGGACTCCTCGACGAGGGCGAGGTCCATCTGCCGGTCGTGCAGGGCGTAGGCGGCCTCGGCCATGCGGATGTTGAGCACGAGGACCGTGGCGAGCGCGCCGAGCAGGATGAGCGCGAGGAGCGCGACGAAGGGGGCCCGCGAGCGCGCCGGCACCGGGCTGGGGACGACGGTGAGGCGGGTGGACCGGCGTGCGGCGGGCACCTGCGACGGCGCGGCCGCCCGACGCCGTGGCGTGCGGGACGGCCCGGGCAGGGGCTGTGCGCTCATCGATGGCTCCTCGGCTGCGCGGTACGCGCTTCGGCGGGTCGGTCGGCGGTGCTGTCGGTGGTGCGGCGTGCGGTGCTGCGTGCGGTGCTCGGGCCCGCGTCGGGTGCCGTGCGGCGCCGAGGGCCCGGGCGGTCCCCGCCGCGGGCCAGGTGCGCGGGGGTGGGACGCAGCCGCTCGGCGGCCCTCAGTCGGACGGCGCGGGCCCGGGGGTTGGCGGCGACCTCGCCGGTGTCCGCCTCCTCCGCGCCGCGGGTGAGCAGGCGCAGGTAGGGCTGGTGGGTGTCGGGGACGACCGGCATGTCCGGCGGGGCCGAGGTCGTGGCGCCGCGGGCGAGCTCCGCCTTGACGAGGCGGTCCTCGAGGGACTGGTAGGACTCCACGACGATCCGGCCGCCGACGGCGAGCGCCTCGACGGCCCGCGGCAGCGCACCGGCGAGGATGTCGAGCTCGCCGTTGACGGCGATGCGCAGGGCCTGGAAGGTCCGCTTGGCGGGGTTGCCGCCGGTGCGCCTGCCGGCGGCCGGCATGGCGGCGTCGACGACGGCGACGAGATCGGCGGTCGTCCGCAGCGGGTCGGTGGTCCGGCGCCGGACGATCTCGGCGGCGAGGCGGGGGGCGAACCTCTCCTCGCCGTACTGGCGCAGGATGCGCCGCAGCTCCCGCTCGTCGAGGGTGGCGAGCAGGTCGGCGGCGGTCGGGCCGGTCGTCGCGTCCATCCGCATGTCGAGCGGCGCGTCCTGGGAGTAGGAGAAGCCCCGCGCGGTCTCGTCGAGCTGGAGTGAGGAGACGCCGAGGTCCATGAGGACACCGTCGACCGCGCCGCCGGCGTGCTCGGCGACGACCTCGTCGATCTCGTCGTAGGTGGCATGGACGCCGGTGAACCGGCCCGGGTACCCGGCGAGACGCTCGGCAGCCAGCGCGAGGGCCTCGGTGTCCCGGTCGATCCCGATGACGCGCAGCTCGGGGAACCGGGCGAGCGCGCCGGCCGCGTGCCCGCCGAGACCGAGAGTGGCGTCGACGAGCACCGCCCCGGGGGCCTCGAGTGCCGGGGCGAGCAGGTCGAGGCAGCGCTCCAGGAGGACCGGCAGGTGACGGTCCTGAGTCGCGCGCGGCGCGGGCTCCGGCGTGGTGGTCATGCGGTCCTCCTCTCGGGTGTCTCGTGCTGAGGCGGTCGGGCTGCCTCGGTCGGGCCGGCGGAGCCGGACGGGCGGGTCCGGCTGCGGCGGGGCGGGCTGGCGGCACGAGCTCGGGGTGCGTTCCGGCTCGTACCGCCAGGACTCCCACCTCCGTCTCCGGCGCCGGGGAAGTGCGCCGGGGACGGGCGCACCGACGCCGGGGAAGTGCGTCGGTGCGGTGGGAGACCTCGCGGGGCGAGCTCCGGTGTGCCGTCACAGCTGTGCAGATGTGGGGTGGAGCGGGGTGGGGCGTCGGGGCGGGCAGGTCCGGGCGGGCGATGGTCGGGCGGGTCAGAACAGACCCGGGACCACCTCCTCGGCGGTGTCGGCGAACGACTCCTCCTGGGCGGCGAGGTAGTCGGCCCATGCGGTGGCGTCCCAGATCTCGATCCGGCTGCCCGCCCCGATGACCGCCAGCTCGCGGTCGAGCCCCGCGTAGCGGCGCAGGTTCGCCGGGATCGTCAGGCGGCCCTGCTTGTCCGGCACCTCGTCCGAGGCGCCCGAGAGGAACACGCGCAGGTAGTCGCGGGCCTGCTTCGAGGTGACCGGCGCCTGCCGGAGCCGCTCGTGCATCGACTCGAACTCGGCCGTGGGGAACGCGAAGAGGCAGCGGTCCTGCCCCCGGGTGAGCACGAGGCCGTCGGCGAGGTCCGTGCGGAACTTCGCGGGCAGTATCAGCCGGCCCTTGTCGTCCAGACGCGGTTCGTAGGTGCCGAGGAACATCGCGGCACCTCCCTCGTCGTCGCCCTGCCGCTCCCGTGACCACCACGTTACTCCACTTCACTCCACCGCGATAGCAGATTGCGCCGACATCCGACGCGTGTCGCGCGACTTCCCAGGTAATTCCTGGTGGTGGCCGGTGGAGGGAAAGTTCCCCGACGACGACGCCCCGCGCGGCACCGCCTCCTCGTGTGGTCCCGCCCGACCGGTGGTGCTCCGCACGGGCGCGGACGGATCGGTGAGATCCCGGCCTCCTGGCGGACGGGCGCGCGGCCGGCCGACGACACCGGCTGCGCGCGGGGAGCGAAGTGGGGCGCGAAGTGGGGAGCGACGTGGGGAGCGAAGTGGGGAGCGACGTGGGGGACGCGGCACGGGCACCCTCGGACGACCCGGCCGCCCTCGCCATGCACGACGACGGCCCCCGGTCCGCATCGCTGCGGGCCGGGGGCCGTCGGTCAGGCGTGCGGTCGCCGGCGCGTCAGTGCCGGGGACCGGGGTGGGTCAGACTCCGCGGCCCTCGCCGCGCTGCTCCCACTTCTCCTGCTGGCGTTCCATGAAGCTCTTGCCGCTGGTCGTCCGCCCACCGCTGGGGCCCGTGCCGTTCCCGGAGCCCGGGCCACGACCACCGCGGCCGCCCCGTCCACCGGGGCCCGCACCGGGCGATCCCTGGCCGGCGCGCGTGCCGGACCGCGCCGGCGACATGGCGAGGAGGACGCCGCCGACCATGGCGACGAAGCCGAGGACGCCGAGCCAGATCCACCCGGTGGCGACGCCGCCGACGAGGCCGCCGATACCCGCCAGGGCGACGAGCGCGCCGAGCGCGACCCGGCGCAGGTCGGGGCCGGCAGGGTCGCCGAGCGTCTCCGCCAGACGCGGGTCGTCCGCGTGCAGCTGGGCTTCCATCTGGGCGAGCATGCGCTGCTCGTAGTCGGAGAGTGGCATCCTGCCCCCTTCCTCGGCACCGGTCGGATCTCGGCTCGCGTCCGGACGGATCGCGACTGCTCTCAGGATAGGTCCTGGCGGGTGTCCTCGTCACGCGGGGGGACGCCGTCATGACCGGGCCGATCTCCCCCGTCGACCGCCCGACGCCTCAGCAGGGCAGCCGGAGCGAGGGCGGAGCGCCCGAACCGCTCGCGCACGGCGTCGAGCGCCTCCTCTGCGAGGGCCGCGCCCGGATCGTCGTCGAGCGCGAGCTGGAGGCCCTGACCTGCGGGTTCGAGCGTCTCGAGCCGCACGCCGAGCAGCCGCAGGCCCGCGCGCGGCACCTCCACCGTCCGCAGCAGGGCCCGCGCCGCGGCGGCGACGTCCCGCGCGAGCGACGTGGCGGCAGGCAGGCTCCTCGAGCGGGTGATCGTCGTGAAGTCGGTGAATCGCACCTTGATGCTCACGGTGCGCGCGAGCAGCCCGGCCGCGCGCAGCCGTGCCGCGGCGCCGTGCGACTGCTCGAGCAGCACCCGGTCGAGCTCGTCCAGGTCGCCGACGGGGTCGAAGAAGGTGTGCTCGCTGCCGATCGACTTCTCCCCCGCCCGTTCGGAGCGGACCTCCCGCGCGTCCGCGCCCATGGCGAGCGCATGCAGCCGCGCCCCCGCGGCCCTGCCCAGCGCCCGCTCGAGGTCGACCACCCGGGCGCGCGCGACGTCGCCGACCGTGTCCCAGCCGTGCCGCCTCAGCACCTCGGCCGACTTCTCCCCCACGCCCCACAGCGCGCCCACCGGTAACGGGTGGAGGAACTCGAGGGTGGCGTCGGCGGGGACGAGCAGCAGCCCGTCCGGCTTCGCGGCGCCCGAGGCGATCTTGGCCACGTGCTTGGTGCTCGCGACGCCCACGGATGCCGCGAGACCGGTCGCCTCGCGCACCCGGGCCCGCACGTGGGCGCCGATGGTCAGGGGCGGGCCGAGCCTGCGGACGGCCCCGCGGACGTCGAGGAAGGCCTCGTCGACGCTCAGCTGCTCGACGCGGTCGGTGACCGTGGCCAGCACCCCCATGACGGTGCGCGAGATCTCCCGGTACCGGGAGTGCCTACCGGGCAGGAGGACCGCCTGCGGGCACAGCGCCCGGGCCTGCGCGACCGGCATCGCGGAGCGCACGCCGTAGGCGCGGGCCTCGTAGGTGGCGGCCGAGACGACGCCGCGCTCGGGCCCGCCGACGATGACGGGACGACCGGCCAGGGAGGGGTCGTCCAGCACCTCGACGGCGGCGAAGAACGCGTCCATGTCGACGTGCAGGACGAAGGCCCCGGTGTCGTCGGTCCCGAACGGCGTGGGTCCGCGCCGGGGCGTCCCGCTGGCGCGGACGGGCTTGCGGCTCACGCCTCGACGCTAGCGTGAGCCTGTGACACCGCGACGCCGGACCGATCTCGCCCGCTGGCCGGAGCACCCCGTACCCACCACGTTCTCGGTGGCCGAGGTGGTGCCCGAGCCGGGCGCTCCGCACCGGGTGATGCTCCTGCTCGGCGGGTCGGAGTCCTCGTTCCTCGACCTCGAGGACCCGGCGTACCTGGAGTTCGAGTACATGCAGCACGTGCGCGCCGTCGTCGACGTCGCGCTGCCCCGCGACCGGGCCGACCGGCCGGGTCGCTTCGTCCACCTCGGCGGGGCGGCCTGCGCGCTGCCGCGCGCCCTGCTCGCGGACCGGCCGCGCTCGCGGCACCTCGCCGTCGAGCTGGACACCGAGCTCGCCCGGCTCGTCCGGGCGTGGTTCGACCTGCCCCGCTCCCCCATGCTCCGCATCCGCAACGCGGAGGCGCGCGCGTCGGTCGAGCACCTGCACCCGGGTTCCGCGGACGTGCTCGTCCGCGACGTCTTCGTCGACGCCGAGGTGCCCGAGCACGTGCGGACCGTGGAGTTCGTCCGGGCCGCGGACACCGCGCTCGCGCCGGACGGCGTGTACGTCCTCAACCTCACCGACTCCCCCGGGCTGCGCCGGGTCCGCGAGGAGCTCGCGGCGCTGGGCCAGGTGTTCCCCGAGGCCCTGGCCGTCGCGGACCCCGCGGTGTGGAAAGGCCGCCGCTACGGCAACGTCGTCCTCGTCGCCTCCCACCACCGGCTGGACGCGGCCGCGATCGACCGGGGCCTGCGCCGGCTGCCGTTCCCTGCGGGCGTCGTCACGGGCGGCGAGCTCGCCCGGATGCGAGCGACGACGCCGCCCCCCTACGACCCGCCCGCCATCGCCTGAGCCGGCACGGCGACGCCCGGCACGTCCGGCCCCGACCACGCCCGCCGGTGCGTCCGGCGCGCACCCGGGCCGGGCACGGCGACGGGGCCCGCACCCAGAAGGTGCGGGCCCCGCGAAGAGTATGGGTCGAGCGCTCGGGTCAGAGCGGGACGACGTTCTCCGCCTGCGGGCCCTTCGGGCCCTGGGTGATCTCGAACTCGACGCGCTGGGCGTCCTCGAGCGACTTGTAGCCGTCGGCCTGGATGGCCGAGAAGTGAACGAAGACGTCAGGCGCGTTGCCACCGTCCTGCTCGATGAAGCCGTAGCCCTTCTCGGAGTTGAACCACTTGACGGTTCCCTGTGCCATGTAACTGTTGTCCTTCCGGGACGTCGGGGCCCGACCCTGTGCCGGTCCCCACTTGCCGCACTGAATTCGTCCCACGTCCTTGCCGGAGCCGTGCCCCCCGACGGTCCTACCGACGACGGTCACAACAGGGAAACGCAGATGCAACAGGCCTAGCATGCCACGCCGGAGCCGTTCGTGCGCGTTTCTGGTGGAGAGATCCGCACGAGGCCCCTGCCGGGCGGCGCGGCGGTCAGCCGCGGCGCGGTGCGGACTCGGAACCGGGTCCCAGCCGCCGGGTCGCGAGCAGCAGGCCGGTGAGGCCGACGAGGACGACCGCGGCCTGGGAGGCCATCGCCACGCGGAACGCCTCCGGCCCCGGCGAGGAACCCCCGACGACGTCGAGCACCACGCCGACGAGCAGCACCGCGAGCAGGGTCGCGACGAAGCCGCCGCTGTTCGCCAGGCCCGTGGCCGTGCCGAGCCGGGAGCGGGGCACGTGCGCGCGCACGACGTCGAACGACACGTTGCTCGCCGCTCCGCCGAGGCTGAGGATCATCATGAGCACGGCGAGCAGCCACGCCGGGACGGGCGGCGGCACGAGGAGGACCACCGTCCAGGTCGTCACGGCGAGCATCGACCCCGTGACGACGAGGCGCAGGCGGAGGCGGGGGAAGCGGGCGGACAGCGTGCCGACGAGGAGCGCCGACAGCGCCATGGCCACCACCCCGAGGACGAGCACGGTCGACGCCGTCGCCGCGCTGTGCCCGTTGCCGGCGCGCATGTACGGCACGCCCCACATGAGCGCGAACGTGGAGACGAAGAACATCGTCGACCAGTGCGCGAACAGGCCCGCCCACACGCCGGGTTCGCGGGCGACCTCGCGCAGGGCGTGCCGCACGCCCGTGCGTCCGGCGGGCGGCGCCGCGGGGGCCGTCCGGGCCCGGCCGGGCGACCCGGGATCCGCGGCGGGCCGGTCGCGGACGACCACGAGCACGGCGATCGCGACGAGCACCCCGGTCGCGGCTAGCGAGAGGTGGGCCACGCTCCAGCCGCTCACGCGCAGCACCGCGTAGAACGGCACGGCGGAGACGACCTGGCCGAGCTGCCCGAGCGCCCCGGTCGCCTGGTTGACGAGCGGCACGTGGCGCATCGCGAACCACTCCGGCACGAGCCGCAGGACGGAGATGAAGGCCGTGGCGTCGCCCAGCCCGACGGCGACGCGCGCCGCGAGCGTGAGCGGCAGCACCGTGGACAGGGCCATGACCGTCTGCGCCGCCGCGAGCAGCAGGGCGCCCGCGACGAGGACGCGGCGCGGGCCCCACCGGTCGATGGCCAGGCCCACGGGGATCTGCGCGGCGGCGTAGGTGCCGACCTGGAGGACGACGAACGTCGACAGGATCGCGGGGCCGACGTCGAACCGCTCGAGCGCGGCCAGGGAGGCGACCCCGAACGAGCTGCGGCCCGCGATGGCGAGGATGTAGCACAGCACGGCGACGCCCCACACCGTCAGTGCGGTGCGGGGCGACGCGGGAGGGGTCAGCCGGGCCATCATCGGCCCCGTCCCCGCTGCTCTGCGGCTCCCGGTACGGTCCGGGTCACGCCTCCTCGGCGGGGTCGTCGTCCGAAGGCTCGTCGCCCGCCGGACCGTCGGAGACACGGCCGTCGGACGCCGGGTCGCCGGCCGCCGGGTCCTCGCCCGCCGGCCCGTCGCCCGCGCCGTCGTCGGCCCGCCCGGTCGCCCGGGCCTCGCCGCTGCCGATCTCGGGGACGCCCTGGTCGCGCCAGCCCTCGAGCGGGGGGCCGCTGGCGAGGAAGGCCTCGAGCTCGGCGCCGATCTCGTCGGCCGTGGGCAGCTCGGCGGCGGGCTCCTCGGTCGTCGTGCGCGCGACGGGGCTGCGGTCGTAGCGCTCCTCCAGGGCCCGCACGACCTGCGCGATCTCGGGGTTGGCCTCGACCTGGGAGTCGATCTGGGCGAGCACCTGGGCGGTGAGGGACTCCAGGTCGCCGACCGGGAGGGACATGCCGCTGGCTGTCGACAGCGTGCGCAGCAGGCTGGCCGAGGCCACGGGGTACTCCGAGCCGGACAGGTAGTGCGGCACGTGCACGGCCAGGCCCAGGACGTTCATGCCCTGCTGGGACAGGCGCAGGTCGAGGAGGGCCTCGGCGGAGCCGGGAGCCTGGAACTCCCCGACGAACAGGTTGGGGCCGGGCTCGAGCCGGCCGCCGGCGTCGCGGTCGGTGCCGTGCGTCGTGATCGCGGCGGGCCTGGTGTGCGGGACGCCGGCGGGCACGCCCTGCAGCCCGACGACGAGCTCGACGCCGTGCTCACGGACGATGCCGGCGACGGCGCGCGCGAAGCTCTCCCACGCGTGGTCCGGCTCGTGGCCGTGCAGCACGAGCAACGCCCGGCCCTCGTGGTCCCGCACGGCGTCGACGGCGAGCACGGGCTCGTCGTAGTCCACCCAGCGTCCGTCGGCGAAGGTCATCGCCGGGCGGCGCGAGCGCAGGTCGAGCAGCTGCTCGGTGTCGAAGGTCGCCACGCGCTCGACCGGCATGCTGGACAGGAGCTGCCGCACGGCGAGCTCCCCGGCGCTGCCGGCGTCCATGCCGCCCTGGAGGGCGTGCACGAGCACCGGGACCTCGCCGACGTGATCGGCCGCGGGCCCGCTGGTGTAGAGGGTCTCGTCGCTCATCGCGCCACCTTCCTGTCGATCGTCTCTGCCGGCGTCAACGCCGGTCCATCCTGCGTCATTCCCCGACCGGGAGCGGGACGTGCCACACCGCGTCCGGGGCGGACGGGGGTGCGGCGACCCGCGCGCGTGCACCACAATGGACGGTCGCGCGTGCCGACCCCGGGGCCGCGCTCTGGAGGAGGTCCGATGGCGCTGGACGAGCCGCGTGCCGACGTCGAGGCGGACGGGCCGGCCCACGAGGCGGCGTCGAGCGACGAGCTGCCGCGCGAGCAGGCTCGCGTGGACACCGTCTACGCCCGCCTGGACGAGCTGCGCGCCCAGTACCGTGAGCGCCTCGCGGACGTCCGGCGGGGCGGGTCGGTCGGGACGCACCAGATGCGCTCCGAGCGGGACGCGTTCGCCGCCCACTACTCGCAGGCCGTCGCCCGCCTGGACCAGGTCGAGGAGCGCCTCGTCTTCGGTCGGCTCGACCTGCGCGAGGGGCCGCCCCGGTACGTCGGGCGGATCGGCATCCAGGACAGCACCCGCAGCCAGCTGCTGCTCGACTGGCGCGCACCGTCGGCCCGGCCCTTCTACCAGGCCACCGCCGTGCACCCCGAGGGCGCCGTACGCCGCCGGCACCTGCTCACGCGCCGGCGCCGGGTGGTCGGCGTCGAGGACGAGCTGCTCGACGCCGAGCACCTGCCCGAGGACCTGCGGCTCGAGCTGCGCGGCGAGGGCGCCCTGTTCGCCGCGATGAACGCCGCCCGCACCGGGCGGATGAGCGACATCGTGGCGACCATCCAGGCCGAGCAGGACGAGGTCGTCCGTTCCCCGCTCGACGGGGTGCTCGTGGTCCAGGGCGGCCCGGGCACCGGCAAGACCGCGGTCGCGCTGCACCGCATCGCCTACCTGCTCTACGCCCACCGGGAACGGCTCGCCCGTTCCGGCGTGCTGCTCGTCGGTCCCTCCGACGTGTTCCTCACGTACGTCGAGCGCGTGCTGCCCTCGCTCGGCGAGACCGACGTCGTCGCCACGACGATCGCCGATCTCCTCCCGGGCGTGCGGGCCCGGGGCACCGAGACGCCCCGCGCCGCGCGGATCAAGGGCAGGACCATGATGGTCGACGTCGTGGGCCGTCTGGTGCGGCAGTTCCAGCGCGTGCCGCCCGAGGCCCGGCTCCTCGACGTCGAGGGCTCGACGATCCGCCTGGAGCCTGCCGACGTCCGGGCCGCGATCGGGCGCGCCCGCCGCGCCCACCGCACGCACAACGCCGGGCGCGAGACGTTCGTCCGGTCGCTGCTGCCGGTCCTCACCGACCGGTACGCGGCGGTGCGCGGCATCGACGACCCCGAGGAGCGCGCCGCGCTCATGGAGGACGTGCGCTCGTCGCGCGACGTGCGGGTCGCGCTCAACCTGTGCTGGATGCCGCGCACCGCCGCCGAGCTGCTGGACCGCCTCCTGTCCGGGCCCGAGCTGCTCGCGGCGTGCGCGCCCGAGCTGGACGAGGCCGAGCGGCGCGCGCTGCTGCGCCCGCGCGGATCGGCGCCCACGGAGGCCGACGTCCCCCTCCTCGACGAGCTCGCAGAGCTCCTCGGCCCCCACGAGGAGGCCGAGGACCGGGCGGCACGTGCCCGGGCCACGGCCGAGCGGGCGCAGGCCGTCGAGCTGGCGCGCGAGGCGATCGAGTCCCAGGACCTGGGCGACGGCATCGTCAGCGCCGAGATGCTGGCGGACCGGTTCGCCGCCGGCGGCCCGTCGCTGACGACCGCCGAGCGGGCGGTGGCCGACCGCTCGTGGACGTACGGGCACGTCGTCGTCGACGAGGCGCAGGAGCTGAGCCCGATGGCCTGGCGGATGCTCGCCCGCCGGGTCCCGGTGCGGTCGATGACCGTGGTCGGGGACCTCGACCAGCGCCGAGGCACCGAGCGCCCGGCGAGCTGGGCGAGCCTCCTCGGCGAGGCCGCCGGGCCGTCCCTGCGCGAGTCCGTCCTCACCGTCTCCTACCGCACGCCCGCCACCGTCCTGGACGCGGCCACGCGGATGCTCGCCCGCGCGGGTACGCCGCCCGCCCATCCGGTCACCGCGGCGCGCGACCTGCCCGGCGCTCTGGTCACGCGCAGGGTGGACGCGGACGGGCTCGTCGCCGGCGTGCTGGACGAGGCCGCCCGCGCGCTCACCGCTCTAGCCGGCACGGACGACGACGCCGGTCGCGTGGCGATCGTCGCTCCGCCTTCCGTGGTCGACGACGTCCGCGCCGCCGCACCGGACCGGGCGGGCACGGCCGAGGCGCTGCGCGGCCCGGACCTGCTCGGCGCACGCCTGGTGATCACCGACCCGGCGGGCGCCAAGGGCCTGGAGTTCGACGTCGTCGTGCTCCTCGAGCCGGCCGCCATGACCGAGGACGGGACCGGTGACCTCTACGTGGCGATGACCCGCCCGACCCGCCGGCTCGTCGTCGTCCACCACCGCGAGCTCCCCGCGGGCGTCCTGCCCGCCGACTGAGCCGCCGCGTCGCGGCTCACGGTCGCGGCGGGCCGCGACCGAGCGGTGGAACGCGTTTGCCACTCCCCCGCGCCGGGGCGACGATGTGCCGGTGACTCGAGCCCTCCTGCTGGAAAGCCCCCACTCCAACGCCGACGCCGTCCTCAGCGGCGCCGGCCTCGACGTCGTGCGCCACCCGCACGCCATGTCGGAGGACGAGCTGGACGAGGCGCTCGACGGCGTCGAGGTCCTCGGGATCCGGTCGACGACCACGGTCACCGAGCGGGTGATCGCCAACCACCCTCAGCTGCTCGCGATCGGCGCGTTCAGCATCGGCACCAACCAGATCGACCTGCGCGCGGCCACGCGGCACGGCGTCGCCGTGTTCAACGCGCCCTTCTCCAACACGCGCTCGGTCGTCGAGCTGGCGGTGGCCGAGATCATCGCGCTCACCCGTCGACTGACCGAGCGGGACAAGTCGCTGCACGACGGCGTGTGGGCGAAGTCCGCCGCCGGCTCCCACGAGGTGCGCGGCCGCACGCTCGGGATCGTGGGTTACGGGAACATCGGCTCCCAGCTCTCCGTCATCGCCGAGGCGCTCGGCATGCGGGTGATCTTCTTCGACACCTCCGAGAAGCTGGCGCTGGGCAACGCGCGCGGGACGGCGAGCCTCGAGGAGCTCCTCGGCGAGGCCGACGTCGTCACGCTGCACGTGGACGGCCGCGAGGGCAACGCGGGCATGTTCGGCGCGAAGCAGTTCTCAGCCATGAAGCGCGGTGCGGTCTTCCTCAACCTCTCGCGCGGGTTCCTCGTGGACTACGCGGCCCTGCGCGACCGCGTCCTCGACGGGTCCATCACCGGCGCGGCCGTGGACGTGTTCCCCGACGAGCCGCGGAGCAACGGCGAGAGGTTCGACTCCGAGCTGCGCGGGCTGCCCAACGTCATCCTCACCCCGCACGTCGGCGGATCGACCGAGGAGGCCCAGGAGAACATCGGCCACTTCGTGTCGAGCAAGCTCGGCTCCTACTACCGGCTCGGGATCACGGACCTGTCCGTCAACCTCCCGCGCCTCACGCTGGGTACGACCTCTGCGACCCGGCACCGCCTCGCCTACGTCCACCGCAACACGCCGGGCGTCCTGGCGCTCGTCAACCAGACATTCGCCGAGGCGGGGGCGAACATCGAGGGCCAGATCCTCGGGACGTCGGGCGAGACCGGCTACGTCATCACCGACATCTCCTCGGAGATCCCGGTCGCGGCCCTGTCCGCGATGCAGTCGATGGAGGACACGATCAGGCTCCGCGTCCTCTCCCGCCCGGACGCCTGACCGGCGGGCCGCCGGCCCGGCCACGACTGGTCGGCGCGGCGCTGGCCCGGCCACGACTGGTCGGCGCGTCGGCTGCCCGGCCACCCGACGGCCCGCACACCTCGCGCAGGGCCGTCGTGGCTGCGGGGAGTCCTGCGCAACAGCGGGAGGACCGGCGCCCCGCACGCACAGGCCGTCGGTGACGTCGGCTTCCCCTCCGGCGTCACCGACGGCGGTCGGTGCCGGCGCCTGCGGACCTCGCGCGACCACCGGGAGGACGACCGGGTCGCGGGCCCGGCGGATCGCCGGTGAGTCAGAGCCTAGCGGGTCCGCGGGGTGCGTGGAACGCCGTTGTGGAGGGACCCCATCCGGTCGGTGCGCACGCCACCCCGAACCTCCGGAGCACTCCTCCACCGAGTCTGCGACACCGCACCGGGAGCTCCGCACGGGCTACCGGGTGCCGCCCGATGACGCGTCCACCGCGCCGTCCGGCACTTCGCCGTCGGATTCCGTTCCGTCCGACCCAGCGCCGTCCGGCCCCGCGCGCTCCGGCCCCGCGCGCTCCGGTCCCGCGTCGTCCGCGGCCGGTTCGCCGGCCCGTGCGCCGATGCCGTCGGGCTCCCCGACCTCGCCTCCCGTGCCGTCGGCCCCCTCGACGCCCGCGGCGCCCTCGACGTCGCCGGCCCTGGTGGCGCGGTCCGCGCGCAGGGCCGCGATCGCGGTCTCGAAGTCCTCGAGGGAGTCGTAGGCGGAGTACACGGAGGCGAACCGCAGATAGGCGACCTCGTCGAGGGCGCGCAGGGGCTCGAGGATCGCGGTGCCAACGTCGTGCGCATCGACCTGCGACGACCCGGAGGCGCGGACGGTCTCCTCGACCTGCTGGGCGAGCCGCGCGAGGTCGTCGTCGGAGACCGGGCGCCCCTGGCTCGCCTTCCGCAACCCGCCGACCACCTTGTCCCGGCTGAACGGCTGGACGACGCCGGAGCGCTTGACCACCTGCAGCGACGAGGTCTCCAGCGTGCTGAACCGGCGGTTGCACTCCGGGCACAGCCGGCGGCGACGGATCGACGTGCCGTCGTCGGCTGTGCGCGAGTCGATCACGCGGGAGTCCGGGAAGCGGCAGAAGGGACAGTGCATCGGGCCATCATTCCAGCCCCGACCCCGCCGCCCGGCGCGGGGGCCGCGCGGCCGCCGGCGTGGGGCCCCACGGCCGTCAGGGCGCAGGCTCCCACGGCAGTCAGCGCGGGAGGCGCAGGACCTCGCCCACGGACACGGACTGACCGCTCAGCCCGTTGAGCTCGGCGATCTGCGCGACGACGTCCCGGACGTCCTCGCCGGGACCGGCAACGCCGGACGCGACCGACCAGAGCGACTCACCCGGCGCGACGACGACCGTGGCGTCCGAGGCCTCGACACCCGGGGAGGCGAGGGCTCCGACGCCGGCGCCCAGGCCGACGACGACGAGCAGGGCGGCGCCGAGCACGAGGGCCCGCAGCGCCATGACGCCGCGGGCGGTCAGGCGCAGCGGCGCCGGGCGCGCCGCCGGGGAGTCCCCTCGCACGGCCGGGGCGGCGACCGACGGACGTGCGAGGGGACGGCTGGGGGCGACGGGAAGCGCCGCGGGGCGCGCGCTCGGCGCAGCCGCCGGACCCGGGACGAGCACGGCGGTGGCGGCGCGGTCGGGCGCCTCGTCGCGCAACGGGGGCTGCGGTACGAATCCCGGGCCGACGAGCTGGAGCCGCGGGCGGGGGCGGCGCGGGAGGACGGGGCCCGTCTCCAGGGGAAGTGCGCTCATCTCAACTCTCCTCGAACGTGCGTTCGTCGAACCTATGTTCGCCACGGTAGTGCACCGGCCGACGAAAGTCGACACTCCGGTCGAACACATGTTTGAGATGCGCCCCGCACCGGCCTACCCTGGACTCGTCCGCACTCCATCGCAGACCACTGACATCGACGATCCGGCCGCGGCCGGCCGAGGACCTGGAGGCCCGTCATGGGCGAGAGAACCGCTCCCGAACCACCCGTGCTGACCGTGCGCCAGCGGGAGGTCCTCGCGTGCCTGCGGGAGACCCTCGCCAAGCGCGGGTATCCGCCGTCGATCCGGGAGATCGGTGACGCGGTGGGTCTCGGCTCGCCGTCGTCGGTCAAGCACCAGCTCGACTCGCTCCAGCGCAAGGGCTACATCCGGCGCGACCCGAACCGCCCCCGGGCGATCGAGATCGTCGAGCTCGAGCCGGCGCCGGACCCCACCGGGCCCGCGGACCCCGACGCACCTCCGAGCCAGGACGACGAGGACCACGTCGTCCTCACGCTGCACGACGGCGAGGGGCTCGGCGGGTCGGCGCCGACCTACGTCCCGCTCGTCGGACGCATCGCCGCCGGCGGACCGATCCTCGCCGAGCAGGAGATCACCGCGTCCCTGCCCCTGCCCCGCGAGCTCGTCGGGTCGGGCGACCTGTTCATGCTCGACGTCGTGGGCGACTCGATGATCGAGGCGGCGATCTGCGACGGCGACCGCGTGGTCGTGCGCCGCCAGAACGTGGCGGAGAACGGCGAGATCGTCGCCGCGATGATCGACGGCGACGCCACCGTCAAGGCGCTGTCCCGCACCGACGGGCACGTGTGGCTGCTCCCGCGCAACGAGAGCTATGCGCCGATCCCCGGCGACGAGGCGATGATCCTGGGGAAGGTCGTCGCGGTCCTGCGCTCACTCTGAGCGGACCGTCCGCCGGCCCGGTCACGTCGCGGCCGGCGCTCGGCGGGACCCCGCCCCACGGCGTGCCTCGTCACCGTTCGAGCCACAGAGCGACGGCGCGTGGGACGACGGCGCCGATCCCATGCTCGCGCAGACAGGAGCGGATCGCGCGAGGAGTACAGAGCTGGCGGATCTTCACCCCCAGCCCGCCGCGAGAGCGTCCGATCGCATCGTCGTCGGGATCGATCAGCAGGTCCGACCAGGACGACAGCGCACCCTGTGCGCCTCGGAAGGTTGGTGGCGCGCTGATGGGCACCAGTGACCGCGGACTCCACGCTGGACCGGCCGGTCGATGTCGTCAGCCGCGTCCGCCTCGGCCGGCACCACCGCGTGGATCACGCCCGGGGCGCCATGGGCGCTGAACCTGCAGTGCCGCTTCCACACCGGCCACCAAGGGCCGAGACGCACCGCCTCCGCCGACGTGGCCCACGTCCGTAGGCTGCGGGAGCCGAGGCGAGACGAACCGGCCCGCCCGCTGCGGCACAGCGGCCGTGCTCTCGAGGTCGACGGCCCGCGCGAGATCGAGGACGGCGTCACCGCAGCCACCGCCGACGACCTCACCGCCATCCCTGCACGCTCCACATCCCCAGATCCGCACAGACAAGCGAACTTCACTAAATGACAAGTGCACTTGTCATTTAGTGAAGTTCGCTGTACTTTCGACGGCATGAAGAAGGAGAAACTGTGTCCCTCTGAATGGGTCGCGGTCACCGCAGGCACCGCTCTGCTCTTCGCCAGCGTGATCACAGCGGTCGCGTTACCGACGCTCGGCTCGCTGGAACCATGGGTGGGATGGTCGCTGGCGGCCGCCGCGATCCTCGGACTGCTGGTCCTGACCGCGACGACGGTACGCGCGCTCCTGCGCACCGACACCGAAGGAGTTGAGCGGCAGGACGCGGCACGTGCAGCCCTGGTCGCCGTGCTCTTCGTCGTCGTGGCCGGCTTGGGCTATGCCCTGCTCGAAGCGTTCGCCGGCCTGCCGAGGCTGACCGCCGCAGTCCCGGCCGTCACGGCCGCACTGGTGTGGATGGTCGCGTTCGTCTGGGATCGCCCGCAGGGCGATGCATGATCACCAACCGCCTCCCCGTGCTCCGCGCAGAACGCCGCTGGAGCCAGGCTGCGCTCGCGGGCCGCATCAGCGTGTCCCGGCAGACCATCGTCTCGTTGGAGAACGGGCGGTACGAGCCGACGCTGAAGATCGCGATGCGGCTCTCGGCCGTCCTCGGGGTGCCCATCGAGGACATCTTCGCCCCGGATCCCGATGACCTCGCTCTCGTGGCCGCCGATAGTGCGGAGTCCTGAGCCTGCTGCCGCACGGGCCGAGAACCGGGGAACCGCCGCCCTGGCCGGGCACCAGCAGCATCAGCGGATCGATCCGCTCCCGGTGCGCAACGGTCAACTACCCGGTTCGAGGCACGCATCGGGCCCTTCAACGACCTCCCCGAGCCAGTGAAGGACACCCTAGAAGCCGAAGCGCGCCGCGACGGCGCGGATCGACTCGGCCGAGGCGAGCAGCGACGCCTGCTCGGCCGGAGAGGCGGGCAGCGTGAGCGTCCGCCCGGCCCCGTCGCGTCCGATGATCGTCGGCATCGACATGCACACCGGACCGCTGCCGTAGACGTCGGGCAGGCGGCTGGAGACCGACAGGACGCGGTGCTCGTCGCGCAGGACCGCCTCGATGATCCGGGCCGTCGACAGCCCGATGGCGTAGTTCGTCGCCCCCTTGCCGCGGATGATGGTGTCCGCGGCGTGGACGACCTCGTGCCGGATCTAGTCGCGGTCGGCCTGGTCGAGCACGTCGGTGCCGGTGGCCGCCGGCCAGTCCTCGACCGGGATGCCCCCGATCGTGGCGGAGCTCCACATGGGCACCTCGGAGTCGCCGTGCTCGCCGGCGATGTAGCCGTGCACGGACTGCACGGCCACGCCCGCCCGCCGGGCCACGAGGTAGCGCAGGCGGGAGGTGTCGAGCACGGTGCCCGAGCCGAAGAACTGGTTCGGGCCGAGACCGGAGATGGCGAGCCCGGCCTGCGTGACGACGTCGACGGGGTTGGCGACCATGAGGTGGACAGCGTGCGGGGCGACCTCGACGAGCTGCGGGACGAGCGTGCGCATGATGTCGATCGTCGCGCCGGCGAGGTCGAGCCGCGACTGACCGGGCTTCTGCTTCGCCCCCGCGGTGATGACGACGACGTCGGCGTCCGCGCACACGGAGATGTCGTCCCCGCCGCCCACGCTGTTCATCGGCGTGAAGGAGATGCCGTGCGCGAGGTCGAGCACCTCGGCGTTGACCTTGTCGGCGTTGATGTCGTAGAGCACGACCTCCCGGGCGGAGCCCCGCAGGAGCATCGCGTAGGCGATCGCGGAGCCGACGGCGCCGGCGCCGACGACGGCCACGCGGCTGGCCCGTCTCGGCAGGTCGGCGGAGGTCCGGGGCGGCGGCGCCGTGACGCGGGGATCGGCGGCGTGCGCGTCGCCCGGGGGCACCTGTCCCTCCCGCTCCTGCGGATCGCGACCTGCGGGCGCTCCGCCGGTCCGGACGGTCTCGGGCTGGTCGCGCTGCGGCTCGGTCACTGGTCCTCCTGGGAAGCGTCAGCGGGTGCAGCGCCAGGCTACGTCGTCGTGGCGAGCCGGCGAAGGGCCGCGCGCACGACCTCGCCGTCCCTCGTCGGCCACATCGGTGGCAGCGAGGCCCGCAGGTAGCCACCGTACCTGGCGGTGACGAGCCGCGGGTCGAGGACGGCGACGACACCACGGTCGGAGGTGGCGCGGACGAGCCGGCCGACACCCTGGGCCAGCAGCAGCGCGGCATGGGTGGCGGAGACCGCCATGAACCCGCTCGTACCACGAGCCTGGGCGACCTCGCTGCGCGCCTGCGCGATCGGGTCGTCGGGCCGCGGGAAGGGGATCCGGTCGATGACGACGAGGCGGTTGGCCCGGCCCGGCACGTCCACGCCCTGCCAGAGCGACAGGGTGCCGAACAGGCAGGCGTCGTCGTCGGCGGCGAAGGCCTCGACGAGGGCGGGCAGGGAGTCCTCGCCCTGGCAGAGCACGCGCAGGTCCGTGCGGTCGCGGACGACCTCGGCGGCCTCCTCGGCCCCCCGCCTCGAGGAGAACAGGCCGAGCGCGCCCCCGCCGGAGGCCGTGACGAGGTCGACGAGCTCGGCGCGGGTCGCCTCGGCGGTCCCGTCCCGGCCGGGGGGCGGCAGGTGCGTCGGCGTGTAGAGGATGGCCTGCCGGCCGTAGTCGAACGGTGAGCCGACGTCGACGCCGTCCCACTGCGCGCCGCGCGAGAGGCCGAGCTGGGTCGCGATCGGGGCGAGCTCGCCGCCGAGCGTGAGCGTCGCCGACGTCGCGACGACGCCCCGGTCGTCCCACAGGTGCGTGGCCGCGCGCTCCGCGACCTCGACCGGGGCGAGCTGGAGGCGCGGCGGGTCGAGCTCGTCGCGGCCCCGGTCGCACCACATGACGTCGGCGCGCGCGGCGACGCCGCCCGAGACGAACCGCTCGCACACCTCGGCGAGGACGACGGCGGCCGACCGCGCCGCCACGCGCCCGCCGGCCCCGTCGGGCGAGCCCGCCTCCCCGGCCAGCGACCGGGCGGCCTCGGTGGCGGCGGACCCGACGAGGGCCACGACGCCGCCGAGCAGCTCGCCCGGGCCGTCGGGCATGCGGCCGGCGGGCAGGACCTCGAGGGCGCCGCGCAGGTCGCCGGCGGCCCGCGTGAGGTCCTCGGCGGCGCCGTTCTCGGCGCGCACGACCCGCGCCACGCGCTCGACGACGCCGACGCTCAGCTCGACGGTGCCCTGGCTGCGCAGACGGCCGGCGAGCTCGTGCGCCTCGTCCACGACGAGGACGTCGTGCTCGGGCAGCACGCCCGGCGAGCCTGTGGCGGCGATGCCGAGCATGGCGTGGTTGGTGACGACCACGTCGGCGGCGGCCGCCTTCTCGCGGGCGAGGACGGCGAAGCACTCGTTCCACTGCGGGCACGACCGGCCGAGGCACTCGAGCCGGGTGACCGAGACATGCCGCCACGCGCGGTCGGAGACGCCCGGCAGGAGCTCGTCGCGGTCCCCGCTCTCGCTGCTCGCCGCGAACTCCCGGGCGCGCACGACCTGCTCACCGAGCGGGCCGCGCGCACCCTGCCCGGCGGGTGCGGTCGTCGCGGGCGCGGCGAGCAGGGTCGGCTCCTCCTCCTCGGGGTAGCCGCCGTCGACCTTGTGCCGGCACACGTAGTTGTGCCAGCCCTTGAGCAGGGCGATCTCGGGGCGGGTGCCCGTGCGCTCCTTGATGGCGTCGGCCACGGCGGGGGCGTCCTTGGTGAGCACCTGGCGCTGGAGCGCGAGCGTCGCGGTCGAGACGACGGCGCGCTCGCCGGCGGCGACGGCGTGGGTCATCACGGGCGCGAGGTACCCGAACGACTTGCCCGTCCCGGTCCCGGCCTGGACGAGCAGCCGCTCGCCGCCCGCGACGGCCCGGGCCACGCGCCGGGTCATCTCGCGCTGACCGTGGCGCCGGCTGCCGCCGGAGCCGGTGACGACGGCGTCGAGCACGTCGAGCGCGCGCGCCTCGTCCTCGGCGCCCTCGGCGGGTCCGTGCGCGTCGGCGCCATCGGTCGTCTTCTGCGCGACGGCGCTCTCGGGCGGTCCGTGCGCATCGGCGCCATCGGTCGTCTCCTGCGCGCTCACGCCCCGGTGGCCGCGCGGAGGTCGGCGGCGAGCGCCGGGTCGACCAGCGCGCGCAGCTCGGTGCCCTCGGCGGTCCACCGCTCGTCGAGCACCTCGCCGTCGGAGTGGGCGCGGGCGACGAGGTCCCCGCGGGCGAACGGCACGGTGAGCTCGATCGTCTCGCCGATCGGGGCGACCTCGGCGAGCTCCCGCCCGATCGCGTGCGCCAGCTCCTCGATGCCCTGGCCGGTGTAGGCGGAGACGGCGTGCGCACCGGGGAACCGCGTGTGCAGGGCCATGAGCTCGGCCTCGCCCGCGAGGTCGGACTTGTTGAGGACGATGATCTCGCGGACGTCGGAGGCGCCCTCGATCTCGGCGAGCACCGCGTGGACGGCCTCGACCTGACCGACGGGGTCCGGGTGCGCGGCGTCGACCACGTGCAGGAGCAGGTCGGCCTCGGCGATCTCCTCGAGCGTGGAGCGGAACGCCTCGACGAGCTGGGTCGGCAGCCGCCGGACGAACCCGACCGTGTCGGTGAGCGTGTACTCGCGCCCCTCGGGGGTGCTCGCGCGCCGAACGGTCGTGTCGAGCGTGGCGAAGAGCTGGTTCTGGACCAGCGCCCCGGCGCCGGCGATCCGGTTGAGCAGCGAGGACTTGCCGGCGTTGGTGTACCCCGCGATCGCGACGGCGGGCGTGTGGTTGCGCCGTCGGCTCGAGCGCCGCGTGCTGCGCGCCGGCGCCATGTCCCGCAGCTGTCGGCGCAGGCGCGCCATGCGGGTGCGGATGCGACGCCGGTCGAGCTCGATCTGGGTCTCGCCGGGTCCGCGCGAGCCGATGCCCTCACCGCCGGCGACGCGTCCACCGGCCTGCCGGGACATCGACTCGCCCCAGCCGCGCAGGCGCGGCAGCAGGTACTCGAGCTGGGCGAGCTCGACCTGCGCCTTGCCCTCCCGGGACTTCGCGTGCTGGGCGAAGATGTCGAGGATGAGCGCGGTCCGGTCGACGACCTTGACCTTGACGACGTCCTCGAGCGCGCGCCGCTGGGAGGGGGCGAGCTCGGAGTCGACGACGACCGTGTCCGCACCGACCGAGGCGACGACGTCGCGCAGCTCGGCGGCCTTGCCCGAGCCGAGGAAGGTGGCCGGGTCCGGGTGCGGGCGACGCTGGAGCAGCCCGTCGAGGACGACCGAGCCGGCCGTCTCGGCGAGCGCCGCGAGCTCGCGCAGGGAGACCTCGGCCTCGGCCATGGTTCCCGACGTGGCGAGTCCGACGAGCACGACCCGCTCGAGCCGCAGCTGCCGGTACTCGACCTCGGTGACGTCCTCGAGCTCGGTGGACAGCCCGGCGACGCGGGAGAGCGCCTGACGCTCGGTGCGGTCGAGCTGGTCGCCGTCGTGGCTGGTCCCCTCGTCCGCGGCGGTCTGCAGCGCGGTGCCGGAGCGGGCGAGGATGCGCGCGACGACGTCCTCGGCCTGGTTCTCGTGCGGCGCGCCGGGGGTGCTCGGGTGGGTCATGTGGTCCTTCGTCTCGGGGCGTCCATGGTCCCACGGTCCGGCGCCGCCCCCAAGGAGTTTCGCCGTGGGCTGTGGACGGCCTGGGTACGGTGGCGCCTGTGGACGCCGCGCACTACTTCTCCCCCGACGACACGGCGCCCGCCGACCTGCGCAGCCGTGACGTCACCCTGCGCGGCCGGCCGCACACCGTGACGACGGGCGGCTCGGTCTTCTCCGCCGGGGGCCTGGACAAGGCCACGGCCGTCCTCCTCGAGGAGGTCCCGGACCCGCCGCCCGCCGGCACGCTGCTCGACCTGGGCTGCGGCTGGGGGCCGATCGCGCTCGCCCTGGCCGACGCCTCGCCGGGCGCGGACGTCCTCGCCGTCGACGTCAACCGACGCGCGCTCGACCTCACCGCCCGCAACGCGGGCTCCGCCGGTCACGGGCGGACCCTCGCGCTGTCCCCGGACGACGCGCTGGACCGGCTGGGGCCGGACGGGCGGGTCGACGCGATCTGGTCCAACCCGCCCGTGCGGGTCGGCAAGCAGGCTCTGCACGACCTGCTCGACCTGTGGCTGCCCCGCCTCGCCCCCGGCGCCCTCGCGCACCTCGTGGTGGGCAAGAACCTCGGTGCGGACTCGCTGCACCGGTGGCTCGCCGACGAACGCGGCTGGGCGGTGGAGCGCCTCGGCAGCTCGAAGGGGTTCCGGATCCTCGTCGTCGCCGGCCGGGCGGCCGCCGGCGTCTCCTGATCCCGCCGCCGATCCGGCCACCGGTCGGCGCCGGTCCGGCGGGCGGCGCGCGGGCCGTCCCGTCTCAGCGCAGCGTGAGATCGCCGAGCAGGACCGCCGGTCCGGTCAGCGTGACCTCGCCGTCGGGCGCGATGTCGACGTGCACGGTGCCGCCCGGCACGGACACGCGCCACCGGTCGGGGGCGCCGGCACCCGCCCACGCGCGAACGGCGACCGCAGCCGCGCAGCAGCCGGTCCCGCAGGAGCGGGTCTCCCCCACCCCGCGTTCGAGCACCCGCATGGTCAGGGTGCCGACCCGGCCGTGCGCGCCGACCTCCTCCACACCGGGCACGACGAGCTCGAGGTTCGTTCCCTCGGGTGGCTCGGGCGCGTACTCGACCTCGCCGAGCGCGAGCCGGGCTCCGGCGAGGTCCTCGGTGCTCGGCAGCGCGACCACGGTGTGGGGGTTGGGCATCGTCACCCTGAGCCCGCCGCGGGTCCCGGGCAGGCCGGGCACGACGACGGCGACGTCGGTCCCCTCGGCGAGCGCCCGGTCGCCGCCGGGCAACCCGAAGCGCCCCATCGCGACGGCGTACTCCTCGCCGACGAGCCGGACCTCCCGCACACCGCCGCGGGTCCCGACCCGGACGGTCTGACCGTGCTCGAGCCGGACGTGGCCGCGGTCGCGCAGGTGGGCGACGAACACGCGCACGCCGTTGCCACACATCTCGGCGACCGAGCCGTCGGCGTTGCGATAGTCCATGAACCAGGTCACGCCCGGCTCCTCGGCGGCGATGCGTGCGGCGGTCGGGTCGCTCGCTGCGAGCGCCTCGGTGCGGACGACCCGGATGGCGCCGTCCCCGCCGATCCCGCCGCGCCGGTCGGCGAGCGCGCGGACCTGCTCGGGCGTGAGGTCCGTGGCCGCATCTGGGTCGTCGATGAGGACGAAGTCGTTCTCCGTGCCGTGCCCCAGCGTGACCGTGGTCCCGCGGAGGCGGGCGAGGGCGGTGCGGCGGTCCTCCGGCGTCATGCCCCCAGCGTAGGTCGGGCCGCGTACGGCGCGGCGCCGCGGTCCGTCAGGGTCTGCCGAGCGTCCGCCAGCCCTGCCCCACCGCGGTCGCTGCGGCCACGACGAGATCGGCGTCGGCGGGCACCCAGGTGATGCGGGTGTCGCGGCGGAACCAGGTCTCCTGCCGGCGCGCGAGCCGACGGGTGGAGCGGGCGATCGCGGCCGGCAGGTCGGCGAGCGGGAGCTCGCCCCTCAGGTGGGCGAGCGCCTCGACGTAGCCGACGGCGCGCGCGGCGGTCCGGCCCAGGCCGGCCGCGTCGAGGGCCCGGGTCTCCTCGACGAGCCCGCCCGCGACCATGGCGTTCGCGCGCGTCTCGATGCGGGCATCGAGCTGCTCACGGGGGACGTCGATCGCCACCTGGACGGTCGGCCGGAGGTAGCGCGGGGGGCGGGAGCGGGCGGAGAACGGCTCCCCGGTGAGCTCGATGACCTCCAGCGCGCGCACGGTGCGGCGCACGTTCGCCGGATCCATGTCCGCGGCGGCGTCGGGGTCGGCCTCGGCGAGCTCGGCGAACAGGGCGGCCGCGCCGATCCGCTCGGCCCGTTCCTCGATCGCGGTACGGACGTCGGGGTCGGTGGGGGGCAGCTCGACGTCGTCGAGCAGCGCCCGCAGGTACAGGCCGGACCCACCCACGACGACGGGCCGACGGCCACGGGCGATGATCGCGTCCATGTCGGCCCGCGCGGCGCGCTGGTAGGCGGCGACGGAGGCGACGTCCGACGGTGAGAGCACGTCGATCTGGTGGTGCACGAGCCCGCGTCGCTGATCGGCGGGCAGCTTCGCGGTACCGATGTCCATGCCGCGGTAGAGCTGGGCGGCGTCGGCGGAGACGATCTCGTAGAGCTCGGGGGCGCCGAGCGCGAGCTCGGCGGCGAACTGCTCCGCGAGGTCGAGGGCGAGCTCGGACTTGCCGGTCGCGGTCGGCCCGACGACGGCGACGACGAACCCCTCGGCGACCGGGCGGTCGGCGGACGTCTCCGCGCCGCCGTCCGTGGGGACCCCCGCCGACCCGTCGCGGGACGGTCGGGCCGTGCTCCCCTCGTCGGTCGTGGCCCCGCCCATGCTCAGGCCCGCCTGAGGGTCGGCATGCCGAGGGACACCGGCTGGCCGAGCGCGGTCGCGCCGCCGTGATCGTGCCCGCCGCTCTCGCGCGCCTCCCACGCGTCCCCGGCCCGCGTGCGGCGCACGGCGAACGTGCCGCCCGTCAGCGCCGAGTCCGCCACGAGGTGGTGGGGCGCGCCGTGGGTGACTCTCGCGGTGACCATGTCCCCGGGCCGCGGCCGGTCGACCTCGGCGAGGTTGTCCGGCAGGGCCACGTGGACGAGACGGTTGTCGGCCGCCCGACCGGTGACGCGTCCGGTCGCGGCGTCCTTGGCGCCCTCGCCCTCGGCGACGAGGACCTCGACGGTGCGTCCTTCCTGCTCCTGGCCCAGCTCGGTCGAGATCCGGCGCTGCAGGTCGGTGAGGCGCTGGTAGCGCTCGGTGACGACCTCGGCGGGCACCTGGTCGGGGTAGTCCGCCGCCGGGGTGCCCGGGCGGCGCGAGTACTGGAAGGTGAACGCCGAGGAGAACCGGGAGGCCTCGACGACCTCGAGCGTGGCGGCGAAGTCCTCCTCCGTCTCGCCCGGGAACCCGACGATGAGGTCGGTGGTGATGGCGGCGTCCGGCATCGCTGCACGCACGCGGTCGAGGATGCCGAGGAACTTCGCCGACCGGTAGGAGCGGCGCATGCGACGCAGGACGGCGTCGGAGCCCGACTGCAGCGGCATGTGCAGCGAGGGCATGACCGCCGGGGTGCTCGCCATCGCGTCGATGACGTCGTCCGTGAACGCGGCCGGGTGGGGTGAGGTGAACCGCACCCGCTCGAGCCCCTCGACCGCCCCGGTGGCCCGCAGGAGGTCGGCGAACGCGCCGCGCTCCCCGAAGGAGACCCCGTAGGAGTTGACGTTCTGGCCGAGCAGCGTGACCTCGATCGCCCCGCTCGCGACGACCGCCTCGACCTCGGCGAGGATCTCGCCCGGCCGCCGGTCGCGCTCCTTGCCGCGCAGCGAGGGCACGATGCAGAACGTGCACGTGTTGTTGCACCCGACCGAGATCGACACCCAGGCGGCGTACGCGGACTCCCGGCGCGTCGGCAACGTGGAGGGGAAGACCTTGAGGGACTCCTCGATCTCGACGGCGGCACGGTCGTTGTGGGCGGCCCGCTCGAGGAGGGCGGGGAGCACGTCGAGGTTGTGGGTGCCGAGGACGACGTCGACCCACGGGGCCCTCTCGACGATCTCCTCGCGCATCTGCTGGGCGAGGCACCCGCCCACCGCGATCTGCATGCCGGGCCGGGTCCGCTTGACCTCGGCGAGCTGCCCGAGGTTGCCGAAGAGCTTGTTCGCCGCGTTCTCGCGCACCGAGCACGTGTTGAGCACGACGACGTCGGCCCCCTCGTCACCCGCACGGGTCGCGCGGGCGGCGGCCTCGGGCACGCTGAGCACCGGGCGGTAGCCGGCGTCGTCGAGGAGCCCGGACAGCCGCTCGGAGTCGTGGACGTTCATCTGGCAGCCGAGCGTGCGCACGTGGTAGGTGCGCTCCGGGGCCGGGACGGTGGTGCTCATCCCGTTCATCCTAGGAGCGCCGGCGACGGGCCGGGCCGGGGCGGCGCGGGTAGCGTGCCGATGTGGTCGACATCCCGCCCGGACTGACGGCGACCGTCACCGGCCGGGCCCCCGACCCTGCGCTCGGCACGGACGGCGTCCACGGCGACCGGTGGCTCGCCGGCCTGCCCCGCCTGGTGGCCGGGGCGGGCGCGCGGTGGGGCCTCACCGCGGACGGCCCCGCGATGCACGGTGAGAACGCGCTGGTGGTGCCCGTCGTGGCGCCGTCGGGCAGGGCCGTCCTCAAGGTGACCTGGCCGCACGAGGAGGCCCGGCACGAGCACCTCGCGCTCCGGCTCTGGGGCGGTCAGGCCGCCGTCCGGCTCCTCGCGGCGGACCCCTCCGCCCAGGTCCTGCTCCTCGAACGGCTCGACGACCGCCGGCCGCTCACGGCCGAGCCGGTGCTCGACGCCTGCGAGGTCGTCGGCCGGCTGCTGCGCGCCCTGGACCGGCCCGCACACCCCCGGCTGGCCACGGTCGCCGCCCGCGCCGACCGCTGGCGCGAGACGCTTCTCGCCGGTTCCGCGCTCGTCCCCCACCGGCTCGCGGTGCAGGCGCGCGCCGAGCTGGACGACCTGCTCGCCGACGCTCCCGAGCCCCGCATGGTCCACGAGGACCTGCACGACGCGAACGTGCTCGCCCCGCTCGACGCCGCCCGCGGCGCCTGGCTCGCCATCGACCCCAAGCCGGTCGCCGCCGAGCCGGCGTTCGGCGTCGCCCCGATCGTGTGGAACCGTGCCGAGGAGACGGCGCGCGCCTGGTCGCCGCGCACCCACGTCCGGCTGCGCGCCGACGTCGTCGCCGACGCGGCGGGCCTCGACCCCGACCGGGTGGGGGCGTGGACCCATGTCCGGCTCGTGCTCAACGCGCTCGAGGCCGCGCGGCACGCCCCGGCGTCGGACGACTTCCGCGAGCGCATGATCACCCTCGCCAAGGCGTTCGCCGACTGACCGCACAGGCCCCGGGCTCCGGCCGGTGACCGAGCCCGGCCCGGCGACCGCACTCCGCCCGCTGAGCGGCCGTGGAGTACCTCTCGACGGCTGCACCGTGCCGCGACCACGCGACCACGCGACCACGCTCCACCTGCATCGTTGCAGTCTCGTGACCTTCGTGTCACATGTCGGACCCACCCGTGGCCGTATGGTGCACCGCATGACCGAGACCACACACCGGGACCGCGCCGACGCGGTCCCGGAGTCCGACGTCCCGCTCGTGTCCATGCGGGGCGTCGACAAGTACTTCGGCGACCTGCACGTGCTCAAGGACATCAATCTTGAGGTGGCACGCGGCGAGGTGGTCGTCGTCATCGGCCCGTCGGGGTCCGGCAAGTCCACGCTGTGCCGGACGATCAACCGGCTCGAGCCGATCAACTCCGGCCGCATCCTCGTCGACGGCAACGAGCTGCCGGAGGAGGGCAAGGCGCTCGCGAAGCACCGCGCCGAGGTGGGCATGGTGTTCCAGTCGTTCAACCTCTTCGCCCACCGGTCGATCCTCGACAACGTCACGCTCGGGCCGACCAAGGTCAAGGGGATCCGCACCGCGGACGCGAAGAAACGGGCGATGGAGCTCCTCGAGCGCGTGGGCGTGGCCAACCAGGCCCACAAGCGACCAGCCCAGCTCTCGGGCGGGCAGCAGCAGCGGGTGGCCATCGCGCGGGCACTCGCGATGGACCCCAAGGTCATGCTCTTCGACGAGCCGACGTCCGCCCTCGACCCCGAGATGATCAACGAGGTCCTCGACGTCATGACCGGGCTCGCCAGGTCCGGCATGACGATGATCGTCGTCACCCACGAGATGGGCTTCGCCCGGAAGGCCGCGGACCGGGTCGTCTTCATGGACGACGGTCTCATCGTGGAGGAGGCCACGCCCACCGAGTTCTTCTCCAACCCGCGCTCGGACCGGGCGAAGGACTTCCTCTCCAAGCTCATCACCGACTAGTCACCCACCGAGTTCTCACCCACCGACCACCCCACCGACCACCCCACCGGCCGGCCGCCCGGCCGGCCGGACGCTCGAGACACCTGGAGATCCCATGCGACGCACCAGATACGCGACCGCGGCAGCGCTGCTGGCGGCCGGGACGTTCCTGGCAGCCTGCACCTCCGACGCCCCCGACGAGGGCGGCGACGCAGGCGGCGACAACGGCGCCGACACCGGCGACGACACCGGTGGAGACACCGGCGAGGACGGCGGCGGCGAGACCTCGACGGACGGTGGTGCCGGAGCCGCCGACGGCGAGGGCCTGACCATCGGCATCAAGTTCGACCAGCCCGGCCTCGGGTACCAGGACGGCAGCGAGTTCACCGGGTTCGACGTCGACGTCGCGCACTACGTGGCCGAGCACATGGGGTACTCGCCGGACCAGATCACCTTCGTCGAGGCGATCTCGGCCAACCGGGAGACCATGCTGCAGAACGGTCAGGTCGACATGATCTTCGCGACCTACTCGATCACCGACGAGCGCGACGAGGTCGTGGACTTCGCCGGCCCGTACTTCGTGGCCGGGCAGGACCTCCTCATCCGCTCCGACGACGAGGGGACGATCACCGGCCCGGAGTCCCTCGACGGACTCAACCTCTGCTCGGTCTCCGGCTCGACCTCGGCCCAGCGCGTGCAGGACGAGTACTCGGAGGGCGTCCAGCTCATCGAGCAGCCGGGCTACTCCGAGTGCATCCAGTACCTCATCGGCGGTCAGGTCGACGCGGTGACCACGGACGACATCATCCTCGCCGGCCTCGCCGCCGACGAGGGCAGCGGCGCGCTCGCCGTGGCCGGGAGCCCCTTCTCCGAGGAGCGCTACGGCGTCGGCATCCCGGACGGGGACACCGAGACGTGCGAGCAGATCAACGAGGCGATCCAGGCGATGATCGACGACGGCGCCTGGGAGGAGGCCGTCACCGCCAACACGGAGGGCACCGGCTTCACGCCGGACGAGTCGCTCAACCCCCCGGAGCTGGACTCCTGCAGCTGAGCCGGTCTCCCGGCACGAACGACGGGTGGGGGCGCCCCCGGCGCCCCCACCCGCTCCCCCTTCCCCACGACCGAAAGGCGGTGACCGGTGGGCGACTACCTCGAGATCCTCTCGAGCTACGACCTGCTCGACGCGTACCTCGTCAACCTCCGGCTGGCCTTCTTCTCGGCGCTCATCGCCCTGCTCATCGGCGTGATCCTCGTGCTCATGCGGATCTCACCCGTCCCCACGATGCGGTGGGCCGGGTCCCTCTACGTCACGCTCGTCCGCAACACACCGCTGACGATCATCATCGTCTTCGCCGCGCTCGTGCTGTGGCCGGTGCTCGGCCTGGAGTTCTCCCGGACCTTCGAGGTCAACTTCTTCTGGCTGGCCGTCCTCGCGCTCGGCGTCTACCACGCGTCGTTCGTCTGCGAGGCGTTGCGCTCGGGGGTCAACACGGTGCCGGTGGGGCAGGCCGAGGCCGCCCGCGCGATCGGCCTGTCGTTCCTCCCGGCGGCCCGCCTGGTCATCCTCCCGCAGGCGTTCCGGGGTGCGATCGCGCCGCTCGGCAACACGCTCATCGCCCTCATCAAGAACACGACGGTCGCCGCGGCGGCGTCGGTGTCCGAGGTCTCCCAGCTCATGCGGGCCATGATCGAGAACCAGGCCAACTACGTGCTGGCGATCTTCTTCACGGTCGCGATCGGCTTCGTCGTCATCGTCATCCCGATCGGCCTGCTCACCACGTACCTCTCCCAGCGTCTGGCGGTCGCCCGATGAGCTCGCACCAGGTCCTCTTCGACGCCCCGGGCCCGCGCGGCCGGCGGATCATCCTCGTCGGCAACGTCATCGGCACCCTCGTCGTGCTCGGCATCGGCGCCTGGGCACTGTGGACGATGTACGAGAACGACCAGTTCCGCGCCGAGCTGTGGGCCCCGATGGTCGAGGCCCGCTCCTGGCAGTACTACTTCCTCCCGGGCCTGCAGAACACCCTGGTCGCGGCCGCCTACTCCGTCGTGCTGGCGATGATCTTCGGCACGCTCTTCGGCGTCGGCCGTCTCGCGTCCAACCCCGTCCTGCGCTGGTTCTGCGGTGTGGTCGTCGAGTTCTTCCGCGCCGTGCCGGTGCTCATCATGATGGTCGCCGGCTGGTTCCTCCTCGGCTCCACCGGCTGGGTCTCACCGTCGATGGCCCCGCTCGTCGCGGTCGTCGCGGCGCTGACCCTCTACAACGGGGCCGTGATCGCCGAGCTCGTCCGCTCGGGCGTCCACGGTCTGCCCCGCGGCCAGCGCGAGGCCGGCCTGGCCATCGGGATGACCCGGCGCAAGTCGATCCAGCACATCGAGCTGCCGCAGGCCCTCATCGCCATGCTCCCGGCGCTCGTGAGCCAGTTCGTCGTCATCCTCAAGGACTCGGCGCTCGGCTCGATCATCACCTACAGCGAGCTGCTGCGGAACTCCCGGCTGCTCGGCTCGGGCAGCCCGTTCCCGATCCTCCAGTCCCTGTTCGTGGCGGCGGTGCTGTTCATCATCATCAACTTCATCCTCACGAAGATCGCCGAGCTGGCGGCCCGCCGGGTGGGTTCCCTCACCTCCGGCCGAGGTGCACCCCCGGGTCAGCCGGATGCCGCCGTCGAGGCCGCCGTCGCACGCGTGACCCTCGAGCCGAACCCGGACATCCCCGACCGGCCGCGACAGACGCCCTGACGGCCGTCACCGGCCGGCTGGCGACGTTCCTCGACCCGCGCACCGTCGCGCAGGCCAAACGGCACGAACCGGCGCTGACGATCGACGCCGACTAGCTCGCGGACCCGCCGCCCGACTCTTCCTCGCCCGCCACCGAGCCCGCCAGCGTCAGCGGGACCTCGGAGACGGCGACGTCGTACATGTCGCCGCCGAGCCCGATGACGATGCTGACCTCGACGACGGCCTCCGTCGCGTCGACCGGGAGCTGGAACCAGACCCGCCGCGTGAACGGGCCGTCGGATCCGCCGGTGTTCGTCTCGGGCTCGACCGTCGAGCCATCCGCGAGCCGGAGTCGGATCGTCGACTCGTCGTAGTGCGGGGAGGGGGGCTCCCGGGTCGTCACGTCGACGCCGAGGTAGACGTGGCCCGGGTTCGCCCAGCCGACCTCGGGGACGAACGGGGTGAGCACGCCGCCCGTCAGCTGGCCCGTCTGGGTCATCGCGCCGTACCGGGTGTCGTAGTCGTGGCTCCAGGAGGCACCGTCGCCGACCTCCACCTCGGTCGGCCGCGCGTAGATGTCCTCGACGACGGACGCGGTCCGCGTCCCGTCGATCAAGCTGAGCTCCTGGCGCACGCCGTCGGCGAGACTCTCGAGCACGACGTCCTCGGGCGCCGCGCCCACAGGCACCGACGCCACGAGGGTGATCTGGTCCCCGGGCGTGAGCTCGAGGTCGAGGTCGACCTCGCTCCCCTCGACCCGGACGACGTTCTCCGTGACCTCGTACGACTCGAGCTCGTCGTCGACCGGTTCCCAGCGCGGGTCGTCGACGCGGACGACCGCGACGGCGAAGGTCTCGCCGTCGGCGGCCAGGACCTCGTCGACGTCGCCGAGCTCCGTCTCGCTGCCGGGGTGCTCGGCGAGCACCTCCTCGGCGACGTCCACCGGAAGGGTGTCGACCGTCGCGGTCCGCGGCACGGAGACCTCCTGGTCGAACGCGGTGACGACGGTGCCCGCGTCCTACTCGATCCCGGTGAGGCCGAGGTCGGGCGTCTGCACGAGCACCGCGGTCACACCCGACGGCATCCGGGCGGTCGCGCCGGCATCGCTGTCGCCCGGGCCGGGCGCGGTGGTCGTCGCGGCGTCGCGCTCGGAGGCAGGCTCCGACCGCCCCTCGGGTGCCGCCGGGGGTGCCGGCGGCGGTGGTGCAGCACCGGTCGGATCGTCGTCCCCTCCCCCGCAGGCGGAGAGGGCCATGGCGAGGACTACGGCGCCCGTCGTCGTCGGGAGCAGGCGGGCGCGGCCGCGCATGGGGGCCTTTCGCTGGGGGTGCGGGCAGGGGACGGAGGCCGTCGGCGCCAGACCGTACCCAATCGGACCCCGGCGGGACAATTTCGCCGCCGCGCACCGCCCGTCGGAGAGGATCGACATCTCTGTCAGTGGACCTCGACGTCCCCGTCCGGCCCGCCGAGGTCGTCCTCGCCGAGGTCGTCCTCGCCGAGGTCGTCCTGGGCAGGATCCTCCTCCGCGAGCGCGCTGCGCATGGCGCGTCGCGCGACGTCGCCGGAGAAGCCCTTGCGTCCGAGCGCGGCGATCGTGCGGCGGTGGCGAACCTCGGCGGCCAGGCCGCGGGTGGCGCGCAGGCGGGCCCGGGCGACGGCGGTGGCGGCGGCCACCTCGTCCTCCTCGTCCAGCTGGTCCAGGGCACGAGCGGCCACGGACTCGTCGATGCCCTTGCGGCGCAGCTCGGCGGCGATCGCCCGGCGTCCCTGGTGACGCTCGGAGTGACGCGTGCGCACGAGGCGGTCGGCCAGGTCGGCGTCATCGACGAGCCCGACGGCGCAGAGTCGGTCGAGGAGTGTCTCGGCGACGCCGACCTCGACGCCCTTGGCCGCGAGCTTCTCGGCGAGCTGCGCCCGCGTGCGCGGCGCCCCGGCCAGTGATCGCAGCGCGATGGCCCGCGCGGCCTCGAGCGGGTCCTCCGCGGACGGCTCGGCCGCCGACGCCCCGGCGCCGACCGGCTCAGCCGCCGACGACCCGGCCCCCGAACCGTGCGGCTCGGGGGCCGGGTCGCGCCGCGAACGGCTCACGGACCGTCGTCCCCGGCTCAGAACGAGACCGGGACCTCGGCCCGGTCGGCGGCCGCACCCTTCCGAGCGGCGGGGGCCTTGACTGGTGCCATCGGCTCGTCGGTCCCGATCGGCTCGGCGACCTCGGGCTCCGGCGCCGCCTCGCCGATGCCGAGCTTGACGAGGATCTTCTTCTCGATCTCCTCGGCGAGCTCCGGGTTGTCCTTGAGGAACTGCCGGGAGTTCTCCTTGCCCTGGCCCAGCTGGTCGCCCTCGTAGGTGAACCAGGAGCCGGACTTGCGCACGATTCCCTGCTCCACGCCGAGGTCGATGAGCCCGCCCTCGCGGGAGATGCCCTGGCCGTAGAGGATGTCGAACTCGGCCTGCTTGAACGGCGGCGCCATCTTGTTCTTGACGACCTTGACCCGGGTCCGGTTGCCGACCGCATCGGTGCCGTCCTTGAGGGTCTCGATCCGGCGGACGTCGAGCCGCACCGAGGAGTAGAACTTCAGCGCCTTGCCGCCCGTGGTGGTCTCGGGCGAGCCGAAGAACACGCCGATCTTCTCGCGGAGCTGGTTGATGAAGATCGCCGTGGTGCCCGACGCGGACAGCGCACCGGTGATCTTGCGCAGCGCCTGCGACATGAGGCGGGCCTGCAGGCCGACGTGGCTGTCGCCCATCTCGCCCTCGATCTCGGCCTTGGGCACGAGCGCGGCGACCGAGTCCACCACGACGATGTCGAGCGCGCCGGAGCGGATGAGCATGTCGGTGATCTCGAGCGCCTGCTCACCGGTGTCCGGCTGCGACACGAGCAGGGCGTCGGTGTCGACGCCGAGCTTCTTCGCGTACTCGGGGTCGAGCGCGTGCTCCGCGTCGATGAACCCCGCGATGCCGCCGGCGCGCTGGGCGTTGGCCACGGCGTGCAGGGCGACGGTCGTCTTGCCCGAGGACTCCGGGCCGTAGACCTCGACGATCCGGCCGCGCGGGAGGCCGCCGATGCCGAGCGCGACGTCCAGCGCGACGGAGCCGGTGGGGATGGTCTGGACCTTGGGTCGCGTCTCGTCGCCGAGGCGCATGACGGACCCCTTGCCGAACTGGCGGTCGATCTGGCTGAGCGCGGCCTCGAGTGCCTTGCTGCGGTCTGCTGCGGGAGCGGGCATGAACTCTCACCTCTTGGCTGGGGGACGCTGGGCGCCCCGTCTGGACGGTCACGGGCTGGCCTTGTCAGGGCGGGTCCCTCTCCGGGCCGCTGCCTGGGATGACGCTATGTCCGACCACCGACATCCGTTCCCGCCCACCACTGGCCTGTGGACGAGCGGGAGTCGTCGTCACCTGTGGAGCACACTACGACGAACAGATGTTCGAGCGCCTCCGACACGCCGTGCGCGTCGCCACGGGTCTGCGAGCGGCTACTCGTCGAGCTCGCGGCGGTGGTGCCAGCGCGTCGAGGCGTCCAGGCCGAGCTCGTCGACGACCGCGTCCCACACGTCCCGCGGCCGGTAACCCTGCTCGAGGGCCTCCTCGGCCGTCCGGTAGCCGACGCCGGCCAGCGTGAGGTCCGCGAGGTAGGACGACGCCGTCGCCTCCCCCAGGACCTCGCGCGCGACGGCCGCGAACTCGGATCGTTTCACCGCACCAGGGTGTCACCGCGGCCCCGGCCCGGCAGCGGCGGACGCGCCGGTGAGACCGACGACGCACGCGGGGCCGGCCCGCACGACGAAGGGCCGACCGCGGACCCGGGAGCGGCCCCGGCTCCGGCGTCGCCCCGGCAGCGGCGCCCCGGCAGCGGCGCCCCGGCACCTCGTCGTCGGACCTGCCTGCCACGATGTCCCGGTGACGTTCGGACCGGCGACCACCGCGTGGTTCGAGCGCGCCTTCGCGGCCCCGACCCCCGCGCAGTCGGGCGCGTGGGACGCGATCGCCTCCGGCGAGCACGCGCTGGTGGTCGCGCCCACCGGGTCGGGCAAGACCCTGGCGGCGTTCCTGTGGGCGATCGACGAGATGCTCGCCGAGCCGGTCCCGGACACGGCGCAGCGCACCCGCATCCTCTACGTCTCCCCGCTCAAGGCGCTGGCGTTCGACGTCGAGCGGAACCTCTCCCGGCCGCTGGCCGGCATCCGCGCGGAGGCCGCCCGCACCGGCGCCGAGCTGCCCGACCTGCGCGTGGGCGTGCGCACCGGGGACACCCCGCCGGCCGAGCGCCGTCGCCTCGTCACGCGCCCGCCGGACATCCTCATCACCACGCCCGAGTCGCTGTTCCTCATGCTCACCTCGGCGGCGCGAGAGGCGCTCACGCACGTGCGGACCGTCGTCGTCGACGAGGTCCACGCGATCGCGGGCACCAAGCGCGGCGCGCACCTGTTCCTCAGCCTCGAGCGGCTCGACGCGCTCACGCCGGTCCCGGTCCAGCGCGTCGGCCTCTCGGCCACGGTGCGCCCCGCCGAGGAGGTGGCCCGCGCGCTGGCGGGCGAGCGCTCCCTCGACGACGGCGGACGGCCGGTCCGCGTGGTGGCCCCGCCCTCGCCGCGGCGGCTCGAGCTCGACGTGCAGCTCCCGGTGCCCGACCTCGCGGCGCCGGGACCGCCGCCCGGGAGCGCCCCGGACGCCACGGCGCCCGAGGATGCCGCGGCACCCGACGACACCGCGGCACCCGACGACGCCGCAGGTCCCGGGCGTCGCCCCGAGCCGCCGTCGATCTGGCCGCACGTGGCGGCGCGCGTCGTCGACCTCGTCGAGTCGCACCGATCGACCATCGTGTTCGTCGGCTCCAGGCGGCTCGCCGAGCGGCTGGCGGCGCAGGTCAACGAGGAGCACGACCGCCGACGGGGCGGTGCGGGCGTCGAGGGCGAGGGCGAGGTGTGGCCCGCGACGGTGCCCGGCCAGTCCGGCACCTCGCTGGGCCTGACGCCGGTCCTGGCCCGCGCCCACCACGGGTCGATGAGTCCGTCCGAGCGCCGGATCGCCGAGGAGGCCCTCAAGTCCGGGGAGCTGAGGTGCGTCGTCGCCACCTCGACCCTCGAGCTCGGCATCGACATGGGCGAGGTCGACCTCGTCGTGCAGATCGGCGCCCCACCGACGGTGGCGTCCACCGTCCAGCGGGTCGGCCGCGCGGGACACCAGGTCGGCGGCACCTCCCGCGGCGTGCTCCTGCCGGTCCACCGCGCGGAGCTGCTGCCGACCCTCGTCGCGGCGCGCAGCGCGCTCGCGGGCGAGGTGGAGCAGACGTCCCTCCCGCGCACACCGCTCGACGTCCTCGCCCAGCAGCTCCTGGCGATGGTCGCCGTCGAGGACCTCTCCCCCGCCGAGGCGCTGACGCGGGTACGTCGGGCGGCCAGCTACGCCGACCTCGGCGAGGCCACCTTCGACGCAGTGGTCGACATGCTGTCGGGGCGCTACCCGGCCGAGGAGTTCGCGGAGCTGCGACCCCGGCTCGTGCACGACCGCGCGGCCGGCCTCCTGCGCGCGCGGCCCGGGGCGGCCCGGCTCGCCGTCACCTCCGGCGGCACGATCCCCGACCGCGGCCTGTTCGGCGTCTACCTCTCGGGCGGCGAGGGGACCGGCGCGCGGCGGGTCGGCGAGCTCGACGAGGAGATGGTCTTCGAGTCCCGGGTCGGGGACACGTTCACCCTGGGCAACTCCACCTGGCGGATCGAGACGATCACCGCCGACCGCGTCCTCGTCACCCCCGCCCCGGGCCGGCCGGGCCGCCTGCCGTTCTGGCTCGGCGACACCCTCGGCCGCCCCGCCACGTTCGGTGCCGAGATCGGCAGGACAGTGCGCGAGTGGCCGGCACCGGCCGACGGGACGGGGAACGCGGGCACGTCCAGCGCCGACCGGCCGGGGCCGGCGACGAGCACCGCCGACGCCGAGGGCCTCACCCTGGCACCGGAGACGGCGGCCGGCATCGGCGCCTGGATCGCCGACCAGCGCGAGGCCACCAGCGCCGTGCCCGACGACGAGACGATCGTCGTCGAGCGCTTCCGCGACGAGCTCGGCGACTGGCGGATCGTCGTCCACTGCCTCGCCGGCCGCCGGGTCAACGCGCCGTGGGCGCTGCTGATCGCCGCCGCGCTCCGCGAGCGCACGGGTGCGGACGCCCAGGCGCAGGCGGCCGACGACGGCATCGTGCTGCGGCTCCCGCCCGGCGCTACCGAGGAGCTCGGACCGGGCGACCTCCTCGTGGATCCCGGCGACGTCCGGTCCCGGGTCGTCGACGCACTCACCGGTTCGCCGCTGCTCGCCGCCCGCTTCCGCGAGGCGGCGTCCCGCGCGCTCCTGCTGCCCCGCCGTTTCCCGGGCAGGCGGCAGCCCCTGTGGCAGCAGCGGCACCGGGCCGCGGCCCTGTTCACGGTCGCGTCGCGGTACCCCGAGTTCCCCATGACGCTCGAGGCGGTGCGCGAGGCGCTCCAGGACGACTACGACGTCCCCGCGCTGACCGAGCTCATGGCCGCGATCGCCGCGCGCCGCGTGCGGGTCGTCGAGGTGACGACCCCGCGCCCGTCGCCCTGGGCGCGCTCGCTGCTCATGGGCTACACGGCGCGGTTCCTCTACGGCGAGGACGTGCCGCCCGGGGAGCGCCGCGCGGCGGCCCTCGCGCTCGACACCTCGCTGCTCGCCGAGCTCCTCGGGGGCGACACCGCAGATCTCGTCGACGTCCTCGACCCCCGCGCCGTCGCGGAGGTCGCCGCGGAGGTCGGCCTGCTGACGGAGGCGGCCCGGGCCCGCGACGCCGAGGGGGCGGTCGACCTGGTCCGCCGCCTGGGCCCGCTGCCGCGCAGCGAGCTGGCGGAGAGGCTCGAGGAGCCCGCCGACGTCGAGGCGGTCGCGGAGGCGCTCGTGGGGGCCGAGCGCGTGCTCGAGGTGGCGGTCGGCGGCGAGCCGCACCTGGTGGTGGCCGAGGACGCGGGCCGCATGCGCGGCGCACTGGGCGTCGACCTGCCCGACGGCGTCCCGGACGAGCTCCTCGCCGACGTAGCGGACCCGCTCGGCGACCTGCTGCGCCGCTACGCCCGCACGCACGGTCCGTTCACCCCCGCCGACGTCGCGGCCCGGTACGGGCTGCCGGTCGGGACGCTGCGGGCGCCGCTGGACCGGCTCGTGGCCGAGGAGGTGCTCGTCACCGGTCGCGTGACCGGGCACGCGGAGATGCTCGAGCTCGTCGACGCCGACGTGCTTCGGCGGATCAGGCGCCGCTCGCTGGCTCTGCTGCGCGGCGAGGTCGACGCCGTCGACCCGACGGTGCTCGCCCGCGCGACGCTGCGCTGGCACGGGGTGGCGGCGGAGGGTGCCGGGCCGAATCCACGGGACGCGAACGGTGCCGAGGTCGAGGCCGCGCTCCTGGACACGATCGACCGGCTCGCGGGCCGGCCGCTCCCGCTCGTCGGGCTCGAGACGCACGTGCTGCCCCGCCGCGTGCCGGGCTATCGGCCCGGCACGCTCGACGAGCTGGTCGCGGGCGGGGAGGTCGTCTGGGTCGCCCGGGGGCCCCGCACGCACCCCGCGACGCCGGACCAGGTGGTGCTGCTGCCCGCCGACGCCGTCGCGGACCTCGCACCGGCCGGCGACTCCTGGTCGGCGCCGACCGGCGAGCCGGGCCCCGGTCAGCACCTCCCGACGGAGCGGCTGCTGCGGTCGGTGGTGCGGGCGCTGTCCGACGGCGGCTCCCGCACGCTGTCCGACCTGGTCGCGGCGGTGGCGGCGCCGGACGCCGGCGACCCCTGGGACCTCGGCGAGCCCGCGCGGGAGATCGTCCCCCCGGACACGTCTGCGGGCACCGCTCCTCCCGGCGCCGTCGCTCCGGAGACCGCTCCGCCGGACGCCCCTCCGCCGGACGCCGCCGTGGTCGGCGAGGCGCTGTGGTGGCTCGCGACCTCGGGGATCGTCACGTCGGACACGTTCGCCGCCGTCCGGAGCCGGGCCGCCCAGGTGGGCGGGCCCCTCCGCGCCCGGACCGCGTCCCGTCCGCCGCGGCCGATGCGCGGGGGGCTCCGGCGACGCGCGACCGCCGCCGTCCGGCCACGCTCCACGCTCGCCGCCGCTCCGAGCGACCTCGCCGGCAGGTGGTCGCTCGTGCGCCGCTCGGTCGTCGAGCCGGACCCGACGGTCGCCCTCGCCGCGCGGGTGGCGCAGCTGGTGGAGACGCACGGCGTGCTCACGCGCGACTCGTCGGGGGTCGATGAGCTGCCGGGAGGGTTCTCGGCCACCTACGAGGTGCTGCGACGGCTCGAGGACGCCGGGCAGGTGCGGCGCGGGTACGTGGTCGACGGGCTCGGCGGCGCCCAGTTCGCGCTCGAGGCGATGCTCGCCACGCTCCGCGAGGTGGGCCGGGACGGGTCGGGACCGGGCGCCACGACCGACGCGCCCGTCCTTCACGTCCTCGCCGCCTCCGACCCGGCGAACCCGTACGGCGCCGCGCTGCCGTGGCCGACCACCGAGGGGCTGCGTCCCTCCCGGCGCCCGGGGGCGTTCGTCGTGCTCGTCGACGCCGTGCCGGCGCTGTTCGTCGAGCGCGGCGGTCGGTCGCTCCTCACGCTCACGACTGATCCGGGTGCACTCCCGGCCGCGGCGACGGCGCTCGCGGCCCAGGCGCGCGACGGTCGGCTGCCCCGTGCCACGCTCCGGCAGGTCGACGGCGCGCCGCCCGCCGGGACGCACGGGGCCGGTCCGGCCGAGCGCGCGCTGGTCGCGGCCGGCTGGGTGCGGGGCCCCGGAGGCCTCCACCCGCCGTCGTGAGCGGTGCGCGGACCCGGAGGCCTCCACCCACCGTCGCGAGGGGCGGGCGCGACCGCGGGACGTCCCCCGGTACGCCCTCCAGACACGCCGATGCCCCCGCCCGGTCGGGCGGGGGCATCGGCGTCGTACGTGTGGATCCGGGGCGCCTCCCCTCGGCTCTGCGGCCCAGGGAGTCCGGCTCAGCGACTCACGGCGCGGCGGGCGCCAGCTCGTCGAGGAACTCGTCCGGCACAGTGTCCGGCACGCGCACGGGCTCGTGGGCCGCGAGCCGGCCGGAGACCACGCGCATGAGGTGGCTCAGCGGGGTGTTCAGTGCCTCGGAGATCGAGGCGAGCAGCTCGGAGGAGGCCTCCTTCTGGCCGCGCTCCACCTCGGAGAGGTAGCCGAGCGAGACCTTCGCGTCCGAGGACACCTCGCGCAGGGTGCGGCCCTGGCGCTGACGGACCTCGCGGAGCACGTCGCCGATCACGTTGCGCAGCAGCACGGGGGTCCCCCTCTCGTCGGGCTCGGGCTCGTCGGCCGTCGGGGCCGCGGGCATGGAGATACGGTACCTGGCCCGGGCGTGCGCAGGGGATCCGGGGCGTGTGACATCGTGCCGGTCGGGACGACCGACTGGTCGGGTGAGGTTCGTCGAGGGCATCATCACCGGGCACAACACGGTCGTCGCCCATCTTGTTCCCGTGGTCGGGGCCGGGCTCGTCCTGCCGCGGGACCGGCACGTCCCGGCCCGGCCCGGGTCCACCGTCTACCCGGCTGCTCCGGTCGAGTGGTCGGCACCGACGTCCCCGACGACGTCGACCAGCAGCCCGAGTGCCGCGCCGACCGCCGCCTCCCGCACCACGGCCCGGGTCCCCGCCGCCAGCCACGTCCGCGTCCGCACGCCGCCCGGCCGCGCGCACGCGACGTGGAAGGTGCCGGCCGCGTGGCCGTCGGCGGGTCCGGGGCCGGCCACGCCCGTCGTCGCGAGCGCCACGTCCGCCCCGAGGAGCAGACCCGCGCCGCGTGCCATCTGCACCGCGACCTCGGCCTGGACCGGTCCGCCGTGGTCGAGGAGACCGGCGTCGACGTCGAGGACGGAGGTCTTGACGTCGCTCGCATAGGCGACCACGCCGCCGCGGAGGACCGCCGAGACGCCCGGGACGGCCGCGAGCCTGGCGGCGAGCGCCCCGGCGGTCAGCGACTCGGCGACCGCCAGCGAGAGCCCGGCACGCGCGAGGGCCGTGACGATCGGCGCCAGCGGGTCACGCGCCGGTCGCACCCGGTCCTGCCCCGGTCGCACCCGGTCCCACCTCGCTCGTGCCCGGGCCCGCCCCGGAGCCGCGCGCCTCGCGGATCGCCCGAGCGGCGGCCACGAAGTACTGGATGCCCGACAGGAGCGCGACAGTCATGGCTGCCCACGCGATCACCAGGGCGATCCAGAGGAGCACGTCGGAGACCCGCTCCGACAGGAACGTCGCCCACGGCACGAGCATCACCGAGATGAAGACGAGCTGGAGGACGGTCTTCAGCTTGCCGCCCTGCGAGGCCGGCATCACGACCTCGCGGCGCCGCATGACGTCCCGCAGCACGGTGACCGCGAGCTCACGCACGAGGATGACGATCGTGATGACCCACGGCAGCTCGCCCGCCCAGGACAGGAGAACGAGCGCCGCCCCGACGAGCGTCTTGTCGGCGATCGGGTCGGCGAGCTTCCCGAAGTCGGTGACGAGGTTGCGGGACCGCGCGAGGTAACCGTCGAGCTTGTCCGTGATCGCGGCGACGACGAACACCGCGGCGGCGGCCCACCGCATGGCATCGCCGTCCAGCAGGAAGAGCACGACGAACACCGGCACGAGCACGATCCGGAGCATCGTGAGGATGTTCGCGATGTTCCACAGGGGCGCCTGCGCGGCACCGGGGACGGACGACGTCATGCGCCAAGGGTAGGACCACGCGGACCGACTCCCACGCCCGGGCGGCTCGGCGTGGCACCCTTCGGTCATGCCACGTCTGTCCCGGACCGCCGAGCTGGTGATCGTCGTCGTGCTCGTCGTCGCGCTCGCCGTGGGGCTTCTCGTCCTCGCGATGCGCCTCGCGTCCGGCTCCGAGCCCGAGGAACCCGGCACCGGCGACGACGCGCCCGAGGCGCCTGCCGGGGACGGCGAGGACGCCGGTGGCGAGTCCGGCTCGGACGGCGCGGAGACCCCCTCCGACGACGCCGCGGCCGGCGACGACGTCACGTTCACCCTCGCCGCGGCCGGCGACGTCATCACCTACCCGCTGATGAACGCCGAGGCCGTCCAGCCGGACGGTTCCTACGACTACTGGCCGATGATCGAGCCGGTCGCCCCCTACATCGCCGGCGCCGACCTCGCGCTGTGCAACCTCGAGGTCCCGATCACGCAGGAGGGCGCGGAGCCGGTGGGGTACCCCGTCTTCGCGGCACCGCCGGACATCGTCCCACTGCTCGCCGAGGCCGGCTACGACGGGTGCTCGACGGCGACCAACCACTCCGTGGACCAGCAGACCGAGGGCGTCATCCGCACCATCGAGGTGATGGAGGAGGCCGGCCTGGGCTATGCGGGCACGGCCCGAACGCCCGAGGAGCAGGCGGTCCCGCAGATGTACGTCCTCGAGCGGGGCGGACGCGAGATCACGGTCGCCCACGTCGCGGCGACGTACTCGACGAACGGCATACCCGTCGCCGAGCCGCACCTGGTCGACATGATCGACGACGAGCCGCTCGTGGACCAGGCTGTGACCGCGCGCGAGGCGGGCGCCGACGTCGTCGTCGCCTCGATGCACTGGGGCGACGAGTACACGTTCGAGCCCAATGCCTACCAGCAGGACGCCGCGCAGCTCCTCGCGGACTCCGGCGAGATCGACCTGGTGCTCGGCTCGCACCCGCACACGCCGCAGCCGATCGAGCAGCTCGAGGGCGGCGTCGACGGCCAGGGCATGTGGGTGGTGTGGTCGATGGGCAACTCCCTGGCCAGTCAGCAGCCGGGCAGCTCGACGATCATGGAGACCGCCGTCGGGCTCATGACGCAGGCGACGATCACGGTGCCCGCCGACGGCCCGGCCCGCGTGGACTCGGTGGAGTGGATGGGCACCGTGATGGACTCCTACGGGGACTACGGGCTCGTGCCGCTGCACGAGGCGCTGGCGGACCCGTCGACCACCGCGTGGGACCCCGCCCAGATCGAGTCGTACAGCTCCTGGCTCGACTCGGTCATGGGTGAGGATCCGCCCTCGTTCGACACGCCGCTCGAGCCCACCGGGGAGCCGCCGCGGGTCGAGCCCCGCAGCTAGGGAGAGACGTTCGCGGAGGTGACGGATCCTCCTGGTCAGCCCTTCGGTGCCGGGAGCCCGACCTTCGCCGCCGCCTCGCGCAGGAGTCCGGGGCCCAGACGCCGGTGGACGGCGGAGACCAGGGTCCACGTGATCCGGCCCCGGCGCCGGTGGTAACCCATGACGGTGGTGAGGCTGACGCTGTGCTCGCGGACCTGGACCAGGAGACGGCAGCGCAGGAGCGGCGAGTCGGCCTCGAGCAGGACGCGCTCGCCCGTCCGCTCGGCGATCGCGAACCCGGCGACGGTCTCGTCGGTGGCGGTCCGGGCCAGCCGGAGGCGCAGGAGGACCTGGAAGATGAACCGCTCCGCGAGGCTCGGGACGTCGCCGAGCATCGCCCGCGCCCAGGTCTCGGCCGTCGCGGTGTCCGCGCCCGGCATGTCGAGGGTGAACTCGTCCGCGTAGTCGGGGGCGTCGATGCCGGTGCGGGACATCGTGGAGGTCGGCACCTGGTCGACCCCGACGGAGGCGGTCACCCTCGGCAGGTCGCGCCCGCCCCGTGGGCGCCCGGCCCGTGAGCGGGCGGCTCCGGCCACCGGAGGCCGGCCGGCGATCGACTCCAGCAGGTCCGCCCCGCCGGTCCGACCGTCCAGTCGTCGCACCCGCTCCCCCAGGTCGGCGGCAGCCGCGCGGTGCGGTCCGGCCGCGAGCAGCCGCGCCAGGGCGGCCCGGATGTCCTCCGGAGACGTCGTCCGGGGAAGCGTCGCGCCTACACCGGCGCGCGCGATCGCGTGGCCGACGACGGGCTGGTCCGACATCGGGTCGAGCGGGAGGACCAGCAGCGGCACGCCGTGGGCGAGCGCGGCCATGGTCGTCCCGTGGCCGCCGTGACCGACGACGACCGAGGCCCGCGGCAGGATGTCGGCGTGCGGCAGCCAGCGGTGCACCTCGACGTTGTCGGGCACGCGCAGCGCCGAGGGGTCGAGTGCCGGTCCGGTGGTGGCCACGACCCGGACGTCCAGGCCGTCGACGGCGTCGAGCACCCGCTGCCACGTCGGCACCAGGCCGCGGAAGCCGAACGTGCTGAGGCTGACCAGGACGAGCGGCTCCGGCGGTCGCGCGGGCTCGCCCCGCACCACAGGGCCGATGTGCACGACGTCGCCGTGCCCGGCGTCGAGCTCGGGGACCGAGGCGACCATGGTCGTCAGCGACGAGTCGAGGAGGTCCAGCGGCCGCAGGCCCAGCAGCCGCAGCAGGGGCCCACCCGTGCGCAGAGATCTGCGCAGGAAGCCGTCGAACGTGTGGCCGAGCACGGCGTACCCCCGCCCCGCCCTGCGCAGCTCGTCCATCACGCCGAAGAGCACGGCGTCGACCACGACGACGTCGGCAGGCCGGCTCCTCAGGTCGGCCACCACGTCGCGCCCCATCGCCCGGCTCGCGATGAGCCGCAGCAGGGCCGCCGGCGACGCGCCCACGGTGAACCCACCCGCCGTCGGGTAGGGCGAGAACTCCAGGTCCTTCGCGTGGAAGGCGTCGGCCTGGGTGGCCAGGCCGAGGAACCGTACCCGATGGCCACGGGCGCGCAGCTCGTGCGCGATCGCGGTCGCGGGCACCTGGTTGCCGCCACCGTCCCAGGTGGCGAAGAGGTAGTCGGCCATGTCTGTCCTTCGCGGGTCGACGGGCACGTCGTGCCGGCACGGGGCAAGCATCCACCCGGCGACACCCGGTGGCACGCGATTAACGACGTGCGCGGATGCTGCGCCACGGGGGTCGTCCGCGACCCCGCCCGTGCCGGGCTGCGCGGACCAGTGAGTGTCCGCATCGCTCGTGGCGGCCCGGCACCATGTCCGTATGGCGATCCGTCTGCTGCTCATCTCCGACACACACGTGCCCGCGCGGTCGCGCCGCATCCCCGGCGACGTCTGGCGCGCCGTCGACGGGGCCGACGTCGTGGTCCACGCGGGCGACTGGGTCGACACCGCCACCCTCGACGCGCTGCAGGACCGGGCGGCCCGGCTCGTCGGCGTGCACGGCAACAACGACGGCGCGGACCTGCGCGCCCGCCTGCCCGAGGTGGCGCGGGCCGACATCGAGGGCGTGCGGCTCGCCGTGATCCACGAGACCGGCGCGGCACAGGGGCGTGAGCGGCGCATCGACGCGACGTTCGCGGACGGTCCGCCGGACGTGCTGGTGTTCGGCCACAGCCACATCCCGTGGGACAGCGTGACGCCGGGCGGCATCCGCCTGCTCAACCCCGGCTCGCCGACCGACCGCCGCCGGCAGCCGGAGTGCACGCTGATGACGGCCGTCGTGGACGGCGGCGAGCTGCGCGACGTGCGGCTCGCCGCCGTCGACCGGGAGTCCTGACCCCCGCCGGTGTCAGCGGCGGTCGGTGAGCTCCCAGGCGTCCTCGCCGGACCCCTCGTCGTAGCCGTCGTACCCGTCGTCGTCCCACTGCGGCGGCGCCACGACCTCGGTCTGCCCCTCCCCCGACGCGGCGGCCGCGTCGAACGGGACGTCCGCGGACCCGGCCGGGGCGGCCGGCGCCGCTGCGTACCCGGGCTGCCCCCCGCCGTCGGCGGCGGGCTGCGGCGCGTCCTCCCCGCGGAGCATCGCCAGGGTGCCGGGCAGGTCGTCGGGCTGGACGAGCACGTCGCGGGCCTTCGAGCCCTCCGAGGGGCCGACGATCTCGCGCGACTCGAGCAGGTCCATGAGGCGGCCGGCCTTGGCGAAGCCGACGCGCAGCTTGCGCTGGAGCATCGAGGTCGAGCCGAACTGGCTGGTGACGACGAGCTCGGCGGCCTGGAGCAGCACGTCGAGGTCGTCGCCGATGTCCTCGTCGACCTGCTTCTTGGCCCCGGCCGGCGCGGTGACGTCCTCGCGGAACACGGGGTCGGCCTGGCTCTTCACGTGCTCGACGACGCCGTGGATCTCGCTCTCGCCGACCCAGGCGCCCTGCACGCGCATCGTCTTGCTCGCCCCCATCGGGAGGAACAGCGCGTCGCCCTGCCCGATGAGCTTCTCGGCGCCCGGCTGGTCGAGGACCACGCGGGAGTCGGCGAGCGAGGACGTGGCGAAGGCGAGCCGGCTGGGGACGTTGGCCTTGATGAGGCCGGTGACGACGTCGACGCTCGGCCGCTGCGTGGCGAGCACGAGGTGGATGCCGGCGGCGCGGGCGAGCTGCGTGATGCGCTGGATCGAGGCCTCGACGTCGCGCGGGGCCACCATCATGAGGTCGGCGAGCTCGTCGACGACGACCAGCAGGTACGGGTACGGCGCGAGGACGCGCTCGCTCCCGGGGGGCGGCGTGACCTTCCCGGCGCGGACCGCGACGTTGAAGTCGTCGATGTGCTTGTAGCCGTAGGTGGACAGGTCGTCGTAGCGCATGTCCATCTCGCGCACGACCCACTCCAGGGCCTCGGCGGCCTTCTTCGGGTTGGTGATGATCGGCGTGACCAGGTGCGGGATGCCTTCGTAGATGGTGAGCTCGACCCGCTTGGGGTCGACGAGGACCATGCGTACCTGCTCGGGGGTCGCCCGCATCATCACCGAGGTGATCATCGAGTTGATGAAGCTCGACTTTCCGGAGCCGGTGGCGCCGGCCACGAGCATGTGCGGCATCTTCGACAGGTTCGCGACGACGTAGCCGCCCTCGACGTCCTTGCCGACACCCACGACGAGCGGGTGGTCGGACGCCCGCGCGACGGCCGAGCGCAGGACGTCGCCGAGGGCGACGGACTCGCGGTCGGTGTTGGGGATCTCGACGCCGATCGCGGACTTGCCGGGGATCGGCGAGAGGATGCGCACGTCGGCGCTGGCCACGGCGTAGGCGATGTTGCGCGACAGCGCGGTGATGCGCTCGACCTTGACGCCTGGGCCGAGCTCGAGCTCGTACCGGGTGACCGTCGGGCCCCTCGAGAAGCCGGTGACGGAGGCGTCGACGCCGAACTCCTCGAGCACCTGGGTGAGCGAGTCGACGACGCGGTCGTTCGCGGCGGAGCGCACCTTGTGGGGCGGACCCTGCTCGAGGAGCGCCTCGGCCGGGAGGTCGTAGTCGCCGTCGGGCAGGGTGAGCTGCTCGCCGGCCGCCGGGAGGGTGCGGGTCGGCGGAGCCTCGGGGCCCACCCCCTGCTCCGCCGCGGAGGAGCCGCCACCGCCGCCCGCGGCGCCGCCCGCCGCCAGGCCCGCGGCGGTGAGCACGGCGTCGGAGCCTGCCGCGGGGTCGGCGGAGCCGGAGGGCCCGGTGGCGGACACGGCCACGTCGTGCGGACCGGGCCTGCGCACGCGTCGGGCGTTCGCGCGCCGGGGCGCGCCGTCGTCGGACGTCCCGTCCTCGAGCGCGGGGCCGGGCCCGACCTCGGCGGCCTGGTCGAACGCCTCGTCGCCGGCGTACCGGTCGAGCATCTCGGTGCGCTCGCCGTCGCGGCCGCGTCCGCCGCGGCGTCGTCCGCGCGGGGACGCGTCGTCGTCGGCGGGGTCGTCGGCGCCGTGCTCACCGCGGCGACCGGCGGGAGTGTGCCCGGAGATCCAGGCCGCCACCCCGCGGAACCGGTCCGGCAGCGCACGGATCGGCGTGCCCGTGAGCACGAGGGCGCCGAACAGGCCGAACAGGACGAGGACCGGGACGGCCCCCCAGGGCGAGAGCAGGGCGTTGAGCGGCGTGCCGAGGACCCAGCCGACCAGGCCGCCCGCGTCCTCGACGCCGGTGAACGAGTCCATCGGGGAGGGCGAGCCGGAGAAGATGTGGATGACGGCGGCCACGGCGAGGCCGAGGATCGCGACGCCGATCACGACGTGCGGGCGCAGGTCGTCGTCGGGGTCCTCGGGGTCCTCCCGCCACAGCTGGACCGCGAGCACGACGAGGACGACGGGGACGAGCAGGCCGAGCACGCCGACCAGGCCCGCGACGGCGTGGTGGATGAGCACGCCCGCGAGGCCCGAGAGGCCGAACCACTCGCGCAGGGCGACGACGATCGCGAGCGCGAGCAGGCCGAGCGCGATGGCGTCGTTGCGGAAGCCCGAGGGGATCCCGGACCTGGGCCTCTTCGGGCCGGACGAGCCGTCGCCCGGTCCGGTGCGTCGCACTGAGCCGCCCTCCTTGCCGGTCGATCGTCGGTCGGTCCCGCCGCTGCGCGACGGACCTGCCGTGCCCTTGCCGCCGGATCCGCCGCCGCGCGGGCGCGTGGGACGCGCCGGCGAGGAGGACGCACCGCGTGCCGCCGGGGCCGGCCGTGAGGGGGAAGACGCACGGGTAGCCATCGGGGCCACGATAGCCGCCGCACGGGGCGGGGCCCGAGATCTCGACCCGGATCGCGTGCACGGCACGTCGCCGTCGGTGGGCTCACGACGCCCGGCGTGGGGTGCACTACCCCGCCCGAGCACGCACGGGCCGGGCGATGACGCCATATTCTGCTGGCATGTCCCGTCCGCGCCCCTACGACGACGACCTGCGCGCCGACCTCCTCCGGGCCGCAGGACGCGCGCTGGCTGCGGGCGGCGAGAACTCCGTCTCGATCCGCGCGGTCGCCGCCGAGGCGGGGACCACCACCGCCGGCGTCTACGCGCTGTTCGGGTCGCGCGACCGGCTCGTCGCCGAGGTGACCGGGCGGGGCCTGAAGGACTTCCGGGCGCTCATCGCGCGCCGCCGGGTGCACGAGGACCCGCTCGAGGACTTCGTCTCGCTGTGCCACGCCTACCGCCGGGCCGCCCGGGAGATGCCGAACGTGTACCGGGCCTTCGGCGTGCTCGCCGAGCGGCACGGCCAGACCCGGCTCACCGGGGAGCACGGCCCCCACCAGATCATGCTCGCCGTCGAACGCCTCCTGTCCCCGGACACGTCCCCCGAGGAGCTCCACGAGCACGCCGCCACCGTGCTCGCCCTCGTCCACGGACTGGTCCTGCTGGAGATCGACCACGTGCTCACCGGCAGCGAGGAGGACAATGAGGCCAGGTTCGAGCGCGCGCTCGGACGACTCGCACTGACCTCGACGCACGACAGGGAGCACACGTGATCGCATGCCAGGTGGACCACCGATGACCGGGACGACGGACGCCGCGGGCACCGCCGGCGTCACGACCCACGCTGAGGAGGTCGCGGCGCTGCGCGCGATCGGCGGCCGTATCGCGTGGCCCGCCGACGCCGACCTCTACGGCACGTTCATCGCCGAGTCCGACCTCGGCACCGCGCCCGTCGTGCTCGAGGCGTTGCACGATGCCGTGGACAAGCAGCTGTTCGGCTACATCTCACCGGCGCTCACGCGGGCCTGCACCGAGGCGAGCGCCGGCTTCCTCACCCGCCAGCACGGGGTCGAGGTCGACCCGGACCGGGTGCGCCTCCTGCCCGACGTGCTCTCCGCGATGCACCAGCTGGTCAGGCGCCTGCCGGTCGGCGCACGCATCGTGCTGCCGACGCCGGCCTACCCGAGCTTCTTCGGTGTGCCGCCGCGGTGGGGCACCGAGCTCGTCCAGGTCCCCCTCGCCCGCGAGGGCGACGCGTACTCCTACGACCTCGACGCGCTCGCCGAGGCCCTGCGCCCCGGCGACCTCTTCATCCTGTGCAACCCGCAGAACCCGACGGGCCGCGTGCACACGCGCGCCGAGCTCGAGGCGATCGCCGAGGTCGTCGACCGGTGCGGCGCCACCGTCTTCGCAGACGAGATCCACGCCTCGATCGTCCGCCCGGGCCACGTCCACGTCCCCTACGCGAGCATCGGCGACACTGCGGCGGCGCACTCTGTGACGGCGACCTCGGCGTCGAAGTCCTTCAACCTGCCCGGTCTGCGCTGCGCCCAGCTCGTCGCGTCGACCCCCGAGGCCGCACGGGAGTGGGACACGCACGCGGCGCACCTCGCCAAGGAGGTCTCCACCCCCGGGGTCGTCGCGGTGACGGCCGCCTACGACCACGGGGAGGAGTGGCTCGCCGGATTCGTGAAGGAGATGGACCGCCGTCACGACCTGCTCGTCCGGCTCGCGTCCGAGCTCCTGCCGAAGGCACGCGTCTCCCCCGCGGAGGCGACCTACCTCGGCTGGCTCGACCTGCGTGAGTACGGCCTGGGCGACACCCCCGGTCAGGTGCTGCGCCGGCACGGGGTGCTCGCCGCGGACGGCCCGGCGTTCGGCGGCGCGGGCGCCGGGCACGTCCGGGTCTCCCTCGCGACCACGGAGGCGATCCTCACCGAGATCGTCGTGCGGATCGCCGCCGCCTGCGACCCGGCCTAGGTCAGACCTCGGACCCGAGCCGTCAGACCTCGACGACGGTCGGCATGATCATCGGCGAGCGCCGCAGGCGCCGAGAGACCCACCGGCCCACCACGCGCCGCATCGCCTGCTGCATCTGGTGCGTGTCGGCGTTGCCGCGCGCGGCGACCTCCTCCAGGGCGGCCGTGACGTCGGGCAGGATGCCGTCGAAGACGGCGGGCGCCTCCGCCATGCCGCGGGCCTCGATGTGCGGGCCGACCACGACCGTGCCGTGCTGCCGGTCGACCACGGCGAAGATCGAGATGAAGCCCTCCTCGCCGAGGATCCGCCGGTCCTTGAGCTCGGTCTCCGTCACCTCGCCGACCGAGCTGCCGTCGACGTAGACGTATCCGCACTCAACCTGTCCGGCGATCTTCGCGCGTCCGCCGGCGAGGTCGACGACGACGCCGTCCTCGGCGAGCACGACCCGCTCGGCGGGCAGACCGGTGCGGACGGCGAGCGCCCCGTTGGCCACGAGGTGACGGATCTCGCCGTGCACGGGCATGACGTTCTTCGGCTGCACGATGTTGTAGCAGTACAGGAGCTCGCCGGCCGAGGCGTGCCCGGAGACGTGGACCTTGGCGTTGGACTGGTGGACGACCTTCGCGCCGAGGCGCATGAGGCCGTTGATCACCCGGAACACCGAGTTCTCGTTGCCCGGGATGAGAGAGGACGCGAAGATCACCGTGTCGCCCGGTCCGACGTCGACCTTGTGGTTGCGGTTGGCGATCCTCGACAGCGCGGCCATCGGCTCGCCCTGGGAGCCGGTGGCCATGAGGACCCGGTCCTGGGCCGGGATCGAGTCGATGTTCTTCTGGTCGATGAGGACGCCGGGCGGGACCGTGAGGTAGCCGAGGTCGGCGGCGATGCCCATGTTGCGGATCATCGACCGTCCGACGAGCGCGACCCTGCGGCCGTGCAGTGCGGCGGCGTCGAGGACCTGCTGGACGCGGTGGACGTGGCTGGCGAAGGAGGCGACGACGATCTGCCCCTCGGCCTGGCCGAACACCTGGTCGAGGACCGAACCGATGTCCCGCTCGGGTGCGGTGAAGCCCGGCACCTCGGCGTTCGTCGAGTCGGTCATGAACAGGTCCACGCCCTCCTCGCCCAGACGCGCGAAGGCACGCAGGTCGGTGATGCGCCCGTCCAGCGGCAGCTGGTCCATCTTGAAGTCGCCCGTGTGCAGGACGGAGCCCGCGCCGGTGCGGATCATCACTGCGAGCGCGTCCGGGATGGAGTGGTTGACTGCGACGAACTCGAGGTCGAACGGGCCCTTCGTCACCCGCTCGTCCTCGGCGACGACCTGGAGCTGGGGGGTCAGCCGGTGCTCGCGCAGCTTGGCCTCGATGAACGCCAGGGTGAGCCGCGAACCGAGCAGCGGGATGTCGCCCCGGAGGCGCAGGAGATAGGGCACGGCACCGATGTGGTCCTCGTGGCCGTGCGTGAGGACCACGGCGACGACGTCGTCGATCCGGTCCTCGATGTAGCTGAAGTCCGGGAGGATGACGTCGACGCCGGGCTGGTGCTCCTCGGGGAAGAGCACCCCGCAGTCGACGATAAGGAGCTTGCCGTCGTACTCGAAGACCGTCATGTTGCGGCCGACCTCGCCGAGCCCTCCGAGGGGCACGATGCGCATGGCGCCCTTCGCGAGGGCGGGCGGACGGGTCAGCTCAGGATGGGGATTGCTCACCGGCTCATCCTCCCACTACCCGCGCACGCCGTCAGTCGGTTCGCCTGCGCAGCGTGAGGGTGCCGAGCATGAGGACCACCACGGCGAGGGCGGCGACGACGCCGAGATCGGCCCACGTGCCGTCGGCCACGGCCCCGCCCGTGCCCGCCTGCACGCCCGTCATCGCGTCGACGGCGTAGGACATCGGCAGCAGGTCGGAGAGGATCTCCGCCGCGCGCGGCATCGCCTCGCGCGGCACGAACAGTCCGCACAGGAGCAGCTGCGGGAGGATGAGGGCCGGCATGAACTGGACGGCCTGGAACTCGGTCCGGGCGAACGCGGAGACGGCGAGGCCGAGCGCCGTGCCGAGGAAGGCGTCGGTCAGGGCGACGGCGACGAGCGCCCACAGCGGTCCGCTCACCTCCAGGCCGAGCAGGCCGACGGCGAGCACGATGACGAGCCCCGCCTGGACCACGCAGACGGCGAGGAACGCGAGTGCGTAGCCCACCAGGATGTCTCCCCGGCCGGTCGGCATGGCGAGGAGCCGCTCGAGGGTGCCGGCGGTCCGCTCGCGGAGCATCGTCACCGAGGTGACGACGAACATGACGATGAACGGCATGATCGCGATGAGGCTCGGGCCTAGCCGCTGGAACGTGGCGCCGTCGCCGACCTCGCCGAACACCCACCACAGCAGCGTGAGGAGCAGGCACGGCACGAGCAGCATGAGCGCCACCGTCCGCGGGTCGCGGCGCAGCTGGGTGAGCACGCGACGCGCGACGGCGAGCGTGGTCCGCGGGGTCACGCCGCCACCTCCTCGACGAGTGCGAGGAACGCGTCCTCGACGGTGGCCGTGCCGGTGCGCTCCCTGAGCCCGGCCGGGGTGCCGGTTGCCAGGAGGACGCCGTCGCGCACGAGCGCGATGCGGTCGCACCGCTCGGCCTCGTCCATCACGTGGCTCGAGACGAGCAGGCCGGCGCCGCCCGCGGCAAGCTCGCGGAAGGTCTCCCACAGCGAGCGGCGCAGCACCGGGTCCAGGCCGACCGTCGGCTCGTCGAGGACGAGCACCGGCGGCCGGGACAGCCACGCGGTAGCGAGCGAGACGCGGCCGCGCTGCCCGCCGGACATCGAGCCGACGACCTGGTCGGCGGCCTCGGTGAGGCCGACGGCCGCCAGCGCCCGGTCGACGTCGTCGCGCCCGGCGCCGAGGACGGCCGCGAAGAAGGCGAGGTTCTCGGCCGCCGTGATGTCGTCGTAGACGGCCGGGGCCTGGGTGACGTAGCCGATCCGCCCCCGCACCTCCGCGCTCCCGGCGGGGCGACCGAGCACGTCGAGGCGTCCCGTCACGCGCCGCTGGACGCCGACGACGGCGCGCATGAGCGTCGTCTTCCCGCCGCCGGAGGGGCCGAGCAGCCCGAGGATCTCCCCCGCGCGCAGCTCGAGGTCGACACCGCGCAGCACCTCTCGGCCGGCCCGGACGACCGACAGGCCCTCGGCCTCAACGACGACGTCGCCCGGGCCTGGACTGGTCCTCGTCATCGCGCACCTCCAATGATCAACGCTTGTTGACGTGACGGTACGCCTCGCCGCCACGCAGGTCAACGCCCGTTGATCTACAGTGGGACGATGGCCCGCCGCACCGCGCAGGAGAACCGCACGACGATCCGCGCCGCCGCCCGGGAGCTCTTCGCCGATCAGGGCTACGACCGGGCGACCGTCCGGGCGATCGCCGCCCGGGCCGGCGTCGATCCCGCGGTCGTCATCCGCTCTTTCGGGTCGAAGGCGGACCTGTTCGCCGCCACCGTCGACGTCGAGCTCGGCATCGACCTCACCGGCGACGCCCCCACGACGCCCGACGAGATCGGCGAGCTCATCGCCCGCCACGTGCTTCGGCGCTGGGAGCAGGACGACGTCCTCCTCGTCCTCCTGCGCACCGCGGTCGAGCACGAGCCGGCGCGCGACCGGCTCGTCGAGGTGATGTCCGGCCAGGTCGTCCCGATGATCCAGCGGCTCGGCGTGCCCGCCGACGAGGCCCGGCTCCGCGCGACCCTCGTCGCCACCCAGGTGATCGGGCTCGCGATGGTGCGTCTGGTGGCGCGCGTCGAGCCGCTCGCCTCGGCGAACCACGACGACGTCGTCCGGTGGCTCGCGCCCACGTTCCAGAGGTACCTCACCGAACCGCTGTGAGCGCCGCGCGCACCGCACGCGCACGTCCGCCCGCGTCCGCCCGCTCACGTCCGCCCGCCCACGTCCGCCCGCCCACGCCCGCCCGCGGCGAACCGGCACCCAGTGCCGTAACTCTCCCGCTAGCGTCGCTCCTACCTTCCGGGCAGGAGCTGCCCGGCCGACGCGGACGACGGAGGAACACCATGGGCACGCTCGACGGCAAGGTCGCTGTCATCACGGGCGGGGGGCGCGGTCAGGGCCGCAGCCACGCCATCGAGCTCGCGAAGGAGGGTGCGGACATCGTCGTCGCCGACATCGGCGGACAGATCGACGGGCTCACCTACGGGCTAGCGACCGAGGACGACATCGCGGAGACCGTCCGCCAGGTCGAGGCGCTCGACCGCCGGATCGTCGGCGTCACGGCCGACGTCCGCAGCACCGAGGACATGCAGCGGGTGGCCGACGCGGCGATCGAGAACTTCGGCCGGATCGACATCCTCGTCGCCAACGCCGGCATCCATCAGGTCCTGCCCGACACCTTCACGATGTCGGACGACGACTGGCAGCGGATGCTCGACGTCAACCTCACCGGCGTCTTCAAGTCCGCGCGGGCCGTGATCCCGCACCTCATCGAGGGCGGCGGGGGCTCGATCGTCATCACGTCGTCCACGGACGGCCTGCGGGCCTCGCCGTCGTGGGGGCACTACGGCGCGGCCAAGGCCGGGATCATCTCGCTGGCGAAGACGCTCTCGCTCGAGCTGGCTCCCGAGCACATCCGCGTCAACGTCGTCGTCCCGACCGGCGTCAACTCCCCCATGGCGGAGGCCCTGATGGACACCGTGCCGAAGACGCTCGAGCGGTGGGGCTTCGCGACGGACCGCGCGAACCTCATGCGCGAGGTGGCCGTCATCGAGCCGGTCGACGTCTCGAACGCCATCGTCTACCTCGTGTCCGACAAGGCGCGGTACGTCACCGGGATCACGCTACCCGTCGACGCCGGGTACACGATCAAGCACTGACCTCAACCACGACCGCGGGCCGGGCACGGACGGTGCCGGGCCCGCGGTGCGTCTTCCCGGTGCGCCGCAGTGCGTCCGCGGGGTGCGCCGGCGCCTCAGGCGGAGAGGTACCCCTCCGCCTCGAGGGTGGCGCGCAGCTCGGCGACCTCCGCCTCGGTGGCGCCGACGAGCGGGAGGCGCACGGTGGGGTGCGGGATGCGCCCCCGCAGGTGGCTGGCGTGCTTCGACATGACGGCGCCCTGGCCGGTGCCCATGATCGCCGCGACGAGCGGCTTGACCCGGTGGGCGACGGCGCGCGCGCCCGGCAGGTCGCCGGCGTCGACCTCGCGGACCATCTCGACGTACTTCGCGGCGGCCACGTGGCCGACCACGGAGACGACCCCGGACGCCCCGTGGGCGAGCCATGCGAAGTTGAGCGCGTCGTCGCCGGAGTAGTACTCCAGCCCGGTGCGGGACATCGTCTCGAAGCCGGCCGGCACGTCGCCGGTGGCGTCCTTCACCGCGAGGATCTGCTCGTGCGCGGCGAGCCGGTCGAGGGTCTCCGGCTCGAGGCGCACGCCGGTGCGGCCGGGGATGTCGTAGACCATCACCGGCAGGTCGGTCGCCTCGGTCACGGCCACGATGTGCTGGTAGACGCCCTCCTGCGAGGGGCGGTTGTAGTACGGCGCGACGACGAGCAGGCCCTTGGCGCCGGAGCGCGCGGCGCCCTCGGCGATGCGTACCGCGTGCGCGGTGTCGTTCGAGCCGGCGCCGCCGATGATCATCACCCTGTCCCCGACGGCCTCCGTGACCGCCCGGACGAGCGCGTCCTTCTCGGGCTGGTGCGTCGTCGGCGACTCGCCCGTGGTGCCGTTGAGCACGAGGGCGTCGCACCCGTCCTCGACGAGGGCGACCGCGAGCGAGACGGCCGCGTCGACGTCGAGCTCGCCGTCGGGCGTGAACGGGGTCGCCATGGCGACGGACACCGAGCCGAAGCTGCGCGAGGGGTGGTAGGGCATCGTCATGCTGGAACGGTACCCGCGGCGGTACCCGGACGGCGGGAGCGCCGGGCTGAGCGCCGGGGCCCGATCTCACCGGCGACCACCGTCCGGCAGCCGCCCCGGCACGTTCGTGCTGATAACTTGGCCGACGTGACAGCAGCTTCCGCGGCCTCCTGCGCCGCTGTGACCAGGACGTCCCGCTAGCGGCGGGACGTCCCACCTCCTCACCTCGAGACGTCCAGCCGCTTCGTGATCAGACCGGAGCGGCACCTTCGTGCTGCTCGCACCCCCTGAGCAACGGAGTACCTGGTGACGTCACCACTTCCACCTTCACGCGGGCACGGCCCGTCCCCGGCACGCGCCTGGCTCGTCCTGTGCGCGATGTCGATGCTGCAGTTCTTCATCGCGGTCGACGTGACCGTGGTCAACATCGCGCTGCCGTCGATCGGCGACGAGTTCGGTGTCGACGCTCGTGCCCTGACCTGGGTCGTGGTCGGATACACGGTCACCGGCGGCGGCCTGCTGATGCTGGGCGGCCGGCTCGGCGACCTGCTGGGCCGACGCCGCACGCTGCTGGCGGGCACGACCCTCTTCGTTGCCGCCTCGCTGCTGGCGGGACTGGCCCCGTCCTTCGGGTGGCTGGTCGGCGCGCGCCTGCTCCAGGGCGCCGGCGAGGCGATCGCCCTTCCGGCGGCGATGGCCACCATCGTGCTGATGTTCCCCGAGGGGCCGCGCAGGTCGCGTGCGCTGAGCGTGTGGGCAGCCGTCGCCAGCTGCGGCCTCGTGCTCGGCCTCGTCCTGTCCGGGATCATCACCGCCCAGCTGGGCTGGCGGTGGGTCTTCCTCGTCTCGGTGCCCTTCATCCTCGTGGTGCTGGTGGCCGCGCTCGGCCTGGTCGAGCGCGACCGTCCCGTGTCCCGCGGCGCCGGGTCGATGGACGTCCCCGGGGCCGTGCTCCTGACCGCCGGCCCCTTGCTGTTCACCCTGGGGGTGATCGAGGCGGGCGAGCCCGGTGCACCCGCGTGGGTCGCTCCGGCAGCCCTGGTCGGGGCGGTGCTGGCCGGTCTCGCGTTCGTGCGGGTCGAGATGCGTTCGCCCGACCCGCTGCTGCCGCTGTCGTTCTTCGCCCACCGCGGCCGGGTGGCAGCGAACCTGACCACGATGCTGCTCAGCAGTGCGTTGTCGACCTCGTTCCTGCTGTTCACGTTCTATCTGCAGGACCGACTCGGCATCGGGCCCCTGGGCGCCGGCCTGACGATGCTCCCGCTGGCGGTCGCGCTCATCGCCTTCGCCACGCTCGTGCCCCGGCTGCTCGGCAGGTGGGGAGCGCGCGCCTGCGTGCTGGCCGGCCTCGGCCTGACCGCGGCCGCGATGGTCGTGATCGCCACGGTGGCGGCGGTTGATGCCGGTGCGGCGCCGACGGTCCTGGCGATGCTGCTGATCGCCGCGGGCATGGGCCTCGGCCTCGTGGGCCTGCAGTACGTCGCGGTCAGCGGCGTGACCGACGACGACGCAGGGACAGCCTCTGGAGTACAGCGTGCGGCCGACCAGCTCGGCGGTTCCGCCGGCGTGGCGGTCTTCGTGGGCATCGGATTCGCGCCCGCGCTGCACGGCGGGGACCCGTTCGTGGTCGCCACAGCGCTGGCCGGGCTCGGCCTCCTGGTCGGCGCGCTGCTGGCCTGGCGGATGCCCGGACCTGCCACGGCCGTGCCGGCGCAGGAGGGGTGACGCGTGACCTCATAGGGTGGTTCGGTGAGCGACCACCACGACGACGTCCTGTCCTCCCTCGCGGCGGGCCGCACGCCCGAGGGGCTGCCGACGACCTCCCGCGGCGGGCCCGACGTGTCGGTACGGCCGACGATCCCCTCCGACGCCGACGACCTCGGCGCCATCCACACCACCACCATGCGGGCGGCCCTGGCGGCGGGGGCCGGGATCGCGGCCGACGACGAGGCGCTGTCCGTCATCGACCCCGGCGACCTGGCACTGGCCTGGGCGAACGCCGCCGCCGTGACCGAGCCCGGTCACCACGTGCTCACGGCTCTCGACGGCAAGGACGTCGTCGGGCTGGCGGCAATCGCCCCGGCCGCCCCGGCGACGCAGGACGAGGCCGAGCAGGCGGCGCAGGCGGGCGACGCGGCGCAGGCGGACGGCACGGCGCAGGCGGACGGCACGGCGCAGGCGGCACAGGCGACGCAGGCCGACGAGGCGCCGTCCGAGGCACTTCTGGCGGCGCGGCGCGGGACCCTGCTCGAGATCCTCGCCCTGGAGATCAGCCCCGGCGCCGAGCGGGTGGGGCACGGGTCCAGGCTCCTGGCGGCGTGCGCGGACCTCGCGCGGGACTCGGGAGCGACCGCGTTGTCGATCTGGGTGGTGCGCGGCGACGATCCTCGGCAGCGGTTCCTCGACGCCGCGGGCTTCGCGCCGACGGGCCGTCGCAGGGAGATCCCGGTCGGTTCCGCCGAGGCGGTCCAGGACGAGTGGTGGGCGACCCTCGGCGGCTGAGTCAGCAGTGGGCGTGGGCCGCGCACCCGGCGCGGCACCCGCTCACAGCTCGAGCAGCGCGTCCAGCCCCCGGGTCAGACCCGGCCGGCCGCCGATCTGCCGCACGGCCAGCAGGACGCCGGGCATGAAGCTCGCGCGATCGAACGAGTCGGTGCGGATCGTCAGCTGCTCACCGGGGTTCCCCAGGAGGACCTCCTCGTGCGCGACGAGGCCCCGCAGCCGCACGGCGTGCACGTGCACGCCGTCGACGGTGGCGCCCCGCGCCCCGTCCGGATCGGTCTCGGTGGCGTCCGGTGAGGGGGCCACGCCCGCCTCGGCCCGCGCCGCGGCGATGCCGCGCGCAGTGCTCAGCGCCGTCCCCGACGGGGCGTCGACCTTGTCGGGGTGGTGGAGCTCGACGACCTCCACGGACTCGAAGTACGGAGCGGCCTGCCGGGCGAAGGACATCGCCAGCACGGCGGACAGCGCGAAGTTCGGGGCGACGAGGACGCCCAGCGGCTCCTCCCCCGAACCCGTGCGCCGTTCGTTGACCTCCCCCACATAGGTCTCGAGCTCGGCCAACGCCTCGTCGGTCCAACCGGTGGTCCCGACGACGGCGCTCGCTCCTGCGTCGAGGATCGCCCGGACGTTGTCCCCGCTCGCGCTCGGCACCGCGAACTCGACCGCGACCGTGGCGCCGGCCTCCCGGACGCCGGCCGTGACGTCGTCCCCGGCGTCGACCTCGGCCACGAGCTCGAGGTCCTCCGCGCCTCGCACGGCGCCGGCCACCTGCTGTCCCATACGGCCTGCCGCCCCGACGACCGCCACCCGGATCGATTCGCTCATGCGCGCCACGATACGAGTCTCGCGGTCGTCGGGGGCAGGCTGCTCATGCCGCGGTGACGAACCAGTCCTCGTTGATCGTCAGGTTCGCGGCGCGGAAGAGCCCGAGCGCCGGGCAACGGCGGCCGGCGGCGGCCTTGAGCTCCTCGACCTGTGCCTCGGTCGCGGACGTCGTGATCCGCACGGTGACGTCGACGACCTGGATGTTCGGGGCGACGTCGGCGGTGCCGAGGAAGCCGCGGGTGTCGAGGTGGCCGTCGACGTCGATCTCGAGGGACTCGAAGGTGATCCCCAGCTCGCCCGCCACGACCTCGACGACCACCGCGAGGCAGCCTGCCGTGCCGCCGACGAACAGGTCCATCGGCGACGGCGCGAGGTCCGTGCCACCGATCGCCTCGGGCTCGCCCGTGGCGTACTCGAAGTGCCGCGACGTGAGGTCGGTGTGCAGGTTGCCGCGCCAGATGCCGCGGGCCGCGGGCACGGACTCGTGACTCGCGGGGATCGTGGGGGCCTGGGCGTCGATCGTCGTGGTCATGTTGTCTCCTCGAAGCATCTCTCCCGGGCCGGTCGGCCTGGATGACCACCACGATCGCGAGGCCGGGCGGGACCCCGCCCGGCTGCTCCGGAACGTCCCACGATCTGGACGAGGGTGGGCCGGTGGAGCGAGCGCGGGCGGCAGGTCTGGCCGGGGCCGGCGCCGGGGCGCTATCCGAGGAGCCCGTCGGCGGCATCGGGGGCGACCGGTCCCACGACCGTGGCCGCTCGGTCGCCGGCGGCGATGAAGGCGGCCATGTCCGCCACATCCCGGGCGCTCACGGCGTCGATGAGCTCGATGGTCGCGTCGATGGAGGTGAGCTCGCCGCGCACGATCTCGGCGTTGCCCAGGCGAGACATGCGCGCCCCGCTGTCCTCGAGCCCGAGCACGATGCCTCCCCGCAGCTGGCCCTTGGCGCGCGCGAGCTCGGCCTCGGCGGGGCCGTCACCGGCGAGGTCTGCGAGCGTCCCGGCCAGCAGCCTGGCGACCTCCGGGACTGCGTCGGGCGCGCAGCCCGCGTACAGGCCGGCGTAGCCGGCCTCGGCGTAGGAGGTCGACCACGCGTACGTGCTGTAGGCCAGGCCGCGGCGCTCGCGCACCTCCTGGAACAGGCGCGAGCTCATGCCGCCGCCGAGGATCGTCGTCGCGAGAGCCAGGGCCCAGCGGCGCGGGTCGCCCGCGCGCAGCGCGGGAGCACCGATGACGACGTGCGCCTGCTCGGTGGGTCGCACGACCGTGATGGCACGCGGCTGCCCGGTCGGCTCCGACCCGGTCGGTTCCGACCCGGAATCGGACGCCACGGGCCGGCCGCGCGTCGGGTCGAGCGCGCTGCGCCGCGGGGCGGGCGCGGCCGACGCGTGGAGCGCCCAGCCGCCACGCCCGAGCTGCTCGGTGAGCCGCTCGCACAGCTCGTCGTGGTCGAGCGATCCGGCCGCGGTCAGCACGAGCTCGTCGCTGCGGTAGTAGGAGCGGTAGTGCTCGGCGACGACGTCGCGGGGCAGCGCCCGCACCGACTCCGGGGTGCCTCCGACGGGGCGGCCCAGCGGGTGTCCGCCGAGGACCGCGGCCGCGAAGCGCTCGTGGGCGACGTCCTGCGCGTCGTCCTCGGCCGCCGCGAGCTCGTCGAGGATGACGCCCCGCTCGTTCTCGAGCTCGTCGGCGTCGAGCGTGGCCGAGGTGATCATGTCGGTGATGACGTCGAGCGCGAGGGGCGCGTCGTCGTCGAGCACGCGAGCGTGGTAGCAGGTGGACTCCTGGCCGGTCGCCGCGTTGGACTCCCCGCCGACGGCGTCGAACGCCTCGGCGATGTCGAGCGCGCTGCGCCTCGCCGTGCCCTTGAAGAGCAGATGCTCGAGCACGTGCGTCGAGCCGAGGTGGCCGCCGGTCTCGTCCCTCGCCCCGACGGCGATCCACGCCCCCAGCGCCACCGAGCGCTGGCCGGGGACCTGCTCGGTGAGGACTCGGACGCCGCCGGGCAGGACGGAGCGCCGGGCGAGCGTGCCGCCGGCCTCCCAGCTCAGCTCGGTGCCGGGCGACCCGGCGGGGGCGACGACGAGGGGCCGGGTACCGCCGTCACGTCCGCCGTCGACGCCGGATCCGCGGTCGGTCGTGGGCGCGGGACCGGACGGCCGGTGGTCGGGGCGGGCGCCGGGCGCGCCGCCGGTGATGATGCGGGGGTCGTAGGGCATCGACCAATCGTAGGCCGGGACCCCGGCAACCGGTCCCGCGCCGACGGGGGCCGGGCCCTTGACGGGCCCGACCCCCGGTCGGTGGTCGAGTCGCGCGACGCCGATGGGCGACGCGCTCACTCGCGAAGCAGAACCGCGCTCACTCGTCGGAGTCGGCGGCCGCGCTGCGGGTCCGCGTGCGCGGACGACGCTCGCGCGGCGCGCGCTCGCGACGGGCCGGCTTCTCGTCGGCGTCGGCCTCCGGCGCGGAGCCCTCGGCATCGGCGGCCGGGCCGGACTCGTCGCCCTCGACGACGGCGTGCAGCGAGAGCTTGCCGCGCGGGTCGATCTCGGCGAGCTCGACCTGCACCTTGGCGCCCACCTGGAGGACCTCCTCGACGGAGTCGATCCGGCGGCCGCCGACGAGGCGCTTGACCTGCGAGATGTGCAGCAGGCCGTCCTTGCCCGGCGTGAGCGAGACGAACGCGCCGAACGACGTGGTCTTGACGACCGTGCCGACGAACCGCTCGCCGACCTCAGGCATCTGCGGGTTGGCGATCGAGTTGATGGCCTGGCGAGCCGCCTCGGCGGACGGGCCGTCGACCGCACCGATGAACACGGTGCCGTCATCCTCGATCGAGATGTCCGCGCCGGTGTCCTCCTGGATCTGGTTGATCATCTTGCCCTTGGGGCCGATGACCTCGCCGATCTTGTCGACCGGGACCTGGACGGTGATGATGCGCGGCGCCGTCGGGGCCATCTCGTCGGGGGCGTCGATCGCCTCGTTCATCACGTCGAGGATGAACAGGCGGGCGTCGCGGGCCTGGGTCAGCGCACCGGTGAGCACGGAGGCCGGGAGGCCGTCGAGCTTGGTGTCGAGCTGGATGGCCGTGACGAGCTCGCGCGTGCCGGCGACCTTGAAGTCCATGTCGCCCTGCGCGTCCTCGGCGCCGAGGATGTCGGTGAGCGCCGCGTAGCGGGTCTCGCCGTCGACCTCGTCGGACATCAGGCCCATGGCGATGCCGGCCACGGGGGCGCGCAGCGGCACGCCCGCGTTGAGCATCGCGAGGGTCGACGCGCAGACCGAGCCCATCGACGTCGAGCCGTTGGAGCCGAGCGCCTCGGAGACCTGACGGATCGCGTAGGGGAACTCGGTGCGGCTGGGCAGGACGGGCATGAGGGCACGCTCGGCGAGCGCGCCGTGGCCGATCTCGCGGCGCTTCGGCGAGCCGACGCGCCCCGTCTCGCCCGTGGAGTAGGGCGGGAAGTTGTAGTGGTGCATGTAGCGCTTCTTGGTGACGGGCGACAGCGAGTCGATCTGCTGCTCCATCTTCAGCATGTTGAGCGTGGTGACACCCAGGATCTGGGTCTCGCCGCGCTCGAACAGCGCCGAGCCGTGGACGCGCGGCAGGACTTCGACCTCGGCCGAGATCGTGCGGATGTCCTTGAGCCCACGGCCGTCCATGCGGATGCCCTCGGTGAGGACGCGCTTGCGCACGACCTCCTTCGTCACAGTGCGGTACGCGGCGGAGAGCTCCTTCTCGCGGCCCTCGAACTGCTCGCCGAGCGCCTCGAGCATCGCGGTCTTGATCTCGTCCTGTCGGGTCTCGCGGTCCTGCTTGCCGGGGATCGTGATGGCCTGCTGGACGTCGGCGAGGACGTGGCCCTCGACGGCGGCGAGCGCGTCGTCGGCGTGGTCCGGGAACAGCGGGAAGTCGCCGGTCGGCTTCGCGGTCGTGGCCGCGAGCTCGGACTGGGCGTCGCAGAGGGCGCCGATGAAGGTCTTCGCGGCCTCCAGGCCCTGGGAGACGACCTCCTCGGTCGGCTTGGTGGCTCCCCCGGCGATGAGGTCGAAGACGTTGTCGGAGGCCTCGGCCTCGACCATCATGACGGCGATGTCGGCGCCGCCCTTGGTCTCGACCCGGCGGCCGGCGACGACCATGGAGAAGACGGAGCGCTCGAGCTCGGAGTAGCGCGGGAACGCGACCCACTGGTCCTCGACGAGGGCGACGCGCACCGAGCCGATCGGGCCCGAGAAAGGCAGGCCGGCGATCTGGGTGGACATCGACGCGGCGTTCATGGCCACGACGTCGTAGGCGTCGTCCGGGTGGACGGCGAAGATGGTGCCGACGACCTGGATCTCGTTGCGCAGGCCCTTGACGAACGAGGGGCGCAGCGGGCGGTCGATGAGGCGGCAGGCGAGGATCGCGTCGGTCGAGGGGCGCCCCTCGCGGCGGAAGAACGCGCCGGGGATCTTGCCGGCGGCGTACTGGCGCTCCTCGATGTCGACGGTGAGCGGGAAGAAGTCGAAGTGGTCCTTGGGGTGCTTGCCGGCCGTCGTGGCGGACAGCACCATCGTCTCCTCGTCGAGGTAGGCGACGGCGGAGCCAGCGGCCTGGCGGGCCAGGCGTCCGGTCTCGAAGCGGACGGTACGGGTGCCGAAGCGGCCGTTGTCGATGACGGCCTCGGCCGCGGTGATCTCGGGTCCCTCCATGAGGGCCTCCTTGTCGGTCGTGCCGCGCCCGCCCCCGACGGTCATCGATCGAGGCCCACGGACGGCGCCGGTGCGCTTCCGGAGGCCACTACCGAGGACCGGACGAACGGCCTGGTGCGGCGGTGTGCTGCGGTGGATTCAGTTGTGTCGCGCTCTGTGTCGACGCCGCGCGTCGCAGAGCGGCCCCGGGCCCCTGCGGGGCCCGGGGCCGATGACGTCAGCGGCGCAGGCCGAGACGCGCGATGAGGGAGCGGTACCGCTCGATGTCCTCGGCGGCGAGGTACGCGAGCAGTCGCTTGCGCTGGCCGATGAGGAGCATGAGCCCACGACGCGAGTGATGGTCGTGCTTGTGGCCCTTGAAGTGCTCGGTGAGGTCCTTGATCCGGCGCGAGAGCATCGCGACCTGGACCTCGGGGGAACCGGTGTCGCCCTCATGGGTCGCGTACTCGGCGATGATCTGCTGCTTGACGTCCTTCGAGAGGGCCATGTGTCTCCAGTTCGGTTCGTTGCACGGAGCTCCGGGGCTTGTTCTCCCGGGCATGACGCATCCGTGGCCGGCTTGACGGCAACGACCAGCCTACCAAGGCCGCGCGTCGGCGCCGGGTCGCACGGCGTGACGCCGCACACCGCGGGTGGTCGGCTGCACAGGAGCTGCGAGCGGTCATCCGCGCAGGAGACCGCGCTCCCGTCAGCCCCGCAGCAGACCGCGCTCCCGGGCGCGGGCGACGGCGGCGGTCCGGCTGTCGACCCCGAGCTTGTCGTAGACGTGCGCGAGGTGGGACTTGACCGTCGCGCGGGAGAGGAACAGCGCTCTCGCGATCTGGTCGTTGGACTCGCCGCGGGCGAGCCGGTCGAGCACCTCGAGCTCGCGGGGGGTCAGGGCAGTGGCGGGCGAGCGCATGCGCCCGACCAGCCGGGACTGCACCGAGGGGTCGAGGACCGTGCGGCCCTGGGCGGCGGCGCGCACGCCGGCCACGAGCTCGTCGGTGGGGGCGTCCTTGAGGAGGTAACCGAGCGCCCCGGCGTCGAGCGCCGCGAGGATGTCGGACTCCGTGTCGTAGGTGGTCACCACGAGCACGGGCGGCCCGCCCGACTCGTGGACCCGGCGCGTGACCGCGGCGCCGTCGGGCCGCCCCGCGCCGAGCTGGAGGTCCATGAGGACGACGTCGACGCTCTCCCCCGTCGCGAGCAGCTCGAGCAGGGCGTCGCCGTCGCCGACGTCGGCGACGACGTCGAGGTCCGGCTCGGCGTCGAGCACCGCGCGCAGGCCGGCGCGCACCACGGGGTGGTCGTCGACGAGGACGACGCGCAGGGTCGCCGCGTTCACAGCGGCACCACCGCGCCCACGGCCGTGCCGGACGACGGGGCCGACTCGACCGTCAACGATCCGCCGACGGCGCGAAGCCTTTCGTGCATGCCGTCGAGCCCGGTCCCTCGGTCGCGCGGTGCGGCGGCATCGGGTCCGGCCTCCCCACGCATCCCACCGTGCACTCGTGCCGGGTCGAACCCGGTGCCGTCGTCGACGACGTCGAGCGCGACGGCCTCGCCGAGGTAGCTGAGCGTGACGTGGGCCGCGGTCGCGCCGGCGTGCTCGACGGTGTTCGCGAGCGCCTGCTGCGCGACCCGCCACAGGGCCTGCTCGACGGCATCGGGCAGGGCCCGCTCGTCGCCGGTGACCGTGACGTCGACCCGGACGCCGCCGGCACGGGTGGTCTGCTCGGCGAGTCGGGCGACGGCATCGTGCAGGCCGGTGTCGACCAGGGGCGAGGGCAGGTCGCGGACGAAGGCGCGGGCCTCGGCGAGGTTGTCCCGCGCGGCCGTGCGCGCGGTGTCGACCAGGCCCCGCGCCTTCACGGTCTCCCCCGCGGCGAGCGCGCCGTCGGCGGCGCGCAGGACGAGCTCGACGGAGGCCAGACCCTGGGCGAGGCTGTCGTGGATCTCGCGGGCCATGCGCTGCCGCTCGGCGGCGACGGCGGAGGCACGCTCCCGCTCGGCGAGGACCTGCCGGGCGGCGACGAGGTCCTCGAGGAGCTCGCGGCGCTGGTCGGCCTCCGCCAGGACGGCGCGTACGCCGAGGACGACGCCGACGCACACCGCGGCGCCGAGCACCGGGCCGAGCACCGCCCCGACGCCCAGCCCGTCCCGACCGGCGCCGGCCAGCACCGTGACGGCCGTGGTGGCCGCGACCGCGACGATCCCGGCGAGCGTGGGCAGGACGTGCAGCTGGAGCAAGAAGACGGGGAAGGCGAGCCAGATCCCCTCGGTGCCCGCGAACCCGGCGGCGAGGGCGAGGACGGTGAGGACGGCGACCCAGGCGACGGCCACGCGCGGACGCACCGGGCGGGCGCCGGCCCGCTCGTGCACGACCGGTCCGAGCGCGAGCCGTCCGACCAGGTGCACGACGCCGAAGGCCAGGCCGTAGGGGGCGGCCTGCTCGCCGCGCCACACGACGAGGGCGGCCAGCACGAGGGCGAGCACGTCCAGCCCGAGCTGCATGGCGCGGGCGGCACGTCGGCCGGGCGGCGCTACGGGCGGCGCGGCAGGCGGCGCTGCGGGCAGGAGGGTCACCGCACCACAGTACGGACGCGGCCGCCGGGACGGATCGGCCGAAAGGTTGAGCGAGGCCTGCACCTCGCGGCGCCTACACCCGTCCCCTCCGGCCGATGTGGGCCGGGGTGGTGCAGCGCGAACCTGGAGCCTCGTCCGACCCGAGGAGCTTCCACCATGTTCGTCGCCTGGCGCGACCTGCGCTTCGCCTCCGGCCGCTTCGCCCTCATGACGGGCGTCGTCGTCCTCATCACCTTCCTCGTCACGTTCCTGTCGGCGCTGACGTCGGGGCTCGCCCGCGAGTCGACGTCGGCGATCGCCGACCTGCCCGCCGACCACCTGGCGTTCGGCTCCGAGGAGGAGCCGAGCTTCACGTCCTCCCAGGTCGACGCCGCGCAGTGGGAAACCCTCGCCGGGGCCGACGGCGTGGAGCAGACGGCGCCGCTCGGGGTCGCCACGACGCGGTCGTCGGTCGACGGCAGCACCGCGAGCGTCACCGTCCTGGGCGCCGAGCCGGGGTCGTTCGCGGTGCCGGGCGACGTCGACCTCGCGGACGGGTCGGTCTGGCTCTCCCCCGGCGCCGCCGAGGAGCTGGACGCCGGAGCGGGCGACACGCTCGCCGTCGCCGGTCAGGACCTCGACGTCGCGGGCGTCGCGGACACCGACGCCAGCTTCTCCCACACGCCCGTGGTGTGGACGACGCTGGCCGACTGGCAGACGGTCGGCTCCCCGGCGTCGACGGGCGGCGCAGGCGCGGGCGGTGGGGACCTCGTGGCCACCGTCGTCGCCCTGGAGACCGCGTCCGGCGCCGACCTCGCCGGTATCGACGCCGAGCTGGGGACCACCACCGTCTCCCGCGGCGACTCGCTGCAGGCGATCGGCTCCTACGCCTCGGAGAACGGCTCGCTCATGCTCATGCAGGGCTTCCTGTACGCGATCTCGGCGCTCGTCGTCGGCTCTTTCTTCACGGTGTGGACGATCAGCCGCTCGGACGACGTCGCCGTGCTCAAGGCCCTCGGCGCATCGACCGGGTATCTGCTGCGCGACGCGCTCGGCCAGGCCGCAGTTCTCCTGCTCGCCGGGACCGTGCTCGGCTCCGGGCTCGCGACGCTCACCGCCTGGGCCATCTCCGGAGTCATGCCCGTCGCCATCGGATGGACGACCACGGTCGTGCCCGTCGCGATCCTCGTCGTTCTCGGCCTGCTCGGCGCCGGCCTGTCGCTGCGCCGCATCGCGGCCGTCGACCCGCACGCGGCGCTCAACGCCTCCTGACCCGCCGCCCCGACCTCACCGGGCCACCCTCGCCGATCCGCTCGCGACCGAAAGGTGTACGCCATGACCTCCACCGGACTCGTCCTCGACCACGTCACGCTCTCCTACCCCGACGGCGACGGCCGGCTCACCGCCGTCGACGACGTCTCGCTCGACGTCGCGCCGGGGACGACGACGGCGCTACTGGGCCCCTCCGGGTCGGGGAAGTCGAGCCTGCTGGCGATCGCCGCCACGCTCACGCTCCCCGACTCCGGGCTCGTGCAGGTGGGGCAGACCGTGGTGACGGGCGCCGGCCGGACGCTCGGCGAGCCGGAGCGCGCCGAGCTGCGCCGCAGAAGCATCGGCATCGTGTTCCAGCAGCCGAAGCTGCTGCCGAGCCTGACCTCGCTGGAGCAGCTCATGGTGACCGCGCACATGCTGGGTGGTTCGCTGCGCGACGCGGAGGATCGTGCGGCCGACATGCTCGCGCGCGTCGGCCTGGAGCGGGAGCTCGGCCGCAGGCCGCACCAGCTCTCCGGCGGACAGCGTCAGCGGGTCAACATCGCGCGCGCGCTCGTCGGCGACCCGGCGGTGCTGCTCGTCGACGAGCCGACCTCGGCGCTCGACCACGAGCGGGGCACGCAGATCGTCGACCTCCTCACGGAGCTGACCCGGTCCACCGGCGCCGCGACCCTGCTGGTGAGCCACGACGAGTCCACGCTCGGCAGTGTCGACACCACCCTGCACATCGCCGACGGCCGCCTGGTCGAGCCGGCCCGCGCGGCGGCGTGAGCAGCAGGACCGGGCGCCACGACCCGAGCGCCTCGTCGTGCCGGCTCGTTCGGGTCCGCTGCCCGGTGCCCTGAGGGGAGGTGGCGGCTCAGGTGGCCGTGACGGAGTCGGGCGCCAGGTCGGGTGGGACCGGGACGCCGAGGATCCCCGCCGCGTCCTCGACGTCGGCACGCATCTGCACCATGAGCGGCTCCATGCCGTCGAAGGCGACCATGGGCCGCAGGTGCGCGACGAACTCGACGACGACCTCCTCGTCGTACAGGTCGAGGTCGCTGCGGCCGAGCACGTGGGCCTCGACGGTGCGCTCGGTGCCCTGGAACGTGGGGTTCGTGCCGACGGAGATCGCGGCCGGCAGCCGGGTGGCGCCGGAGTCCGCGGCACCCGGCGTCTCGAACGGTCCCGGGAGCAGCCAACCGGCGTAGACGCCGTCGGCCGGGACCACGCCGAGATCGTCGGGGGCCAGGTTGGCGGTCGGGTACCCGAGCTCGCGGCCGCGACGGAACCCCCGCACGACGACGCCGCGCAGCCGGTGCGGCCGGCCGAGGATGCGGGCGGCCTGGTGGACGTCACCGGCGGCCAGGGACTGCCGGATCCAGGTCGACGACCAGCGTCGGCCCGTGAGGTCGCAGGCGACCTCGGCGACGAGGACGAGCTCGATGCCCAGGCGGTCGCACAGGTCGCGCAGCACGTCGGCGTCGCCGGCGTTGTCGCGCCCGAAGCGGACGTCCTCCCCCACGACGAGGCAGGCGACCTCCAGGTCGCGCCGGAGGTAGTCCGTGACGAACTCCTGCGGGGTCGCCGAGGCGAACTCCAGGTCGTAGTGCTGCAGGAGGACCCCGTCGAGGCCGAGGGCGGAGAGCCGCTCGATGCGGTCGGCGGCGTTGGCGACGAGGACGAGATCGTCCTCGGGGCGGTGCACCTGGGCCGGGTGCGGGTCGAAGGTCAGCGCGACGGCCGGGAGCGAGCGCTTCGCGGCCTCCTCGACGGTCGCCGCCAGCAGGGCACGATGGCCGCGGTGGACGCCGTCGAAGACGCCGACCGTGAGGACGATGGGGCCGAGGTCGCGCGGGATCTCCTCGGAGTCGTGCCAGACCTGCACCGTTCGCCCTTCGTGTGCGCGCCCCGTCGCCGGGGACGACGCGTCGCGCCGCAGGATCACTGTAGTTCGGCTGTGGCGCGGCTCCGTCGGTCGGGAGGCGGCCGTCCGCCCGACGCCGCCGAGACGCCGACGAACCCGGGGCCGGTGCCGGTGCCGGTGCGCCGACGGCGTCGTCGGCCCGGGCCCGGGACGCCCTGCGGCGCGCGCCGATAGCGTGGGGGCATGCGCGTCACCCATCTCGGCCACGCCTGCCTGCTCGTCGAGTCCGCGGGACGCCGGGTCCTCATCGATCCCGGCACCCTGTCGCCCGCCTTCGACGACGTCACCGACCTCGACGCCGTGCTCGTCACGCACGTCCACGCCGACCACCTCGACGTCGACCGCGTCCCCGCCCTGCTCGCCGCCAACCCGCGCGCGGTCCTCCACGCGGACCCGACCTCGACCGAGGCGCTGCGGCGGGCCGGGCTGAGCACCGCGCGCCCGCTCGAGCCGGGCGGTGAGCTGGCGGTCGGTGACCTGCGGGTGCGTGTGGTGGGCGAGCTGCACGCCCACGCGTTCGAGGCCGTCGAGCGGGTGCCCAACGCGGGGCTCGTCCTGTCCGCCGACGGCGAGCCCACGCTCTTCCACCCCGGCGACGCGCTCGACGCCGAGCCCGGCGAGGTCGACGTCCTCGCGCATCCCCTGTCCGCCCCGTGGTCCGCGTCCCGGGACGGTGTCGGGTTCGTCAGGCGCATCCGGCCGCGGGCGGTGGTGCCGATCCACCATGCGATCCTCAGCGACGCGGGGCGCGGTCTGTACGGGACGCACGTCCGGCGGCTCACCGACCTGCCGGACCTGGAGTACGTCGACCTGGGTATCGGCGGGTCGAGCGAGCTGTGACCGGGTCGAGCGCGGGACCGGATCGGACGAGAGAAGCGGGGCACGCACGGATGACTGCGAACGCGAACGAGAACGTGAGCGCGACCGGTAGCGACCGCGGCGAGCGTGACGAGCGCGCGGGTCGAGACGCGGGCGCCGAGCCGGGTGCGGTCCCCTCCCCGGCCGAGCTGCTCGACGCCGTGCGCGACGCGGCGGGGCAGATCTGCGACTACCTCCTCGGGGTCTCGGGCGCGGCGGCGGAGCGCGAGCTCAAGCGCGACGCCCACGACATCGTCACCGTCCACGACCGCCGCAGCGAGGAGATCGCGATCGAGGTGCTGCGCAGGCACGTGCCCGACTCACGGATCCTCGGCGAGGAGGGTGGCCTCGACGTCGTCGGGGGCGGCCCGGTCCCGCCCTTCTACCCGACGCCGCCGGGCGTGGTGACCTTCGTCGTCGACCCGATCGACGGGACGTCGAACTTCGCGGCCGGCGTGCCGATCTACTGCACGTCCATCGCGGCGCAGGTCGGGGACGAGACGGTCGCCGCCGTGGTGCGGATCCCCGAGCTCGGGCTCGAGGTGCTCGCAGACGACAAGGGCTGCCACGTCCAGACGCACCCGCTCGACGGGAGCCCGACGACGACGCGCCCCGAGCGCGCTCCGGGGCCTGTCGCGCGGACGGACATCGAGTGCGTCGTGGCGTCCGGGTATCCGGGCGTGCGCGACCTCGCTCACCCGGCGACGGCGGCGCACCACGCCGAGCTGATGACCACGGTGACCGCGCTGCGGTCGCTGGGTGCGGGGGCCGCCGAGCTCGCGCTCGTCGCCGCGGGGCGCCTGGATGCGACCTTCGGCCTGCGGACGAGCCCGTGGGACGTGTCCGCGGGCGCGCACCTGGTGCGGGCAGCGGGCGGCGTCGTCGACCATCTCGTGCTCGACGGCGACCCCGACGCCCCGGAGATCCACCGGCCCGGCTACCTGGCGGTGGGTCCGGGGCGCTCGATGCCGGGCCTGGCAGCGATCCTCGACCAGATCGCGGCCGAGCGGGTCGCGGCGGCACGGACCACCGGGACGCACGGCCCTCACTGATCGCTACCCGAGGCCGACGTCGCGCGCTCCCGGCGCCTCACGCGGCGTTCGCATACCCCTCACGGCTCGGCGCCACGTCCGACCTCGCCCGGCGGATCGCCGGTCGGTCCACTTTCAGTCTCGGCCGCACCCGGCGGATCGCCGGACCGTAGGACCCGCGCCGCGACGCGTTCCTTGAGCTCTTCGTGCTGCGCCTTGGTCATCGGCGGAGGCATGGGGCGGATCCGGTAGGGGAACGGCGATCTCGGCACGCTGTACCGGTGACCGGTGGGGGTCCAGACGTCGAGCCGGTCGCCGTCGGCACCGAGCCGGTGCCGCCACCCGGGATTCTGCTTCGCGTAGTTGTGCGCCGCGCACAGCCCGGAGCCGTTCGTGAAGCTCGTGGTTCCTCCGTCGGCGTGCGGTTCCGCGTGGTCGACGTGCTCGGCGGGCGCGTCGCAGTAGGGCTCGGTGCACCCGTCGTCACGCATGAGGATGAGCCGGCGGAGCTGTCCGCCGAAGGTACGTCGCTGCGACTCCATGCTCACCACGCCACCGGTGGCCGGGTCGGTCCAGAGTCGCCGGAACCAGACCCTGGCGGACTCCCGGACCTCGTCGCGGGCGACCTGCGCCGACAGCGGGCCCTGGCCGGGCAGCCATGCGGGCTCGTCGCCACCGGCGAGCGTGCGGTCGGTCATGACGATCGTGAGGTCGACGTCCCGCGGCTCGCTCGCCGAGGCCCCGGTGACGTGCTCGACGAGAAGGTCCGCCGCGACCTGCGCGGCGCTCCGCTCCCCCGCCTCGCCGGCGTTGACGACCGTGGCCGCCTGGTTGTGCAGGGAGGCATGGACCCGGACGGCCTCGACCATCGGCAGGTACGCGGTGAGGTGGGCCATCGAGCCGTCGGCCGGCCGCACGCTCACGCGGCGCCTGTTCCGCTCCCGCCGGTGCCGCAGCTGCGCGGCCTGGTCGTCCAGCTCGTGCGCCTTCTTCCGGGCGTGGTTCTGCACCTGCTTGTCGCCCCAGGTCGGCAGGTCCTCGGCCAGCGCCGCATCGACGCGTCGCCGGTCCTCGACGGACAGGCCGGCCGTCTCGCGGGCGAGGATGGTCGCGCGCCACTCGGAGACGAGACCCTGGCTCATCAGCTCGAGCGTGCACGGCAGCTCGTGGACCAGAGCTTTCGCAAGTCCGAGGTGGCACGATCCGCGGCCGGCCGTCTCCTTGCGGGCGAGGGCCACCTCGGCGGCGAGCCCCTTGCCCCGCTCCTCGATCGGGACGCCGCGCTCCTCCTCCGCCTCCCCACGCACCCGAGCGAGTTCCGCCGCCGCGAGAGCCTGCCCGGCCGCGCTCGCCGCCTTGACCTGCTCGAGGAGCTGGATGTGGTCCACCGCCTCGCGCTCGGTCGCGAACGACGTCCGCACGAGCGCAGGAAGCAGGACGGACAGGTCAGGCAGGTCGGGTAGGTCGGGCAGGTGAGAGACGTCAGGCAGGTCCGGCAGGCCTGGTAGACCGGTGCGACCAGGAGAGGCGTCGGCACTCGGGCCTACGCCGAGGTCCGACGCCTTCGCCCCGTCCGATCCGGCCACCAGGGCCTCGGGATCCTCGGGGACCGGTGCGGACAGTAGCTCGTCCATCTCGGGGGCCGGAGACCGAGGGTCTTCCCCACCGAGTGGCAACCCGTCCGGCGTCGACCCGCCGCCGGCCGGCTTCCCGTCACCAGGCGTGCCCAGATCGTTCAGCGTCATCGTCGACACCTCCCCCGAGGTCCTTGGCCCTACCACCTCTCGTGCGGCGGGCGGGTGCGGCGACCGAACGGCGTTCGATCTGCACCCAGGCTATGAGTGACCACTGACATCGACAGGGCCGCCGATCGCACCTGTGGACGGGCGTGACCTGGGCGAACATGTGGAAACATCGTCGCAGCGCGCATCACAGAGTCGCCAGTCACCCGGCCCGGGAGTCACGGTTCGAGGGGTGACTCGATCAGGCCGGGTCGAGCACGAGCACCGGCCGTGCCCTGCCTCGCTCGTCGGCCAGGAGAGCCACGAGGTGGCCGGCCGGGGCGAAGGCCGCGACGACGGACGCGCCCGACGCCTCGCTGTCGCCGCCGCTCGGACCGATCCGCTGCCCGTAGCGCACGGCCGTCGTCTCGGCCCCGGTGAGCTCGCGCACGCGGAACAGGCGACGCGCGAGCATGCCGGCCGGCAGCGTCGTGAGCACGCCGGCGCCGGGCTCCTCGGACGTCGGTCGGGCTACGGTCCGCTCGCTGGGCCCGGACCGGCCGCCCGCGCCGTCGCCCGACCCCTCACCCGACGCGTCCTCCACCTCCTCGGCGATCGACTCCGCCATGGCCTCGAGGGTCGAACCTTCGTCGACGTCGAACGGCCCCACCGCCGTGCGCCGCAGCGCGGTGAGGTGCCCGCCCGTGCCGAGCTCGGCGCCGAGGTCCCGCGCGATCGCCCGCACGTACGTGCCCGAGGAGCACCGCACGCGCACCTCGACGTCGACGACCGCCGTCCCCTCCCCCGGCTCCTCGGCCGGCACGACGACGCCGCGCGGCTCGCCCACGACGTCGAGCTCGTGGACGGTCACCTCGCGCGCGGCGAGCTCGACGCCCTCGCCGTCCCGCACACGCGCGTAGGCCCGCTTCCCGTCGACCTTGATCGCCGATACCGCGGACGGGACCTGGGAGATCACCCCGGTCAGCCGACCGAGCGCCCCGGGCAGGCCATCCAGGGCGACGTCGATGCTCCCCCCGGGCGCACCGTCGACCTGCCCCTCGGCGTCGTCGGTGGTGGTGCTGACACCGAGCCGGATCGTCGCCTCGTATGTCTTGTCCGCGCCGACCACGTACGTGAGCAGGCGGGTCGCCCGCCCGACGCCGAGCACCAGCAGCCCTGTCGCCATCGGGTCGAGCGTGCCGGCGTGCCCGACCTTGCGGGTCGCGGCCATGCGCCGCACCCGCGCGACGACGTCGTGGCTCGTCAGGCCCTGCGGCTTGTCGACGAGCAGCACGCCGTCCGCAGCCGTGGCGCGGCCGCGCGGGATCCTCACGCGCGGCCGGCTGCGTCGCGGGGCTCGTCGTCGGCCTCGGCGGCGGGATCGAACGGGTCCGCGGCCGGGTCGTCACTGACCGGGGCTCGGTAGAGGTCCTCGTCGCCGTCGATCTCCCCGACGATCTTCCGGTCGTCGTCGACGGCGGGTGCCGGATCGCCGGCGCCCTCGTCGCGGGGCTCCTCGTCGTCGGGCCCGTCGACGTATCCCTCGTCGCCGGCCTCGTCGTCGATCTCTTCCCGGGGCGCCTTGTACGGGTCGGCGTCGCCGGCGTAGGTGGCGTCCGCGGCGGCCGCGGCGATCTGCTCGTCGCGCAGCTTGGCCTCGGCGAGTCGGTCGGCCAGGTCCTGGGCGGTGGTCGGGAGTGCGTCGAGCACGAAGTCCAGGGTCGGCGTGAGTCGCACACCGGTCTGCTTGCCGACCTCGGAGCGGAGGATGCCCGTCGCCGACCTCAGCGCGGCGGCGGTTCCCGCGCGGTCCTCGTCGGAGCCGTAGACCGTGTAGAAGACGGTGGCGTGCTGAAGGTCGCCCGTCACCCGGACGTCGGTGACCGTGACGAACCCGAGGCGCGGGTCCTTGATCCGCGTGTCGAGCATGCGGGCGACGATCTGCTGGATGCGCTCGGCGAGCCGGCGCGCGCGGCCGGAGTCGGCCATGGGGACCTCCACGGGTCGATGGTGCTGCGGTGCGAGAGGAGCCTACGCAGCGGTGGGGCGGTGGGCGAGCCGGAATCAGCCGGCAGGCCGTGAACCGCCGCGGGGGGGGGGGGGGGGGGGGGGGGGGGGGGGGGGGGAGTGAAGGGGGGGGGGGGTGGGGGGGGGGGGGTTTCCCCGCTCCCCCC